>NZ_JBCDMC010000093.1:0-210 GCF_042465995.1 Vibrio frigidus | reverse complement strand
CCCGTTTTCACGGGAATGACGAAAGAATGGGAATGAGTGAAGGACTGTGAAATGGCGAAAGGACGGGAATGAGTGAGTTAGCCTCATATCCAAGGCTGAAAACGCAAAATGAAGCCACCGTCATTCCAGTGAAAACGGGAATCTTCTACATGTTACCCATGTGCCCGGTCAGATCTGTTACCTATGTGGGCGATCAGTGCCAAACTAACG
>NZ_JBCDMC010000092.1:0-211 GCF_042465995.1 Vibrio frigidus | reverse complement strand
TATTTAAAAATGGTTTTCACTTATTACGATAAGTATAAAATCTTTGCTCTTTAACAATTTGGAAAGCTGACTGATAAATAATTGATTATTATTTATCAAAATAAAAGTTCTCAAATCCTATTGGATCCTTTTTCGAAAGGAAACACTAGGTACTTGTTGTCACTTCGGTGATAACAAACCAACACACATTCAAGTGTTCTTGGAAACAACT
>NZ_JBCDMC010000091.1:0-212 GCF_042465995.1 Vibrio frigidus | reverse complement strand
ACAACGGGAGCCTGAGTATTCGTTATAAATTCAGAGCCAGATATTAGATCCCCACTTTCGTGGAATGCTGTTCGGTTAATGCTAGATACTTCGTCATTCCCGTGAAAACGGGAATCTTGGTGAGTTTGGTATTGACCGCCCACATAGGTAACAGATCTGACCGGGCACATGGGTAACAGGTGTTAATGTGTAAGCTTCATAGAGGAGAAGCT
>NZ_JBCDMC010000090.1:0-213 GCF_042465995.1 Vibrio frigidus | reverse complement strand
ATATTGATGGCACCTACAGCATTACTCAACATCAAGCGATAGAACAAGTTAACGGTGATGGCGATATTAATGAGCTAACCATCGGAGTGGATGTTACTGATACCGATGGCGACACCGTACCAAATGCTGCCAATATCAACATCACGATAGCGGATGGTGCGCTCGCAACCGCGACCGATAGCAATGTTACTTTCACTGAAACACAAGGCGTTC
>NZ_JBCDMC010000009.1:0-237276 GCF_042465995.1 Vibrio frigidus | reverse complement strand
CTGGTTGCTGCATTTTGGAACTCTAAAATTAGGGATCGTAGATGAAGTAGTTGGTCGAGTAATCCGGCCAACATAAGTGTTACCTATGTGACCGGTTTAAAGTGTTACCTATGAGGTCGGTAGTACAGTTTGATCCCCACTTTCGTGAGGATGACGGAGTTTGATGCCTTAAGTTAACAGCATTACTCACCCTATAGACCACATTTACATGGTCTATTTAAGAGTTGATTGCGTTAAGCGAATACTAACCAAGCTAGCAACCATAATCGCCAGGTAGAAACTGCCAACAATCGATTCTAAAAACACAAAGAACTGAGCAACGGGTAAGCTTGGTGAAATGTCGCCATACCCCACCGTCGTTAACGTGATGAAACTGAAATACAAGGCGTTAAACAGATTGTTTAACCAAGGTTTCGCCTCTATGCCATTAAATGCCATAGGAAACATTTCAATTACCAGCAGATATAACGTCGCCCAAGCCAACCCTATCAGAAAATAAATGCAGATTGAGCCAACAATATGGTTCTTTGTCACTACCTTTGCCAGCATCACTTGTTTTAATGCTGAATGGATATGCGAACATAAAAAGACCAAAACCGCCGCCAACGTTACATAAGACATGTCATAATCATCAAAGAACGAGAACATACCCGATACCGTCGCCGTGACTAACAATAATCCATACCAAATTCGATATATCGTTTTCCTACGATCGATACCAGCAATCGACACCGCCAATGTGACAATTATCAATCCCAACACAGTTTTTTGTCCTTCGGGATGAACTTGCTGCATTACCGCACAACCAAAAAATAGCACCAATAGCGCAAAAAAAAGGAAATAGAAATTGTCGTCTTTTGAGACTCCTTTCATCTATTTTGCCTCTTCGGATTCTGTAGATAACCATGCAACAAACAGTTGATAGGTTAGGCTCAATACGACAGCCCCGACGAATAATCCAACAATACCGGACATTGCCATCCCACCTAATGCGCCGAGTAAAATAACCAACATAGGGATATCGGAACCACGACTCAATAACATAGGTTTTAAAATAGCGTCGCTACCACTAATTAAAATACACCAAACGAGAAACAGACTCGCTGTTAATGTCGAGTCGCCACTAAACATATAGATAATGGCAGGAAGCAACGCCAAAATTGGCGGTAATTGGATAATGGCGACGAGTAATACTGCCAGTGCCCAAAAAGCCGCGGCAGGCACGCCAGCGACCACCAGACCGATGCCAGCAAATACTGACTGTATAATAGCAACACCGATAACACCCTGTACCACACTGCGTACCGTCGACTTTGAAAGTTGGACTAACGCCTCTCCTTTATCACCTGTTAAACGCTCAGCGAGTTTAGTGATACCAATCAGGCACTTATCAGCATTAGACATAAACGCCCCAGCAATAATGGTCGAGATAATAAACTGTACGAATCCTCCACCAAGAGAACCGACTATGGAAGCCGCTTGACTGGCAAAATCTTTGATTTCTTCAGCATACTTGGTAAACACACCTTCAATATTCGATGATGCATACGACATTGCCGCGTATAGTTTTTCCCCCACCAGGGGAATATCCTGAATAGATGTGTTAGGTTTCGGCAAGACTAACGATCCATCTTGTATTCCAGAGAAGAGCTCCGATGCACTCGTGTATAACCCAGACGAAAGAGCAACAAGTGGTATCAAAAGCAATAAAACACCAATAAGGCTTAGTAAACCACTTGCCTTTCCCTTCGATAAACCTGTCTTGTTATGGATGGTTACTGCAACTGGATACAACGCCGTCGCAATAATCCCTCCCCAAACCAATAACATGATAAAGGGGCGTAGTATCGAAAAACACCAATAGATGAGTAAAGCAACGGCCGCTATCTTAATTGCGGCATCAATAGCTTGGTGAGAGAAATCAGTTTTGAGCTTCATGTAACGTCCTTGTGTATAAATCGCACTAAAAGTTTATTCATCGAGTTTTGTTAATTTTGTAAAAATTTCCAATTCCTTGTTTCTAAAAACAAGGAGGCAACAATCATGTAGAGCCCAATGAGCATTAACTGAAATATCCGAACCCATGTATTGCTATCTATATCACCTGAGCTCATTAGTGTGCTACCAATCAGCACCAATAACGTACTAAAAGCGGTCGCATAAATGGGGGCTTTTTCAGGCACTGTATAGATTTTTTTCGCGACATAAATGGCTATCAAACCGATGAATAGTGAATAGAAAATAATGTTGGGCACGATAGCCAATATTGAAAACGCAGCAATAGCAAGTAACCCACCTAACCCGTTGCTAATGACCAAGAATGCACTCAGTTTTATCGACTTCTCAGACGTAATCATCAACGAAAGCAGTGCGATGAACATCATCGTTAATAGTGCTTCAGATATCTGGAAAATAAAGAAAAAACAGACGACAGGAAAAGAGATAATCATCGCTCTAAACGCAGCATACCAGCGTTGTTGTCTGGTTATTGGTGTAGCTGCAAAACCACTAAATTTAGTTCTAGGTTCGGGAAAATAGATATGAGCAACAGCAAAAATAGCAACCGCAACAACACCAGATGTTGCTAATCCAGTTGCGAGTAATACTGAAATACCAGGATTAGATATGGCCATAAAGGGCAACACCAATACTGAAATCAGCAATATGGTCCCAAATAGATTCCACTTAGGGTCAGTAAATAAAAAGTATCCCCACAGCATCATCAATCCAACAAGTATTAATAACGGTACAGGGTATTGCGTTATTCCCCCTGAAAGCAATAAACCTAATCCCATAGTAACCACCAATGCCAACAACAATTCATAGACGGTTTCTTTATGAAACGTAAGTTTATCAATTAAAAATTTTGCAGTAAAAACAGGGGCGACAAAGGCCAACGGCCAGTTGATCCATGCGGCGAGGAACACCACAATAGTTACCCCAACCATAAATCGAATGATGCGTGTTTGAACCTGTAGATCAGTCGCGATGTTATCGGACATAAGACAGCACGCTAATAAATCGAATCCAAAGTTTACCTATTGAATTAAAGATAAAATTATCGCCACTATATACAATCACATCAGCTTGACCACCCACTCGAAGCAACCCTTTGACATCTGCGTGGTCAAATTCAATCGAGATAGGCAACATTTGTGTCTGGCGCAACCAACCAGTCTGTTGATTTGCTTGCGCAAGCTTACCTGCTTGGTCGTTCTGCCCCCAATCAATACCCCAATCAACACTCGTCACTTTGCCTTTAATAATCTTTCCGGGCACAATATCTAAGGTGACTTCAACGTCATCACCAACGGCTATATTTCCTAAGCTATTTTCTCGAAAATACGCCTCTATCCAAATATCGTCTGTCGATACAAACGTCATGATAGGTTGGCCTACCGAGGCAAAAAAACCTTCCGATAAACTGAAGTTTGAGACCCCTCCTTGAGTTGGCGCTTTTATTACCGTTCGCTCTAAATTTAGTTGCGCTTGTTCAAGAGACAAGAGCGCGGCTTTAATTTGACTATTATCTTCACCATTTTTACCGAGTTGTTGCTTTGTCTTTTCCAGATCGGCTTCTGCATTCTTAACCGACGCTCTTGATGTTGCTAAGGTGGCTCTTGCTTTGTCTGCGTCCGACTTCGACACTACGCCCTTTTCCGCCATTGCCAACACACGTTTTGCTTGCAACTCTGTATTTTGCCTTTCGACAATTGCTGATGTAAGACGCGCTTGGGCTGCAGCAATGTCTGCCGTTTGAGCACCCACATTCTGCCCTGCTATCTCCAAATTTTGCTCGGCGAGTTGTACTGCAATTTTGTAGTCAGAAGCATCCAGAATAGCGAGAACATCCCCTTCTTCTACCAACTGATTAGGCTGAACCTTTATATCTAAAACCTTGCCGGAGACTTCGGGTTTTATTGGAACGATATAGCCTTTAACACGAGCATTGTCGGTAATTGGAATAATGCGATCGGTAACGATGCTAAAAAAAAGCATCACAGCAACAATCGTGAGTAGATAATTTGTTACTGTTCTTACCCTATCTTTCTTATTGCTCGCATTTCGTGACTCATGAGTCTCTTCCTTGACCTCAGACATACCACTCCCTTGTCTATCTTCAACATTAATAAAATTAATACCTTAAACATATATCGGAATATGAAAAACTCAAGAAAACAGCCATAACTTTCACTATAGTGATATAACCGCATCATAAAATGCCGATCCCATCAGCATTGACACAAGGAGTGTGTGTTTTTATGGTTTCAATCTCATACCAAGTTCCGGTCATTCAAACCAATTATGCAAAGATTCTCGTTGAGGTATTCACAGAATATGATCTCGATATTCACCAACTACTTAAAGACTCTGGTTTACCGCCGGATCTAATCCAATCCGATAGCGACTTTGTCCCTTCCGAATCGATTAAACGGCTTATCTATCTAACCTACACTCAGTTAGGCGTCACAGGCTTTATCGACCTACTAAGGTTTGCACTAAGAAAACGCATCATTCCGCATGTGCTGCATCAATTCACAGAATACTCAACCATTGGAGAGGCTCTTAATGACATAAATAGGATTTTCTTGAATGATACCCCAAGTAGTAATGTTCACTTTGAACAAAAGCATGGAGAGCATTGGTTTTGTGTTTATGCACCGACAAAAACGTGTAAATATTTTCAATGGTCTGAAGCTTTTGCGCTTACTTATATCATCGAACTGATGAGCATGTTAACGGGTCGGTCATGGCAACCCAACAAAGTGAAACTACAGAATTGCCAAATCGATATTATTCGGTCCTTTTTGCCCATCAGTTGCCAGATCTACATTGATCAAGAAAAAACCGCCGTGAAAATCCCGACGGAACTGCTCAATAATCCAATCGATATCTCAAGTCAGTTTCTCAGCGTCACATCGGCAATAGTAGAATGGCACACAAGCTTCACTGATAGTGTCTTTGAGTTGTTAAAGCCTTATGTTAAAGAGCAGAACCTAACGATAGAAGACGCCGCCGAGTTACTCAATTTTTCCGTTCGGAGCTTCCAACGAAAATTAAGCAACGAAAATACTTCCTTCCGTCGGATTAAAGAGAACCTCATGTTCTCCGTTGCATGCGAAATAATGGAAGAAGGCCATTCACTCACCTATATTGCAAGCCAACTGGGATACGCAAATATTTCTCAATTCTCTCGAGCGTTTAAGCGAATTTCAGGGTTAACACCTAAGGTGTATCAAAAAACAATATTGGACAATTCATAGCGGTCTAACGCCAACAGAGCTTGTGAATGCCTATTTGTCAGGATCTTCAAAAAAATACGAATATTGTCGACTTAACTGACTTTTTTCCTGCCAAATTTTTTATTTTAATGATTCATATACTACGCTTGTTTAAGTACCAACCTGAATAACTTTATATTTAACAAGGATGTACCTAATGGCATCAATATCTAAACGTACCGCGAGTATGTTCGTTCTTTTCTCTCTTAGTCATTCGGCTCTTGCTAATGAAATGGGTATGGACCGTTCTGGTTGGGAACACAGTATAGAAGTCTATGCCCAAGCACTTAATATCCGAGGCGATAGCACGATTGGAAACGTATCTACCGATGTCAACGTAGACCCTGCTTTTATCGTTGACCATTTGGACATCGGTGCAATGCTTCGCTTAGAGGGTATATATGATAATCGATGGGGGTATTACGTAGATTATAGTTTTATGAAGCTCAGTGGTAAATCAGATGCCATTCTAGGGAATGACTTGAGCCTACTAAAAGGGGAACTTGAGATTCGACAGGGAGTATTAGAAGTAAAAGGCTTTAAACGTTATCAATATGACTTTGGCACCGTAGATTACATGGCTGGTTTTCGCTGGTGGGATAATGATATCAATACAAAAATATATACCAGTGGCGGACAGCTTAATGCAAATAAAAATCTAGATGCAGACTGGGTAGATTACTTAATTGGTGCTCGTTGGATAACAGACCTATCAGACCATTGGAAGTTTCATTTTGGTCTTGATGCTGGTTTGAGTAGCGATACGGAATTTACCAGCGCTATTCTTACCGGGACACGCTACAAGATTAATAACTGGTCAGATTTAAATATCGCCTTTAAATCCACTTGGGTTGATTATGATAACGGCGATGATTTTGCTTATGACACCGCTACCCAAGGGTTCTTAGTTGGTTGGGCGGCGCATTTTTAATCCTGGAATCTTACGGATTAAATAGTGAATACGCTTGATTACTATGCACGGATAACTTTGTCGAAGGTTTTCACATGAAGACATCATTTAAAATGAAGTCTACATGGCAAATTATTTCCAAACAAGGATTAGGCTGTAGGTTCATTTTTTGACGATCTATACCAATATTGCGTTCACTGTTTTAATGAGAAGTATTGATGCCTTTGAAGACAGATTAGACCTCAATCATTTTTTCGAAATGCAAATCTCACTAATACAATACCTACACCTAACATCCCGCCAAGTAATGCCGCTAACACACATATTAGGGCGCGTTTTGGCCCTACTTTCTCTTCAGGAATAACAGCGGGATCTAATGTTTTGAATGCAAATTCAGTTTCTACTTCTGCCAACATCAAATTCTTAGTCTGATCTTCAATCAATTGAAAGAATACCGAACGCATATCTGATACATCCGTTTTCTCTATCTGTTGCTTTAAATATTCTATGTTGCGCTTTGTTTCGTTCAGTGATTTTCCTTTCATCCACGAATTAAGGTCTTCAACCAACCATTCAGACCACTGCTGAGCGATAATCGGCGAAAAATGCGTTATCGACAGCGTCACTAAGCCCGTATCTTTAGCTTCGACGCTACCTAATACCTTCTTGAAAACTTCATACGCCTCCCAGTCGGTAGGCACTACTGATTTACCCACAGGAACCTCTCGAATCCACTGCTGACTCGTTTCGTCGTATAAATCAGAATCAATCACCAGTTCGCCAGTAGCTGCATTCCACTCGACACTTGCCATTAGAGGAACCAGTAGGTCATGTTTTTTTATAAACGCATTCAGGAACAGTCGAGAGCGGAGAACCGCAAGTGACATGCCTCTATTGTCGGTAGTTCCGCCGCCCAAATTAATACCCGCTAACGATGCAAGGCCACCAAACTGTGAGGCCATTGCAGCCATACCACTTTGACCACCGTCGCCAGAAGACGCAAGTATCACCTCAGCTTTATAGGTGTTTGGTTGCGAAAGCGCGTATAACACACCACCAATAGAAAAAATAAATGTAACAACAATAATGACCCATTTCCCTCGCCAAAGTGCGATGAATAATTCTTGCAAATCGATCTCATCGGAAGCTTCTGATGAGAAATTCTGCTCTGAATAAGGATAAAGCTGTTGATTTGGGTCTTGTAACGTTCGCATATTCATAAGGAAACTTTATCAATAGGTACTCAGCAATACTAATAATATGAAAACGTTATCTAACCGATAGCGTTTCCACTCAAATAACACCAACTAATCTTTGACCGCACTCCAAGCCACACCAATTTGGTACAACACTTGAGTAGCAGAGGTCAATGTACTCAAACCATCGAGGTAATCCGTATCAATAGGGACGATAATAGTATCCCCTGGAGCCAAAGGTTTGTCCTTTCTACTAAACCAGAATGAATTATTGGGTAAAACAACAGAGCCATCAGCTCTTACAATATAAATACGGTCTGTATCCGCCTGTTTTTTGGTTCCACCAGCCGACGAGATATATGCTTCTACTGTTTCTCCCGGTCTGAATGTATGATTAGATGCAAATTGAACCTCACCCATTACTGCTATCGTTGGGTTTGTAGCAGGAATAAACAGTTTGTCGCCTTTTTCTAGCATGACATTAGCCGCCTCATCGCCCGTCATCGCTTTCTCTAGGTTAATAATCAAACGTCCTACGGCTTCTGTTTTTGCAAGCTCGTCGGCAATAGCTAGCGCGTCGGTAGGTGATGAGGCGTAAGATGTTGATGAATTTTGTCGACGTAGTGCAAGCCCACCAATCTCTTGCTTTAATTGTAGGTTTAATAGCTCTAAGCGTTCTTGCTCTTGTCTTTTCAAGCGAACACGGCTAAATACCGCCCCTTTTGAGTAAGCAAACTGAGTAAAACCACCAGCGCGAGCCACAACATCTTGAAGCCTATCTCCACGTTGAAAGGTATATCTTCCAGGAAATTTTACTTCACCTTGTAATTCGATGATCATATCTTGCTGCCAATCAGGCTGAGTTTTAATGACCAAATGATCTAAAGGTTGAAGTGTAACCGACATACTCCCATCCAACGCCTCTTTCAATGCAAATGGAAAATGAGATACCTGATAACTTTCTACCGTTCTTTCTTTTCGCGTTATTTCTGCTTCGGTTAGATAGGCATCATCGCTCAATCCCCCCGCCGCTTTGATGACTTGATCTAAAGATTTCCCCTCTGGCAATGGGTATGTCCCAGGGAACTTGACCGCTCCCGTCACCTCAATAATGCTTGCAGAATGGTGTAGTGCAGACTGCGCTTTCAAACGTTCAATTATTGGATTAAGCAGCAACTCACGGCTCGTTTGTTTTATGTTATCAGCACGAGTTACTGTATCTTTGTTCTGAACATTGAGCTCGCTTAATGAGTCAACGTTTACGATTCCACCCGTCGAGGCGTCTATAAACTCACTCGATTTATTCGCCAACTTCTCATTACTAATAACTTTCTTATTTTGATTACTTCCGAACCAGTAATCTAATGCTAATCCGTTATCAAAAACAAATAATTGGTCCCTCTCATGCAGTTCAATATTATCGATAGATCTCGGGTCATTTAGAACATTGCCTAAATCAAACTGTAATACGCTGATCTCACGGTCCGCATTTATTTCTCTCACCACAAGTGCATAATCTAAATCTGCATTTTGCTTCAAGTCACTTTCTGCTGATGAAATGACATCACTTATTTTCATTCCAGAGAAAAACCGCACAGCACCCTGACGAACTACTTCGCCTCTAATCGCGATAGCATTTTTCAATGCATTGGAAGACGCCGATATAGTCACTTCATCACCGTCTTTCACGATTAACTTACGTCCAACAGCCGTCGCAAGATCCGCTGTGATTTGCTCCATTCCATTTGTGGAAGTACGCTTTATGCTAACTTTAGATAGATAAGCTCGAGGTGTGGCCCCGCCGGCAATTGAAAGCAACTGACCTAAAGTGGTTTTACCTTTAAGTTCATAAATAGCCGGCCGATTTATTTCACCTTTCAACATGACATTCGATAGTTTGGTCGGCACAAATAGCGTATCGCCAGCCAATAACCTCATGTCATTCGATGTATCTCCATTAAGCAACAGATCATAGAGGTCAAGAGTTGCGACGGTTTTACCTTTACGCTTCAATTGAATTTTACGCAACGATCCCGTCTCTTTAACACCACCACTAGCAATCAACGCTTGCGTCAAGGACGTTAATCCATTGACGTTATATGCTCCAGGCTGCGTAACTTCACCAACCACGAATACTTGCATGGTGCGCATTGCCCCCATAGAGACCACCACCTCCACGCCCATCACTTTCTGCTTCACTAGGTTAGAAACATACTCTCGTAACTGCGAAAAAGTTTGTCCTGCAACAGATAATGGACCAAGCGTCGGAAAATAAATAAAACCTTCACGGTCAATGGTCAAATTCAGTTCTTGGCTAGTTTTTCCGTAAAGTCGAATAGTAACTTCGTCTCCAGGTGCCATTATGTAGTCTAACGGCACTGGCATATTATCAATCACCGTAAATTCCATCGGTGAACCAGAGAATACATCGTAGCCAAAGGATTTAAGTTTGTCCTCGCTTGTATTGGTATCAGGTATTTGTGCGACAGAAATTTGTGTTTCTGTCACCCTCTCTGGCGTAATCTGTTGTATCGGCGGCTCAGTAGACTGGACGTCCCCACTTAATAGTGTGCGTACATCCACACCATATTGCCGAGCAAGTTGC
This sequence comes from Vibrio frigidus, assembly GCF_042465995.1. Taxonomy (NCBI): domain Bacteria; kingdom Pseudomonadati; phylum Pseudomonadota; class Gammaproteobacteria; order Vibrionales; family Vibrionaceae; genus Vibrio; species Vibrio frigidus. Next base: position 227,283 of record NZ_JBCDMC010000009.1, on the reverse strand, counting down.
TCCTGCTGAGCTTTAGGCAGACTTTGGAATTGTTTAATTTGAGCAGGTGTAGGGGTATAAGCCAAGGCGCTGAAATTAACGATGCCAGCAATAACAATAAAAGTGATAGCAATATTTTTTATAAGCATGTTAAATTCTACGTGACATATTGATTGAAGACAGAAAATTATTTTTCAATGTAAATACCTATTTATCAAATAATTAGAACCTAAATTCGTAACCAGTCCAGAATGTTGTTTGATTCTCTTTTGGTGATGTCTCAGCTTTTAACTGAGAATAACTTAAACCTGCGTGCAGCATTCCTGCAAAGGCCGGAAGGCGATAGTTGGTTTGTGTAAACGAGCGCTCTTGTTGTTCAATTTCCGACTTCTGATAGCTAAAACTTATCTTATGGTCATTACGTAATTGAAGGTAAAATGCAACCGAATAACTTTCATCCATTTCATAGGTATTAACCGATGCTTCTTTATAAGACCCTGGATACACACCTATTCCCACATTAGCGTTCGATGCTTGCCAATAACTTGTTGAATGTTGATCCGTAGTATGCTGAGATTCCAATACAACACGAACAGTATGAAGACCCACATTAAAGCTACCAGTCCAACCGACTAACCAAGCCCCAACTTCAGATAAATAAGCGGTAGAAGCCAATTCTACGTAAACGCTATGATAAAGAAATGCTGAATCAAACAGTGATATTCCAGGTAACGTCAATTTAGAATCTAACGCAATCTGTTCATCTCCTTTGTTAATGTTAGCGTCATCGAACCAAGCTTGATAGGTTACGCCTAATGTGACTTTTTTTGATGGCTTCGCGACTACTCTCGTTGCGCTATGATGGTTAAAAATTGCATCATTAGGCTTTTCTAATAAGCTCTCAAATGTCCAAATACCTAACCAGTCATTCTGATTTATATAACTTACACTGAGATCAGGTGATGCCTTTGCATAGGAACCAAAAACTAAATTATGTTGCCACCCTTGCCCCCACCAACGGTCAATATTACCAATTGATAAAAGCCAATCACCTGCATTTAATGAAAGGTAAGAGTTATCCCAGCGAATATCATTTTCTTCATTGTATCTAGAATAACCAGACGTAATACGAAAAGCATAATCGTTATCTAGATATTCATAACTTAAATAACTGCCCCATTCATCTCTGACAAATGCTCCAAAACCAGAAATAATGGGTTGTTCATTTGCTGCAACAAATTTAGCAGCGCGATTTCCGCGATTCAATTTGGCAGAACTCAAACTGTACTTCAACTCATTGATTTCAACAATAACAAATTCAGGCAGATAAACCGAATCGGTTGCTAACTCGTCGCCAAACAATGACCAACGCAGCGGGTAATGACCGGTAGGCGAAGAGATTTTACCAGCATCGGATAGGAGGACAATAGATGAGCGTAGAAATGGATCTTGTGCTTCTAGCCAAGGGGAAGCTTCTAACGAAAATGACAATGGAAAAATAACAAGATAAACAATTTTTTTTGCCAATTTATCAATGAGATGAAAATCATTGCCGTTCAAGATGGTCATCATACTTCGCTTACCCAATTCCATTCCAATTACAACCTAACTTACTGTATGATATGTTATTTATGGTCATTTCCATGAAACAAGCGCGCAAATTAACATATTTCATATTAAGTAACAAGATAGTAATTGGTTTTTTAATTATTTATTGCTATAAGTCAAAAAATATATATATTTAAATTCACTAGTCAGGTAATGTCATTTATATCAATATGAATTTTTAAAATTAATATTGCAGAATAAAAAATAGAACTTATTTAATTATGTATTTTTTGTTATATTCCTTTCGCCAACCGTTATTCGTTGGCTTTAACATCGATGTTTTATAAGGAAAAAACTATGTCAAAGGGTTTAACTGCTCTGATTCTAGCTTTATTTGCTAGCTCAGCGATGGCAGCGACTGAAACTGCAGGAACTGCTGCAGCGGGTTCTACTGGTGGCACTGCCGCGGGTACAACTGCTGCGGCTGCGGGTACTGCAGCTGGTGTTGCAACAACGACTGTTGTTGCCGTTGCAGCAGCAGCAGCGGTAACTGCCGTTGCTGTTTCTGATAACAGCACCTCAGGTACCACTGGTACCACTGGTACTAACTAAGCTAGATGTTAGCAATCTAAAAGCCATCGACGAAATGTCGATGGCTTTTTTTGACTATATTCCGTTTTAAGTCATTCGTGTTAAGTGACCCGTACGATGACATTCGTTTTTAAATAGAAGTTATTACCAATGAAAATCCTTAAGGTTTCTGTTCTAACTACTGCCTTATCAACTGTATTGATGACTGGCTGTACCCAAAACTACCAAAACGTATTCTCAACGCTTGATGAAGCAACGTTTGGTTTTGACGATGTTAACAAATCCCAACAAGAGATCGCCGCACTGCCGTACGCGAGCAGTAACGTCATCATTGATGAGGGCGCTCAAATATTTGTTGTTTTAGCTTTGGTCGAACAATCCAACAACAATAAAGACCAAACCCAACTTAAATGGGCAAGTTCAGACTACGGCATGTTTGTTACCGAAAATGGCCGTCTTGTCAAAACACTTAGACTACCAAGCGATAATTTGGCGGGTTTGACTAACCCAAATAATACTGACCCTCTAATGATAGATGGGCAAAAACCAAAACAACGCACATGGGAAGCCATTTATGACTGGCAACCAGACTATCGTTTTAACTTTCTTGCGACTATTAATTGGCACTTTGTTTCCCAACAAACCATTGCATCAACAACATGGACTAAAGAGACGAACTATTACCAGGAAGAGGTGTACATCCCCTCTTTAGATTATGAATTCACTAATCATTTTTGGTTAGATAAATCAACCCATCAGGTCGTAAAGTCTATCCAATTCATTGGTCCTGATATGCCCAGCGTCAATATGACCATTCTTAAACCTTATGCCGGATAAACCATGCTAAAACCATTTAAATATCTATTGGCAAGCTTACCTTTTTTTACCTTTTTTGCTTTTGCCAATACGCTGACCGTCAATTTGTCAGAGTATTCTGTCAACCTATCCTATCCGCAAACCTATCGATTACATCAGGTTATTTCGGATACCAATAGCCTTGTGGCTAATAACCAGTACGCTACCCCGTTTTGGTTGCGTGCACAGTTGATCCAACCCGACCTAAATGAAGATATAAAGATAGAGAAATCTAAAATCTTAGAGAAGCTAGAGTATCTCGCTAAATATCATCCAGAATTTGCTTTGAAAGCGGATAGTATTCGCACTGCTATTAATGAAAACCACTTCAACCATCGCTATTTTATTTCTTTAGATAATGACCAGATTCGACTAGAAAGCCAATTGAACCCATTGCTTAAAGGCACTTATACGCTGATTACGCCACCTCGGCCTAAACAGGTTTACGTGGTAGGTACATTGCAAGCCATTACTCCGGTAACACACCAAAACGGTGCAAATCCATTGGCCTATTTAGACGCTGTTTCGTTACCATCTGGTAGCGATATTACCCATGTTTTTGTCATTCAGCCCGATGGCTATGCGATCTCATTTTCCAATCCCATTTGGCAAAATAACAAAACTTACCTTGCTCCAGGCGCCATTATTTTAGCGGGCTTTGATTCACTTCCTAAAGAGTATGCCTCGTTGAACCAACAGGTCGCGGAGCTGCTTAGGTATATGGAACCTATCCAAGAAAACGCATTTGAAGAAGAGGCCAAATGACCATGAATATCAGAACTTCTTCGTTCCGTTTTGTTTGCAAATCGGTATGTTTAAGCGCCGCCGTGTTTAGTAGTGCTGCTTACGCAGACACATTTAATGATGCTACTTTGCATACCTCACAGTCGGATTTTGGTGGGGTCGGTTTAATGCAAATGCCCACAGGAAGAGTGGCACCAGAAGGCGAATTCAATCTTGGGGGCACCTTCAACCAAGATTACTACCACGGCTTTGTCTCTTTGCAATTAATGCCGTGGCTTGAAACCACCATTCGTTATACCCAAGTTCAGGACATGCTATTTAACAGCAATTATGACTATAGCGGCGATAACGAATACACAGACAAAGGTATGGACTTTAAAGTCCGCCTGTTAAAAGAGAGCGACTGGATACCAGAAACATCCATTGGCATTCGAGACTTTGGCGGTACAGGGCTGTTCGATGGTGAGTTTGTCGCGGCAACCAAACGATTTGGCAATCTCGATTTTACTCTCGGCATCGGCTGGGGTTACCTAGGGACACGAGACAACATATCCAATCCATTCTGCAAAGCATCGGACACCTATTGCACTAGAGACGATACTTACAAAAATAATGGGGGTTCTGTCGACTTTGAACGTTGGTTTAAAGGCCCTACTGCCATTTTTGGCGGTGTAGAATACCAAACCCCTTACCAACCACTTCGATTTAAAGTTGAGTATGACAGCAATGACTACAGTCAAGATTATCCTGTTACAACTGGGGGTAAAGACTTAGCACCACACACCCCTTGGAACGTTGGCGTACTTTACGCACTTCAAGGATGGGGCGACTTTCGGGTAAGTTACGAACGCGGAGACACGCTAACAGTGGGTGTAAACCTGCATAGCAACTTCAATGACATGCATTCTACTTGGCGGGATACGCCTAAAGCCGCGTATAAGCCTCGAGCCAATGCCGAAAACCCTGATTGGCAACAGGTGGCTGAAGAGATAAACGACAACGCGGGTTATGCGCAAAACAACATCTCTACCTCTGGCACAAATATCACCGTACAAGGTGAACCAGAAAAATATAGAACGCCTGAAACGGCACATGAACGTAGTGCGTTAATCTTGTCTCAAAATCGATCGAATGAAATCACCACCTATACCTTTATTGAACAAAACAGAGATCTAGAGCTACAAACAACCCGTTATGATGCTGATAAGTTCGATGCTTTTGCTAACAATGAATATATCGATGCGAGTTTTACCGACGCTCTCCTGCCGGAAGACTCTAAGGAAAAGCAGTTTGGCGAAACGGTGCGAAAGGATAACCTTGCGTCTAAAAAACCGGAAACGCAACTCGCTTCCTACCAGGAACCATTATCTTATGGTATTGCACCAACATTAACGCAAAGTTTTGGGGGCCCCGAAGGGTTCTACCTTTATGCGCTTGGTGTTACAGGTAGTGCCAGTTACCGGTTAACTAACAATTTGGAGCTGAGCAGTTCTCTCTATCTAAATCTTGCTGATAACTACGATAAGTTTAACTATATTGAAGACGACCCACATATCGATAATTTCTCCGTTCCGCGTGTTAGAACGTTGTTTAGATACTATGTTCACGACAATCCGCTTAGAATGAATAACTTGCAGTTAACTTGGTTCGAGCAACTTAACGAAAATATTTATTTTCAGGGCTACGGCGGTTACTTAGAGTCTATGTTTGCCGGTGTTGGTGGTGAGGTTCTGTATCGTCAACAAAACGCTAACTGGGCAATCAGTGCTGATATTAACCTTGTATCCCAACGTGACCCAAACAGCTGGTTCTCGGTCTACTCTGACGATTATTTTGAGTTTGACTCCGGTTGTGAAAATGGGGTTTACACCACCTCTTGCGCAGCGTATGTCCTTTCCAAAGGCACCACTGGCTTCGTCAACTTGTACTACATGCCAGAATGGGAGCTACTGCGAAACACCAAGTTTAAAGTTGGCTTTGGTCAATTTTTGGGACAAGACAAAGGGGTGCGAGCCGATTTCTCGAAACAGTTTGATTCTGGTGTAATAGCAGGTGCATATGCAAGCTATACGGATCTTACTGCAGACGAGTATGGCGAAGGTAGCTTTACCAAAGGATTCTATATCTCGTTTCCACTTGATATCTTGACGGTGAAACCTAGTCGTAATCGTGCGAGCTTTAATTGGCAACCCATCACAAGAGATGGTGGGCAAACCTTGAATAGAAAATATGAGCTATTCGAAGTGACCGATTCTCGATCACCATGGTTTACAAAACCTGTCTCCCATTAATCGATAGATTGACGGCCGAGTGAAAAGCGGAACAATGGCTGATATTCGTGATAATTACGAGTATCGGCCATTATTAGTACCGCAAACTAGTTTTATTAACCGGGATTATTCTCAGAGAAAAACTTAGACATATTCCTAAACTCCGTTGGCGAGATATTCGTGTGTCTTTTAAAAAACTTAGCCAAATTTGTTGGCTCATTAAACCCAAGACTAAATGCAATGTCAGAGATAGGGGTAGAGGTGTAACCAATCAATCGTTTCGCTTCAAGTACCAGTCGAGCATCGATAACCTGTTTAGCCGACGTACCTTTCACTTTTTGACAGACTGAATTGAGCCGTTTAACCGACATCCGCACGTCGTCTGTATAGTCACTTACATTGTGTCGATGATTATAACCTTTCTCTACCGAGTCACTGAATATTTGGAAAGAACCAAACTCTTTGTTGCAACACATCTCTTGTTGACTGTAGTTATGCCTAAAAAATATTTTATATAGAATACTTTGTAACAGATTTCTTTGCAGTCTGGCACTCACTAGATCTTGACGGGCCTGACACTCTTCGTACAGCATACTGAACTCGCGTCCTACCAAATCCAGCACATCATTCATGTTGTCAACACTTCTGATCGCTTTCGTAATCGCGAAGTTTGCAGATAAATTATCAACCGGAAAAACTTCCGAGTCCTGAAAGGTGACAACATACCCATCCCACTGGAAATGAGAATCAAAATAGTGGACTTGATGGGGGCTTAACACCAACAGAGTACCGGGCCGACAATGGAAAAGTTTGTTATCAATATAGTGGTAACCAGTACCTTCTGTAATCAAGATCAACGCGTAAAACTCGACTCGATGAGGTTTCGTCAATTCGTCCTTACCTCTACGAAAAATAAGGTTTTTTATGCTACCAACACTAATACCCATCAAGTAGTTATCGTTATCAAAACAAATATTTTCTATCATACTAGATTTCTATCTATGGTTAGCTCATCTATCTGGGTTTATAGGATAGCCAATTCAAGCGTTGGCTAAAGGTCTATTTAGACCCTTGAAGGATACATTTCTGCCATTGGTAATGACCTTGATATCAATCAGGTTATTGAACTATTTTTAGAATAGAGAAAAGAGAGGAAAACCCTCCACATGTTACCGAGTGGAGGGGTTAGTATGACATTACGCCGTCAGTTTTGCTTTTTCACTCAAAACTAAGAGAATTTTTAGCAAAATCGCGCCTCCAATGATAATTGCCGTCCCAACGAAACCAAGGAAATACCAACCAGCATTACCTTCATTCTCGCCAAGCAGCGTAAATGCACCGGCGATGGTGAGGATAAGAGAAAACCACCAACCCATTACCAATGTCCATTTCCAGCCATTCATACTAAGGCCATAATCTTGAGCCCATAGCTTAGCTGACTGATAGATAAACACCTGCACGGCGCCAAGTACCATCCAAAAAATTGGATCTAAAATCGTTGATTGTGGAAACATTAGAAACCCTCCCAGTTACCGTCATAGTCCCAGTCTTTATCAATGCCTTTGAAGAACTCTTCCGAACGCAACCATTCGGGTGGTTGATGGTAGTTTGCCAATCGACCTCCATTATGTGGCGCGGCATAAGACTCTGCATCGGGATAGTAAAAAAAGTTGTGTTGCATCGCTAATAATGCTTTTCGTGTTAATCCTGTTGGGTCTCGCGGATCCGCTTCTTTAACCAAGGTGTGGATCCAGTTATTACGGCGCGTATACGGACAGACCGCAATACAGACCCGACAGCCTTGTTGGCCATTAGAAGGCAATGACGACCACATGCGATAGCAGCTATCTTGGTTGAACTCGAAGATCTTATAACCACGTTGTATTGTATCAGGTCCGTCCGCTAAACTAATCGACCCACTTGGACACGATGTCGCACAGATTTTGCATTCATTACAGAAGTCTCGAACACCGATATCAATAGGCTTATCATGCTCAAACTCTAGGTCCGTGACCACACATGCTAAACGAATATTGGGGCCTACTTCTGGCGTTATCAAACAACCATTTCGAGCCGACTCTCCAAGCCCAGCTTTTACCGCTAGCGGCGGCAACGTCATTTCATAATCCCCACCAGGAACCATGGCTCGCCCTGCCCAACCAAGACGATTTAAGAATACCTCTAACTTACCGGCGGCAAAGCGCACTTCACTATAGGCTTCATAAGACGTACCGTAACCCGGCGCCGCGTACATGCCATCCCAGCTCATTGGGACGCCAAGAATGATGACCGATTTCCAGTGATCCGGAATTTTATCGCCCCAGTTTTCGCCATCATTTTCAACACCACGCATGATATTTTTAAAGATGAAATCCGGGTCAATGGCGGTGATACCAACGAAGCTGCATCCCATTTGATGAGCCACCTTTTTAATCAATTTACTCGCATGAGCCGGTGTCTTAAATTCACGCTTCTTAATTATTGGACGATTTTCATTGGCCTTATCTTCTTCACTCGCCAATCCCGAGCTTTTTAAGCCAACACGACCTGCCGATGGGTCGCCATACTGGTCATCATAGATGCTCTTAAAGTCAGCAACCGAAGGGTCACCATGAGGGGGAAGAGGCCAGTTGATTTCCACCCCATTTTGGCCATACATTGAGGCATTGTTAGCATGATCATAAGCATGTGCAATGACGAAGCGATCCAAATATTTATGTTGCATCTTTGCAGAGATAGCGCCCTGTTTAAATGCTTCAACGATCTCTGGCCAACGAGCAGGAAATTTACGGTAGTAATTAACAACACGTTCATCTGGGCAACTTTGCCACCCACCAGCAGGATCCCAACCGCTTTGTATCGCACCACCGATCATGCCGAGACGTTTGAATAAAAAATCTTCCCTTTCTGGACGTTGTTGTGTGCCCACCTTAATCAATGTGGGCGCGATGTCGACCCGAAACGGTTCGCGATCAAAGAACATGTCTTTTCCAGCTGCAGTTCTTCCCCAACCCGTATCTTGATCAGGCTCCCGTCCTAACACAAAACCTGTCGCGGCTCCTACGCCGACGGTCGCCACCGCTGCGGTTGCTCCCCCCATCTTGAGAAAATCGCGACGGCTTGGATTCTCCGCTTTATCGTCTTTTTTCATTTAACTGCTTCCTTAAAGTAAGGGTAAACCGAAGGATTACCCAATCACAATTGCTAAATTTGTTCTGATTTCTGTATATTCTTTTGTATATTGAACTCTCAGGTGGGGTGCGTTTTCTAACAGCTTGATATACGCAATCTCCGCTTCCGGCCAACGCTTAGCCTGATACAGGACAATAAATTTCGATTCGAGGGTTTGTGTATCAAATGGTTCTAGAGACAACAGCTCATCCATATCGATCAGAGCGTCATTCCAGTTTTCTAGTTGTATATTTGAATTTCCACGGATATAACGTAAGTCAATGGCTTTCGGGTAAGCCGTCAGATAACGAGTAACCAGATCAACCGCTCTCTGATACTGTTTACGCTCATAACAGATCACGCACTCAAGTTCGTCCAACTCAAGAATGTTGTCACCACATAACTTACGTGCTTTTTCAATATAGCTAGCGCTGTCGACAAAGCGCTTAGTTGCATTAAGACAGGCACACATCGTGAGATAACCACCGGGGTTATTTTTATCCGTTTCGATAACTTGCCTAGCGTATTCAATGGCAGGTTCAAACTGTTCAAGCTGGTAATAGAGATAGGCAAGGTTCATTAAACTGCCTATATGTTTCGGGTCTTTATCTAGGCTTTCCTTGTAAAAACCAACCGCGCTTTTTGTATCTCCGCTGACACTTGAGCAGAACGCTAAGTGAAAAAATGGTTCGGGTGAATCTGGGTTCTTTTCGCAGGCATTCATAAAGCATTGCTTAGCCTGATCAAGAATACCGATCTGCATCAGAGCACGGCCAAAGTTGATCAGATATTCGCTGCTTCCGTCCATTTCTATCGGCTGCAATACAGTGAGTGCAAGTTCTGGTTGTTGGTTACGAAGGAGAATTTCACTGGCTATCACCCTTATATCCATCGTCAGATTGGTTCTTGACCCATTGATATAAAAACCGGTTACGCGCTTCTGCGCCTCTTGAATAAGCTGATTTTCATTATTATTTAATGTCGACACCATAAACTGCACTTCATTTTTCAATGAGTGCAAGGTCTCTTCAACCTTACGCTGCCACTCTTGTTTAGTGGCATCGATATCTAGAATGAGAAACAATTCTTCTACCCAACTCGCCTTAATGTGGTCCATTAATTTTCTATCCCATATAACCTTATTATGAGTAGGGTATAGAATTAGGCTAAGGGCTAAAGGTAGAAATAGTAAGGTGGGGGATACAAATCAGCCGTTAGGGCTAACATTGATAAATATCAATTTATCTCGACGAGCATATCAATAATAACAGGCGATCCATTGTCCTCAATACCACGACCGCCATGCCATGAGGGGATCCCTTCTACAATATTAATAAAAGCTCGTATCCACTCGCCATGAGAGACGATGACAACATCTGAGTGAGAAGGATGCTTATCTAACTCTGACAGAAAGGAGCAAATACGCTGTTCAAATTCGGCTTCAGATTCAAAATCGAACGCATTGCCTACCTTTTTTGTATAGCGTTGGTGATAGGCCTGCCACTGTTCGCGTAGTTGGTGTTCCTGGTTGATTACTTTGCCTTCAAGCACACCAAATTTACGCTCGCGCAAGCGAAAATCCTGTGTGAAGTCAACACCAATAAGGCTCGCAATAATCCGTGCTGACTCACAAGCCCTACCTAAGTCACTTGTATACATAACAGGGTAACGGAGCGTAGGGAGTTCTATTTGTTTAAGCTTACTTATTGCGTCCTTTGTGAGATCGCTGTTGAGGCAACCTTGAATTCTTCTTTCCAAATTCCATTCTGTTTGCCCATGGCGAATCAATACAAACCTCAACATCCATCTCCAAGCAACTCGCCTTTAAACATTTTGGCCACCAACGGAAGGTTATAAGGAAAGTACCAGTGGATATAGGATGCGATAACCTTTTTATGTCTCCAAACAGGGTCAAGCTTGCGACCACGCTGTGAAACGGGCATACATAACTGCGGTTCCTTCGATTCCGTTTTAGAATAATGGAATGTATGGCCTCGCAACACCTGCTTTTTTGCTAGCTCGCCTTCAACCAAACCGAGGGCAGCCAATGACGATTGCATCTGCGAATCAGCATCTAACACACCACACATTGATGCTGATTGTCCATCAATACCCGCCAACGTTTGGTTTAGATAGAGCATTCCACCACACTCTGCGACAACCGGTTTATCCGCCTCCACGTGGGCTCTAATCTGAGATTTCAGTTCGAGGTTTGATGATAATTCGTCAAGATATAACTCAGGATAACCTCCTGGCAGATAAAGCGAATCACACACGGGAAGAGACTCACCATTGATTGGAGAAAAGAACGTAAGCGCAGCTCCAGATTCCTCTAATAGATCGAGGTTCGCCTGATAGAGGAAGCTAAACGCCGTATCATTCGCAATGGCAATGGTCGTGCCTTTTAGATACGGTTTCACTCGAATTTGGGCTGTTGATGTAAATTCTACGGCTGGTGGTAATGGTATTTCTCCAGTTTGAGCAATCAATTCAGCTGCAAGGTCTAATCGCTCATCAAGGTCTTCTAATTCCTGTGCCTGAACCAAACCCAAATGCCGTTCTGGTAACGTAAGTCCGCTATTCTTGGGCAAATAACCACAAAATTCTAACGAATCCGGCAGCGATTCTTTGAGCATTTCAGCATGGCCAGCAGAGCCGACTCGATTTGCAAAAACACCGAACATCTGAATATCGTCACGAAAATTCGCTAAACCGTAGGCAACGGCACCAAATGTCTGAGCCATTGCACCTGCATCAATAACCGCCATCACTGGAATACCAAGTGTCGCGGCAATATCTGCGCTAGAACACTGTCCGTCAAACATCCCCATAACGCCTTCTATCAGAATTAAATCGGCATCTTTAGCGGCTTCCGTCACCATTTGTTTGCAGTGCTCCTCTCCACACATCCAAAAATCCAACTGATACACCGGTTGACGAGAGGCAAACGAAAGAAAGTTAGGATCAATAAAATCAGGCCCGGTTTTAAATACCCTAACCTTCTTTCCTTGATTGGTGAAATGACGGGCAATGGCAGCGACCACCGTGGTTTTACCACTACCAGAGCTCGGTGCGGCGACAACTAATGCAGGGCAGCTTTCTTTAATGACATTCATGATACTTACTCCTACAAGTCCAGATCCGGCCAAAGTTTTTTCAGGTCAAGATGTTGCTCTATCGCATCAGCAACACGGTTGATCCCGTCTTCTCTCATCTGAGCAAAATCACACCCCTTAGCCTCTTCTAATCCAGCCCATCGAAGAATAGCGCCACAGGCATCAGGTGACTCAAAGATGCCATGTAGATAACTGCCAAACACTTGGTCTTCGAACCCCATCGCGCCATCTTTACCATCCTCGAGTGTTAGCGGTGCATCTTCGGTCACGCCCTTGGTTTCACCCGCGTGTATTTCGTAACCAAACACATCAACGGTCTCTTGCCCCGGGAGAGTCAAACTTCCTTTGGTCCGCTTGAGTTGCTTGGTTTTTTTAAGCTCTGTTTCCAATGGCAGAAAACCTAAGCCTTTGCTGTCTCCGCATTCACCCTCAATCCCTAACGGATCCGATATTTTTTCGCCTAGCATTTGGTATCCACCACAAACACCCATCACTTTCCCACCGAAGCGAAGGTGACGTTCAATCTGTTTGTCCCAACCTTGATCCCGTAAATAGGCTAAATCACTGCGGACACTTTTTGAGCCCGGAATAATAATCAGGTCGGCCGCAGGCAGAGGTTGATGTTTACCAACAAAGACAAGATCGACATTAGGGTGCATTCGCAATGGATCAAAATCGGTATGGTTACTGATACGTCGCAGTACAGGCACAACCACTTTCAATTGCGTTTCATCATTGTTTAACTGGCTGACATCAATCGCGTCTTCAGCCTCCAACATCAACCCATGAAGATAAGGCAATACCCCAATAACCGGTTTCCCTGTCTTTTCTTCCAGCCATTCCAAACCATTCACCAGAAGCGCAATATCCCCTCTAAAACGATTAATAACAAAACCAACCACTCGATTTTGCTCTGACTCACTTAGCAATGCCAACGTGCCATAAAGGTGTGCAAAGACACCACCACGGTCGATATCTGCAACAATAATTACAGGAATATCGGCCTCTTCAGCAAACCCCATATTGGCAATATCATGATCGCGTAGGTTGATTTCAGCAGGGCTACCTGCCCCTTCAATAACGACGGTTTGGAACGTGCTTTGCAATCGGTCAAACGACTGCATAACATACGGCATCATCTTAGGCTTATAGTTATGATAGCCCTTTGCATCCATATCCGTTAATACCTTGCCATGCACAATAATTTGCGCACCGGTATCGGAATTAGGCTTCAACAATACAGGATTCATATCGGTGGTGGGTTCTACGCGACACGCATAAGCCTGAACGGCTTGAGCACGCCCTATCTCACCGCCGTCTGCGGTAACCGCACTGTTCAATGCCATATTTTGAGGTTTAAATGGAGCCACATTGACCCCTTTTCTGGCTAACACTCGACAAAGTCCAGCAACCAGAACGCTTTTACCCGCGTCAGAGGTGGTTCCCTGAACCATTAATGCTTTAGAGCAAGACTGCATTTTTCTATCTCCTAGGGCCATACTTTTTCCAGTAGGCTTATCTAAACCTCAGTAAACCAATGTGCAACCGCATTATCCATACTTTCTATTATTTCAATGTGTGATAGACCGTGTTGTTCTGCAAAGACCAGACACGCTCCTAGACCACAACCTTCAACGACATACCCTCTTTCGTACATCCGAATAGCGTCAAATTTTGACTGAAGAAAATCCACTTTTGGGGTGGTTAAACTGCACTCATCCGGTAGCGCATTGGCGGCTGTTTTCGAGTCGTGAGAATCAAGCATCCAACGGGTCGTCGCAACAGAAACATTCTTTGATTTAGTCTTACCATTCATGGCAATAACAGGGGCAAAGACCATTGTCCCCCCTGCAAAGTTAAGGGCGTTCAGGTCGGCATTAAGCAAAGCACAACACGCTCGCTGAGTTGGGTCTGAACATTCCATATTATTAACATAGTCACTCACATCGCGGTCCAATAGCGCAGATTTCTTCCATAAATCATCGACAGCTTGAGATTTTTTAATTAACTTTTCTGGGTCTTTAGTACTCCCCGAAAACCAGAGCGATTCGTCGAGTAAGCGTCGTAACCAAAGTGTCGCGAATGTCGTACCACCTATTCCAGATTCCGCAATCAGATGTTCTTCTTTCTCTAGATTTTGTCGACGGAGTTCCGGCACAAGAACCTGTTGAATTAGGGCGGACTCATCACCTGTTTTGCATGAGTGAATGACCACGTCGTCCATGTTGCTATCACTAAAATCTGGCACATTGTCCAAACCAAGTTGATAACAATGAAGACGAATTTTGAACCCTTTCTTTTGCAAAGCACTAAAAAGCCCATGAACCAATATCGCTGGAGTAACCGAACCATTACCCAACAGAGGCGAAGGCAAATATTCTCCATTTAAAAAGGTGTTGGCTTTACCACAGGCAATGAGCTCGGTGTCTCTGGTTGGATGAAGCTGCATTAATCCTTCACCCGCACCAGCATCACTGATTAAATGCAGGTTAGGAACGGGCGCAACAGAATTCAAGGTAATGTAATTCAACCACGTCATCGTTAATTTCCTTTCAGCGTTAATGGTAATCCGGCGGTCACAAGGGTAACTTTTGGGATCTGCGCAGCAATGGCTTGATGAAGCCAACCCGCCTCATCAACAAATCGGCGATTCATCTCACCCATCGGAATAATACCGCAGCCAACCTCGTTACTGACCAGAATGACTTGTCCGGGTAGTGCCTTTAGCGTATCAATGAACTCTTCTTTGATCTCTGCCCACTCTCTTGGCTGCTCACCAAATAGGCAATTACTCAACCAAAGTGTCAGGCAATCGACCAGTATACAGTTGCTCTCATCGCTGCACTTCATTAGGGTCTTAGACAAGTTAAACGGCTCTTCAACAACCAACCATTCGGACGGTCGTTGATTTTTGTGTCTTTCTACCCGTTTCGCCATCTCTTGATCTCTGACTTCAGATGTCGCGATATAAATGACTCTTTTTCCACAGGCTTTAGCCCTGTTTTCTGCATAACTACTTTTACCAGACCGTGCGCCGCCAAGTACCAGTTCAACATCGGCGGTTTCGTCAGCATCTATAGCGTTTATGCTGGTTTCTAACTCACTCATAGATAGGATCCTTGTTGCGTGTAGCGACTCTATTCCTTGCCAAAAAATATAACGCTGATTCCAGTTTTTTCCACTGGGTTTCATCTGCGGGCAGACCGAAGCGAAGCGCATTTTTCTCATCACAAAGGCGTGTTAACACGTGTTGTTGGCAGAGAAAATCATGACATATAGCCGCTTCATCTAGGTAAACAGTGATGAAGAGATCCGTAACCGATGTTCTATCGTCGAGATATTCCCCCAAAAGACCACTCAATCGAATAGATGCTGACTTGATACGATGTGCGACCTCTTTTTGCCATTGGTGATCGGATAATGCCTTTTTCATCACCCAGCGAGCGGGACCTGTAACCGTCCACGGACCAAGCAATGCTTCTAGTGACCCTTTAATGTTTTCCGACGCAAAAACAAAACCCACTCTGGCCCCCGCTAGCCCAAAAAACTTACCTACCGATCGAAGAATAATCAAGCTACTCTGTTGCTCGTCAGTACTCAGCATCGATATCTCTGGTGTGCAGTCAGCGAAAGCCTCATCGACGATAAGGTAACCCTTTTTCTCTTGCATTTTTTGGCTGATTATTGCGAGTGCGTTCTTAGAACTAAACTTACCTGTCGGGTTATTGGGGTTGATAATCAACACCACGTCACTTTCTGCAACCTGTTGTTCCGACGGAAAATCATCATAAAACAGTACATTCCAGCCACATGAATCTTGTTCAAATCGTGTCCATGCATGTTGGTGTTCTTTGTAACCAACCCTTGGTAACGATATTGTGCCACAACGACCCATTTCTTTAGTAAGAACCGCGGGTAGAGAGACAATGGCGGCCTGAGACCCTGCGACAATAACCGGGTCAGAAAATCCGCCATAATAACGCCTAGCCGCCACTTCCAAACCATCATTATTTTGAGGGAGTTGGTTCCAAACAGAAAGAGGGATGTCGCCTATTGGATAGGTAAAAGGGCTCACACCTGTTGAAAGGTCAATCCAACATTCTGGGTCTGTACCATATTCAGCGGCTATCTTATTCAGATTGCCACCATGTTTAATCGCCATCAACTTACTCCTACGATGACACAAATTAACCAGAGATAACCGAGAGCAAAACTCCCACGAGAGACCAATCGATTGGCCTCGGGGATAGATTGCCATTGCGCAGGTTTACCTATGCCCATCGGTTTTTTGTCGTGCAGTACGCCATGGTAATAGGTGGGTCCGCCAATCATCACTTGCAACGCACCAGCACCAGCGGTCATCACGACGCCACCATTTGGGCTGCTGCACTGTTTTGCCTGTTCCCGCCAACACTGCATTGCACTACCGAAGTTACCTTGAAACGCGTAAATCACCGCGGTAAGACGAGCCGGAATCCAACCGAGAAGATCATCACTTTTTGCGCTAAAAAAACCAAAACTCAAATACTGTTTATTCTTGTAGCCCCACATGGCGTCCAGCGTATTAGCAAGACGAAATAACACTGCACCCGGTGCGCCAAAGATCAAAAACCAAAACATAGGAGCAAAAACGGCATCATTTCCATTCTCTAAAACAGATTCAATCGTTGAAGAGGTGATCTCTTTTTCAATCATTTTGTCGGTATTCCGGCTGACAATCATCGACACATGATAACGTGCCTGATCTATATCACCCGCTTTTAGTGGTCGATAGATATTCTGCGCATGTTCGATAAGACTTGTCCCACCGATGGTCAGGTAGACCACTATCGCATTCAGCCCGAACCATAATGGCAAAGATATCTGCGCGACCCATGCCAAAAAAATATACGTCGTGGCCACAACGGGAATAACCGCCATTATCCACGCAAGTACACCCTGCTGTTTCTCACTAATGAACGAACACGCCCGGCACATCTTTTCAAGGCTATTTACCATACGCCCAAAACCGATCAATGGGTGGAACCGTTTTGGTTCTCCAAACCATCGATCCAACCACAAGGCAACCACAAGGATAACCGCACTAACTAACATGCTCTCCCCTATGGTCAACTCAACATTAGTGAGCAGAAAGTCAGGCAACATCAGCGCGTTCTCGCGAGCTCAATACGTCTGACATATCAACGAATTCAGGGTAGTCGATATTATCTAAAAGATACCCGTGCTGGATTGCCCACTGGCGAACTTCTTCGTTTAATGGAACCAATTGAGCGCTCTCCAATGCAATAGAATGGTGTGAAATGATGGATTTAAGTACCGCAATATCTTCTACTAATAACCAATCGACCATTGGAATCGTATAGCTAAGTGGCTCACTATTAACTCGTCCAACAAGATAGTATCGGTTTTTTTCACCAAACGCTTTCTCTTCATTTACGGTCAATGTTAGTGCATTGTCAGATACTTTTTCTGCTTGAATACCAATATTTTTCAACGCCATTCTAACAAAGCGGTTGTTACTACCTAATGGCATCGCGAATTTTCTGATGTCCCAATGATGTTCTTGTACTGCATTCCACCAAAGGTTAAACGAGGGCAAGTCGCCGAAAGCGAGTTCTGGCGCCGTCGCTAGATAGTCGAGGTCTTCCTGATCGATCAACGAACTGACTCTGGTATTTTCGATCGCGATAACCTCAGCGCCCTTGTCACGTAAATAGGCCGTTTCTTCATACTGACCACAAACAAGCATCCTAACGCCAGTTAATGGCAGGGTATTTCTCCAGTTAAGTTCCTCAGCTTGGGCGACAACCTCACCAACAATCACTAGAGCCGGTCCCTTAAGTGTGGAATGATCGACTTTTTCAGCGATAGTACCCAGTGTTCCCGTAATACATTGATGATCAGCACTTGTCGCCGAACATATTAACGCGATGGGGGTATGCGAACTTCTGCCATTTTCGATAAGGTTTTGGGTATGCTGTGCCAGTTTTTTGGCTCCCATATAAAGCACTAATGTACCACCCGCTTGACCAAGTCTACTCCATGACGCAAGCGTCTCGGTATTTTTATGTCCGCTGACAAAGGTGACACTAGAAGCGATACCACCGCTTGTCAAAGGAAAACCGGAGTAAGAAGCCGCACCTAATGCCGCGGTAATACCCGGTATTATTTCATATGGAATGTCGTGTTGTTTTAGATCGCGACACTCTTCAGTTGTGCGACCAAAGATACACGGGTCACCCGCTTTAAGCCGAGCGACGCGTTTACCCGCTAACGCAAATTCCGTTACATCTGGGTGCATACCGTATTCAATATGGATGCCTTGATAACCACGATAACCGACCTGATGCAACTGAACATGTTCTGGAATAATGGAAAGGATTGCGGCGCTCACAAGCTTGTCATAACAAACCACATCACAGGTACTCAGCAACTGTTTTGCTCGACAGGTAAGCAGGCCGGGATCGCCGGGACCCGCACCAATCAAATAGACTTTACCTTTCGTCATGTGACTCTCCCTTTACTGAGGTCTCTACTTCTAAAGCGCGACGAGAAGAAGGCTCAACCACTTTCGCTTTACGGCATGCGTGTGAAAAGGTGGGATCGTACAGCTTAGAATCAACAAAATCGTCTATAGCAAATACTTTGCTGACAATGATCATGGCCGTTGACCGGATATTAGCGTCATGCATCTTGTCGGCGATGTCCGCTAAGGTGCCACGAATAATGCGTTCCTCTGGGTGCGAGGCTTTTTCCACCACACAAACTGGCCAGTTTTGTGGATAAACATCGCTAAGTTCACGCACAACTTTTCTTATCAAGGTTGCGCTTAAAAATAAGCATAGCGTCGCTTCATGTCGAGCTAAAGACTTGAGATTCTCTTTATCTGGTACCGGAGTACGACCAGAGGCACGCGAAAGGATAATCGTTTGGCACTCTTCTGGAAGCGTCAACTCCTGCCCCAAAGCGGCCGCAGATGCTTGAAATGAAGACACACCAGGAATGACTTTCCAGTCGATACCCAGCACCTTAAGCCGGCGTGTTTGCTCAGCAAGGGAAGAATAGATAGATAAATCCCCCGTCTGTACTCTTGCAACATCTTGTCCTTGCTCATGGGCGTCGGTATACACTTTGGTGATTTCATCCAGGTCCATACTGGCAGAGTTGTACACTTTCGCCTCTGGATGAGCGCGTTCAATAACCGCTTTAGGAACCAAGCTTCCGGCATAAAGAATAACCGGACAGGTCTCTACTAACTTTGCACCTTTTACTGTGATCAAATCTGGGTCACCCGGCCCGGCACCAATAAAATAAACGGTCATACGACTTCCTTACTGTTTTGTACCATGTCTTTATCAAGAGATTGTTGCGGCTCAATAGAAGATAACTCCTTTGAAGCGTATTCAAGAGAACGCCCTGGAGTTTGACCTTCACGTGTCTCGCCATCTTCTAAAATGTATTTGTTCTTATAACCACGAGGGGTCACTATCCAGTCCTTGAAACGATAACTGCTTTCGTTCCCCACAATAACCGCTGCATTCATTCCAAACTCAAGATCGGTAAAACTATCCAGTGTCGAAAGCTGCACACTCTGTTCATCTCGATAGGCCGCATTGACAACGGCGACAGGCGTGGTCGCTGGTCTGTGTTTAAGAATGATTCGTTGCGCTTCTACAATATGATTTTGACGTTTTCTCGACCTCGGATTATAAAAGGTAATCGCGAAATCAGCCATTGCCGCCGCTTCTATGCGACGAGTAATGACCTCCCACGGGGTCAAGAGATCGGACAGCGAAATCGTGCAACTGTCATGCCCTAACGGTGCGCCAACTAACGACGCGCAAGCATTGGCCGCGGTAATGCCGGGAATAGTTTCCACCTCAATATGAATCTGATGCGAAGAGAGCAGTTCAAACACGAGAGGTGCCATCGCGTACATGCCAGCATCCCCAGAGCAGACCAACGCCACATTCCTACCTTCTTGAACCAGTTTAATGGCGGCATCGGCACGCTGCCACTCTTTGGTCATTCCTGTTCTTACCAGTGCTTGTTCGTTAATAAGCGAGGCGATAAGTTTCACATAGAGACCGTAACCCACTATCACGTCGGCTTGTTTAATCACTTCTTGAGCGCGGATCGACATCAAATCAACGCTTCCTGGTCCTAATCCCACCAAAGATAATCTAGCCACAGTTTGCCTCCTCGGCAGGTGTTATATTTTTCATAATTGGTTCGTCTCGTCCGCGCCTTCTATCTGCGCGAAATATTTATTGTCTATCGCTTGGGAAAGCGGCCTATTATTCGCCAACGCGTTAAACAACGCTCTCCATTCTTGTTCGGAAAACGCTTCAATACCTCGCAGCCAAAGTGCATTATTTTCAGAAGGTTCTTGGTTTTCAGAAGAAGGCGATTTGTCACTTCGCTGGTAGATCACCATTG
This sequence comes from Vibrio frigidus, assembly GCF_042465995.1. Lineage (NCBI taxonomy): Bacteria > Pseudomonadati > Pseudomonadota > Gammaproteobacteria > Vibrionales > Vibrionaceae > Vibrio > Vibrio frigidus. Next base: position 206,570 of record NZ_JBCDMC010000009.1, on the reverse strand, counting down.
TCGAACGATTGCGACAAGCACCGGCACACATAGTTCTGCTTATTTTTATTCGCTGCTCTCCTGTCGACAACCCCATCGCTTTCAATATTGATCGCAAATCATGGGCAAGATTTTTGCTTCCTGCCTTCGCGCAACGTTTACCTTCACAGATTAAAATATGGTGTTTATAGAACAGCATTGGCCGATCCAAATCCACATGCTTTGGCTTGCATTGATAGCCTTCTACCACTTCATTACCGTAGGCATTTACTTTGATTTCATTGGTTTTTGACTCGCTATCGCCATGCCGAACTTCGCTGCCATGTTTTTTCTCACCAAACCAGTTCTTACGCTTATGCCTGACCAAAGATTCAGTAAATTCGCGGCGACAACACGCTATCGTCATGTTGAAACCGTCTTGCTTGAATACCCATTTTGGTACGACAAGCTGTTTAGTCCCGCTCAGCTTTAATGCGGCTGCTTCTGCCACAGAATTGCTGCCGGTCACCTTCTTGACGTAATCTGACGGGCTTTCTATGCCTTCAAATCCATCCAGTTGTTGCGGTGTATAGGTGCTAAATAACCACTGATTCTGCGCAGACAGTTGTTGCAGTCCAACTTCGTCCGCCTTGAGGTCGATACTCGCGAAGGCCTCAACAGAGTCTAAACAGAGATTAAATTGTTCGCTGAAGGCTTCTAACCCCGCTTTCAACACTGACAAAGGTGTATTTCGGTCGCAACCTAAACCAAAAATTAAAGATTTTGGTCTCCAAAGTACGACCTTATTTTCCCAGCCGGATAGGTCAACTTGGTTTTCATCACTGATGAGGATTGCACCTCGATAATGGGCACTTTCGACACCATCAAGGCTGGTATGGCTAATGAGGTTAGCGGGCATGCGCTTGTCGTACTTCCACCAGTTTTTATTGCCCGTTTGTTGCGCGATAATCACTGGTTCTTCATTGACGATAGCGGCAGAAACCTTTGTAATTGATGGTTCTGAAATGGGGTCAAGAACCCAACCAAAAGGGGACCCAATCATGTCCGCTGACACCGTCTCAGATACATCGGATGCCGTTGTTATAACGGGTGTCGCCTTTACGACATGGGCGACTCGTTCGGTTAATTGATTTGCGCCACCGCGATGACCTGAAAGCATGGAAATAGCAAACGTCGCTTGCTCATCCAGACAGACCACCGCTGGATCGTTTATCTTGTCTTTCAGCAATGGCCCGATGATTCGACTGACAATACCGCTAGCACAGATAAAGATATGGCCATCATACTGATTAAACCTATCCGCAACAAAGCTCGATAACGGCAGCGTCAATAGTGTTGCGTCTGGTGATACATCTATCGCAACTGGAGACACAAAGAGATCGGCAAAAGGGAGCGCCCTTTTCAGCTTAGCCCCTTGTTTTTCGCCCGCTACGGTGATGGCGTAAATCGCAAGTTTCATCTTCTCACCTACTTATGCTACCGACTGTTTGCCACGTAAGACGCCACGGCGGCTACGAATCGACAATTGAACCATAGAGAAATAACGATGCTCTTCCGGTACTTGGTCAAGATTATGGTAGATCTCTTGTTTATCGGTGCTGGCATGAGAAACATACGTCGCCGTATCGCTCAAACCAAGCTCTTTCAGTTTCGCCGACAATTGAGGGATCATTCGACCTGCTTTGATAAGCATGATGGTATCGAATTCTTTTACCAGAGTATCAAGGCTCTCAATTCCGTAGGTTGCTGGGACGACACAAAAACGTTCCATACCATCCGCCAACGGTATCTTTGTCGCCGCAGGGACCGCTGTAATTGAGGTAATTCCAGGGACAATAATCGGCACTATCTCGGGTGCTATTTCATCAAGCTCTTCTTGAATATAGGCCCATGTGCTGAATACAGAAGGGTCACCTTCGGTCACAAATACCACCGATTTACCCTGTTTGAGACGATCAAAAATAGTCATCGCTGCTACACGCCAAGCCGGAACATTGACACTCGCATCACGAGTCATGGGGAAATGCAAAAAACAACGCTCTCCCGGGATATCTTTTTCAGGCAATGCACCGTTAACGATCTCCCAAGCAAATGAGTCCGCTTTTCCTTTATTTTTTTCCGGAATCGCTACAACATCAGCTTCTTGAATTAATCGAGCTGCTTTTAGCGTCAACAATTCACTATCACCTGTACCTACACCAACAGCATATAGCTGACCGAATTTGCCGTTATTCATTAATTTCTCCCGAAGGGTATTTAGATTTCACAATTGAAAAGAGGTGGATAGGATTCTCCGCCTGATAACGAAGATACTGCGCCAATGGTTGAGTATTAGAAACGTTCACTAGCTGCGCTTCGAAATTTAGCCCGTTAGATTTCGCCCACTGATAAACATCGACTACTGTGTCCATCGTGACGGCTGAAACGACTAAGCGGCCACCGCTATTGAGTGCGGCCCACACATAAGAAAGAATGTCGTTCATTGCGCCTCGACTTCCACCAATAAAAACAGCATCGGGACTTGGCAGGTCCTTCAGCGCATTCGGGGCAGCGTCAGATATAAGCTGAACATTATCGGTGGCATGCGCGCGCATATTCGCTTCTATGTGTTGAAAGCAGGTTTGATTGCATTCCACAGCGAACACCTTGCCTTTTGAGGCAAATTTAGCAGACTCGATAGAGATAGACCCTGAACCCGCACCGATATCCCAAACCGTGTCCTCTGACTGAATACACATACTGGTAAGAGCAAGGTGTCGTACCGCTTGCTTAGTAATCAGCCCCTTTTGTGGCATACGCATGACAAAGCTATCATCACTCGCAAACTGACCATTGCCTCCCCACCTTGCTTGTTCTTCCCGTTGCGCGACAATGATATTCAATCCATCGAACAGGATCTCGCTACTAGCCAGTTCCTCGACCGAAAACGAGCGAATGCGCTCTGTAGTTCCACCAAGTTGCTCACAGACGGTAAGCTTCCAACCAGATTCACTGAACTGTTGCATGTGTTTTGCCATAATTTGCGGCGTGTTTTTATAATCCGTCAAAATCGCAAACAGGCTACCTGACTGCATCTGTGCCACCATTCCAGCACGCTCTCTGCCATGGCAGGAGAGAAATTGAGCCGTCGACCACGATAATCCCAAACGAGAGAATGCAAGTTGGGCCGAACTTTGGGTCGGAATGAACAGAAGTTCTTCAGCCGGTAACCTTTTTAGTAAGGTTGTTCCGATGCCAAAAAAAAGAGGGTCACCGGAAGCGAGAACCACAACATCCCCTTCTTCAGACGCATCAATCACCTTATTTAACCAGACAGAAAAACCTTCGGTCATATCGAGAAAATCACCATCGAATTGAGGAAACCATGCCATATGGCGAGGATGGCCTGCCACAACTCTGGCTTTCGACACGGCATTTACTGCCCTGCTGGTTAAGCTCATACACCCATCTTCAGCAACACCAATTACCGTAATACTTGCCATAGGTTTATACCGTTTGATAGAGAAGGGCGTGAATAGTTGACACCACAATAGGGCTGCCGCCTTTGCGGCCGACGCTCGCAATATAAGGTATCTTATTCTGGTCAATGAGAGCCTGTTTGGACTCTTTAGCTTTAACAAACCCAACTGGGATACCAACGATTAGCGCCGGTTTTATCTCCTCAGCTTCCACCATTCTTAGTACTTCAAACAGCGCAGTAGGTGCATTACCAATGCCAATTATCGCACCGTCTAGTAAGCCCAGATCTCGTGCTCGACGCATAGCCCAAATAGCTCTAGTTTCACCCTTCGCTTTTGCAATGGTGATTACCGCTTTATCACTGATAAAACAGTGGGTATCATTTTTATATACCGATAATCGTTGGGCACTTAAGCCACTGGTGATCATCGTCACATCACTAATAATTGGACAACCCGCTTTTAGTGCTTCAATTCCTGCTTCGACCGCCCCGTCACTAAACCGAAACAACTGAGCAAACTCGAAATCACCCGTGGTATGAATTGCCCTTCGCACAACTGGCCACTGCTTCTCGTCAAACTGGTGGCCACCGTGAAATTGGTGGACCTCTTGATCGATAATAGAGAACGAATCATTCTCGATTACCTGCCCTTGTTGGGTCATCTGTTTCATTGTGTCCATGTCTTTTCACCTGAAATTTGGTCAATAGGTTTGGTTGGGTTTGATATAGCATTCACATCGGAATATCGGGCTAAGGGTTTGCCATCGAAATCGATTAGAACGACATCGATATCCAATTCATTTGTTACATAACGGTCCGCATGAATTTTTGCCTCCTGACACAAGCGCTCAAGAAACAACTCTGGTCGGTCTTCTCTAACTAGCTCTAATACATGGCGTCCCGTGTTGGCCGCATAGATTTTATCGCATAAGAGAGGGGATACTTTTGCCTCTCTGGCAAGCTTGCTAAGATGTGTAAAGTCGATAGCATGACCAGATACATGAGTCATCATTCGACCGGAAATTAATTTGCCTAACTTACCAATCATCACCACCAAGGTAACGCGCTTTACGTGAAAGCGTTTCGCCGCTCTTAACCCAACGCCAATAAAATCGCCGGCCTGAATAAACGCCAATTCCGTCAGTTCTGGCCATTGCTTGATCGCCGATTTTTCTGAACGGCTGCCCGTGGTCAAAATAACGTGCTCTAGACCATTGCTTTTCGCAACCTGAACTGACTGTCTCACTGACGCCGCATAAGCAGATGTAGAGAACGGCTTAACCGTTCCACGCGTGCCCAAAATAGAGATTCCACCAATCAAACCTAGCCTTTCACTGATGGTCTGTTTCGCGGCTTCTACTCCTCCGGGAGCCGAAATAGTAAGTTCAAGCCCAGAATATGGTTCGCCTAAAGCATTATTGCTGTTTGGTGAAAATGTTAACGTTGAATGATCCCACTCTAGCTGCACCATTTCGAGGATATTGGCCCTAGGTATCGGATTGATAGCGGGTTCACCGACCGGAAGTTCAAGCCCCGGAAGCGTCACAGTCGCGATCCCTTCCCCACCTTTGAGCTGAATTCCAGGGTGCCGGCTCCACTTAGCTGTACACTGAATCTCTAGGCCATGGGTACAGTCGGGGTCATCTCCCCCGTCCTTAATAATACCGGCAAGTACTTGCTCGGTTTGTCGTTCAACGATTCGTTCTAAACGAACCAGTTGAAATGTCACCAAGTCTCGATTGGGAAGTTGAATGTCTATTTGAGAGAACGGCTTATCCGAAATTAGCATCCGCACAGCCGCGCGAGCCGCCGCCGCCGCACAAGCCCCTGTGGTATAGCCCCAGCGCAGCTCTTTATTGCTTTTCGAACGCTTTAATTTACCCACTAACAGAAACTCCGGCACGATCGGGATAGTTATATATAATCAAACATTAATGCGGCCGAAATCGAAATACAATGACTCTGAGTGATCCCGCCCAGGCTGTTTGATTGTTGGTTATTTAGCAGGTTCTGACTTACGAAATATATATTCAATCACACAAGATTACATATTTCGTTCACAGTTGCGGGTACAGTTCAGGGATTTAACCTGATTCACTTTATAAAATAGCACTCAGAAGATATAAACGAGCACCACCTATCACTAAATATTCCCAAAGTCTCTCATACAGCATCGATAATAAAATTGATAAATATCAATTTAGATTAAATGATAGAATCATAACCATGAAAAATATCAGTAATTGATATGAAGGTCTTTTAATAGAAAAATATAACTTACTAATATTATTGAATTAAAATGTGATATGTGCGCACCGAAAGAATTTTACTATTAAATATTTCGACGAAAAACAGTGACGTATATCTCATAAAAAAGAATATTGCGATTATAAAATCGGCGAATGGCATCTTTTTATCCTAAATGGGATGGTATTTACCATAACTGACAATTTACACACAAAGTCATTGCTTAATTGGACATGAATAAATAGTGGTATGGTTCTTTTTATTTATATGTTGTAAAAATAAACATCTTTATATTTGTTGATGTTAATCACTATTATAATTGATGTTTTTAAGGCAATATGATTGTCATTCAGGTGTAATATTTATTAAATTGACCTGAGCACAGAATAATGGACATCATTCAATGCCCATTATTCTGTGTTTAGGTTAAATAGCACTTAAAAGGGAATCAAGTTAGACGCTTGAGCTGTGCCCGCAACTGTAATTGGAGAGTCGGCAGACATTAGTCCACTGGATAACATCCGGGAAGGCGCGCTGCCAGATGTTGACCCAAAAGCCAGGAGACCTGCCTGAATAATAATAAAAACTCTAACACTAGAGTTTGTAAAGGCGAGCGGGTTACTCGTGGTTTACTGGCCTATTTATGGCCGGTCCCGATATTCAATCCTGTAAGCCAAAAATAATGGTCACACGAACCCCATCAATAGACCCACCATATGATGGAAAGGACGTTGTACTTAAACTTACGGAATATAATAATGTCAAATACTAAACGTTTTAATTATATGTTTAATATACATAAAATCCCTCGCAAGGCACTAAAGATCATCTCTATCGGGCTATTGACCACCTTGCCTCTTATCCCTGTTGTTCACGCTTCTGAACCAACGGCTAAAACAGAAAAATCCGCTATTGTACTCGCCGCATTTGGCACAAGCTATGACACAGCAATCGGGTCACTTATTGGTATACAAAAACAGGTCCAAGACGCCTACCCAGATACACCCGTCCGGTTTGCATTTACTTCGAGTATTATTCGTAAAATCTGGCATAGACGCGCATCGGATGATGAGTATCAAAAAAGTCATCCTGAGGTACCACAAGGTTTTTACCAAGTGAAAAATGTACTCGGTACGATGGCTGATCTGCAAAACGAAGGCTATAAGAATATCGTGGTTCAAACAACGCTACTGTCACACGGTGAAGAGTTTATCGATCTTAAAGCCACAGTCGACGCTCTGGCTTCCATTCAAACAATAAAAGAGAAATGGAAACCATTTAATAAGGTCGTTCTTGGACGCCCACTAATGGGCACATGGGGGTCACACAACCCGTACCGAAAAGACTTAGACCAACTTGCTGAAGCACTCGCTAGCGATGTACAACGAGCAAAAGAAAACAATACTGCTTTGATCTATATGGGTCATGGCAACGACCATCTTTCTACCGGTCTCTATTATGAATTGCAAGAGGTGATGAATAAACGTTACCCCGACGTAAATATCTATGTTGGTCTGGTGGAGGGCTACCCCAACTTCGATAATATAATGGAACAGTTAAAACGCGACGCAATAAAAAGTGTTGCCGTAAAACCGCTAATGGTCGTAGCTGGAGACCATGCAAGCAACGATATGGCTGGTGATGATGAAGATTCGTGGAAAGTGATGCTGTCAAAGCAAAACATCAAAGTAACCCCTTTACTCGAAGGATTAGGTAGCAAAGAATCCATTCAAAAGATCTATCTTCAACATCTCGTCGACGCGGCAAAAGACGCCAACATAACGCTACGTTAACACCGTTGATCATACTCATTTAATAGAAAGAGCAGTATAGCCATGATTTCAGATCAACATCACACCGATGACGCTTTCATTGAGGTTAAGTCATTGACCCGGTATTTTGGTAAAAGCAAAGCTGTCGATGAGATGAGTTTTTCCCTTCGTCGCGGAGAAGTGTGTGCCTTTCTGGGACCGAATGGAGCAGGAAAAACGACAACAATCAAGATGATGACTGGGCTGCTCGAACCTGACTCTGGTCAGGTTCTGTATGAGAAGACAGAAAATCGTTCTGACCGACATAAATTGAGGCGATTAATCGGGGTCGTTCCTCAACACAATAATGTTGACCGGGAGCTAACCTCCGTTGAGAACCTTAAGGTTCATGGCCTATTGTACAAAATGCGCGGTGCTTCCCTAACACAAGCTATCGACGAATGCCTCGAATTTGCCGGGCTAACTGAACATAAAGACAAGCCAGCCTCAAAGCTATCAGGTGGCATGAAACGAAAATTGGTTATCGCTCGAGCGCTAATGCACAAGCCAAAAATCTTGTTTTTGGATGAACCAACGGTGGGATTAGACCCCCACAGCCGAAGAAAAATGTGGTCTTTTCTCAATAAAATCAACAAGGAACGTAACTGCACTATTTTCCTCACTACGCATTATATTGAGGAAGCAGAACGATTAGCGGATCGCGTCATCTTTATAGACAGCGGGAAAATAATCACACAAGGAACCGCAGAAAACCTCAAGCACAGCTTGGGGCGCTATGTTCTTGAAATAGAAACCGAGGATTTCCATCAGGAGTTTTATGATAACCGAGAGCAAGCGTTGGAAAGACTCGCTGATATCTCTCACGATCCTATGGAAACCCGTTCTCCAAAAACAAGAGTAAGAGAAACCAGCGTCAGAGAAACCACATTGGAAGATGTTTTCCTCCATTTCACTGGAAAAAGGCTAATAAAGAATGCTTGATGGTGTCGTAGGCATTTACTATCGGGAATGCACCGTATTAAAGAAAAAGATTGTCCGTGTCGTATTGGCAGCAGCGGTTCCTCCGTTCCTATATCTGATGGCATTCGGCTATGGCGTAGGTAAAGGAACCACCGTTGAAGGTATCGAATATCTCACATTTTTGTTACCGGGACTTTTAGCGATGTCGAGTATGAACCATAGCTATAATATCGCGAGCGAAATCAATATCAGTCGTTTCTATCTAAAGATATTTGAGGAGTACCTGTTGTCACCTAACCAGCGATGGCAAATCGTGGCTGGCGAAGTGGCTTATGGCGTCACTAAAGGCATGATTCCTGTCGCTGTAGTGGCAATTTATAGCGTTTTTTGTGGTATCAGTTTGCATTTCTCTATTCAGTTTGCCTTGGCTTTGCTGTTGCATCTGATTGCCTTTGCTCTTATTGGTTTTATCATCTCACTCAAGATGAAAAACCATAGAGATCAGGCGACCATGAACTCATTTGTGATTACCCCGATGATGTTTCTTTCTGGCACATTTTTTCCTGTCGATCAGATGCCCATGGTGATTCAGATACTGGCTAAACTTTCCCCTCTAACTTACAGCGCGGATCTCATTCGCTCTTCTCTGTTGGATACCCCTTTTAATACCTCATCATTGGCTATATTGTTTGTTCTGACGCTCATACTGCTGTTTGTCGCTAATCGAATTGTATATAAGGTCGAAGCATGAGGTGGACATTAGTTACTATCTTTATTATTTGTATGCTGCTTTCAACGCTGATCGGCCCCAACTGGATCAATCCTTTTGATATGTCGCCGATCGAATACAAAATTCTGACCGAACTTCGAGTGCCTAGAGTGCTATTTTCGGCCGTTATCGGTGCCATGTTAGGTCTTAGCGGCAGCATCTATCAGCTTACGTTGAAAAACCCTTTGGCAGACAGTTTCACCACTGGCGCGGCTTCATCCTCAGCATTGGGGGCCGTATTAGCCATTTCCCTTGGTATGCCGGTTCACTTTGTCTCTGTATTTGCTTTTATAACAGGGTTAGGTGGACTCACTATGGTTTATCGGATGTCCCTGACAGCGGGACGGATTAACCCAATTACAATGATCTTAGCAGGGGTCGTTATGAATGTGGTCGCTTCTGCGGTGATCAGCTTTTCTAAGTACTATTTTGAGGACTCTCTAAACTCCATTGTCTATTGGTTAATGGGCGGCATTTTTATGGTCAACGTAGAAAGGTTAACCATTTGCACCTTATTGTTTTCGGGCGTCTTCTTTTATCTGCACCGCAATTCAATGAAACTGAACATCTTGGCTCTAGATGAACACTCGGCGCAGAGCCTTGGTGTCAATGTCCATCGCCTTCGTTCCAAGGTGTTTATCGCCTCGACCTTACTGGTTTCGGTGGCGGTCAGCTTTTCAGGGATTATCGGCTTTGTTGGTCTTATCGTTCCCCATATCTCTCGCAGTCTTTTTGGCAGCGATATGAAACATAATATCTTTTATTCCAGTTTGTTTGGTGCGTTTCTGCTTATGGCATCAGATACTATTGCGAGAGTGATAATTCCAGGTGGGGCTGAGCTTCCAGTTGGTATTATGACGGCGGTATTCGGTGGTGCGTTCTTCTTCTATCTGTTAAAGCACCGAAGGGAGCACTTCTGGAATGGCTAATATCAAGATTCAAAATCTAGAATATCGCAGAAGCGATTTCTCCCTTAACGTCCCTTCATTAGCTATTGAATCTGGTGAAAAAGTGGCATTAATGGGTGAAAACGGTTGCGGGAAAAGTACACTGATAAATTTGCTTGCTGGGTTAATCGAAACCCCTCAACAATCCATATTTTATCAGCAACAGCCATTGGAAGAGATCACCCACTCTACACGGGCGAGGCTGTTTTCCGTTCTGCCACAGTTTTCAGATATCTCATTTCCGTTTAGCGTCCTTGAGGTTGCGCTGCTTGGAAGATATGTACACTTAAAAACCAATGAGTTCCAACAACAGGATAAAGACAAGACCATCGAGTTACTGAAGTTACTGGATATAGAACAGTATAAGAAACGCAGTTATTCAGATCTCTCTGGTGGTGAAAAACGCCGAGTGATGTTAGCGCGCGTGTTAAATCAGGAGGCACCAATTATCTATTTAGATGAGCCTAACTCCAGCTTAGATATCCGTCATACATTAGAAATATTTGACCACTTACACCAATTGCCACAGACGGTCATCACTTCTGTACACGATATCAATCTAGCGTATCGCTATTTTGATCGATTCCTTTTCTTTAAGAAAGGGGAGCTTATTTATGATGTCCTTAGGGACCAAGTAACCCCACAACTACTCTCCGAGGTTTACGATGTTACGGTGTCTTCTGATACTACTAGCTTTAGTTTCTGTTCCTGAAGCTATAGCCTATGAAAGAATTGTCTTACTTGCGCCCGCTGCAGGTGACATATTGATTAAACTTGGCGTTCAGGACAAGGTGGTCGGCGTTACTCGCAGTAACGACGACTTCCCCAATGCGCTAAAGGTAGGTTCTCACATCAAGCCAAATGTTGAGTTACTGAAAGGCCTAAAACCAGACCTTCTTATCATCAGCTCAAATCGATTTTTTTCTGAGTATATGTCGCAGCAACTAGACGTAGAGGTGATGAAGTACGACCCCGTCACGTTGGACCAAATCCTTACGCAGATAACAAGCTTAGGTGAGCGGACAAATAGACAGTCTGAGGCGAATAAACTTGTCCAAGAGCTTGTTCATGTTCGTGAACAAATTCAACCATTGAAACAAAAACCAAGGGTAGTTTTTGAAGTAACAGAAAGCCCATTTATGGTGGCAGGAGATAAGAGCATAGTGAATGGTATTATCGGCGCTGCGGGCGGTGATCTTATCGCGCCTACTGGGCGTAAGGTTGCCAAATTTAACATCGAAAGCATCCTGATTGAGGACCCAGATTACTATATCTATCAAGTCGGGCCTATGAACAAACGCCCTACTCTGCCGTCACAAAGACCAAACTACAGCATACTCAGTAGTGAGTTTATGAAGGTGGACCAATTAGAATTTTCACGCGCAAACACTCGGTCTTTCTATCTATCATTGGAACTAAATCATCGATTTAATACGCAGCAATAGCAGGCCTTAATTCGAGCCTAAATATATCATTGGGGGAAAACATAACTCATCATTCCCCCTAACCATTGATGAAAATCAACCTTAACCATGTTTGGACTTTTTGTATCTGAAATGGGTTGTTATCTACCTTTATACCATTCGCTATAACGCTACCATGAGCAAAAATTACGCTTATACCCTTTTGGTAGGTAGGTCATGGCTCGAAGATCTAAAAAAAAATCAAACCTTGTCGTCGAAAAAGTTGCCGCTATAGCTTCATTAATATTAATTATTGCCGCTTGGTGGTTTGGCGGAGTTGAGATATCTCAGCGTCAAAGCACTATGCTAAATTCGTTGCTAGAAGAGAACCAGCAACTCGTTAAGGTTGATGATAACCTTTACAAAATCACTGAAAACGACGAACAAAAAGCATGGTTAGGCGTTGGGCAAGGGGTTGGCTACGGTGGTGAACTTAGCGTCGCAATTCGTATGAATATACAAGGCGCCATTGAGCAAGCCAGTATCTTATCCATCAAAGACACCGCCTCTTATGTGAACAAGGTGATTGAACATGGTTTAGTGAATAAATTCCTTGGCACAATGGGCAGAAGTCAGATCCCCGTAGATGCCATAAGCGGCGCAACGTTGTCTTCGAATGGCATTCTAAACGCCGCGAATAATGCCGTAGACCCGATTCGTGAACAGATCTTTGGCTATCGCCTAGAAGAAGCATCTAGCCCATTTGATACGGTAAGCTTCCTTGATGGACTCGCGGTGGTGTTCTTCCTATTGGCCATTTATGTCAGCCGGTCTACCAGCATCCATAAAAACAAGATGCAATGGACCGTGATGATTTCCGCACTGCTTATATTTGGTTTCTACTCGGCTGCCCTTGTTTCTTCCGCCACGATGGGCATATTAATCTCGGGGACATGGACATCAGGCCTTGGAAATTATACCGCCATTATTCTTCTGATACTCAGTGTCGGCTATATTCTGTTGTTCAACAAAAATATCTATTGTCAGATGATCTGCCCTATGGGTACCACACAACAATGTCTCTCTAAACTTACTAATGCGAAAACCATCAGCCTTAAACACAAAGCCTTTCATTGGTTCCCACGGCTTATTTTATTGGCGACGTTGAGCGGTGGTTTGTACTTTAGAAATCCTGCGGCATTCACCTTTGAACCATTCGGTATTATGTTCAGCATGGTGGGTTCTATTTATCTATTTATTCCGACTATTTTGTTGCTCATCACCTCGCTGTTTATTCATCGTCCTTGGTGTAAAACCCTCTGTCCTATTAATGCGATGACCGACTATCTGCTCTTTATAAAAGAGTGGTACAAACAGGTAACCAAACCGAAAAGGATCAAAAAAAATCCTGCAGGAAAACAAGACAAACTAACGCAAAATAAGCGCACCAATACACACCTCAAAAATGAGCAACCAATCACCATCTCTGTTGAGGAGTCATAAGTATGAGAAAGCATTTTCTATATCTATTTTATGCCGTGACATCCGGTTTCATCCTACTGGCTTTACATCAAGACATTACCCTGGTTCTGAAAACCAGCAGTTCCAACAAACCTCAATATGTTTTTAGTCAAATCACCGATGACAATGCTGAAAAACGCAAGCAGGAAGACATGGATATCATTCGCCAATGGGCCAAGGGATACGATCCAAGTGCTCGTAACCACGACTGAGGTAGAACATGAACGTAAACAAAAAGGTGGGGACCACCACCACTCAAAAAGAAACAGAAATTAGGATAATGGACGGCAATGAGGCCGCGGCTTCTGTGGCATATCGCTGTAACGATGTCATCGGCATCTATCCGATTACCCCATCTTCTGCCATGGCAGAGCATTGCGAAGAGTGGACGAACGACCAAGTCACTAACTTCAGAGGCGTCATACCTAGTATTTACGAGATGCAGTCGGAAGCCGGAGCGGCAGGTCTTGTACACGGGGCATTAACGGCAGGCTCTTTAGCCACCTCTTTTACCTCATCACAGGGATTGTTATTAATGATCCCAAATATGTATAAGATAGCGGGCGAACTCACCCCTTTTGTACTGCATGTCGCGGCGAGAACAGTGGCAACACACGCCCTTTCAATCTTCTGCGATCACTCCGATGTGATGGCGGTACGTCAAACTGGCTTTGCTATGCTTTCAGGCAATAACAGCCAACAAGCCCATGACTTAGCATTAATTGCTCAGGCAGCCACATTACAAAGCCGTATCCCCTTTGTGCATTTTTTTGATGGATTCAGGACCTCTCATGAGCTAAACCACGTCCAAACTATCCATAATGACACAATAGAAAAAATGTTAGATGAAGACGCTATTGCACAACACTTTCAGCGAAGACTGACACCAGACGCTCCAACACTCAAAGGTTCTTCACAGAACCCGGACACCTACTTTCAAGCAAGAGAAGCGGTAAACAGTTATTATAATATCTGCTCTAACATCGTCGTCGACATGATGGGAAAATTTGGCGAGCTTACCGGACGTCATTACCAACCTTTTCAATATTTTGGTGATGAAAAAGCCACCGCACTTATTGTCGTGATGGGATCCGCCACAAGCACCGTGAAGCAAACCGTTACTGGATTGCAAAAAAAGGGTAAACACGTCGGTGTTCTATGCGTTCATCTATTTCGGCCGTTTTCTGTCGAGCATTGCTTAAGCGTTATTCCATCAACGATTCAAAACATTGCAGTACTGGATAGGACCAAAGAACCTGGTGCCATCGGCGAACCACTATACCTCGACATGCTCGCAGCAATGTCACAAAGCTGGCACACACACCATAGCACCCCCACACCGGAAATTTTTGGTGGACGATACGGAATCTCTTCAAAAGAATTCACCCCTTATCATGTAGAGTCTATCTATACTGCTATAGAATTTGGCTCAATCTTTCATAGCTTTACGGTCGGTATAACCGATGACGTCACCAACCTTTCGCTACCATTAGTCCATACAGGCATCGACTACGATGAGTCAACACTCCGGGCACTTTTCTATGGGTTGGGATCAGACGGTACCGTTGGCGCAAATAAAAATACCATCAAAATCGTGGGCTCCGACAGCCCTTGGTTTACCCAAGGTTATTTTGTTTATGACTCCAAAAAAAGTGGGGGGATGACCACATCTCATTTGCGATTCGATAACACCCTAATTGATGCGCCTTACCTCATAGATAAAGCAGACTTCCTTGGTTGTCACCAGTTTAGCCTGCTTAAAAACAACGACATTCTGGCCCATGCCAAACGGGGTGCAACCGTTCTATTTAATTCTGTCTATTCAGCAGACGAGTTGTGGGGACAGCTCAATTACCGCGAACAGAACCATATCCTTAAAAAGAATTTAAGGATTTACACTATCGACGCCAACGACCTCGCGAATCGATGTGGTATTCGTGGTCGCATTAACAATATTATGCAGCGTGCTTTCTTTTTATTGACCGAATTACTCACGCCTGACCAGGCATTTGAACGACAAAACGAAGCCATTAAAAAAACCTATCAACGTAAGGGTGAAAAGTTAATCCATGCCAATCTGGCGACAGTAGCGAAAACCGAAGCCGATTTATTTGAGGTTTTACCCAATGTTAATACATTAAGTAATCCTGAATACGTGCCAATTGTCTCGCGTCATGCTCCGGAATTTGTAAAAAAAATAACAGCTGAACTTTTACAAAACCGTGGAGACCAATTACCTGTAAGTGCTTTTCCCGTTGATGGTCAGTGGCCCACTGCCACCAGCAAATGGGAGAAACGAGATATCGCAAGTTTTGTCCCACAATGGAATCAAGAAAGCTGTACTCAATGCAATATCTGCAGCTTAGTCTGTCCTCATTCCGCTATTCGAGTAAAAGTGGTCAGTCGCACATTGTCATTAAAAGATGCTCCTAAATCCTTCATAACTACAGACTATAAACTGCGAGATTTCCATGGTGAACGATACACCCTTCAAGTTTCACCTCAGGACTGCACTGGCTGCCAGCTTTGCGTGGATATGTGCCCTACTCTGAATGAAAGCGATGGTTCAAGAAAAGCATTGAAAATGGTGGCTAGGGCGTCAGTATCAGTAGAACAAAACCAGAATTTTGAATACTTCACCCAATTACCTGAACTTAAAGCTATCGAAGTCAAGCGCATCGATGCCCGAAGCAGCCAGCTTTTGGAGCCATTACTTGAGTTCTCTGGGGCTTGCTCTGGCTGTGGGGAAACCCCTTATATTAAAGTGATCACCCAGCTGTACGGTGACCATATGCTGATTGCCAACGCGACAGGTTGCTCTTCGATATATGGAGGAAATCTACCCACCACACCTTATAGCCAAAACAAACAAGGACAAGGGCCTGCGTGGGCAAACTCCTTGTTTGAGGATAACGCAGAGTTTGGTCTGGGTATGCGGATGGCATTAGAAAGCGAACAAGATATCGCACTGACTCAACTTAAAACCATGCAAGACTCTCTTCCGAAACCTCTATTCGAAGACATTATCAAACTGGTTAACGATTCCTCAGTTAAAGGAATCACGAAGCAACGTGAGAATATCAGACACCTGAAACAGCTGATTACTGAAGAACACTCAATGACGCAGTATGCCAATTCACTAGTCGCAAAGTCCGTATGGATTATAGGGGGTGACGGATGGGCATTTGATATCGGCTATGGCGGTGTAGACCATGTGCTAGCAGGCAATAAAAACATCAACATCATAGTGCTAAACAATCAAGTTTACGCCAATACCGGTGGACAACAATCAAAGGCAACCCCAACCGGTGCCATCGCCAAATTTGCTAGCGAAGGTAAACAAACCGTAGGAAAAGATCTTGGTATTACCACCATGATGAATGGCAACGCCTACGTCGCCACTATCGCTATCGGGGCGAATATGAATCAAACCTTGAAGGCGATTCAGGAGGCAGAGTCTTACCCCGGTCCATCTTTGATTATCGCTTACGCTTCCTGCATTACCCACGGTATCAACATGTCTGAAGGTATCGAACAACAGCAACAACTTGTCGATACCGGTTTGTGGCCACTCTACCGATTTGACCCTAGACGAAAATCCAAAGGTAAAGCTGCGCTTCAGCTTGATTCACGGCCTGCGAAACTCGGGGTGGAACACTTCATTGAACGCCAAAATCGATTTAAGCAGCTTTCAACAAAAGATCATGAACGCTATCTACAAGGGATCGCTTCACTGCAATCTCAAGTCGAACATAAACAATCATTACTTAATCAATTAGCTGAATGGAAATAACGCCAAACGTATCGACATTCGATTAGTCCATACACTCAAAATTGGTATAAACACTAAATATAGAGAGAACAACAATGGCAAACATCGCCGTATTTTATGGGAGTGACTCCGGTTCGACAAAAAAAGTCGCCGCGCTTATCGCTCAGCAATTTGGTATCGATAGCTACGACATCGCAGATATAGAATTGGAGAATTTCGAACAATATGACCTTATCATTCTCGGTACGCCGACAGTAAACAACGGCGAGATTCAGTCTGACTGGGACTATGTACTCGATGACATCGAAGATCTTAATCTAACAGACACCAAGGTTGCGGTCTTTGGCTTAGGAGATCAGATCGACTACGCCGACACTTTTGTGGATGCCATGGCCGACCTTGCGCAAGCATGCGAAGAAGCAGGCGCGACACTTATTGGTCCGTGGCCTTCTAAAGGCTATACGCATTCGGAATCGAGAGCCGAGAAAAACGGTTTGTTTGTCGGCCTTGCTATCGATATGGAAAGACAAGCGGAACGTACACATGAGCGAGTTGAAAACTGGGTAAGTCAACTGAAGTCATCCATGAACGAATAAAAGTGCGTCGAAAGATCGATATAAGGGTGACGAAATGAAAGCCGAGGGTCGATAAATAGACTATAACGTTAACGACTATACTGGGTTAACTTTCTTTTGAGCGCCAAATCGGTCAGCATCGACGCCTTTTTTCCAATAACCTACGGCAAAAATATTCAGTCTATCAAGGCCGATATCTTCTTGTAATACAGGACGCAGTGAACGAATGCTTCTGGCTTCCAATCCCAAAAATACATGGGTGTCTTTCGACATCCCCTGTGCCACCTTTAGAACTTTTTCCTCTAGGGTTATCGTCGCTTCATCCTCCACAAACCATTCCGTATTTTGTGAATCGTCATAATCCATCTCTATTATGTCTGCACGAGTAGGAACCCCAATGATCGCTTTCACGTCCGTTCCGGGTCGAAACCTTGGTACATATCCGTTTATTGCATTTATCGAAGTTATGTCCCCAACCAACAAATAGCTATGGTGGTCGTAGTTGGTCATTTTCATTGGCCCTGGCCCAGCAATCATAATGCTATCTCCAATTTTTGCATGCCTTGCCCAATTGGTAGCAGGACCATTATGACGATTGATGACAAAATCAAGTCCTAACTCTCTCGTCTGTGGGTCAAAAAAACGAATGGTATATGAACGCATCTTGCGTTCATTTTCATCTTGTGACGGCAAAACCACCTTCACATATGAACCTTCCAAATCAATAGGGAAGTCTTGCATACCCTCTCCAGTCAAAACAATGCGACGCATATGTGGAGAAAGTTCGATAATTTTTGACACGTGTGTTAAACGCGCTTTTGGTTTATTTGGTCGCATTCTGTTTTCCTCTTTAACTTGAACAATAGCAATTAAGTTGATAAAGTCTACTATAGTTCTTAATGGTTGACTATGTCAACTATATTGTAAGGTTATTTTTATGAACAACGATTCTATCTCCGACACTATTTTCAATATGGTTCACTTATGCCGTTTAACAATGCGGTCAACCCTTAAAGCGAGCGAAATTGGATTAAATTCCATGCATATCAGATGTTTAACTTTTATAGAAAAAAATGAAGCATGTACAGCTAATGATATCGTCAACTTCTTTGCTAGAGATAAAGCGCAGATAGCTCGCCTGATTAAAGAGATGATTGATAAGGGTTGGTTGTCGAAGCGTGCTAACCCTGAGGACAAACGAAGCCAGTTTTTGACTCTGACAGAAGGTGGTAAAGCATTAATGAAGTTAGTATCCGAGACTCAGAGCAGTATGCACAATAAAATGCAAGAGAACCTCACCGAACAAGAACTGGCTGAATTCAGAAGAGTAGCCGACATAATCTCGTGCAATCTTCGCAACGTTTAAACAAAACGAGCTAAGTATAAGCCATACGATAGCAATCGCGAGCGTATGGCTTATCTTGCTTTACCTAATACCTTAATCGTATATTGGCATAAAGCGGTCAAATGCAGCTTCACAAAAATCACCGGGGTCGTTAAAACGGCGATTAATATTTAGGCTTGAGATCTCCGCCATTTGATTGTCTGTGAGTGAGAAATCAAAAATAGATATGTTTTCCTGCAGACGTCCGATATTGGTACTTTTGGGAATAATCGAACAGCCGCGCTGTATTCCCCATCTTAATACTATCTGTGCTGGGGTCCTGTTATGAGCTTTTGCAGCATCAATAACCACCTGCTTTTTGAGTACAGAATCCAGCGTTTCTGCCATGTTCATTTCTAGATAAGAGAGCGAACCTAGCGGTGAAAATGAGGTCACTGCAATACCATAATTATTCGCCAATCTTATTAACTTTTCTTGAGTAAGATAAGGATGGGACTCAATTTGAAGTTCAGATGGCTTAATTTTAGCGTATGCCATTAGGTCATTCAGAAGTCCGGTATTGTAATTACAAACACCAATATGCTTAACCAAACCCAATTCTACAAGCGCTTCCATACCTTGCCACGTCTCATATAAAGGAACCGGTGCGAGTTCCATTGTTGGTTTATCGGCCTCTGGATCAAGCAGCCATTCTGGCGGGTAACGCGTCTCAAATGGGACATAAGGTTGAGCGATGGGGAAATGGATAAGATAAGAGTCTAGGTAATCAACACCGAGGTCAGAAAGCGTACGTTCTAATGCCGGTTTTACATGTTCTTTTTTATGGAATGTATTCCAGAGTTTAGAAGTAATCCACAACTCTTTCCGAGTGACTATTCCTTCCGCAATGGCGCGTTTTATCCCTTCACCGACTTCCTTTTCGTTACCATAATCGCAAGCACTGTCTAACAGTCGATAACCCAGTTTAATCGCGTTATATACTGTATCAGCACACTGTTCTTTATTGATCTTCCATAAACCCAAACCAATTTGTGGAATCTTGTATTCGCTTCTCATTTAACGTCCTTAATTACCTATTAATCGTTATGCAGTGTCTCATCTACGATGACATTAGTCCTAATGCATTAGTCCAATGCCGTTCGGTTAACGTTATCTAAACCTGTCATCTCGATTAAAATGGGACTATTTTCACGAAAACCAACGTCATCCCCATGAAAATGGGGATCTAAGATTCCCGTTTTCACGGGAATGACGAAGTATTTGGCACTAACCGAACGGCATTGTAGTGCATTAGTCAGTCTTTTTCATCGCCTATTCATTAAGGTTACATAGTTTAAACCGAGTCACAACCTTCTGCTTACTGCGTATTCATAAAATTAGAAGCGTGCACATTCGCGTCGCTCTTTACAGCAATTAACCTTGACTAATCCTTGATCCTTAGCTTGCGACCAAGACAACATATTCAATAATTCGTCGTCATATTCCCGTGAAAACGGGAATCTTGGTAGGTTTAGATCCCCATTTTCATGGGGATGACGAAATGTGGTAGCCTTATGTGAACAAACAAGTGTCAACGAACAATGAGCATAATCTCTTCAGAGGTCATTGGCTTATCGAAATAGCGCATAAATTGATCAAACTTTTTATGTCACCATTTGAGAACGTGAAGTCACCGGATTGCAGATTTTTAGCCCTCCTTTTGACTACAAAAAAATGTCAAATTATCTTATCTGGTTAAAGAATACTGATTGTTAAAATCGTATACGTGTTCACGTTTTCATGGGAATTATTTGTATGTTACTCCTTGCCCGATACAATAGAGAACACAAATAGCCATTGTTAGGATTATACAAATAATGACACGTCAAAAAATAGTGTTGGAGCCAATGCAATTGGCTTGGTTTAATATCGACTATAATATTTCTGCACGCATCTCTGCTATTTAATTTTTCTTCGGTGATTTCTCACCAAAAATAACAACCTACATCCATTAATTATTACAAAAATTGAAGTTATTTAATATTTTCAATTTGCTTCTCAATGTTTGTAATTGGTTATTTTAATACCGTTGTTAATTCTACTCTGCCTTGCCTTTGTTAATTACCTATAGCTGCACGAAAATGACGATGAACAAGGTATACATAGTCGATAATAATCGTATTTATCATCCTACTCGAACACAACACTTATCAATTCCAGTATCAAAAATGGAGTAACAGAATGAACTCAGTTTTATTAGGGGTCAATATTGACCATATTGCCACACTACGAAATGCACGTGGTACTAAGTACCCAGATCCCGTACATGCTGCTGAAATAGCAGAAAGAGCAGGTGCGGATGGTATCACTATCCATCTACGAGAAGATCGACGCCATATAAAAGACAGAGATGTTCGTATTCTTCGTGACACCCTTCAAACTCGCATGAATCTTGAGATGGCTGTTACCGATGAAATGGTGACAATTGCGCTAGAAGTAAAACCAGAGTTTGTCTGCCTAGTTCCTGAGAAACGAGAAGAGCTAACAACTGAAGGCGGATTAAACGTCAAAGACCAGTTAGATAAAGTCAAAGCTGCCACACAAACCCTTTGTCAGGCAGGTATCCACGTTTCCCTATTTATAGACGCGGATAATGAACAAATATTTGCTGCTAAAGAGTGTGGTGCACCATTTATTGAGCTGCATACCGGTCATTACGCCAACGCCAAAACAGAGCACGACCAACAGATTGAACTTGAAAAAATCTCTGCAGCAGCAACCTATGCCGCCAGTCTCGGTATTATTGTGAATGCAGGTCATGGCCTCACTTATCACAATGTCGCGGCGATTGCTGCCCTTCCGAATATTTATGAGTTGAACATCGGTCACTCTATTATTGGTCGAGCGGCCTTTGATGGACTAAGCAAAGCGGTTTCTGATATGAAAGAAACCATTGCTATAGCGCGCCGCTAAACCATGCATCATTGTCATCATTTTTAAGAAAATGCTGATGAGAGCAAATTATTATTACCTGCGTAACACGTTAAGCTGAAGGAAAATATAAAGATGATTAGAGTTGCCATCAATGGTTTCGGCCGTATAGGAAGAAACGTTCTCAGGGCTTTGTATGAAAGCGATAAACATAAGACCATTGAAATAGTCGCAGTAAACGAACTTGCAGAACCGAACGCCATGGCTCATTTGTTACAATATGACTCCACTCACGGACGTTTTAAGAACCCCATTACTTATGATGAGCGGTGCCTGTTTATTCACCGAGAAAATAATAACGTTGATTCTGTCCGCATTTTTCATTTTGCCGATATTGAACGCCTTCCTTGGCAAGACCTCAAGGTTGACATCGTTTTGGATTGTACCGGTGTGTATGGCAGCAAAGCTGATGGCGAGAAACACATCGCTGCGGGCGCAAAAAAGGTTTTATTTTCACATCCTGGTTCGAATGATTTAGACAACACGGTTATTTACGGTGTTAACCATGAGACGCTGAAACCGGAACATAACATTGTGTCAAACGGCTCCTGCACCACCAACTGCATTGTGCCTATTATTAAAATACTGGATGAAAGCTTCGGCATTGAGTCCGGCACCATCACCACGATTCATTCATCTATGAATGATCAACCGGTCATTGACGCTTATCATTCAGACCTTCGCAGAACCCGTGCTGCAAGCCATTCGATTATTCCCGTCGATACAAAACTTCACAAAGGTATTGGAAGGATATTCCCTAAGTTTTCTGATAAATTTGAAGCCATTTCTGTCAGAGTTCCCACCGTCAATGTCACCGCCATGGACCTAAGTGTCACAATCCACGCCAGTGCAAATATTGATGAGATCAATCAAACCATATTGGAGGCTTCTAGGTACTCATTGCGAGGTATTGTTGATTATACTGAAGTCCCGTTAGTTTCCAGTGACTTTAATCATGACCCTCACAGCGCGATCGTAGACGGAACCCTGACTCGGGTAAGCAATGGGCATTTAGTTAAAATGCTGGTTTGGTGTGACAACGAATGGGGTTTTGCTAATCGAATGCTCGATACTGCTCTCGCGATGTTTCGTTAAACTCGACCAACAAAACAAAAAAAAGAGTGCAACCGAATTGGGTTGCACTCTTTATTAGAACGACTTATTTCACTAAGACGTAAAAACCTACCGAACAGCGATAACTTCAATTTCGATTTGCGCGTCTAGAGGTAATCTAGCCACTTCAACACAAGAACGTGCAGGGAATGGCGCGTCATGCTTATTGAAGAACACTTCGTACACCTCATTTATGCGTGCGAAATCATTGAGGTCTTTTACAAATACCGTTGTCTTGACAATATTCTTAGCCGTTAAGCCAGCTTCCGTTATTATCGCCAATGCATTTTCTAACGATTGAGTGGCTTGCTCTGCAACATCATCTGGCATTACTTTTGTTTCTGGATTGATAGGTAATTGACCTGATGTAATGATCATACTGCCTAAATCCACGCCTTGTACGTACGGACCAATTGCTGCAGGCGCACCGGATGTTTTAATCGCAACCATTTTACTTTCCTATTTATTTGAGAGGCTGGTTATCTATATTGTTAGATAACCAGCGAGTTATTGAACCTTTTACTTAATTCTGACTATCCCACGTACGAAGGAAGGAAACCTAACATCGACATGATATGGAACACGGCGGTTAACACACCGAAACCCATAACAAGATAGATCATAACTTGACCACCAGGTGCTCTAAAGCCTTTATCTCCAGTCTCTAACATACGTGCTTTTCTGACAAGAAGAGCAGGAATGATACACGTCCAAACCGTTGCCGCAGCGCCAGCATAACCAATGACGATGACAAAACCGAAAGGGAACAACAGCGATAAAACAAGTGGTGGTAAGAAAGTAACCAACCAAGTTTTTGCTCTTCCTTGCTTAGTATCTTCAAACTTGAACAAGTCTGCTAAATAGTCAAACACCCCAAGTCCAACACCAATGAAAGAAGACAAGATTGCCGCCATTGAGAAGGTATTAATCGCATTGGCTACTTTTTCAGATTCAATAACTGAACCTAATGCCGTAAGTAATGCATCTACATTACCGCCCTGCTCGATGATAGGACCAAACTGGCTTCTTGGTAAATTTCCATAGATACTAAACAGCCACAAAAAGTACAAACTCAGCGCGATTACTGTACCAATCAATATGGCGTACTTCGCTCTTGTTTCTTCTCCGTAGTAAGCTCGCATAGAAGCAACCGAATGATGATAACCAAACGAGGTTAACGCCACTGGTAGCATTGCTAAAGCGTAAGGCGCATAGTTTGCTTCCGCGTTGATAGTGTCAAACAGTATCGACATATCGACTTTGATTGCTAAACCTGACACACCAAACACAAAGCTTAAGACCATGAATAAGATCAAAACAACTGAAATTCTGTCTACTGCTCTGGTGGAGTGCCATACAAAGGCCGAGAAAACTAACACAAATAAGATAGACGCTATTTTACTATCTAGATTCAACGTATCTTGAAGGATAAGGCCAGAAGATGTGATATAAGCATAAAGTAATATCCCTCCTACAAAATAAACCGCTAGGTTATTGAACATGTTGATTTTGTCACCAAGCATGTCTTTAGTTACCGTATTAAACGATACCTTTAAGTCATAATGCTTGAATGATTCCAACAACATCCAACCCGACACTGTCATCACAATCATTGTTAATGTAATGGCAAGAATTGACCATACTGTCCATGCACCCGCTCCTGCGCTTGGTAGGCCTAACATACCGGCACCAACACAAACACTGGCGATAATACATGCACCACCAATCAGTGAAGGGCTTTTTTCCGCAGCTTTATCATTTGATGTAAACGTAGAACTCTGTTCCATTTTTCATTCACTCTTGTTATTTCACGTTATTGGACTACATACCTAAATCGTATTATTTTATTATCTGTTTAGGTAAAGAGGCACCCAAATGGGTACCTCTTTTATAGCAATTAAGCTTTTTCGAGAACTTTGTCTTCTGATTTATCAGCTTGCTGTACCGCTTCAACTTCTTGTAAACGGGCAGTAAAGTGACGAAGAACAGCTGGCTCGTAAGTGAAATCTAAACCTTTCACGTTTGCTGCATTTTCTTTTACTTTTTGGAATGCTTCGATAACGAAATCCATGTGCGTTTGGGTGTATGTTGCACGTGGAATAGTCAAACGTAGTAGTTCCGCAGGACAAGGATGTTGCTTGCCCGTTGCAGGATCACGACCTAGCAATAGAGAACCAATCTCAACCGCACGAATACCCGCAACTTTATATAACTCGCAAGCAAGAGCATGTGCAGGGAATTGACCAGCAGGGATATGAGGAAGTAGCTTACCCGCATCAACGAATGCAGCGTGGCCGCCGGCTTGTTGACAAACGATGCCCAAACCTTCTAATCCATCTACAAGGTATTGAACTTGGCCAATACGATATGCTAGCCATTCCTGACGCATTCCGTCATAAAGACCAACAGCAAGACGTTCCATCGCGCCGCCTTCTAGGCCACCGTAAGTTGGGAAACCTTCTTGTACCACACACAAAGTACGACACTCAGTGTATACGTCCATTAGAGAGTCATCTTTGAAACAAAGTAGGCCACCCATTTGTACCATGGCGTCTTTCTTCGCTGACATCGCTAGTGCATCAGCGTACTTGTAAGATTCAAAAGTGATCTCTTCAATTGTCCACGTTTTGTATGCTTCTTCGCGCTGTTGAATGAAGTAAGCATTCTCAGCATAACGAGCGGAATCCATGATGACTGGAATGTCATATTTTTGTCCAATTTCGTACACAGCTTTTAAGTTTGCGATAGAAACAGGCTGGCCACCAGCAGAGTTACAAGTAATGGTGCTCACAATGTATGGTACGTTGGCTGCACCCGCTTCAAGAATCGCTTCTTCTAGCTTAACTAGGTCAAAGTTGCCTTTGAAATCTGCATTTACAGCAGTATCAAATGCTTCTTCTGTGTATACGTTTTTCGCAACACAGCAGTTCATTTGAGTATGACCTTGCGTTGTATCGAAGAAGTAGTTAGATAGAGCGACCATCTTAGTACGGTCAAGACCCTTCTCCATTTCACGTTTCTTGATTAAAACAGGGATGTAAATTTGCTCAGCACCACGACCTTGGTGAGTCGGGATTGTGAACTCATATCCGAAGATATCTTTTACTGCGTTTGCCAATGCATAATAGCTGCGGCTACCGCTATACGCTTCATCACCAAGAAGCATTGCTGCTTGCATTTTTTGCGTAATTGCGCCTGTACCACTGTCGGTAAGAAGATCAATAAATACATCTTCACTATCAAGCAAAAATGGGTTCATACCTGCTTTAATAATTGCTTGGTCACGATACTCACGTGTAGTACGTTTTACAGGTTCAATTACACGAATGCGGAATGGTTCTGGTAGATGCTTAAAGTTTTCCATAATAATGCCTTTATATAGTTACATGGTGTTATTTCACCATGATTAAATTAGTTACGAACAATCTCGTTATTCTTATCTTTCTTTTAAAGAAGCCGAATAAAAATTCAACTGCATTAAACGCGACATACTAATAACGAAATATTAAATACAAAAGTTTTTTTGATATATATAGGCATAAATAATCTCACAATCTAAATTCTATAGATTGAAAGAGGCATTGTCTGCTTATATTTCTCCATTGCATTGCAACGGTTATTTTAGATAATTTTTGACTTTTTCTTTATTAAGAAAAATACTTTAGACCAATGCGCCATATTTTATATATATAAGCCCGTTGATTTAATAAAATCAATAATAGAAATTAGTCGTAAAATGTTACCGAAATTTTTAAGGCGACGTAGGAACGTCTCTAGAAGTTATTCTGAAGATAAATGAAAGGAGAGTATGTGATCAATATTATACCAAGCGAGCAATGCTGGCTCTGAACTATATTGAGATTTAAGGTACATGTTCATTATATGTTCCCACTTAAGAAAAGCGATGCTTTAAATTCACAATTATTATGCTGTAGGTAATTTGATAAATATATGCCCAGCATTAATAAATGTGATCAAAACAGGAAAAGTATTCACCTCTATTTAGAGTAACAAGTGCTCTGTCACAAACCTCTTATTTATACGTATTGCCCTTCCCCGTTGGATGGCGATATCTAGAACGGTCGGCGGAATGACATTCGTGTTGATTACACACTTACTTAGCTTGCTATAGTGCATCTTTTGGAAGGATTTTTGACGTTGAAAAAGAAAAGGTGCCTGACATAGGCACCTTTTCAGATAGAGATATGAATGGATTATTGCTTTGATAAAAAAGTCGTTAAGGTATCTACGATTAATTGGTGATCCTCTTCCTGAGGAAGACCCGACACCGTAATCGTCCCTACTACGCCGACATTACGTATGGCCAGAGGGAAGCAACCACCAAAAGGAGCATACTTTTTACCATCGACGAGCGAGCTCTCTTCTATCGAAACACCTTTGTTCTTGTAATAGTTGCCTATATACCAAGAGCTATTTTGATAGCGATTGACCACATTTTTTTTACGCCGGATCCATTCAAGGTTATCAATCCGGGTTCCAGGCATGGCGAAACTAAAAATACAGAGGCCATTCATCGCAATATCAATAGCAACATTAACCTTTTTATTTTCTGCGGCGTCTTTTAGAGCACAGCCTAGCTCCCACGCTCTTTGATGAGAAAAATGCGTAAACTGAAGACGCTGTTCCTGTTCCAAGATCTGTTCGAGCAATGATGACATGACGGTAGCCTCTTTATAGTTCCAGTTCAGTTTTTAGCATACTTTCTATCTCTTCGGTTGAACTTGCATTCATCAAGTTTTGACGGAATTCTTCATGCATAATTCGTCGAGCTAACTTTGAAAATATCTTCATGTGTTGATCACCCGCTGCGTGCTTGTTCAATGTCAGCATAATGACGAACTGAGCTTCTTCGTCGCCCCATTGGATAGGTTTAGCGAGACGAGATACACTGATAGTCGATTGCTCTATATGTTCGCTTTTGGTATGCGGTATTGCAAAACCAAACCCCAACCCCGTGGAAAATACATCTTCACGAGCCCACAGGTCGTCCGCAAGTTTCGTTGGATATCGGCAACGCCCAGCCAAAAACAAGTTATCTGAAAGTGTTTTTATCACCTCTTCTTTGCTGCGTAAATCGTTATCTAGAGTTATACAGTCTTGTGAAATAAGTGGAGCATCAGACTGATGCATGCGAAACTGTGCTAACAGATGTTCTACCTCTAACGAGGTGCGACAGTTCATCGCCTTATTCAATAACTGGCGACAGCCATTGCTGTCCAGATTCGCGATACGTTCTTTGGTCGCAGGTATACTTGGTGCGCTCATACTTATTTCATCTAAACCCAAACCAACAAGCAGAGGAAGAACCGAACCTTTTGCACCCAACTCACCACACAAACCAACCCACTTCCCATGTCGGTGTACCTCACGTACAACATGGTCAAGCGTCCTTAAGAAAGCGGGGTTTAAACTATTATAGTGTTTCGTTACTTTTGCATTGTCTCGGTCTACTGCCATCAGGTATTGAGTTAAGTCATTACTACCAATACTGAAGAAATCTATCTCTTCACAACACTGATCAATAATGAAGGCAATGGACGGGACCTCCATCATGATGCCCAATGGAATTTTTTCATCGAATGGAATTTGTTCGGCTCGGAGCTCTTTGCGTACCTCAGCCAGAATGTCTTTTACCCACAATATCTCATCCAACGAAGAAATCATTGGAATCATAATCTTCAATGAACCATGTGCTGATGCACGAAGTATGCTGCGTAGCTGACCTTTAAACAATTCCAAAAATTCTTCATAGATACGCACAGCACGATAACCAAGAAACGGATTGTTCTCGGCGGGAATATTCAAATAATCAACGGGCTTATCACCACCAATATCAATGGTGCGCACGATAATAGATTTACCTTGGGCGGCCTCTAACGCCTGACAAAATATATTGTATAGTTCATCTTCATCTGGTGCAGACGACCTGTCCATATATAACATCTCAGTACGAAACAACCCTACCGCTTCCGCGCCATTACTAAATGCCGCTTGGGCTTCAACAGAATGCGCAATATTCGCTGCAATTTCTAACGGTTTACCATCCACCGTCTGACCTTTTTCATCTCGATACTGACTCTGGCGTTTTTCAATGATGTCGATAACTCGCTGCTCTTGTTCGTAGTAACGTCGAAGCGGTTCATCAAGTTCTGTCGCAACTAGGCCAAGGGTGCCATCAACCAAAACCTCATTATCAAGAATCGTTGTCAGCGACCTTTCGTCAATACCCACCAATGTTGGAATAGCAAATGAACGCGCTAGGATAACGGTGTGAGAAGTACTGCCACCATGGGTTAAAATAAGGCCTTTTAATAGATCTTTGTCAAGCTCTAAGAACTGGCTAGGGGTTAAATCATCCGCGATGCAAATCGTCGGTTCGCTTAACCTAAGTGTATTGCAGAAACGCTCTTCACCGTAAACAGACTGTAGCAATTGAAAGCATACGTCACGTATATCTAACTCACGCTCACGCATATAATTAGACGCCGACTTTTGCAGTTGCTCTCCAAAGTGCTTCGCGGTCGCAATTATCGAATCGGCACAACTTCGACCCTGTACTAAATTGCTCTCTAGCGTCGATTTAAACTCAGCATCCTTTATTATTGAAAGATGCGCATTGACGACTTCACCTTCTGTATGACTGGCCGTTTTCAACTGAAGTTCGAATGCTTTTAGAAGCTGCTTTAACCCTTGCAATAGCGCTTGCTGCTCGAGTTCAATATCACGGCTTTCGGGCAAATCGGCTAACGTGTCAAAATTTATAGCGCCAATACGGAGCAGTTTACCGATACCAAATCCAGCGCTTACCGCATTACCTCGAGAAACCTGAGCATTGAGGGCGGTAAAGCTTCGCGGTAGAGGAATAAAATCACCAACCTGTTGCTCCACCACTTCGAGTATAGAATCGCAGTGAGCAAACTCAGTATTGATAAAACGACTAATTTTCTCCAAGGCTTGTTCTTCATCATCACCCTCAATGGTGATCTGGCAATGGTCACCCAACAATGTATCTGTACCAATAAGAGAAAGGACACTTTTTGCATTTGCAGAAATACCGGTACGTTTATTTTGCCACTGAATGATCGCGCTAAATTCGTTACATAGCGCTTCAACATGGCTAGCGGGTCGTGCATGAACACCATTTGGTAATTCACAAGAGAATGATAAAGTTTTCATGAAATTCTGGCCTCAGAATTGATTATTTTACAAACCTCAATACGTATCACAAGAGCGTAAGTAGAATAGATTGATATGCTTTCGTTACACAATATAACGTCATCAAATACACCTCTATTGGACATACCTTCGTTTTACTGGACATTTGTTAGGTGTCCATTCAAATGTGAACAAGCTCAAGTATCCTGCCCATTGTGAAGTATAGATCTCATTCTTTACAATGAAAAAGCAATCAACAGTAGATAAAACACAATAGAAACAATTATATAAACGACTTTTTATGCCCATGCATTCGAGTAACTCCATTTTGAGCCATAGATCACCTTCCTGAACATAACTAACAAAAATCCAGTAAATAGATGATTTATCCTCTAACTGCATAGCACATTTACTCACTATATTATGAACACAACCTTGATGGTCAATTCCAAATATATGGTTGGAAAAATTACAAGCGCTGCGCAGCGAGTAAACGTGAACAAATTAAACTAACTATTCTTTTAATTAAAAACTTTGTGCTCTAAGGAACAGTGTTATGAACGACATCATTTCCATACTCAAAAACACCCGGTCACACTTGATGACTGGTGTATCACATATGATACCATTTGTTGTTGCTGGTGGTATTTTACTCGCCGCTTCCGTCATGCTTAACGGCGAAGGTGCCGTACCTGTAGAAGGTACCTGGTTGCATGACCTCTTTTTTATCGGTGTTGCCGGGTTCCAACTCATGGTGCCAATATTAGCGGCCTATATCGGTTACTCGATAGCTGACCGTTCGGCTCTGGCACCATCCGCTATTGCCGCCTTTATTGGCGCAAACATGTATAACACGGGCTTCTTTGGTGCCATTTTCGCTGGCCTACTAGGTGGTATTGTTGTTCACTACCTGAAGAAAATAAAGGTCCCTTCGTTCGCTCGCTCCATCATGCCTATTTTTGTTATTCCTATTGTGGGTACGTTTATTACTGCAGGTGCCATTGTTTGGGGCATCGGTGAACCAATTGGCGCCGCGACGGCTGGACTCACCGCATTCTTAAAAAGCATGCAAGACTCAAGCATAGTGGTGTTAGCCATTATTATGGGATTAATGATCGCCTTTGATATGGGCGGGCCTGTAAACAAGGTCGCTTATGCTTTCGTTATTCTATGTGTCGGTGAAGGTATCTATAACGTGGCGGGGATCTCTGCTGTCGCGGTTGCTACACCTTCTGTTGGTATGGGCCTTGCGACATTCCTTAATCGAAAACTCTACGAAACGGACGAACGAGAAGCAGGTCGTGCATCTCTCTTAATGGGTACCATGGGTATTACTGAAGGTGCGATTCCGTTTGCTGCTTCCGATCCACTTCGCGTAATTCCATCCATCATGATTGGTACCGCTTGTGGCGCCGTAACGGCGGCTTTACTTGGCGTGAAATGCTTTGCAGCATGGGGTGGATTAATTGTCCTACCAGTCGTTGAAGGGCGCTTTGGTTTCATCATTGCTTTGGCCGTCGGCTCACTGATTACCGCGCTTTTGGTCAACTTCTTAAAAGCTCGACGCAAGATAGGTGTACCGAAAGAAAATGCCTCTGACGATATCAACCTTGATATCAGCATTGGATAACCGAACACATTCATTAAGTGGGTTATCAGCCCTTACGATTGATAACCCGTTCACGATTCGAAATACAACGATGCACTTTTTACTCTACTACCTTTTATTTGGGTAAAAAGTCTTACATCACAGGATATTATTATGACTCACTTAGTAGCAGTAACCGCATGCCCATCTGGTGTTGCACACACTTACATGGCAGCAGAAGCCATCGAATCAGCGGCGAAGGCAAAAGGCTGGACCTGTCATGTAGAAACACAAGGGTCTATTGGCATTGAAAATGCTCTCACAACCGAACAAGTCGCGCAGGCAGATGTTGTTATTTTAACTAAAGATATCGATATCAAAAATCAAGAGCGATTTGAAGGCAAGTTAGTGGTACGTATTGGGGTCAGTGATGCTGTTAAACGAGCTGGAGCGGTTATCGATAAAATCGAAGCCCATTTAACAACAGCGTAGCAAGCCTTTGCTTGTCTTTTCTACCCGCAAAGGCAAGCAAACATAAAATATCAAGGCCGAGAAATGCAAGTCTCGCCCGATAATTCGACCTTAATTAGCCATTACGGAGCTTGCCATGAGCACTGTCAGAATCGAAAACCTCAAATCGACACTTTTTACAGCACAGAGAGAGATCTCTCTAGAACGTGCTCTGCTGTATACAGAAAGTCATAAACTTACAGAAGGCGAACATACGCTACTTCGGCGCGCCAAAGCAACCGCTCATATCTTGGACAATGTCACCATTTCCATTCGAGATGATGAACTCGTCGCAGGTAACCGTACTGTCAAACCACGATCGGGCATCGTTTCACCAGAGATGGACCCGTATTGGATTGAAAAAGAGTTAGATATTTTCGAAAGCCGTCCACAAGATAAGTTCTATATCAGTGACCACGACAAAACCATTTATAAAGAGGAACTTCTCCCTTATTGGTCAGAACGCTCCATGAAGGACTTTATCAACAGCCAAATACCAGAAAAGATCAAAGATGCGGTAGGAAAAAAAATATTTAGCATCAATCAAACGGATAAAGGTCAGGGTCATATCATTATCGACTACGAGCGTTTATTGAATAATGGTCTTGGCAAACTCCTTGATGAACTTGAATCTATCGACGCGGCTCAACCTGGCAATCCTTTTTATCAGTCTGTGGTCATCCTTCTTCAGGCATCAATCCGCCATATTCGTCGATACGAAAAAATGGCACTGGAGATGATAGAAACCTGCCGTGACTCTGTAAGGAGGAAAGAGCTACACTCGATTGCCGCTATATCAGGTAAAATGGCGACGGGTAAACCTGAAACCTTTCCCGAAGCGTGCCAGCTATTTTGGTACATGAATATTATTCTGCAGTACGAGTCAAACGCAAGTTCACTTTCGTTAGGCCGTTTTGATCAATATATGCTGCCTTTTTATCGCCAATCCATTGATCAAGGTGAAGACCCAATATACTTGAAAGAGTACCTTGAAAGTCTATGGATAAAGACCAATGACATTGTGCTACTTCGCTCTTCTAGCAGTGCAAAGTTTTTTGCCGGTTTTCCGACGGGTTACACAATACTGTTGGGTGGGTTAACCGAAACAGGGCGAAGCGCAGTTAACGAGCTTTCCACACTCTGTTTAGATGCCTATCAAAGCGTACAGCTACCACAACCTAATCTTGGCGTTCGCGTGAATGAGTTGATGGAGCGGGAGTTCATGCATAAAACAGCAGAGACCATTCGCCTAGGTACTGGTATTCCACAGATATTTAACGATGAAGTGGTTATTCCTGCTTTTTTAAACCGAGGCGTCTCCCTCGAAGATGCTCGTGACTATTCTGTTGTGGGGTGTGTAGAGCTTTCGATACCAGGTAAAACCTACGGGTTACACGATATCGCAATGTTCAACCTATTAAAGGTGATGGAGCTCGTCCTAAAAAGAAATCAATACGATGAGAATGTGCGCTACGAAAGTATCGTTGACCAAATTCGTAATGACATGCGTCACTATATTAAGTTGATGGTAGAAGGTTCGAATATCTGTGATATCGGTCATAGAGATTGGGCCCCAGTCCCGTTGTTATCCTCATTTATCAGCGACTGCGTCGAGTCGGGTAGAGACATCACTTATGGCGGAGGTCGCTATAATTTTTCTGGAGTCCAAGGTATTGGCATTGCGAATTTGTCCGATTCCCTGTTCGCACTTAAACGCTTCGTATTTGAAGAAAAACGCCTGTCTTTTGCTGATTTCATTACGGTCCTCGATAACAATTTCGACGTAGAAAACGGTAAAATGATTCGTGCTCGCCTAACGAACAAATATGAAAAATACGGTAACGATATCGACGAAGTAGATGTTATTGGTGCTGATTTACTGCGCGTTTTCTGTAAGGAAGTGGAACAATATGACAATCCACGTGGCGGCCAGTTCACACCGGGTTCGTATACGGTATCAGCTCATGTCCCTTTGGGTGCAATGGTAGGTGCGACGCCAGATGGGCGACTTTCTGGCGAACAGTTAGCCGATGGCGGTCTTTCGCCTATGCTTGGTAAGGATCACCAAGGGCCAACCGCCGTGCTTAAATCGGTATCAAAACTCGATAACTACTTGCTCTCTAACGGCAGTTTACTGAATGTTAAATTTACTCCGTCAACACTAGATGGCGTAAACGGCCTGTCCAAATTGGGTGATTTTTTGCGCGCCTTTATGAAACTAAAACTGCAACACATTCAGTTTAACGTGCTCAATGCAGAAACATTGCGTAACGCGCAGGAAAACCCAGAAGATTATGCAGGATTAGTCGTACGTGTTGCAGGTTATAGCGCCTTCTTCGTTGAGTTGTCGAAAGAGATCCAAGACGACATTATTCAAAGAACATCTCATGAGTTGTAATTCAAGCATCAGGGCTGAGCAGTTGGTAGACAACGCATTACCTGTTGGGCATATCTTCAACATTCAACGTTATTCACTGAACGATGGAAAAGGTATCCGCACAGTCGTGTTCTTTAAAGGCTGCCCTCTTCACTGTCCATGGTGCGCCAATCCTGAATCACGCGCTCATCAACCACAGAAGATTCGCCGTGAAGCAAAATGTATTCACTGTGATACTTGCTCCATGGATGTAGATGAATGTCCAAGTGGCGCAGTTGAATTGGTTGGGCATGACATGAGCTTGAACGAGTTACTAAAAGAGATTGCCAAAGACGAAGTGTTCTACCGCTCTTCTGGCGGCGGAATTACCCTATCCGGTGGGGAAATACTTTCTCAGGCGCCTTTTGTTATTCAGCTACTTGGAAGACTGCGTGAATTGGGTTACCACACAGCAATAGAGACCTCAGGTCAGGGCAGTAATGCTCAGTTACAGAGGATAGGTAAACTGTGTGATGAAGTGCTGTTTGATTTCAAAATTATGGATCAGAAACTCGCGAAACAGGTGACTGGCATTAATCTCGAAAAGGTATTACAGGGGTTCACTCAATTGGTGCAAAGTGGAGTAAAGGTTATCCCACGCTTACCACTTATCCCAGGGTACACACTCAATATTATCAATGTGGATAAAGTGCTTAGCTTTATCCAACCATTTGGACTAGAAGATATCCACCTATTGCCGTTCCATCAATATGGCGCGAGTAAATACCAAACTCTACATATGGAATACGCTCTTGAAAGGGTGGCGGTTCCTACCACAGACGAGATCGCTTCTATACGCAGACACGTAGAGGCTCATGGTTACAACGTTACCATTGGAGGTTAATAATGAAAAAAAGAATTCTTATTACAGGTGCAAACGGCTTCTTTGGCACCCGGTTCATAAATAAATATCAGCATAAATTCGATATCATTGCGACAGATGTTGAGCGACTTGATATCACCAACGCGACACAGGTGAACAAGATTTTTTCAGATGAGAAACCGGATTATGTTATCCATGCGGCCGCCATTGCGGTAACGGATTTTTGTAACAAACACCCGGATGTGGCGTATCAAGTAAATGTTCAAGGTGCAGTTAATGTCGCAAAAGCATGTAAAGAAACGGGTGCCAAACTTGTGTTTATAAGTACTGAACAGGTATTTAATGGCAACCAAGAATCTGGACCCTACAGCGAAACCGATACACCAAATCCAGACACGGTTTACGGTCAGAACAAACTTGAAGCGGAAGCGGAACTCAAAAAGGTCTTAGATACGATGTGGATTCTTCGCTTCACGTGGATGTTTGGATTACCGGAACGAAACACTAGCATTAATCCGAATGTATTATGGAACACGCTTCAAGCCCTAATCAATGGGGAAAAAATGTCTGAACGTCGCAACGAGTTCCGTGGGCTTACCTATATCCACGAACTAATCGAACAGTTTGAGATGATATTTGACATTCCATATGGCATTTATCATACCGGCGCGCACAACCCAAACAGTCGTTATGACATTGCCGAACACATACTAACGGATATGGGGCAGTTGCCTCGACTCAATGAGTTATTGGAAGCCGCAGATGCACCAAAAACACGCGATGTGCGTTTAGATACGTCCAAATTGGCAGCCCAAGGCATCGTCTTCACCGAGAGTAAAGCCGCGATTACTCAATGCTTAAAAGAATTCGGTTTCAAAAAATAAAATCTATACAATTCAAACGGAGATATCAACATGATTTACTTTTTAGATACAGCCAACCTTGATGACATCAAACGCGCGGTTGATCTCTACCCTCTTGCGGGAGTAACAACAAACCCAACGATTATTTCCAAAGAAAATAAGCCGTTGAAAGAAATTATTCTAAACATCAGAGAAATAATAGGTTCAAACCGCTTACTGCACGTGCAGGTAATGGGAAAAACAGCAGAAGTCATGTTACAAGAAGCCGAAGCACTACGAGCATTTGACTCAGATTTGTATATCAAGGTTCCCGTGACACCTCAGGGTATCAAAGCAATAAAACTGATGGCTGAGAAAGCGATTCCGGTTACTGCCACAGCTATTTTAACACCTCAACAAGCGTTGATGGCCGCCGTTGCAGGGGCAAAGTTTTTAGCCCCTTACGTCAACCGATTAGACAACATTTGTACTGACGGCGTTCAGGTAGTGGCGGAAATAACGCAGCTGCTTAAAATCCATAATTTGAGCGCAAAAGTATTGGCAGCTTCGTTTAAAAACGTTCAACAGGTACATGGCGTCGCGAAAGTTGGCGGGCAATCAGTAACTATCGCACCGGATGTTTTTGATCTTCTTCTTAATCATCCATTGACAGATTCTGGCGTTGCCGGGTTCACTGCAGACTGGGAGTCAGTATACGGTGAAGGCAAGACGGTACTGGATGTGCTTTAATCCACAATGGCACAGACAAAATCTTACTAAATAAATCAGAACATTAAAAATAGAGGTATACTGGAGGTATATCTCTATTTTTTACGGATGAAAATGAATATAGTTGCAGTTACAGCTTGTATCAGTGGTGTCGCCCACACCTACATGGCGGCGGAGTTGATAGAAAAATACTGCCAGAAAAATGGCATCAAAATAGTCGTAGAAACACAAGGTGCATTGGGTACAGAGAACCTTCTTTCTGTAAACGCTATTCATGATGCAGACGTTGCATTGATTATTGCCGACATTAATATAGAGGGGGACGACCGCTTCATGCATACTCGCCAGATCCGTAGCAATATATCAACGTTTCTACGTAACCCAGATCGCATTTTTAGCCTGTTAAATAAGGCGTATAACTCACCACCAGATACCGTTATTTCACTTTAGTGAAGAATAAATGAATAGCGTTTCAACCGTAAATAGTGCATTAACTGTGGCTACGATATTGAGTCCTATAATCAGACGGTGAGCGAGCCGTTTGATTTCGAAATACACGACAGAAATAATTGCTGTCCGCAAACCCACAACGATGTGCCACCTCTTTTACTTTCATATCGTACTCTTTCAGAAGAAACTTTGCCCTTTCCAAACGAATATGGTTGAGATGTTCATTGAACTTGATTTTCCCTTCTTTTTGAAAAAGCTGAGAAAGGTAATTAGGGGATATATAGAACTGTTCCGCTACCGAATCACGAGTGAGCGGTTCTTGGTATTTCTGTTCAACATAATCTCGTACCGCCTCAAATAGTGCCTTACTTCGTGAGAGGGTTTCAGGAGGATTAACTTTAAGATCGTTGATATGGCTAAGTAATGACGCAACCAATAATTTTGTTGTATGCTTGTCCTCCGTGTGTCGACGCAACTCTTCCAGCGACTGCAATATAAAAGTACCGGTTCTTGGTCCTCGTCGCTGAACGTTGTCCTTAAACACGGTATGAAAACTTTCGCCATCCCACCGCAACACACTTATTCCAAAGTTTTGCTTACCTACCAACACATTCAACATCGTCACGGGTTCAAACCAATGGGGTTTATTCCAACAATCGCATGGAATATACAAAACATCCCCACCCACCAGTGTATGTTTTGTTTCTAAGCCAGTGTCATTCCCCATTTCCATTACAATCGAGCCTTTAATCACCATTTCCAAACGCTGAAAATGTACCTGATAGGCCAATTCTGGTGGTTCGGGTAGGTTACTGGCGAAAAACACCTTGCCAATCTCCGTAGGCGAATTTGAATAATTTGACAGTAACTTGTCTAAAAACTGTGTTGGAAGTAGATGGTCTGGATTCATTTTAAACTTATGGATAAACCACTCAAAAGGACGGATTTCAGTTTACAGGAATTGTATATATTTCACTGCGTCAGGGAGCATAAAAAGCGATAAAGATTATACGGATATTAAAACCGATAAGAGATGCAAAGAGGGTAAACACTCTTGCATCTATGGCCTGTATCGACGGACATACTAGACGCAGCTATACTTCTAATAGCCACTTTTGGGCTGTCGTTAAGCGGCTTGATGTTAAGGATGTTAACCATTTCTTTTGATCCTGTTGTGCGATATCTTTTCTATCAATATAAAGTCCATGCAATACCCTCCTGCGAGTCCCTAGCGCATTCGTCGTTCCGCCATGCCATGTGTGCGCATTAAATATCATGACACTTCCCGCAGGGCATTCAAGAATCACTTCGTCAGGATGCGCGCCATTCACATCTTCAAGCACCTCATCCGGAAGATCGGGTCGAAGGTGGGTGCCAGGAATGATGCGAGGTGCACCATTTTCTTTGCTCAAATCATCGAGCGCCCATATTGAATTAACAAGATGCACATTTGGAAAGTCTGGTCTTGCCTTTTTCCAATCAGCGTGGAGAGGTTGATGACCACCATCCGCATGAGCTTCACGTGCGTTCAAACTCGATATTTTGAACGCACCCGAAAATATATGTTTGCACGCTGCCAGCACAATAGGATGTGTCCAAACCTTGTCCCAAACCGTTCCTTTATTAATAAGATTGGCGATTCGAGTTACCGTTTCTTCTTGATGATGCTCAATAGCGAGTTGGTCACCTTCCTTCTCTACCAAAGCGTCAAAGGTTCTACGCATCTCATCTAACCAGATTTCATCGATAACATTATGGATAACCGTAAACCCATATAGATCAAGTTCCTCAATCATCTTAGAGGTCAATACCATATTTGCACCAAGTGCATCGAGATAAGATTCTGCCGTATTGTTCATAATGTACCTGTAGAGTTTTTTATCATTGATTTATAAGACTGAACTCGCGACAAAAAGAAAAGCTATCGCGTAATAATAAAGTACTCAAACGGCAACGATAAAGAAGCAGGCATATTGTTCGATTTACTGGATATTTGTTGAGTTGTAAAGAAAATGTGAGGTAACAGTTCACGTT
The DNA here is from genome assembly GCF_042465995.1 of Vibrio frigidus. Taxonomy (NCBI): domain Bacteria; kingdom Pseudomonadati; phylum Pseudomonadota; class Gammaproteobacteria; order Vibrionales; family Vibrionaceae; genus Vibrio; species Vibrio frigidus. The sequence goes on along the minus strand of NZ_JBCDMC010000009.1, from coordinate 167,169 downwards.
TCTGTAATGAGAAACTGGCTAGTAACCTCACTACCAGATGTTGTATTTTTTATTCACAAGAAACAGAATAAAAACCTGTGCACCTTATTCTATTTCCTTTGATTTTTTCACGATATAAAATTATCGAACTACAAGCTTTCAGACATTACTTGGTCGATGATTTGCATGGTTTGATTAAAATAAGGATTGTATGTCAGCCTTGCGTATACCTTACCTTCCTGGCGATAGCCCCATGCAGAAAACCAAACGTTCCCTCCATTTAAGCAGGATGCTTCTCCTTCTTCCGTTTGACCATTACTGCAAATACGCTTGTCTCCCTTGATTCCATAGTCAGGATTCTCGGGGGAGAAAAGCAGCCCCATATGCGAACCATTTGAGATCTGAGCGGTATCTAATTTCATCGTTAGTTGGATTGCACGGCTGTCTTTTAGAGGTGTTTCACCTTGCCAAATTAAACGATTATTCGGGTTGACCATTTTATTGGCAAAGGTTGCTTGTACATATTGGGTATCGATGACGCTGTCGCCTTCACTCATAATGATAAATACGGGTTTGGTATAAGCTGCGTCTTCTAAGTCATCTCGGACTGCTGTTGATGTCTGATAATACACCGCAGCACCATTCATCGGTACAGAGTTATATCGCAGGTAATTATCCTCAGGGTCTTGATCAGCCCAAGTGATGAAATGACTTGCAAACTCCGCGTATTTAACGACGGAAGATTTAGGTTGAAACGCGGGAGAGAAAAGCAATAGCCCTTTGATCGACGGGTCACTCATCGCTTCTGACGTAACTAAATTCGCGCCAGTCGAATACCCGCCAAGCCAAACTGAATTGTATTCTTGTTTAAGTAAGCCTATATGATGATCGACCACACCCTGCCAATCGGACAAACTAGGCAGAATCAGGTCCCCCACTTTACTTCCATGCCCGGGTAACAACACGGTCCGCACAACGTAGCCACGCTCTGCAAGATGTTTCGCTACATCGATAAAAGAATAGGGTGAATCACCAAGGCCATGTACCAATAAAACCGCCTGTCCATTCGGGTTTTCTGGTCTGATTTCATAGGGTGCATTGGCAAAAACCTCTTTGTCTTTATCATCGGTGACAAACACGCGGTTGTCATTAAGCCATGATTGCGTCTCTTCAACATACTGTTCAAAGCTCGATTGAGAATAGCTAGGCAATGACTCGGAGGTACTATAGCTTGGGTCACTAGGCGGATTCGTACAGCCCAATATAGTGACTGACGTTGCTGCACACAGTAAGAAAGCGAAATGAGTTATTTTAGGCATTTATTGTCTTTTCCCACATTATCTTTTCCTACACTGTTTCGCAATTGTCTTAGATGGTCGTTTATTTGGACAGTTTCTCTTCATATTCGCCTTCTATAATCCTTTCTGACGTCGGATTATAACCTTGATTTTTCATTTTTTTTTCGATTTGCTTACCTGCAATCAACGCGGCCACAGTTAATGGAACAACAAGGATTAAGCTACTGAGTAGAGCAATAAAGCCGGCCATTAATACAAACGCTGTTACGAATATTTTTTTCATATTTACCTCTCTATATCCTGTTTGTCAATATAGCTTACAAAAGATGAATGCAACATGAATGAAGTGTTTACCTTTCTGTTTTCGCATTTAGCAAATATGCGTAATGTTGTCTATGTTTATTGTAGATGTAACTTCAGTTGCATTAAAACTAAAATTATAAATATAACGTCAGGCTTAAACATTATGAATAAAACAGAAAAAATAGAATAGAAGAAGAAATAGAAATCTCCGAAAACGAAGAACTCGTCTCAACCACTGATAAAGAAGGCGTCATCACATATGCAAATAATGATTTTTGTAGAGTATCCGGATATCACATAAGTGAGCTTCTTAATAAAAATCACAATATGATACGTCACCCCGACATGCCCAAAGCGGCGTTTAAGGACCTGTGGGGTCACCTAAAGAATGGTCAAGCATGGAGAGGGGCCGTGAAAAACATCTGCAAAGATGGACGATATTACTGGGTTGATGCTTTTGTCACGCCTATTTTTGAAGAAAATAAACTCGTTGGGTATCAGTCGGTTCGTCGGAAGCTTTCAACTGAAGTAAAGCGTCGCGCCATAAAACTATATGCCGTGGCTGATAAGGGTCAGCACCTTACATCCAATATTCGTCTTACCACCAGACAAAGGATAATCTCGTTATTTTTTGTTACATTGGGGGCCGTAATTGCCGGATTTTATGTCAGCCCTCTGGCTACGTTAGTTATACCGTTTGCGACCATAACGGTGCTTTATCATGAGCTATTTGTTCGTCAGAAGTTCTACGATGAGCTGAAACGCGATTATGACAGTATCTCCCGTCTCGTCTTCTGTGATGACCAAACCAATTACGCAGAATACCACCTCAAAATGCAGCAAGGTCGAGTCCAAACGATCATAGGTCGCACGCAGGATAGCAGCAGCAGTTTACTAAAACAGGTACATTCCTTAGAGAACGCCTCTGAAAGTACGCATATCAATATCGAAAAAGAAACACTTGAAATAGAGAATGTGGCTTCCGCCGTTGAACAGATGGTCGCGACGATAGAAGAAGTTGCTCGCAATAGTGCCACCACGCTGGATCAAGTCCTTTCAGCAAACAACACCTGCCAAGAAGCGGACACGTGGAGCAAAAAAACTCAACATCAGGTATCTGCGCTTGTCGACGAGGTAGAAACGTCATTCGAGTCTGCTGAAAATCTGTCCAAGAAACTGACCAGTATTGCCGCCATCATGTCAGAGATTCAGAGCATTGCTGAGCAAACGAATCTACTTGCACTGAATGCTGCAATAGAATCTGCTCGTGCCGGACAATATGGACGGGGATTTGCTGTCGTGGCCGACGAAGTAAGAACACTAAGCCAACGCACTCAAAAAGCGACCGAAAATATTCAGGATTCAATGGGGAGCGTGATGAGCTCTGTTGCCGAACTTTCTGAAACCATGAAACAAGGTCAAAGTGTCGCTCAAGTTTGCATCGAATACACGTCCAATACACAAAGCAAAATTGGCGTACTATCGAATGTAATGCAGCATATAGAAGATGCGGCAACCCAGATATCCACGGCCACCGAACAGCAGTCGGTCGTCGCAAATGATATAAGCCAAAACGTCGCGGCTATCCGAGACTCTTCACAGTGTAACTTAAAAGAGGTGAACGAAGTGGCTGGGCTTACTCGTAATATTAAAGGTAAAGCACAACAACTTGCATCGTTGGGGTTATCTTTTCAAAAATAGCCTACCAATACGGTTGTTTTAGAAGTAGAACTCAAGTACGAATTGTTCCTAATGAGGGTACTGTCAACTTATGTGATTGTTGTTAAGTTTTCAGTACCTTAAATGAAATTTATTATTCCCTATAAACCTTTTATCGTTTAGGTCATGTGTCAATAAGAGAATAAAATTTGTAGGGGAACTATTGCTACTATTTATTTTACTCGCTCTTCAAACCATACGTTTTAAATTTATCTAACACTATTTTCATTTCTTCAGTTGATAATTCGGGAACATCCGACTGAATAGAAAGAACGTGCAGATACAGCTTCGCTAACACCTCGACCTCATTTGCCAACCACAACGCTTTTTCTAAGTTAACTTCCATGGCTAACATGCCGTGATGCTGCATCAAAAAGGCTTTACTCTCTTGGATTCCTAATGCCACATTATCGGCTAACTCTTGAGTACCGAAGGTTGAATACGGTATGCACGGAACATGGTCTGTCCCTGTCACAGCGACCATGTAATGTATTGCGGGTATGGCACGGTTTAATATCGACACCGCCGTCGCATTAACCGCGTGATTATGCACCACGGCATTCAGCTCGGGTTTGGCTTTAAAGCAAGAAAGATGAAAATGCCATTCACTCGACGGTACCTTATCAGCTTCCGCTTTACCGTCATTATCTACATACACAATCATGTTAGGCGTTAGCTTGTTATATGGAATACCACTTGGTGTTATTAGCATGCCTTTTTTATAACGGGCACTGACATTCCCTGATGTACCCTGGTTCAAACCAAGTGCTGTCATTTCTAAACACGTATCTATAATTTGCTGTGATAGCGTTTCACGGTTCATAACATTTCCTTAAAAGGGGCAGGAATGCCCCATGAAAAACTAGACATAAGTAGGTTGTTTAAGGTCAGCAAATAGTTCTGAGAGTGCCTTCTCGCTTGCTTCACAAACACCACGTTCGGTAATTAACCCCGTGACGTAACGTGCTGGTGTTACGTCAAACGCATAATTCCCACATTGCGTTCCCTTAGGTGCGGTATTAACCCAGCGACACTGACCGTCTGAATCCACGCCATACACATGAGATTGTTCTTCTCCTGAGCGCTGTTCAATCGGAATTTCATTGACGCCATCAAACACGGTAAAATCGATGGTTGGTGAAGGTAAAGCGACATAAAAAGGCACATCATTATCAAACGCAGCAAGCGCTTTTAAATAGGTACCAATTTTATTACACACATCACCATTTGCTGTCGTACGATCCGTACCGACAATGCACAAATCGACTTCTCCATGCTGCATCAAATGACCACCAGCATTATCGGCAATCAACGTATGGGGAACACCATGTGAACCTAACTCAAAGGCCGTGAGTAAACCTTGATTCCGAGGGCGTGTTTCGTCGACCCATACATGAATGTTGATACCCGCTTCATGTGCTTTATAGATGGGTGAAATGGCCGTTCCCCAGTCAACCGTCGCTAACCATCCTGCATTACAATGCGTCAAGACATTAACGACCGACCCAGCGGGTTTATTCTCGGCAATTTTTTTAATGATCGCCAAACCGTGCTCGCCAATTTGTTCACATAATTGAACATCTTCATCTGCAATTTCTGCCGCGAGTTTATAGGCAGCCTGCTCACGTTCGGTTGATACAATTTTGGAAAGGTGTCTGTTAACCCTGTCCAACGCCCATTTTAGGTTGATCGCCGTGGGTCGAGTGTCTATGAGCACATCATAACAGGCTGTTAAATTCTCATCGCTTGGGTCTTCCTTCATACCCAGAGCCATACCATAAGCGGCTACAGCACCAATAAGAGGTGCACCACGGACCCACATTTCTCTAATTGCCGTGGCAGCAAGCTTCATCGACGTTAATTGAATGGTTTCTAATTCAAATGGAAGTTTAGTTTGATCGAGTATTTCAACTGTTCGACCATCTTCTGCCATCCAGACGGTTCGATAATGTTGACCATTAATCTTCATAGTGACCTCTTAACACTGTTCTGCGTAGGATTTAATAGATGCAAAATTTTGATAATTTTTCGCATTTAACATGAGTTCTCGCGCGAGCTTCAACGCCTTACGTTCACAGCAAGCTCGTTGCTCAGAATCAGGCAACTCTTTAAAGTCAGCCACACCAGCAAAGCCGATGATACGACGGTTTATTTCCATCCCTGCGTTTACAAATGTGTCTTCCAACAGGGTAGCCAAAAATTCGTTTTGAGCTGTCTCTAAAGCCTGTTGCCCTAAGCCGCTTTGATATAGCGCTACAGGGTAAGCTTCACCGTCTATTTGGTTATTCCACAGTTGTTTAAAGTGAGCCACAAAGACGTCCCACGTAATATCCATTTGTTGAATTAACCACTGTTGATATTCTGCACATTTTACTGGATTGGACTCCCAAGCAGGCCTTGCAAAATACGCCATGAATAAGTTGCCCATATAGTTACCGATATCAAAGGCCATCGGTCCCATAAAGCCAAACTCGGGGTCAATCACTTTCACGTCTGTATCTGTGACCATAATTGAACCAGAATGAAGATCGCCATGTAACAAGGCTTGAGATTCAGTCATGAATTTATATTTATAACGCATAGCAACCTGGATCATCTCTTGATCCTGCCAAACTCGTTTAACATCTTCATCGAGTTGTGGTGAGGTCCAGTTATTGCGTTCTGCGTCATAATAAGGTTCGGTGAAGATGAGATCTTCCGTGATTTTACACAGCTCATGGTTGAGCGAAAACTGAGACACTAATTCTTTTTTGTTCTTCGCATTCATCCCTAAGTCAGAAGTGTAAAACAGTGTTTTGGCCAAAAATAAACCCACGTTCTCAGCGAGACTTGGGAAACATTTTCCAGCGATGAGTTCTTTTCGTAATATGACGTGCGGTGTAAGATATTCCATCGCGAACACGGCCATATCAGGGTCATAAAAATACACTTCTGGGACAAGGTCATGGCTCGCAAAGCGAGCTTCAATTTCGAGCACATTAAATTCAAAGAATGCTCGTGTTAAAGATAGCTGCCAAGCTTCTCCCGCCGCGCGTACGTATGGCAATGCTTGTTTTACAATAATTGATTGCTCTAACCCTTCAACAATAAAGACGAGATTAAGGTTACCGTCACCCACTTCCTTAACTGTCCATTCGTTTGGTAGCCCACCTAACTGAATAGTTTCAGGCAGTTTTTTTTCTAAATAGAACGGTAATGACTCACAGTTCTGCGGTACATACCCTTCTGGTACGATATTCGACATAGCGACCATCCTTTAAAATTGTTGGTGTCAAAGTGGTGAATATCTCACCACTTATCAACCGTTTTTGTAACGCGTTAGCTTGTTGCAATGATTAATTTGGCATTGGCATCCAATCTGGAACCAGTACAGTAGACTTCGAGAATGATGGGATCTTGCTAACTAGGTCATCCATATTTTTGATATTTTGTTCGTTCAACATCTTTTGAGTGATTAATACTGGCGGTACAGTAACCTGTTTTTCTACCGATTCGCCCTTCATTAACATTGCTAAGGCACGTACGCTTACTTCACCCATTATCGATGGATTTGTCGCGACAGTGGCTACCCATGCGCTGTCTTTTTCTCTCATCGCTTGAATATCTGAGTTAGAAATATCAGCACTGTAGATTTTTATCTTGTCTGACAAACCGCCTTCATCAACCGCTATTTTTATCCCTTTTGCAAATTCATCATAAGGTGAGAAAGCGACCGTGATCTCTGGATTGGCTCTAAAAACCGCCGCAGCTTGGTCAGCAACCTGGTTAGGGATAGGATTGTTCATCGTACCAAAACGAGCAACTTCAACGATGTTTGGATATTTATCTTTAAACTCTGTAAATACCTCATCTCTGCGGTCAAGTGGTGGAATACCAGGAACATAAACGTACGCGGCTTTCCAATCTTGTCCGTTGTCTTGAACTGCTTGCTCTAATGAAAGACGAGCAATTAGATAATCATCCTGATTGATTTGAGGAATCTCTGGGTTGTTTACATTGACATCAAATGCCACAACCTTAATACCATTTTGCACGGCCAAATCGGCAAGATCTTTGATTGAATCAGTAAAACCATGTTGTAAAACAATACCGTCGTAACCTTTCATGATGGCCTGTTCTAATTGGTTACGCTGTAAAGCGGCATCCTGTCTTGCATCATAAACATCAACCTTAAGACCTAATGCCTGCGCTTGACGTTTTACCCCTTTTAGATAAAGTTCTGGAAAATCACCTTGAGATAGGTAACGAACATGAGCAATCTTCATCTCTTTTCCTTCAAAAGGAGACGTCGGTTCTGCATTAACAGCCGTGGTACCCAATGCCCCCATAATAGAGACAGCCAAAGCAATTTTTTGTAGGGTTTTCATTATAATTTCCTTATTTTTATGCACGTTTGTTGGATAGGCCGAAGGTAAACATTAATGCTGCTACCAAAACTAAGCCTTTTATAAAGTCTTGTGTGTAATAGGGAGTATTCATCATGGTTAAGCCATTAAGCAGCACACCAACAAAAAGTGCACCAATAGCTGAGCCCTGCGCATTAGGTCTTGCCGCACCTAACACTGCAAAGCCGATAAGCGCACCAGCAACGCCATCCATTAACAGTGAATTTCCGGAACTGACATCACCACGTCCGATACGAGCCGCCAATAAAATGCCACCGATTGAAGCGAAAACACCGGATATAACGTAAGCAACATAGCGATAGAGTTTTACTCGTGCTCCGGCAAGTTTTGCGGCTTGTTCATTAGAGCCAATGGCATACATCACACGGCCATGGCGCGTTCTTTCTAAAAAGAGATAGGTGATGACGGCCAGTATTAACATAATGATGACAGGAACAGGAATAATATCGAAAATTCTCGCTCGACCTAGGAACAAGAAGCTTTCAGAAAAAGAACCTGTCGCCGTTTCGCCATCGCCCAGGCTCATGCCCGCAGAAATAGACCGTCCTTGGGTAGGGATAAGTTGCAACCCAAGTAACAAAAACATCATGCCTAACGTTGTGAGTAGGTCCGGAACCTTCATCTGTACCGTCATAAACCCATTAATTAAACCAACCACGACCCCCACGCCAATGGCCGCAAGTATCGCCATTGTGGTTCCACCATCAAATACCACCATGACATAGCTCGCGGTCATCATCGAGAAGGCCGCCGTTGAACCAATGGAGAGGTCAAAACCATCAACTGCCAACGTTGCGGTAACACCCAACGCAAGAATCGCTACGATGGATACCGATTGCAGGATGATCATCATATTGATGGTGCTGAGAAATGCAGGTTCTGCCAGTGTGAAAATAACGAGCATTAGAGCAAGCAAAATCAAAAGACCATATTTAATCGCGAATTCACGCATATCTTTCATTGGTAATGTCCTCTGTTGAGTGTGGGGATTCATCATACGGTTCAGGCGCAGCAGCGATCTGGTTGATGAGGCTTGGCATGTGGATCTCATGAATAAGATGTTCACCAACCATATTGTTGTGGTTAAACACAATGATTCGGTCCGCGATTTCTAGTGCTTCTTCGACATCGGTACATACAGCAATAGTGGTTCGGTCTTTCGCAGTCGAACGCAAGAGCTGACCAATTTGGCGTCGAGAAGAAATGTCGACCCCTTGAAAAGGTTCATTCAGTAAAAGTACTTTGCAGTCATTCAGCATCCATCGAGCGACCATCGCCTTCTGTTGGTTTCCGCCTGACAACGTCAATATCAACTCTTCTTGATCAGTGTATTTTACTTTGGTCGTTTCTATCGCTTTACTTACCTGTTGCTTTTCAGCTTTTCGGCTTATAAACCCGAATCTGGAGAACGATTTTAGAAATGGCAAACTCACATTCTGTTCGATAGAAAAATCAGGAACGAGCGCGTTGTTCCCCCTATCCTCTTGCACCATGTAAACACCGCTATCAATTGCATGATGAGGACCGATAGGTGACCATGGTTTCTTTTCTAACTTCAATTGGCCGCTGACAAACGAATTCATTCCGAAAACACCTTCAACGACAGATGCACAGCCAGAAGAAAGCAACCCTGTCAGTACGACAATTTCACCTGTTTTAAAATGCAGGTTAAAAGGAAGCGATTTTGCGTCGAGTTGGACCCCTTCGAGATCAAGCATCGCTTTGTCACCTGCTACGTAGGAATGGCGAACCTCGCCAACGGCGTGACCAAGCATCGAATCCACAGCACCGTCATAATCAAGTGGTGGTTCAAACCAACCAACAATTTTCCCTTCTCGCAATGCGGCAATTTGGTCGGCAAGCAAACGGATATCAGACATTCTATGTGAGATATACACAATCGCGACGCCTTGCTCTCGCATTGTTTTGACCGCTTCAAATAGTTTGACGGCCTCTGTCTCTGACAAACTCGATGTCGGCTCATCCAAGATCAGTAATTTGGGTTTATCGGAAATAGCCCGCGCAATCGCAACAAGTTGCCTGTCTGCCTGAGATAACTCGGAAACCTGTGTATCGAGAGCGACATCTAACCCGATCTTCTCTGCTAATGGTTTAGCCTGTTTATGCAGTTCTTTTTTAGAGATGAATGTTGAAAATCGTCCGTCGCAAAGTTTGTCTAAAAGTAAATTTTCCGCTATAGAAAGATCTTGAACAACACCGTCATTGATAATTTGATGGACCGTAATAATGCCCGCATCTCTCGCACTTTGAGGGTTACTTATATCAACGGTTTTACCATTAATGATTACTGTCCCTTCGTCCGCGTGATAAACGCCACTTAAGATCTTAACCAACGTAGACTTTCCGGCGCCGTTCGCGCCCAACAACGCCAGTATTTTTCCACCGTCTATATTAAAGCTCACATCATGTAAGACAGTATTACTACCAAATTTCTTTTTAATCGCTCTAATTTCAATTGCATTGACTACATTTGACATGGAGCACTCCATTTATCCGTGAATGGATTTAACAAAAGTAATCCTAACGCATCAAATGTAAAGTAAACTGTGACAAGACTAGCAGTTTAAAAAATGACCAATAAATAGAGCATTAATTGGTCATTTTTTTGAACTTAGTCAAATATTACGCCTTTTTGTAAAATGACACAGGCATAGGGCCGTAGATCATTGGTGGAAATAATCAACTGGCATTCCTTGCTTTTTTTATAAAACTCGTTCCGTTCAAGAAAAAGATGATTATGTTCTGACTCCTCAGACCGTTCGACTGTCTTTATAAAATCTTGTGCTGCATCAGTAAGTTGCCCACCATCATCTTGCGCCATAATGCGGACGGGTGTGGGAGTAAAAGCATCGAGTGGAACATGTTTCAAGATGGCTTCTAACATCTGTGAACAATCGACCCCCAGCATTGGAATGTGTTTAAACTGACTATTCGATGTCGCAGGGAAATTGGCGTCAACAATCGCCAACGTGTCTCCGTGGCCCATCGATTGTAAGCTATAGAGTAGATCTGCACTAAAAAGTGGATGAATATGTTTAAGCATTTTCTTTACCTTTGTATTTACAGAAATTCAAATGTATATTAGAGTCGTTATTACATCAAGTGGTTAACTTGTTTCTAAAATGATAAATTACTCACTGATAAAAGTCCGACCACGTATCGATATCCAAAATGAGAAGAGGTATAGCTGATGACAAGTTCAGAGTTAAACAATATCAGCGCATTTAATAGTGATCCCGTTCTCCATGCGACGTGGCTTTATTATCAAGAAGGACTAAGTCAAACCGACGTTGCCAAATTGATGGGCGTCTCACGTGTCACGGTTGTCAAATACTTACAGACAGCGCGTGAAAAAGGATTGGTGCAGTTTGATCTCGATTTAAAAGCATTTTCTTCCATAGAACACGCCTTAAAAATCAAAGAGAAATTCCAGTTAGACAGCGTAGTTATCGTGCCGGATGGCGAACAAACGACACAACATGAAGACTCCAAACTGATGCGTGAACGTCTAGCTAAAGCGGGCGGTATGTATCTAAACCAGACGATTGAAGATAACGACATTCTAGGCATAGCATGGGGGAGAACAATACATCAAATGGGAAATGTGATGACACCTAGGCAGTGTAAGAATGTCACTGTGTTGCAAATGCTCGGTTCGATGCCCTCTCAACCCGACTTTACTACCATTGAATCGTCTTCTCAGATTGCTAACAAACTTTCAGGAAAAGTCATCAGCTTACACGTACCCGCGGTTGTATCCAGTTCGCGTTTAGCCGTAGAACTGCAAGCCGAACCGATTATTCGCTCCAACTTCGAAGCCTTAACGAAATGCAATAAAGCGTTATTTGTTGTCGGTAACGTTTCGGAAGAGAACCCATTAATTCGAGTCGGCGTTATCTCTAAAAAAGAGATGCAAACATACCGTGAAATGGGCGCAGTCGGTGTTATCTGTGGTCGTTTTTATGACAGGTATGGACAACCTGTTGTTGCCGAGGTTGACCTAAGAGTTTTAGGCATAAATCTCGCACAGTTACGACAAATTCATAGCCGAATTTTTGTTGCCGGTGGTCAACGTAACTATGCAGCAACGCTTGGGGCTATTTTAGGGGGCTACGTGTCCGACTTGATGATTGACGAAGGGACAGCAGAGTACTTATTGGCCTGCGATGCTTCAATGGCATAATTCAATTAGAGACATTACGCCTTTCTTTGATATTGATGGATAGATACCATTCTAAAGATTTATGTATTTGGGTGCATTCTGAACACCTCCTTCCCGTACCAATGCAGCACAACTGCCGTAGAGTTATCAAGTATTACGATGAAATAGCCTATTCGTGTCATTCAATGTTTACGCCTTTCGTACTGATTGTCTCAATTCAGTACGACTTGATTCCCAAAAAAAGTTATTTTTATCCTTAATGATAACAGTCAGATCATAGTTATTGACACTATTATCGGATACCGAGTAACTAAGCTTGAAATAACTTTCATTTTAATTAAATATATCTGTCCTATTGTTTTGGTGAATGATTATGAGAGAGTTATCAGAAGTTGGGTCTTTTTTGGAGTTCCTTGGTGATGCTATTCTAATCGCCGATGACGCCTCTAAAATTGTCTATGCGAATTCAGCCTGCTGTGCGCTATTTGGTTATTCTCAATCAGAATTAACGTCAATGCGAATTGACGACCTAATACCTGCGTCCTCTGCAGAAAATCATAGGCATAAAGTTAAGCAGTACATTCATAAAAAATCGCCTGCTAAAGCGATGCGTTCTAGAGCTCTCTTGCCTTGTATCAACGTTAAAGGACAACAATTTCACGCCAAGATATCCATTGCCTATATTGAGATCAGCAATGAGCTTCACGGCATCGCGACGATACAAGATTATTCTGATGTTGAGAGTGAAATTAACGAACTAAAAAATAGTGCGAATACCGATGCTATCACTGGTTTAGCCAATAAAAGGTCTCTACAACACTTATTAGAAAATGACTATTTTTCCAAATGGTCATCAAATTCTATCGGTGTTGTCTACTTTGATTTAGACAAATTCAAAACCATAAATGATACATTAGGTCATCATATTGGCGACCTATTACTGGGTGAGTTGGGTTCAAGGTTAAATAGTATGTTGCGAGCAGATGACTATGTTTTTAGGGTCGGAGGTGATGAGTTTTTAATACTATTCAAGATCACCAACGGCTATGATCCTCTCTATGAATTAGAAGCCATTAGTAAAAAAATCCACAACGTTGTATCGCAACCTGTAACCATTGACAACATCAACAAGCGTCTTTCGGTTAAAGCAAGCATAGGTATCGGTGTGTATCCACAAGATAATGAAGACCTATCACTACTTATCTCATTAGCGGATAAAGCGATGTATATAGCAAAATCCACTGGAGCCAATTTTTCTCTAGTGAAAGAATTAGATACCGTAATAAAGAAGCGCTAATAAATAGCGCCACTCGTTCCCCTTTGTCACCATTTAAATTGACGGTACCATTCTCTGGTTGTTATTTAATTGTTCAGGGAGTCTTTATCCTTTGCCTCAATACTATGACCGGAATGGTTCAAGATTTTTGTGACTCCTTTTTGTAAAATCAAATTATTTGGATAGGTTATAATATTGCCATCCTCATGGCGAATAAGTACATGAAACATGGTGATATCTATGAGTTCTCCACTAACATCCGCATCTTTTTCAGCCACTTTAATCATGTCTCCTATTCGGTAAGGAAATACGAAAAAAATGAGAATACTCGCGGTTAAATTACTCAAAATAGACCATTGAGCAAAGAGTGCGACACCTAACACTGCGAAAACTGACGATAAGAAAAGAGAAATATCCCCAAAGCCGATACCTAAAAAGATCGTAAAAATCGCACCAAATAACCCTAATGAAGCAACATTAAATGATTTGATCACAAACTGTTTTCTTTGTAGAGAAACTCGCTTGTTATCCGCCAGTCTCTCCAGCCATTTTAGGGCAACCTTTCTTGCAATCCGAAAACTGACTAAAAGTAATATACCAATGACGACCTGTTGCAATAAATAACTATTTTGTATGTAATCAATCATTCAACTACCTAGATGTAAGACTTTGAGTGTTTATAAGCATAACGAATTATTGGTTTCTCGTCATGTATCAGTAGAACGCTATCTTCATGAAGGTATATCAAACCTAGATAATGCTTTGTATTTGACCCAAACTTTCTCAAGGCAAGAACGAGCTAATTTGGGGTTCCCAATCACTTGTACGAAATGTTCTTCTTCTAAGTTTTCAGGAAGGAGATACCCGACCTCTAGAGCGTACATTGTGTCTCCCCAATAGGTCAGCAACTCTTCTTCCGCATAAGAGAACGCACCTGACTCTGCAAATCCATCAGGGAATATCTCTTCGTCTTCGAAGCATTTTTCTCCCATTCTTAGCGTTATATGTCCCATAGCCCTATTATTAAGTTAGTAATTAAACAGATAACTAATAACAGTATTTCAACGAAAAATATAACAAAAGTTTTAAGTCAAGTTAATAGAAAAAATTTGTTAATCACCAATAATTAATTGACAAAAAATATTTATCTTTTTAATAAAAATAATTATTTGAAGTTTTTATTGGCGCGCATCAACTTAAGGAATAATATAAAAAAATCATAATCGGCCCATTCTCAAAATTTGAGAATGCTCCTTAATTAATTAATCAGTCTACCATCGAGTAATATGAGTAATACAAACGAAAAGATATTTCTTATCCTAGACCAAATAGCTTCCTATGAAAAAGAGGTCAGTATAAGAAGACTTAGCGAAGACTTAAATATGCCTTTGAGTAGTTTGTATCGCTATATAACCTTGTTAAAAGACTGGCGCCACATTGAAGAAAACCTGTACACAAAAAAAATTTACATTGGATCGATGTCCTTAGCTTTGGCTAGGAGTCATGAAAAAGCAAAATTGGAATATCGAGAGTATGAGAATGCTTTAGAGCGATTGAGTGTCGTTACTGGTGAAACGTGTATGTTTATGGTACCAGCGGGATACCACGCTTTATGTACCGTGTGTAAAGAAAGTAAAGAGGCGCTTAGATGCACATTTGAAGTAGGACAAACACAACCGTTAATAAAAGGGGCCTCGTCAAAAGTTCTACTCGCAAACTTGCCTAGAGAACGACAAGAGAAAGTGGCTACATATTATAAACTAGATACTTACGACCCCCATTGGAAACTATCTATCAAAAAAACCAAATATGACGGATTTTCAATAAGTAAGTCTGAATACAATACGGGTGTTATTGGAATTAGTGTCCCAATTATCCGCAAAAATACGTTAGTTGGCGCTATTACTGTTATGGCACCGAATGAGCGAGCGAGGACTGGTTTTGAACGAGTTATTCAAGACCTAATGAATGAAGCATCAATCCTGAATGGGAATAGATAATGTTTAAAAATATGGTTGAGCGCTTTATTAAAAGAAGATCTCACATCCGTAACAGGCAAATCGCACTTGTTGGTACTTGTTTCAAGTCTTCCGAAGAAGAAGATTTGCTATTTGAGGAAGCAGAAGAAGCCATTGAAAACACCTACCATTGGTATGCTAAAACCGATTTACCTTGCACGCTTCCGGTAAAAAATGGAGGGTACTTTCCTATCACAAATTCAAACATTATCGAAAGCATGGCGTTTTCTCAGTATATACATGCCTTACTTGAACAAAAGACCTTACCCGTCATTTTTTCAAATAGTTGTGAAAGTTTCATTGAATGCCTAGCCGCTTATGATACTGGCGATATTGGTGTCATCAACATCAACCACAGAGTAGACCTAGTCAATAAACTAAGCTTTATCCCGATGCAGGGGTATGCCTCCATTCTCACTCAAAAGTCTGATATTAATATGTTGAGTATTGGTGTATTTGAAGACTTTCATACAACACCAGAGCTAAATTTAGCGAAAAGTATGGGGGTTGAATGGCTCAACAGCACTGCTTTTTATTCAACGTCACCATCTATATACGAAGAACTCGATATCTTTCTCTTTAACCATAATGCTATTGCTTTAAACATAGATTTAAGAGCGATTGTTCGAGGAATGACTATAAAGCCACCTTACGCAATTGATTTAGATTTGTTGCTGTCAATTGTCAGCCGATGTATCCATTCAAACAAGGTCGTACTAATACAGCTGACAGGAGACAACGACGCACTAATTTTTGCGAAAGAAGTACAATCTGTATTAAATATCATAAGAAAAAAAATGGAACATGAATTCTACCCCGCATAAGAAAGATGAGTATGAACAATAGCAATATAACCATAGAAATTCTTTGTCGAAAAGATAGATATTATTTGCTTTCAATTATTCATTTTTGGCCTTATTTTCGCACCATATTCAATCCCAAATAGTTGGAAAATTAACATGCGTATTGCCATCTTATCTCGCAACAAATCTTTATATTCTACTCGTCGTTTAAAGGAAGCGGGCGAAGCTAGAGGTCACCAAGTCGATATAATTGACACATTGCATTGCTATATGGATATTACCAGTAGCAATCCTAAGGTTCGTTATCACGGCGAAAGTTTACCGCCTTATGATGCAGTGATTCCGCGCATTGGCGCGTCCATCACTTTTTACGGTACCGCTGTCGTCAGGCAATTTGAGGTGATGGGCACTTTTTGTATCAACGAATCTGTCGCGATAAGCCGTTCTCGTGACAAATTGAGGTCACTACAACTTCTATCACGTAAGGGGATTGGGCTTCCAAAAACAGGTTTTGCTAGCAAACCAGACAAAATCCAAGACCTTATTAAGAATGTCGGTGGAGCGCCTGTTGTTATCAAGCTACTTGAAGGGACTCAAGGTATTGGCGTTGTTTTAGCTGAGACAAATAAAGCCGCCGAGAGTGTTATTGAAGCATTTATGGGACTAAAAGCGAATATTCTCGTTCAAGAATTCATTGAAGAAGCCGGCGGTGCCGATATCCGTTGTTTTGTGGTTGGTAACAGAGTGATTGCTGCGATGAAACGTCAAGCTGGAGAAGGCGAATTCCGTTCCAATCTGCATCGAGGGGGCTCAGCTCAATTAGTACGTCTGACAAAAGAAGAACGTCTTACCGCGGTTAACGCAGCGAAAGCTATGGGTCTCAACCTCTGCGGTGTTGATATTCTGCAGTCAAACAGTGGCCCAGTCGTTATGGAAGTCAATTCATCTCCCGGTCTAGAGGGCATAGAAACCGCAACAGGAAAAGATGTTGCAGGAATGATTTTTGATTTTATTGAAAAAACGGCGAAACCAAATGCAAATAAAACTCGAGGAAAAGGGTGATGGCAAGCCGTCTATCGATAGCAGGTACTGAGATTTTAGCTGGTACAAAGTGCCAAATTAATATTCCAGTGGCCAAGTTATATACCAACACGGAGCTGTCCATTCCTGTTCATGTGCAAAGAGCTGTAAAGAAAGGACCAACTGTATTCGTAAGCGCGGCAATACATGGTGATGAACTAAATGGTATCGAGATCATTCGCAGACTAATAGAAGCAAACTTGAACATAATCCGAGGAACATTAATTCTCGTTCCAATGGTCAATGTATACGGTGTGCTTAATCAAAGTCGCTATCTGCCAGATAGAAGAGATCTAAATCGGTGTTTTCCTGGGTCAGCGAAAGGGTCATTAGCGGCAAGGCTTGCCCAAGATTTTATGCAAAATGTCGTAGAGCATTGTGATTACGGAATTGATATACATACAGGCGCCATTCATCGTTCAAATCTGCCCCAAATTAGGGCCGATTTGAGTGATGAAAAAACACTAGAGCTTGCCCAAGCATTTGGCGTTCCAGTGTTACTCAATTCTGTATTGAGAGATGGGTCTCTTCGAGAGGCCGCCACGAACAGAGGAACGCGTATTCTATTGTATGAGGCAGGGGAAGCACTGCGTTTTGACGAGCTGTCTATCCAAGCCGGGTTTAAAGGTGTTCAAAAAGTATTAATGGGGCTCGGACTCCTTCGAAAACGTCCGAGCAAACGGAAAATTGAACCTTACATCGCCAATAAGAGTGATTGGATAAGAGCCGCAGGTAGTGGGTTTGTTCATGAATTTGTGAAACTTGGAGAACAAGTGGAAAAGGGACAAATTCTTGCTGAGATTAACTCACCTCTAGGAGAGTTGATTCATAAGGCCGTATCTACGCGTTCAGGGATCATAATCGGCAAGCAGAATATACCTTTAGTACAAGAAGGTGATGCCATGTTCCATATCGCCTATTTTGGCAAAGACGAAAATGATGTCGCCGAACACATTGAAATGATGCACGACTCTATAATTTTGTAAGATACAAATATTGCTTAACAGGAAAACCAATGGACAGACTGATAATTGGAAACCTCGAACTATGTTGTTTGCCAGACCTAGGGATTTCAGACTTAGAGGTTCGTGTGGATACCGGAGCCAAAACATCCTCTATGCATGTAGACAACATTCGTCGGTTTCGCAAAAAGGGTCAACTCTATGTAGAGTTTGACCTACATCCGGATATCTACAACATGGAGAAAACGGTAAAAACATCCGCTCCGGTCGTCGACTCACGAAAAATAAAGTCTTCAAATGGCGAGTCAGAACAGCGAGTTGTGATTAGCACACTTTTCTCGATTGGAGGGCGTTCTTGGCCTATTGAAATAACACTAACCAACCGTAAAGAAATGAGTTACCTAATGCTATTAGGCCGCGAAGGCATGGGGGATCGCGTTTATGTTGATCCCAGCAGAGCCTTCACATTAGTAGACGATTCTGCTGACACAAAATCAGGATAAATTTAAGATGACCGACTTTAATCAATTGCAGATTACAGAGAATAACCCAGAGTTATTGGCTGAATTTATTAGCGCAATGGGATCGTCCGTTGACCTGAGTTTTCTTAAAAACTATCAGGATGCTGAGCTGGCCAATATATTGGAGTCTGTCAACCTTCAATACAGGCTACAAATTGTAGAAGTGATCCCAGCGGATCGATATTGGACAATTGTAAACTTCTTACAATACGATACTGCTAAGCATATCCATCAATCACTATCTGATGAACTTGCCGTTGAAAGACTTTCATGTATTAGCGAAAATGATGTCATTACTTTCTCCGACTTCTTGCCAAACGAGTTTGTTGATGAGTACCTTCTTACACAAAGTGAAGCAACTGTTGCCTATATTCAACAAGCATTGTCTTATGAAGACGACAAAGTCGGGCGATATGTTGAACCCTTTTTTCTGGTCGCTAACGCCAAGAATAGTGTTGGTCGGATCAAAAATGAGATCTTGAAAAGAACAGAAATACCTATCCGTCTTATCATAGTAAGGGATGCTTTAGGGATAGTTGGCACTGTTGAACCAGAGGTATTTTTAACTCAAGAGAATGAGACAAAGTTAAGAATATTGGCGGTTGTCACGCCCGTTCTCGAGGATACTCAAGATATTAAAGAAGTCAGTAAGCAAGTCTCTATTGATGGCAATACTCGTTGGTTTCCCGTTTTATCTGAAGGAAAGATTATGGGAATAATGTCTATGACCACTATTGCTCTCACCTTAAGAGAATTAAGCTTACAAGCGGTTGTCGCTGAGAATGTAAAAAGTGAAGAAGACCTCTTTACCCCTCTAAAAGTCGCGACAAGATTACGGGCATTATGGCTAGTTATAAATTTGGTCACCGCTTTTGCCGCATCAGCAATCATCGGTATTTTTGAAAACGTTGTCGAACAGGTCGTCGCTTTGGCTATTCTTATGCCAGTCGTTGCCAGTATGGGAGGGATTGCAGGAAGCCAAACTCTCGCCGTTGCTATACGAGGCATTGCACTGAATCACTTACACCAAAGCAATTTACGGCTACTTGTAAACAAAGAGGTGAAAATTGCACTAATTAACGGTGTGGTAATGGGGTCAGCTATCGGTGGTATTGTTTACTACGTGTTTGACTCAGTGGAGCTTTCATTGATCATCTGTTGTGCGATCTGTGTAAACAGCTTAGCGGCGGCATTGTCAGGAACCTTGATTCCTTTCACGCTTAAGAAGCTAAACATAGACCCTGCGGTAGCGGGTTCAGTGGTTCTCACAACAGTGACGGATGTCGTTGGGTTTCTAGTATTTCTCGGGTTAGGTGCTATCTTTTTGGTATAAAGTTATGTCTAATTACTACACTTTCAGTAATACGTAACGACATAAACCTAGAGAGAATGCAATAGTGGACGTTAGAGTACTAAATACATTTCTAGAATTGGCTCGTGTCAGACATTTTGGCCGAGCCGCAGAAAACCTTCATATTACCCAAGCAGCTGTTAGCGCAAGAATTAAACAGTTAGAAAGCTACTTTAGTACTGTATTATTCACCAGAGACAGAAACAATATTAAACTAACCTCTTCAGGTGAACGGCTAATTGGTTATGCCGAAGTCATGGTCAAAACTCTTCAACAGGCCAAGTATGAGTTATCTTTAGAAAGCTCTAAAGCACTCCAACTTACGATTGGTGGTACCCCCAACATTTGGGATGCCTATCTACAAAATTGCCTTAGTATTGTGACCGATGAGTTTCATGGATATGGTTTTAACGCGGAAGTACTGAGCAGAGATCAGATCAACAGAGGGTTAATTGAACGCACATTAGATATCGCGTTTGCATTCGATCCCTTAAAGGCCGAAGAACTAGAGTGTAAAAGAATCGCCGATCTAACTTTGGTTCTGGTCTCGACCATTCAGTGCGATGTCGAGAAGGCGCTTGCCGAAAGATACGTATACGTAGATTGGGGTACAGCGTTCTCTTCCGAACATGCTGATAGGCATCCCCATATAAATGCCCCCTACCTAAGAACATCAACAGGTAGAATCGCGTTAGATTTCATTTTAGAAAAAGGGGGCTGTGCTTACTTACCGGCATCGGTTGTTGAACCTTTTCTAAATTCTGGACAGTTGATACTGGTAGACAATAGCTTAAATTGGCATAGACCGTTATACCTAAGCTATAGAAAGAAAAGCACCTCTATCGAAGCCATTATTGCCGTCGAAAAGCTTATTCATAAAATTGAGCCTTCCACGGCCTATAGTTTGGTGCAGGCCGGAGAAGCAGAAAACATTGAAGTTCAGAGCGAATAATTTTTCGCTCTACCTGTTGATTTTAGACGACTTTCAATTTCTCATACCAGAGCGTCATAAAGCGCTCAGTGATTTTTTGTTCCAATGAATGCGCTTCTTCCGTTGGGCAAAAAATAGTAATTGAGATCACTTGGTTGGCCACATCGGTTGTATGAATATAAATAAACGGTTCAATTGATGTCGCTTCAATCTCTAATCGTTTACTGATTAAATTAGAGTAACGAGAAGCAACGTCTTGAAATGGGCTTATTAATTCTGCAATAGTTTCCATAATTGGTGTTTTAAGTTCGAATAAATTAACATTATTTTCACGTACTATGGAGAAACTGTGCATTACATACCTACGCATGAAGTTCAGGTTAACGACTGGCTGAATGAGTAAAACGCTATTCATTACCGTAATAGACTTACCTGTATATGTGTAGCCGTTTTCCAAATCTACCTCTAATAACCGGAATTTTATCCAATCGATATCAGACACCTCACCACAATGGCCGTTCACCTCAATCCAATCCCCTACTCTAAATGGACGGTTTGTCACCCATGAAAAGAAACCCAGAAAACACTGCAGCAACTCTTTCGTGGCAATGACAATTGCCACAGTGAATGCCGCGACAGAAATTGCAAAATTCTGTAGTTCAGAAAGCCAAACAACCGCTACGCCAATAACCAAACCAAGGTTACTCAAGTTTCTGGCAACACTGATCCAGTTTTTATGCCTCTCTTGTAAAGGACTATTGCGGTGTCGAATAGCCGCAATCCAGAGATATTTTAGTGACAACACACCAAATATCAAAACGAATGTAATAATCATTTTTGGCGGCATAGGGATTTCGGATATCAGCATTTTCAGGCTCAAAATATTAGGTTATTAGGTACAGGACGTAAACGCCGTGATTATAATTAAACGACTCGCATTGTCATCATAAAAAACCCTTATTTTCAATACTCTAAGTGAAAATATTTCTATTGAAACGATTGAAATATTTTGTCGATCATCGTCTTGATTGATGACAAAATATTTTTGTCGTCATGAGTTAAATTATTTGCTTTATTTTTATTGATATACGAAATATCGTTCACTCAACAGCACTGATTTACGATTTTCAAGGGCAAATAAATGATTGATACTGATATTAGAATTGGAGAGAAACGTTTTTATGATAACAACGTATTTTCTCGTGGATTTGGTAAATCTGGGGACTTCACTGTGGAGGAAGATTATCTTCTTAGTTCATATGGTCAAACATTGCTTGCATTAGAAGAAAGTGATATTTCTCCCATCAATGCAGAAGAAAGGCATTTCATTAAAGTATTGCAGAATCCTGGCAAAGCAAAGACAAAACTGGAAAGAACATGGCTCAAGTACATTAGACTGGCAAGGGGAAGGAAAAACTTTCATACCTTGAATGGCAGAAGCAAACACTATGAAATATACGAAAAAAGTTATTCCGATGACTTGGAACAAACCTATGAATAATATGACCCAATTTGTTCATAAAATGATGTGTTGAAGAACTAAATAATTAGAGCGCATGGGCTAACCGACAACCAACGCGCTCACAATGAATAACTGACAACGACCCCTGTAGAAATCGTTGCCGTAAGGTAATTAGGCAAAAACGTTTTGTTTTTATCAATAGAATTGAAATCTGCTCCGGCTCGAAAACCAATATTGTCTGTCACCGCGATTACCCATGACACTGAAAAACTTCCTCCTTGGTCCTCTAACACTCAGGTGAGCCGCCTAGGTATTTTCGACTCCCGTAGTACTTGGCTACGCCAACTTCAAATTGCAGCGACATTTTTGGAACATCAACCAATTGATATTGGCCACCCATCCGATAGGTCTGTATTTGGTCTTCATCAATAGACAAAAATTCAGCGGATAACTGTCAGGAAAACCGTGTCACTATTTCTATGACGCCATGTCGAATAATACGAGAATGCTTAAATAGAATATTTTTCACAAAACACGTCAGAAAAAACGCTTCGCTGCGCAAAATATCATTAATTCATGACATGAATAGTTTAGTGATGTATTCGATTGCATTTTACGGTTCAGAACCCAGATAACAAAATAAGGCAAATAATGCGTCACTCACTAATAACCATTCTCTTTTTAAGCAAAGTGCAATTTGGTTGTTTTTTCGCCAAAATATCGTAAAAATATGGATAAATTGACTCCGTTTGCCAGCTTAATATTACATCCATTGGCTAACTAAGGTATAACGAAGCTATGAAAATACCTAAGAGAATACAACCTCTCGTTGACGATGGCTTGGTCGACGAGGTGAAGAGCCAATTAATGAGTGGCAAAGAGGCTTCTGTGTACATAGTACGCTGTGGCGATATGATCCGTTGTGCCAAAGTGTACAAGGAAGCGAATCAACGCAGCTTTAAGCAAGCTGTCTCATATAGAGAAGGCCGTAAAGTCCGTAATAGCCGTCGAGCTCGAGCCATGGAAAAAGGCTCGGGGTTTGGTCGTGAGCAGCAAGAAAAAGTATGGCAAAGTGCTGAAGTCGATGCATTGTATAAACTCGCGGCCGCAGGCGTTAGAGTGCCAGAACCTTATGGTTGCTTTGATGGGGTTCTGCTTATGGAATTGGTCACCGATGACGATGGATACGTTGCTCCAAGGCTAAACGACGTCACCATGTCTGCTGAGCAAGCCATTGAAGACCATCTCGTCATGATGTCTTACGTGGTTAAAATGCTTTGCGTGGGATTAATCCATGGTGACTTATCCGAGTTTAATGTGCTGGTCGACGAATATGGTCCTGTGATTATCGATCTACCGCAAGCCGTGGACGCCTCTGCCAATAACAACGCCGAGTGGATGCTAGAACGTGATATTAACAATATTCGTGATTACTATGGCCAATACGCGCCAGAGATACTGACCACCAGTTACGCCAAAGAAATTTGGGCTCTATTTGAGAAAGGCGAACTCACGCCGGATCGTGAGTTAACTGGTACATTCACGGAGAGTGATATCGATGCTGATATTACCGTAATAATGCAAGAAATTGATGCCGCCCGAAATGAAGAGCGATACAAACGAGAGCGCATAAAAGAGGCGAAGGAAGGTGTCGACGAAAGCAAATTTAATTGGACTGATGGCGATTAAGATATCGCGAAGGCAAACAAAATGAACATTAAGATAGCCGTTATTCTAATAAGCATAACCCTGTTATTTGGATGCTCAAGCACCAAACCTTTACTAGGTATAAATGAGGGCAAGCTCACACCTTGCCCTAGCACACCAAACTGCCTAAATAGCCAAATCAATGGTGACGACAAACATCAGATTGAATCCATTGTTTACGCAGGAACGTTGACTGAAGCACATACTGCTCTTGTCCAGATACTTAAATCTGAAGATCATACTAAAACCATAGAAATTGAAAGCAATTACATCCATGTTGAATACACCTCCACTTTTTTTCAGTTTGTTGATGACGTAGAGTTCTACTTCGTAGAAGAGCGTCCTGACAAGACACAAATACACATTCGATCTGCATCCCGAATTGGACGCTCAGACTTTGGTGTAAATCGAACACGTATTGAGCGTATTCGAGGAAAATTCAATCCACTATAAAAAATTATTGTTTATCTCATTGGTATCGAGAGATCGGATATTGCCCAACGTCGTTTCCGCGATGTTTTGCAAAGCATCCTCGGTCAAAAAACCTTGATGCCCAGTAAATATGACATTATGACAAGCAGATAATCGACGGAATACGTCATCCACGATAACGTCATTCGACTTATCCTGAAAAAATAGATCCTTTTCATTATCGTAAACGTCCAGACCTAACGCGCCTATTTTACCAACTTTCAACGCTTCAATTGCGGCAGACGAGTCCAACAACTCTCCTCTACTGGTATTGATTATCATGACGCCATCGCGCATTTTTTGAAACGCTTCGCCATCTAAAAGATGATAATTTTGTTCAGTCATAGGGCAGTGTAAAGAGATGATATTGGCCTCTTTAAAAATCTCGTCCAACGAACAGTAGCGAGCGCCCAACCTTATAGCCTCGTCGCTTGGGTAAGGGTCGTAACACAATATATCCATCCCTAACCCATTCAGAATTCTCATTGTTGCTAATCCAATCTTTCCTGACCCTATGATACCTGCCGTTTTCCCATGAAAATTAAAGCCAACCAGTCCTTCAAGTGAAAAGTTCGCATCTCGTGTTCTCTGATAAGCTTTGTGAAAGCGCCGATTTAACGTCATCATAAGGCCCACGGCATGCTCAGCAATTGACTCCGGTGAATAGGCGGGAACACGAGCAATTTTCATATCTATGCTCTTCGCTATCTCTACATCTACGTTATCAAAACCCGCACACCTTAGAGCCACTAATCGCACGCCTTCTTGGCTAAGCCTTTCGAGCACTGGTTGTGATAGATCATCGTTGACAAATGCGACGACGACTTCACAACCTTTCACTAAGGCGGCTGTTTTAGTGGTCAACCTAAAGTCATAAAAATAAAATACAAACTCGTCTTTATCGTTTAACAGTTCAAAGGATTTTTCGTCATAAGATTTACTACTAAAAAAAGCTATATGTTTCATGTTTTTCCCCAAACTTACACTGAAAACTGCACATGTCCGCGCAATACTCGATGAGTTCATTCGATTAGCGTTACGTTCACAGTACCCCATCAGAATGGTGGGTGCAAAGGTTCTCATTACACGCAAAAGTACGACCATTTCCAAATCACCACCGCAAATAAATCTATTTAGCTCACTTCAGACTCGATTCACTAAAAGCCATGTATTATCAGGCTTATACAAGGTTATATTGCAGAATGGTAATAGATAATCGATCAATAAAATCGATAGGATCACACTTTGATTGTGGGAAAAATTGTTTCCCTTGCTCCCGCTAATTAGAAGCGTGACAATCCGCTTCATAAGAGAAAAGGAATAAAGATGGATAGGCAAGAATTTATTAGATCAGTCAATACTATTGATAACTTGACTGAATCAGACAACAGAATTATTGAGCACTTTATTGCCCAATTCGAAATGCTACCTTTTGCCAAAATAAATGACCTATGCCATCAGATTGGAATTGGAAAGGCAACACTTGGTCGATTTATACAACGCCTTGGGTTCCATGGATTTTTAGATTTTAAAAAAGCAGTTTCGAATGACTTGATTATTGAATTAAGTACGCCAGTAGATCGCTGTAACAATACCAAAATAAACAATTCCACATCCCAACTAATAAAAGAACATCAAAAAGAAATACTGGATAATATCGAGAAAACGTATCAATCAATCGATGTCTTAAATATAGATAAAGCCACAGATCTAATTCTCAATCCACAAGGCAAACTTTATGTCATTGGAAGCGCGTCCGCTGAAGCATTAGCCAATTATTTCTATTTATTAGCGCGTTATCTAAGAAGAGACGTTATTTTACTGAACGCAGACTCGTCTACACTGCCACACCAACTCGCAGACATTAACGAAGATGATACGCTGTTAGCCATGTCTTATCACCGATTTTCAAGTACCACAGTTAAGGTTGTCCGTTGGTTTAGTCAGGTTGGTGGTAAAACCGTTGTTATGACCGATCAAGAGGTTAACCCTTTCGTATCTTATAGCGATATCCAAATCGTCGTTGCAAGCGAAAGTAGTACTATTTTTAATAATCGTTCTGCAGGGCTTTCCATTATCGAACTCTTAATTAAATGCATGTCCAACCGTACAAATAACAAACAAAGATTTGATAAAATGGAAGACATTTTTAAAGAGTTTAAAATATTTAAAAATTAACACTTAATTTAATCGCGTTTATACATTCGAATTATATCAATTTAATTTGAGAGATAAACACACCCAAAATTAAGTTGACAGACAAAATTAATTAATTACAAGGATAGAAAAATGATTACTTTATTAGCACTGCCGGTTATTTTTTCCGTCGGTTATTTCGTAGTAAAGAAATACAATACTCAAGCAGTATTGTTTTTGGCTGGATTAACGATGATCGCACTCGGTGTTATCGATGGGAATCCAGATTTCATGCCAAAAGGTGGTGCGTCAACAGGATCCGTTATTGTCGATTTTTTTGAGGTGATCAAAGTCATATCTTCATCAACACTCGCTAAGCTTGGTCTGATTATCATGGCTGTTGGTGGGTTTTCTCGTTACATGAGCCACATTGGCGCTGCTAATGCCCTCGTTCAGATCGCGACGAAGCCATTATCACGTATCAAAAATCCGTACGTTGTACTTGCTATGGCGTATGTTATTGGTCAGTTGATCAATATATTTATACCAAGTGCGACCGGGCTTGCTCTATTACTATTGGTTGCTATGTACCCCGTTTTGGTCGGTGTTGGGTGTAATCCAGCGGCAGCCGCGGCGGTGGTTGCCACTACTGGTTGTCTGGATTTAGGCCCAGCGTCTTCTGCTGCAAACAAAGCGGCGGAAATATCCGGTATCGATGTTGCCACCTATTTTGTCAGCTATCAATTGGTCGTCTCTGTTATCGCGATAATAGTGATCGCAGTATTACACTTTTTTTGTCAAAAACACTTTGATAAAAAAGACGAAGAAAATGGCATCAAACACGATTTCAACGTGGAAAGTAAGGATCATCGAAAAGCGCCGAAATGGTTTGCCATTCTTCCTGTCTTACCTCTAGCCCTTCTACTTACCTTTAGTAAATTTGCCATTACCAGTGTCAAAATTGATGTGGTTACCGCAATGTTTATTGCTTTATTCGTCGCGATGATATGTGACTATCTCTACACAAGAGACGGCAGAAAAGTCTGCGCATCCCTTAAAATATATTTAGAAGGTATGGGGGCGGTATTTGCAAGTGTTGTTAGCCTTATCATCTCGGCAAAAGTTTTTGTTACGGGCCTTTCAACAATTGGGTTTATCGATCTGTTATTGGACAGTGCAGCCAGTGCTGGTTTTGGCTACATTGCAATGGTGCTCGTTCTTGTCACGATTATCGCCATTGTCACGTTACTTTCAGGTTCGGGTAACGCATCATTCTTTAGCTTTTCTAACTTAGCACCTGATGTTGCTGCACAAGTAGGAACCGCAGCGGCAACTGTGGCACTTCCAATGCAATTGGCGTCGGGCCTAATGCGCTCTGCATCACCGGTTGCTGGTGTCGTTATAGCTTGTGCTGGTGTAGCAAATGTATCACCAATGGAACTGGTAAAACGTACTGCCATCCCTATGGTTGGTGGCCTTATCACTGTTTTGGTTTGTTCTCAGGTTCTACTTTAGATAGCCTATAGCAGGAGCATGCTCCTGCTATTAACGACACAAATAACAATCATAAGATGTAAATATGGAAAATATTACCGACCGGTTTCTTCGCTATACCAAAATCAACACAACAACAAACCGTGAACTTGGCGCGCAAGGAGTCATGCCTTCATCGCCCGGCCAGTTCGAATTAGCAACCCTACTCAAGGCTGAACTTGAAGCGTTCGGACTTGACGAGATCACGCTAAGAGATTCCGCCATACTGACGGCCACCTTACGCGGGAATGACTCTAATGTACCAACGGTATCCTTTTTTGCGCATCTCGATACCAGTGCTGAACAATCGAACGATACCAATGCTCATATTGTTAACTATCAAGGTGGGGATATTGAACTCAGCAAAAAGATTTGGCTCAAAGTATCAGAGTTTCCTGAGCTTGCTCAATATGAAAATCAAGACATCATTGTCACTGACGGAACCAGTCTGTTAGGTGCGGATGATAAAGCGGCCATTGCCGCCATTATGGACATGCTGCAGCACTTCACTTCATTAAAGTCAAAAGGAGAGACCTCCTTAAAACATGGTGATATTAAAATCGCCTTTTTACCCGACGAAGAACAAGGGTTAAGGGGAGCGAAAGCATTCGATGTCGAATCATTTGGTGCTGATTTCGGCTATACTCTTGATTGCTGTGGTATTGGTGAGTTTGTTTGCGAGAATTGGAACGCGGGCAATGCTGAAGTGCGTTTTGTTGGTCAATCAGCACACCCTATGTCTGCCAAAGGAAAACTTAAAAATTCACTGCTTATGGCACACAAATTTATCAGTATGTTACCCGCAGGAGAAGCGCCGGAATATACAGAAGGAAGAGAAGGATATTATTGGGTTAAAGAGCTGTCAGGTAATAGCGCTTCCACTCTACTTAAGCTCGACATTCGCGATTTCTCTCAAGTAGGGTATAAAAAACGCATGGCCTTTCTTGAACAGCTCGGTCAAAACTGTCAGTCACTTTGGGGGGAAGAATCCGTAGAATTAACGTTAATGGATCGCTACGAGAATGTGGCTAACAGTCTTCAAGGCACTCAAAATTATCCCATCGCTATTGCCAAGCAAGCCTATCAGGACAACGGCATTGATATGAAAACGACACCCATGAGAGGAGGCTACGACGGCGCTGTACTCTCTCAAAAAGGACTCCCCTGTCCTAATATTTTTACCGGCGCCCACAATTTTCATTCAATTTATGAATACCTTCCTGTTCAGTCTTTACAGGCCGCCAGCAAGGTTATTCAATCAATTGTCATCATTACCCAACAGCATATTGAAGCTCAAAGCGACGCTGTGACCTAGGAATTAATTTATGAACATCATGTTATTTAGTAACGGTAAGATTGCCGGAAACACAATGCTATTAGAGTTCGGTTTTTCATGGCTAAAGCCAATGATCAAAAAAACCAATGCCAAAAAACTATTGTTTATCCCATACGCCATGATTCGTGGACATTATGACGACCGCACTCAGCAGCTCAACGATGGCTTGGGTCAATTTGGATGTGAAGTAACTGGAATTCACACATGCGATGACCCCATTGCAGCAATTAAAGAATGCGACGGTATTATCGTGAGCGGTGGTAACACATGGGTACTGAATAAGATGATTCACGACCAAGGTTTGGTTGGGCCTCTTCGAGACGCAATAATCAAGCAAGAAAAACTCTACATAGGATGGAGTGCTGGCACCAATATCGCTTCACCAACTATCCGTACCACCAATGATATGCCAATCGTAACCGCCGCCATTTTGCCTTCGTTGAACTTGGTACCATTCCAGATCAACCCGCACTACATTGAGGCAAGTGTTTCAGGGCACATGGGAGAAACGAGAGATGAAAGGATTGAAGAATTTTTGATCCTAAACCAACACGAATTTGTCATCGCCATCCCCGAAGGTTCCATGTTGAAAGTAGAAGGGAAAAAACTCTCATACCATTCTGTAGAAGAGAGAAAACTTAAAATATTTGCCCATGGTAAGCCAGCTCAGTCAGTCGACTGTGACAGCGATTTAACTCACTGTCTAGACCATAGTTGCTAAAGGCATAAAGGGTTAATTATAGAGTACAAAACCATCACATAGGCTGAGCACCTAACAGCCTGTGTGATTGAGGTGAATAGATAATACCAAACTGGAAAAACACTCAACTCGCTCACAGACTGACTCCGCTAGATATCAAATACATATTATTCAATCTTGTAGATGATCTTCTATCAACATAGTACCTGCCCCAGTATTGGAAATCGGAATATGATAGTTGCTATGAAGCAGCTCAATATTGTCCGATAATACACCACGCATACCCATCCACATGATAAATTCAGCGCCCTGAGCACCGCCTTTCTCAATCAGATCTAGAATGGAAAACTCGGTCAACTCTTGCGGATTATCTATAATTTTATCCATGCAATAAAGATCGAATTCTTTATTGATAAACCCAGCTCGCTCGCCGTCGAGTTGATGAGATAGTCCACCAGTGCCAAATACCACAACCTTCAGGTCTTCATCATAATCACGTACTGCATCACCAATAGCACAACCCAGGTCGTAGCAGCGTTTAGGGGACGGCATGGGATGCTGTTCAACATTGATACAGACGGGGATCACCTTCATATGCGAATAGCGATTACCCGGCCACATTAACTGCATTGGCACGGTTAAACCGTGGTCAACTTTCATCTCCTGACAGATCGTAATATCAAATTCGTTAGCCACTAATTCATTACAGATATGCCAAGAAAGGCCAACATCTCCAGGTACGGGAGGAATCGGCTTGATACCCCAACCTTCATCCGCGTTGACGTATTGATGGGCTGCACCGATGGCAAACGTCGGTTTTTTGTCAATAAAGAACTCAAGTCCGTGATCGTTATAAAATATAATGGCAACGTCCGGCTTCTTTTCATCCAGCCATTTATGAATCGGAACATAGGCAGCAAAAAAAGACTTCCAATAGGGTTCATTTTGCAGCTTTAGATCGATAGCTTTTCCTATCAATGGAATATGAGAAGTGGTGATACCACCTATAATCTTAGCCATACTAATCTCCTGCACTTCTTAGAAGTTCGTTAAATTCTTCAAGAGACATACCCGTTTGTATTGCCCCAATATCTTGCATATTTAGCCCTAGAATGCCGACAAACTTAGCCAAATAGTAAATACTGCCACCTTCTTCTAATAGCTTTAATACATCCCTATTTTTAATCGCTTCTTTCTGAGCAGGCGATAAATTAAACCTGTCGCAATAGGCCGTTTCATCGGCCAGAAACGCTTCTCGATCTGGGGCGTTATTAAATGAATAGCACATTTTATTAAGACCATAGCCTTTCCGCGCCATCGTGCCGTCAAACATGATTGTGCCCGGTATTACTTTGTCCGTGTTCAGATAAGACGTTCTCTTCTCTTTCATTACTTGCTCCAATAAAGACGGTTAGGGTTGTCAATCAGCAGCTGTTTTTGCAACGCTTCCGTTGGCGCTATCATCGCAATAACGTCGACAAGTTTTCCGTCATCGGGAACATGAGACCTCATATTAGGGTGCGGCCAATCCGTTCCCCATAACACCCTATCAGGAAATCTTTTAACCAGTTTTTTCGCAAAAGGGACAACGTCGCTATAATCTGGTGGTGTTTCTGTTAGCCGCTCTGGACAGCTCACCTTTGTCCAGATCTTTGGGTTATCTTCCATTAATTGAATAAACGTATTGAATCCCTTGGATTCAACGCCTTCAGATACATCTGGTCGTCCCATATGATCAACAACTATCGTGGTATCTAGTTCGATTAAAAAAGGGGCAATGTCGTCAAGATCAGAGGCTTCAAAGTAGACCACTATATGCCATCCGAATGGTCGAATCTTAGCGGCAATATGCCGATAAACATCTCTTGGTGTCGAATCTACGAGTCTTTTTACGAAATTAAATCGAACCGCGCGCACACCGGCATCATGCATCTTTTGAATCTCTTCTTCACTGATCGATTCTGAAACCACCGCGACACCTCGGGCGAACTCACCCGCTGTTTGCAACGCATCAACCAACGCACGGTTATCTGTGCCATGACACGACGCTTGAACTATCACGTTTTTTGAAAAACCTAGAAAATCTCGCAACCCAAAAAGTTTATCTTTGGGCGCATCACAAGGGGTATATTTCCTCTTTTCAGAATAAGGAAATGTCAGCGCAGGACCAAACACATGGCAATGCGCATCTACCGATCCTTCTGGCACTCGAAACGTTGGTTTGGCCGGACTAGGGTGAAATGGTAAATAGTCGGAATCCATAATATGTCCTTATAAGTTAATAACCTCTAATCCAACTAAAGGTTGTCACGTTCACATTGTTGATTGAAGGCTGTCCCAGTATTTCTCCAACGCCTTCCAGTTACCATTTCAATTTTCAGTACAGATATTAGTTTTTGATATAGCTTGCCGTTTAGGTAGCACAATTATAGTGAACTTTTTAAAATGGTGCTCGGCCGACAACCCAAGAATAGACAATAAGTTAAGCTCGAAACGCCCCTAAGTCGAACCATCTAATGCCTCTATTTAAAAAATGAATGGCTATGTTCAATTTTTAATTATTCTGCACTAAGATGTATTGGTACTTTAGACGGACTATTTTACGAAAGATGGCAATCTAAAAGGAATTGACTATGAAAGTTTGTGTTGTGGGCGCCACGGGGGCATTTGGAACAAAGCACCTTGAAGCTATCGCGAATATCAATGATGTTGACGTTACTGCACTCGTTGGAACGGAGCTAGACAAGCTTGAGCTATTGGCGAAAAACCACTCAAACCCATTGGTAACAGATGATCTGGCGGTGGCGTTAGAACGAGAAGATCTCGATGCCGTTATTTTAGCCACGCCGACCCAAATGCATGCCAGTCAAGCAATCCAATGTCTTGAAAGCGGCAAACATGTTCTGGTTGAGATTCCAATGGCTGATAATATTGAGGACTCTCGACAATTGGTTGAGGTTCAAAAATCAACCGGACTCATCGCCATGGCAGGACACACCCGGCGCTTTAACCCAAGCCATCAATGGATCCATAATAAGATTAAAACGGGTGAACTGAACATCCAACAGATGGATGTGCAGACCTATTTCTTTAGACGAACCAATACCAATGCGAAAGGTGAACCAAGAACGTGGACGGATCACTTATTATGGCATCATGCGTGTCATACCGTGGATCTGTTTCAATATCAGACCGGTGAAACCGCTTCAAAAGTACAAGCCATACAAGGGCCTATTCATCCCGATCTTGGTATCGCAATGGACATGAGCATCGGCCTTAAAGTGCCTACAGGCGCCATCTGTACACTTTCTCTTTCATTTAATAATAATGGTCCATTTGGCACTTTCTTCCGCTATATCTGCGATGAAGGCACCTATCTTGCCCGCTACGATGATCTATTCGATGGTAATGAAAACCAGATAGACCTCAGCGGTGTGACTGAGTCGAACAACGGCATTGAGCTTATCGACCGGGCGTTTTTTGACGCCATTCGAACAGGCAAAGAGCCCAACTCTAGTGTGGCTCAGTGTTTGTCCGCAATGGAAACGTTACACAAAATAGAACAACTTTTAGACTAAGGAGGAGCGGAATGTCTTCAATAACATTCACGGAAATGAAACCACGTTTTATCGGTCCATTTTCATGTAATCCAGTCGGTCTGGGTTGCATGAACCTTTCTCACGCCTACGGTAATCCACCCGACGAGAAAAGTAGTATACGCTTGCTCAATAATGCGTTAGATATGGGCTATAACATGTTAGACACCGCGGCTTTATATGGTTTTGGTGCCAATGAACAACTCGTCGCAAAAGCAGTAGGCCACCGACGCTCCGACTATTTACTCGCCAGCAAATGCGGGATGTTTAAAGGAGCAGATGGTAAAAAGGAAATCAATGGCCGGCCAGAAACCATCCGTAGGACCTGTGAGGATAGCCTTAAAAGGCTCAATACCGATGTGATTGATCTCTATTATCTGCATCGCTGGGATAAAAGCGTCCCCATTGAAGAGAGTGTCGGCGAGCTATCCAGACTGGTGGATGAAGGAAAAATTCGTCAAATAGGATTGTCCGAAGTCTCGTCTGAGACATTGACCAAAGCACATTCAACTCATGCTATTGCCGCCGTGCAATCAGAATACTCGTTATGGACACGCCATCCAGAGATTGCCGTATTAGATAAATGTATCGAATTGGGTACAGCATTCGTCGCGTTTAGCCCGGTAGGCAGAGGCATTTTGACCGGTAACATCACCGACCCAACAAGTTTTGCCTCCAACGATATTCGTCATGCAATGCCACGATTTAATCACGAGCACTTTGCCCATAACCTAGCGTTGGTTAAAAAGCTCGAATTACTTGTCTCACCTGATATCAAAAAATTCGACCCTGCCAATATGATCACTCTGGCCACCTTGGCGTTGTCATGGTTACTCGCAAAAGCGGACAATATCCATGTCATTCCTGGCACA
This sequence comes from Vibrio frigidus, assembly GCF_042465995.1. Lineage (NCBI taxonomy): Bacteria > Pseudomonadati > Pseudomonadota > Gammaproteobacteria > Vibrionales > Vibrionaceae > Vibrio > Vibrio frigidus. The sequence continues at coordinate 132,526 of NZ_JBCDMC010000009.1, read as the reverse complement.
ACCAACCTTTCTCATCTGCAAGAAAACATCCATGCGGCACAATGTTCAATCTCCCCAGACTTGATTGCTGAGATGGGTAACATTATCAACCAGAACACGGTTTCGGGACAACGCTATAATCGCGCGACTCAATTAGAAATAGATACGGAAGAATTTGCTTAACGACAAGTAAGCGTAAGCGAACGATAAAGCCTTACTCGTTGAACAAGGCCTTATCGTTTAAACAAATACGTTTCCATCAAACAATTTCCGTGCGGTTCTTAAAATTGCAGAATTTTCCACTCTACCTTCATTATCCAGATCGAGTATCACCGTCGTTTCGCCAATAGGATGTTCAACCGATATTACTTTATGATCTCCATCCGGTAATTTGGATAACATATAAGCGGGTGAGGCTTTCAATGTACAAGCCGTCGCCACACTCACCGCACCTAATACACCAATAGAGGCATGGCATCGGTGAGGAATAAAGGTTCTTGTCGAAATGGTTCCTTTATTTGCCGGGCTTATTAGCGTCATTTTAGGCACCGATTTATGCGTCACATCCCCTAGATTCATTAAAGGCCCCACTTGCAGACGGATAGACTCAAGCTTGGCTTTCAATGACGCATTTTTATCCAGTGTCTCTCGTGATTCAGTTCCTGACAAACCAAAATCACTGGCCGCTAAAATGACCACGGGCATCCCATTGTCGATACAGGTGACGTTAACACCTTCTATCTCGTCGACTTCATTACCCGTCGGAAGCAAACTACCACAGCTTGATCCTGCCGTATCCTTAAACGTAATTGGAATCGGGCTAGAGGTACCCGGAACACCGTCAATACAGACGTCCCCATCGTAAACCACCTCTCCGTTCAGTGTCTGAACGGTTACTATGGCAACCTGTCCGGTATTCTCCATGTAAATCGAAACTGTCGTTATCTCGCCAATGGTTTCAACCAACCCTCTCTCGATTGAAAAAGGGCCGACACCAGACAAAATATTGCCGCAATTTTGAGCGTCAGATACCACCGCTCTGTCAACAAACACCTGAAGAAACAGATAATCGATATCAACTCCGTCCCTTTGTGATTTTTTAATTACCGCCACTTTAGATGTTAATGGGTCGGCACCACCAATACCATCTATCTGTCTGGGGTCAGGTGACCCCATCACTTTTAACAGCAATGCGTCTCTTTGCTCCGTATCTTGAGGTAGGTCTTCAGCTAAAAAGTACGCCGCTTTTGACGTGCCTCCGCGCATCCAAATGCATGGAATGGATTTAGACATATTTAAGCCCTTTCTTTTTTAATCGGGAGCGCATATTGTATATATCCAGTCCAAGTTCACCGTTCGCCATTCGAATCCGTTTAACCTCTTCTCTTTCTTCTCGAGCCAATGCTTCCGCCAATACGACTTCGGCTTCTTCTCGCCTTACAACAACAACGCCATCATCGTCAGCGACAATAACATCACCTGCGTTGATCCATTCATCCGCGCAGACCATTACCGTATTCACTGACCCTAATGTCTCTTTGATGGTGCCTTGGGAAAAAACATGTTTCGACCAAACGGGAAAATTCATCTCTCTAAGTACACGCGTGTCCCTTACTCCCCCATCTATAATCAAACCTTTTACACCACGAGCCTGAGCGGATGTTGCTAACAGGTCACCAAAAAAACCAAAATTCGATGGAGATGTGGGGGCGAAAACCATAATGTCACCACTTTGGCACTGCTCTATCGCAACATGCATCATCCAGTTATCACCAGCCGCACCTGAGATAGTAATCGCAGACCCAGCCACGGATACATCCTGTTGGATGGGACGTAAATGGTCAGCAAGGAGACCACGTCGACCCTGAGCTTCATGCACGGTTGCCACACCACATTTTGCTAAACCTTCAATGACTTTAGGGTCTGCTCTTTCAATACGTTGTACGACTACGTTCTCTTGCATCACATCTCTCCTTTACTGAGTGTTGCTGGCTATTGCCTATTTTTTATTTCAATCTAGATTTAGATTTTTAAGCGACTGAATACACGACGAGCATTCCCTTCAAAAATCAGGATTTTTTCTTCGGCGGATAGTTTTTCGTTGTTGTCGATATAGCGCTTAGTATCATCAAAATAATGCCCCGTTTCTGGGTCAATACCACGAACAGCACCAATCATTTCAGAGGCGAATAGAATGTTTTTAGTCGGTATAATATCGAGCAATAAATCGATGCCTTTCTGATGGTAGACACATGTATCGAAGTAGATATTATTCAGGGCTGACTCTTCAAGCGGTGCAAAGCCTTGATCTTGCATCAAGCCACGAAACCTTCCCCAGTGGTAAGGTACTGCGCCCCCACCGTGAGGAATGATAATTTTTAATTCTGGAAAGTCTTTGAATACATCCGACATGACGAGTTGCTGGAAGCCCGTCGTATCCGCCCCGAGATAATGCGAACCCGTCGTATGGAAACAATCATTACATGAGGCACTCACATGGATCATCGCAGGTACGTCTAGTTCGCACATCTTTGCATACAGCGGATAAAATGATTTATCCCCTAACGACGCATCTTGCCAAAATCCACCCGAAGGGTCCGGGTTAAGATTACAGCCGATAAAGTCCATCTCTTCCACACAACGCACTAACTCTGCAACTGACTTGGCAGGGTCTACACCTGGTGATTGCGGCAACTGAGCGACAGGGGCGAAATTTTTCGGAAAAAGGTCACACACCCGACGAATTAAGTCATTCTGATTTTCAGTCCAATATTGGCTCGTGTGTTCATTGCCAAGATGATGCCCCATCCAACTTGCTCGCGGAGAAAAAATGGTTAGGTCGGTACCACGTTCTTGTTGCAGTCTAAGTTGATTGGTTTCGATAGATTCAATAATTTCATTATCAGAGACAACGAATTGCCCATGGCGACCTTTAAACGTAGGATCCTTTGAAATCGCCTCTTTTTGCTTTTCACGATAATCTCCAACTCCCGGAGGCGTTGTTGTGTAATGTCCATGGCAATCGATAATCATAATCCGCTCTCTTCCGTTCGTTTTACCACGCATTGTGGCTTCTTCATTGTTTTAGTATCAATTTGTGACGTGGAATTGGCTATTTCAATTTGCTTACATTGCTATTAGTTTTTGCTATAGGCTATGCTAAGTAGGCGTACCAAATGGAGATAAACGTGAAAGATAACATTCAAAATATCAGGCACTTAAGGGCATTTTTTGCCATTACTGAATGTAAAAGTATTAGCAAAGCAACAGACGTTGTCTTTCTGTCCCAACCCGCGATTACCCAAGCGATTTCAAAGCTCGAAACCGCATTAGACACCTCTTTGTTCGATAGAAAGAGCACAGGAATGTACACAACTCAAAGCGGTGACATTCTCGCTAACCGAGTGTCGCGTGCATTGGATATCTTGCGCGAAGGGATCCGAGAATCCATAAAGTATGGCAGTGAGAAAAAAGGGGCGAATGCCCAATCGCTCCTGAGCCTTATCACCACAACGCAACTTAAGGCGCTGATAGCAATATCGTCAGCAAAAAGCTTCAGTAGCGCAGGCCGTGAAGTCGGTGTTTCTCAATCATCTCTGCACCGTTCAGGTAGAGATCTAGAGAGCCTATTAGGGGTAATACTGTTTGAAAAAACCAGTTTCGGCATTAGCCCAACCAAAGCAGCGCTGGCATTAATGCGCGCGGCAAAATTGGCTTTTTCTGAAATTAATCAGGGCAAGGTAGAAATCAGTGCACTCAATAATATCGAGATAGGCCATATGTTTGTCGGCAGCATGCCGTTGGCAAGAACGTCTATTTTACCCAACGCCATTATTGAATTTACCCATCAACATCCCGACTTTAATTTCAGTATTTACGATGGTCCCTATGATGACCTGTTGTCTCATTTAAGGTTCGCAGACGTCGATATGCTGATTGGCGCATTGCGCTTTCCTTCACCTAGCGAAGATGTCATACAGGAAGAACTTTTCTCTTCGAATGTCGTCATTGTCGCCCACCCCGATCATCCCTGTGTCTCTGATAGCCAATTAGATCTGGAAAAATTGTCTCGCGGGTCGTGGGTCATCCCACGTATAGGGGCGCCAACCCGTACTATTTTTGAAAATTTGTTTTCTGAAGCAGAGGTGCCGGCACCGATTAAGATCGTTGAATCAAATTCACACATTCTTATTCGTTCTCTGTTACAAGGAAGCGAGCGAATGACGATGATCTCTGAGCATCAAGTACAACAAGAGCTTGATACTGGTCTTCTCTGTGTTGTGCCATTTAAGATAGAACACGCCAATCGTCCTATCGGTATTACCGTTCGCAAAGAGTGGAAACCCACCGCAACGCAAAAACAGTTTTTAGATATTCTGAAAGAAAAAGGGAATAAGTTGGCAGTGGAATAGCAATGATTGGATAAAAAAATGGCCCTAACAATCGTTAGGGCCATTCTAAATAAAGCATTACACTCTACTGTTTTTTGTGAGAAACAATAAAGTCACGATACTTCATGTCCTCTTCAAGGATATGTTCTTTGAGCCAACGTTGCAGATAACTGTTTACCGAATCACCGACGATAAAAGGACTTTGTGGAAATCTGGCATACATCGAACGTATGGTTTTAAGCCACTCTTCAAATGCTCTATGCTGAGCCAGATGTTCATCCAATCCTGGAAAATTCACCTGCTTCATATAGACTTCTTCTTTACTAAAATGCTCTTCGGTATAGTGCTTCAACCTATCCAATATCGAATTAATGTAACTGTGGCTCATATTGGCGGTACTTAGCTCATCTATAAGCTTGAATAGCCCTTTGTGATCATCATCAATTGCTTCGTCTCCAACGCTCAGATCCTTGGTCCATTGAGTACTCATCCTACTTTCTCCCTATAATAGTCCCACAGCCAGCGCTGGAAATAGAATAATAAGTCCCAGACGAACCACATCAGACAATACAAATGGGAAAACGCCTTTAAAAATATCTTTGATCGGAATATCCGGTGCGACTGACTTAATCACAAACACATTCATACCCACAGGCGGAGTAATCAACCCAAGCTCTACCGTAATAACCGCGACAATGCCAAACCAAACAGGGTCAAAACCAGCCGACTCTATAAGCGGATACACGACGGGCACGGTAAGCAATAGCATCGCTAAACTGTCCATCACGCAACCAAGAAGAATAAACAGAGCTAGAACGCAGAAAAGGACCATATAGGGCGACAACTGCATACCTTCAACTATCTCTACAAGGGTAAAAGAGATTCGAGATACCGACAGAAAATAACCAAAGATTTCCGCACCAATAATCATGAAAAATATCATTGCCGACATAAACAATGTCTCTTCTACCGCTTCGCGGAAACCTTGGAATCGCATTCCACGGAAGATGGCAATAAAAAAAGTCCCTGCGGCGCCTATAGATGCGGCTTCAGTAGGCGTAAAGAACCCGCCATAAATACCACCAATAATCAAAGCAAATACGCTCATAAATGGGGCGAGCCCTTTTAGACCGATTATTTTTTCTCTTAACGTGGTTTTGTCCCCGGGCTGAGCAAGATCGGGATAGAGCGAAACAACAATGGCAATAGTGATGCAGTACAATGCTAAGCCTAATAGACCCGGAATGACACCCGCTATAAACATATCACCTACGGACTGTTCCGTGATCAGAGCATAAAGTAGTAACGCAATGGATGGCGGGATCATAATACCCAATGTACCACCAGCGGCTAGCGTGCCAGAAGCCAGTGACTTCGCGTAACCGTTTTTCTCCATTTCCGGCAAGGCGACTCTCGACATACTCGCCGCGGTTGCCATTGATGAACCAGAGATAGCAGAAAAAATACCGCAGGAAGTGACCGCGGCTAACGCCATTCCACCTCGCCAACTACCAAACATTTTCCTCGCGCCATCAAACAGTTCTTGAGACATCTTGGCTTTTGACGCAAAAACACCCATTAGAATAAACATAGGAATGGGACTGAAGCTATAGTTGGAAAGCGTTTCGAATGGGCCACTATCCAGAATGGCTAATGCCGGCTCAAAAGCGATGATGATGCCAAATCCGACGAATCCCGTCGAGGCCATCGCAAGCGCAATTGGCATACGAAATGCGATGAATCCAAGCATGGTAAGGATACAGATAAATCCTATTAATGATGCACTCATCTCGGCAGTTCCTCTCTTCCATGAATAAATAGATTCAATGATGATAACAGGGCTGTGATGGCTAGAACTGCGGTTGCGAATGATGATATACCGTAAAGGTAACCCAACGGTATCAATAGATCCTGAGTTGTTTCACCGGACATTTCCGCCTCTTCGATCGCGCAGTAAAACCGATAACTCATTCCTGAACCCAATAAAACAAAACCAAGAATATAAAAACCTTCGAGTGTCGCTTTAGTACGTGTCTTGAGTGTATCTGTAAACAAATCTACGATAACCTGCGATCGCCCTAGCGAATGAGGCAAGGCAAACAGTACAACAATCAACAATCCATATTTAATCAGCTCGACACCACCGATGAACGTGATATCAACTGAGCCATTGGTCGCTTCAAAAAGACTTCGACTTAACACATCAAAAAGAGTGACAAACATCATGCAGATTAGCGTGGTACCACTGATCATATGCATAACAAAGGTCAGACGTTCCATCACTCGATTTATCACATTCATAGCCTACTCCTTAAAGCTATTGACCCAAAAGCCCATCGTTATTTAATCTGATGGGCCACTAGTATGACTTACATAGGGCAAGATTCTGACAACTCAAGTGCACGCGCGTATACTTTTTTAGCCGGCAAACGTTTTTTCTCCAGAGATTCGATGTACTCTTCGGTTGCTTGGTCTAGCACGGGTTTCCAAGCTGGATTGTTCGCACCACCTTCAACCGTGTAAATTTCATGCCCCATTTTTACCGCTTGAGCACGACCTTTTTCATCCAAATCATCAAATACTTTCGCCGCTATCGCAGACCACGCTGCACCTGAGTTATCATCAATAACCTTTTGTAGGTCTTTTGGCATCTTGTTATAAACGTTTTTGTTCATCGTCACGACAAAAGCAGCCGTATACAAACCACCTACTTCAGTATGCTTAGGGGTAAGTTCATTTAGACGAAATGAGTATTGGCCTTCCCATGGCAACATTACGCCATCGATAACACCACGTTGAACCGATTGATAAGAAGACGGCGCTGGCATACCTACGGGCTGAGCCCCTAGTCCTTCCAGTAATTTTGCCACAACAGCAGTTGGTCGGCGAATACGAAGACCCTCTAGATCGGCTGGTGTTTTAACCAGTTTTTCGGTCGTATTAATATGACCCGGTCCATGAGTAAACAAGTACAATGGCTTAGTTTTTTTGTACTCGCTTGAGATCAACCCTTCATCATACAGCCCTTGTATTACACACGAACCGTTCATTGCATTTTTTGAAACACCCGGTAACTCAACAATTTGTGTCAATGGGAATTTATTGGCAGTGTAACCTTGTACTGTGGCAATAATATCCGCAATACCTTTTGAAGCCGAGTCATAAAGCGCTGGCGGTTTGGCTAAAGTAGAAGAAGGGTAGAAATCGATTTTTATTCGGCCATCAGAATCACTCTCAACTTTGTCTGCCCATACTTTAAAAATATTTTTATGGGGACCCGCAACCGCTGGGAAAAAATGGGCAAATCTAAGAGTATACTCTGCGGCTTGTGCCGGTGCCTGCACCATCAGTACGGTGGAGATGGCTAGTGCTGCCGTTAAAATCTTCTTTTTCATATAAACATCCTCTATCTCGTTCGAGTTATCAAACTCACTGTAAGCCAAATAAATCTCTTCCTTTATATTAGAACAACTTATGCGATTTCACGTTTTAACAAGTAACCGATTAACCGCTAGTTAATAAGTTAACAGTTTACTGCTAATGTGAACAATTCGTTAATTAAATTGGCTATTCATTTTTTACATAGCAAAGTAATTACCCTCGCATAAATGACAATTAATCTATTGTTTTCATTGATAAAAAACTACACCAATAAAGATTAATGAGAAAATGAGACGATGATCTCATTGTAAAAAAGACAAAAAAAATGCCATTCATTATTGAAATGGCATAAGACGTAAAAGTAACTAGGCACTCGAATCAGGAATGCCAACAAGGAAGGGTTGGACGATTAGTTTCGTGCTATTTCAGGTCTTCGTAATCCAAACCTACGTACTGCTCTGCAATGATTTTTTGACCGTCGGATTGGTGGAGGAAATAATCTAACTCTGAGCACATCAACTTACTAAAAATTCCGGCATCGGTGTTATCTACCTTAAGGTCACCAAACTCATGCAACATATTGGTCATCCACCATGAGAATCGCTCACCATGCCAAATCCGACGCAGACAGATATCCGAATATTGTTCGATACCGGAAAGATCATTTTCTTTATAAATTCGAGTCAGTACCTTGTAAAGTGTCGCAACATCAGACGCCGCTAGATTCAACCCTTTGGCACCAGTGGGAGGAACAATATGCGCCGCATCTCCCACCAAAAATAGTTTTCCATATTGCATTGGTTCACAGACAAACGACCTCAAAGGCACAATGCTTTTTTCTATGCTAGGCCCCGTTTGCAATTTATCTGCAGATTCCTGAGGTAGGCGCCGTTTTAACTCATCCCAAAAACGTACGTCACTCCAATCGTCAACAGTGTCGGTTAACGGTACTTGTAAATAATAACGAGAGCGCGTAGCCGAACGTTGACTTGCTAAAGCAAAGCCTCGTGGTGTTTTACTATAAATAAGCTCTTCACTGACCGGTGGCGTATCACTTAACAACCCCAACCAACCGAACGGATAAACTCGCTCATATTCTTTGCGAACCGTGTCTGGGATAGTGGGTCGGGATACGCCGTGGAAGCCATCACATCCTGCAATGTAATCACACGTTAATTGATACTTAGTTCCTTGATATTCGAATTGAATAGCGGGGGACTTTGAATCAGCACCCACTATTTGGCTGACCGGTGCATTGTAATAAGTCGTCATACCACTTTCACTACGAGCATCCATTAGATCTTTTGTTATTTCCGTTTGACCGTAACAGGTAACCACTTTCCCCTTGGTCAATGACTTCATATCGATACGAGTTGTTTCACCATCAACACAGATCTCAAAGCCGTCATGAATGTGCGCTTCTTTATCCATTCTCTTTGCACATCCTGCTTCGCGAACCAAATCAACAAAGCCTTGCTCTAATATACCAGCTCGAATTCTAGACAGTACGTGGTCACCAGAAACACGCTCTATGATAATATTATTGATCCCTTGCTTATCTAGGAGCTGGCCTAATAGTAAACCTGAAGGACCTGCACCGATAATCGCAACTTGTGTCGTAATAATTTCCATTTTGTGGCCTATCCCTTATCTAAATCACCCTTTAATCATCTATGATTGTTTTACGATTTCGAATTCATTAAATAAGAATATTCTTGTACTTTATCGTCAAAACGGGGAATAGGCCATAAATGGACACGCAGGATCTGATACCTAAGTTTTTCCTCTACGGAGAAAATCACGATCACGATGACTCAGAATTTGTGCATATAGAATCTATTGCTGCACGAAGTGAAAAAGCGCAATGGAACATAAAGCCTCATCTCCATGGCAAATTGTTTCAATTGCTTTTTATTCTCCAAGGTAGCTCTGAGATTCACCTTGATAATAAAGACTATGTTATCAAAGGAAACGGTGCCGTCATTATTCCTTCAGGCGTCGTGCACGGCTTCACATTCTCTCCCCAAACTCAGGGTTATGTTCTTACCATTGCCGAGCCTTTAATCAACCAATCTGCAAACTCTCGAGCGGTCGACTTTCTTAATTTTGTGACCTTAAAAGCGCGGGTTTTGCACTTCAAACAAGACTCACAATTTCTTAATCAATTCGCGACCTACTTAGACACTATGTTGGAGGAATTTCAGTCTTTCTATTCAGGGAAACGCTATTCGATAGAGTGGTTGGTTAAGATGACCTTGATGACCTTGTATCGTGAGATAGAGACCCATGAAGAAATAGAAAATTCGAGGAACATTAATCCCAAGTTATATCTATTTAATAACCTAATTGAGGCCAATTTCCCTCAACAATGGCCGGTTTCGCTATATGCCGACACACTGGGTATCTCCGTTTCAACCTTAAATCGGCTTTGCCATAACGAAAAAGGAGATACGGCTAAACAGATCATTAACGAGAGGATGTTCATTGAAGCCAAGCGTTACCTTATTTACACCCAAGCGAATATAGACCAAATCGCCTATCGATTGGGCTTTGAAGACCCGGCCTATTTTTCTCGTTTCTTCAAGAAAAAATCAGGATTAAGCCCCAAAAAATTCAGAGACATCAACCCATTTGAAACGCAGTATTAGGCCTGTCTATATTTCAAACAATGCGTAGTATCCATAGCCAACAATCAGTGCTGGAAATGCAGAATAGAACGTAGCCGCAAGCGCAGCACGAGGGGCCAAAGCGATTGCAGGAAATAGCGCGTCGCCGTCATTGGATATGGCGTTTGCAATTTGAGTAGACATAGGAACCGCCCCTGAAATGTACAAACTTGTGACCAATATCTGGGGTCCACAACCCGGAAGTAATCCAACCAACAAACCAACTAAAGGCATCCATACCCCCCAACCAGAAAATAACTCTGCGAGATCAACGTTTGAGAATACAGTAATCATTTCGAAAGCTAAAAATGCACCTATAACCCATGCCGTCACGAAGTTGGTATCTTGAGCCGTCTTCTGTAAAGGGTGCGACGTGATACATTTTTTGTCTTCAGACACGCTCGATTCATAATCTTTTATTTCTTTGGTAAAAGCCCATAACGTCATGCAGGTAATGATTGCAATTGTCCCTATCCACTCCATTGTTTCTTCCGGCAAGCCAATAAGCTGGTTGATATTTATTTGAAATGAACCAAGCAAGGCGACAACAGTGGCTGGCAATATCAATATACCCCAAAATTTTCCTTGTAAATTTATTGCCGTTTTTTCAAAGGTACTGTGATGTTTTTCATTGTTGCTGCGAACGGAATCCGTTTTAGGCTTAGGCCTTAAGAAGTCATCACGGTGTATAGCATTAACGACCAACCCTGACAATGTACCTACTACGACTCCAAGAACAATAACACTCAGCCCTACTTTAGGTTCACTGGCGAGTAGCAGAAAAGCAGCGTCACCCATAGTCGACGTTAATACAGCAACGACAGCACCAAACCCAACTCGACCACTAACAAATTGAGTGGTCACTATGATGGCGCCTCCACAACCTGGCATAGCCCCAAGCAAAGCAGAAAATAACACCTGATAATGCCGAGAGCTATTGTATAAACGAATAACACTGTTCTCTCGATTCATAAAAAGAGAAATATAGTGATAAAGCGCTAAGGTAAAAGCAACATAAGCTGATACAGCCCAAAAAGCGTCCGCAAGCGTCTTTACCGCAATATGTCGAGTAGCGTCGGTAAGCAATAATGCGATTAAAAATGCGGGCAACAGTGCTCTTTTGTATTTAAAACTGAATTGAGAGCCCTTCACCTGATGACTTACGGTTCTTTGAATAAGAGTAGTAATCATAATTACACCAAGAGGAATGATAATGGTTATCATTATATGCGAATGATAATTATTCGCAACAAAAGATATTGATCTAGCTTACTCTTTTGTAATTTATGTTCAAATAATTCTTCACAATCTCCAAATCGATGCTACATTGAGAATGATAATCATTAACATATGAGGATTAAAATGAATATCTTAGATAACCTACCGTCGATTGTTTCTTTACCCGTTGAATATAGAGATTCTCCTAATAGTGAGCGCCATCATCGGGAGGTAATATATCTTCTAGAAAAAAAGCTCACGAGCAATCCTAAGTGTGTTCAATCTCTTCGAGAATGGATTACGAGTTATCATGAGTTAGCATCCATACACCAGCAAAAAGGCGAGTTAGAGACCGCACAAAAATGTTTGCTCATACCGCACCAATCTATGCTCTATATGGCTGATAACAATAACGGTGATGAAGATATAGAACTAATAGCCATAAAAGCAATCAATACGACACTGCCACCATTGTTGGAGTTTGCTAAAGTGTATCCGCCTTGTGAAAATTGCATGCAAAAACTACGGTCACAACTTGCTATCATCACTAATGATGATACGAAAATTCATTGATCCGCTAAATTTCTCATAAAACAGTTTACAGTCGCATTTAAAGATGCATAATGCATGCATCTTTAAATGTTTTGGATTTCTTCATGCACATCACTCGATATACGGACTATTCATTGCGGGTATTGATCTATTTAGCAATCAATAATCAGCAACTTTGTACTATCAGTGAGATAGCAGATAGTTACGGCATATCGAAAAACCACTTGATGAAAATCGTGCAGAAACTCAATTCTCAGGGGTACTTATTAGCCACTCGTGGAAAAAATGGTGGCATTAAATTAAACCGCCCCGTTGGTGAAATAAATATTGGTAGTTTAGTGAGAGACATTGAAGACAAAAATAATCTCGTCGAGTGTTTTGGTGAAAGTAATCAATGTGTGATAACGCCAAGTTGTCAGTTAAAAAATATTTTCTCACAAGCTCAAGAAAATTTTTTCAAAACGCTCGATGCTTACTCTCTCGAGGATATCATAGGCAATAATAACAAAACGTTAGCTGAATTATTGACCATAAAAATAACCTAATTGAACTACTTTACTTCTAATATAATCGAATAATTGGACCATCAACATGATGAATATTTCCGAGCCAGACAATAAAAAAACAACCATAGACACTCTGCCATTTTTAGAATTTGCGTTTCGACCTTTCTTTTTGCTTGGCGCTCTATTTAGCATTATTAGTTTATTGGTTTGGAATGGTGTTTTAGGCGGTAATATTGTTGTAAATCTTTATGGTGGTAGCCTTTGGTGGCATATGCACGAGATGCTATTCGGTTTTACGACTGCCATTATCGTTGGTTTCTTACTAACCGCAGTTCAGAACTGGAGTGGCGTCAGAGGGTTAAATGGAAAAGCCTTACTTGGCTTAGTGTCGGTTTGGATAGCGGCTCGTATTGCATTTTTCTTTCCCGAACAACTCCCTAATATACTCATCGCTGCCATTGACCTCGCCTTTTTGCCTTTAGCGGCAACGGCTCTGGCTTACCCAATTATTAAAGCAAAACTGTGGCGAAACCTGATCTTTATACCCATTTTATTGGTTATGTCGATAAGCAATGTCCTTGCTCATTACAGCGTTGCAAGCAGTGATTATCTTCTATTAAGCAAAGCCAGTACTTTTATGGTGCTTCTTGTGACATTAGTGATGTGCATTATGGGAGGCCGAGTCTTCCCAATGTTTACGGCAAACGGCACACAAACGACGCGAGTGAATGCAATCCCAACCATAGAAAAACTGTCCATTGCCAGTATTTTAATCGCCGTCATTGTAGGTGCAGGCTTTGTTGAGCTTCCATCTATCGTCGTGGCGATTATATTCTTTTGCGCTAGCGCTATTCATGCAGTTCGTGCGTTCAGGTGGCGGATATGGGTGACATTTAAAACCCCATTAGTATGGTCTTTACATCTTAGTTACTGGTGTATTGTGATTGGCTTATTGATGTTTGGTTTATCTGAAATCACGACAACTGTGAGCCACAGCCAAGCTATCCATGCCCTGACCGTTGGAGCAATGGCTTCTATGATTTTGTCGATGATTTCTCGCGTTTCTCTCGGTCATACTGGTCGAATAATCATTGTTGGAAAAACCATGATCGTGGCATTTGTTGCCATCCTTCTGGCGTTCATCATTCGCGTATTTGGCATTTACTGGTTAGAGAGCTACACCCTCGCTCTCACGTTGGCGGTGACTTTCTGGACCTTAGGGTTTGGTTGCTTTGTCTTACTCTATCTGCCTATTTTGACGAAACCCAGTGCGAAACGATAACGTCTACTTTTTATAAAATTATAGGTAACAAACACACCTTAAGCTGTTTACAAATTTACTTGAATTAATTGGAGAATATTATGAGCTGTTGCGGACAATGTGGTGGAAGCGAGCCAGAAGAAAAGAAAAAAGATGAAGCAGAAAAACAAGAAGAAGAAGAGTAACTTTTAATCTTTGTTATTCAAATAGATAAAAACCAATCACCAAAAGGTGATTGGTTTTTTTGTTTGTGGAGTACCGGAATGAAATACTCAGTATTAAAGCCAAGCAGTATCGTTGATTCGGTCTTTATTAAGTGACCAAGCCCTTACTGAAGGGTAGAACTCACGAGCTGACTCATCTTTTCTATGATCACCGATTTTTCATGACGGCGACTTCTTGCACATATTTTAGCATCATCATTACAAACCATGCATCGACGCCTTGGCAGCGACATACTGTCTCTGGAAACCGCAACACCATTTCTATCAATAATATCAATATCGAATAGACGGCCCAGAGGATGACTATCTTCGATATCCACCATCTGAGCTTTCAATTCAAGTGCGGTGATATTGCTGGCCGCAGCGATAAACTCCAAACCAGTGTTCGCTTCAAAACGTTGAGGCTCAGTCAAAAAAACAGATGAGCGTTGGCAACATTCAACAATCGCTTCAATACCTTGCTCAAATGCAACCGTAGACAAGGTATTAACCTTAACCTCGCCCACCATATTAATGGTGAAACTAATTAGAGGAAGAGAGTGTTTATTCAACCACTCTCTTTGTCTTATTCCCCGTTGTTCTCTAGAGTTTAATAACTGCTCTAGAGAAACGGGTTCGCCTGAATACACTGACTACTCTTTAATTTGTTTGATGGTGTCAATAACAGAACCGTCACGGTAACGAATATAACCAACAACATTATCTGAATATTGAATCGGCTTGCCTTTGCCAGTGAGTAACTCAGCTCTTTGCTGAAGCTCTTCTATTGAGAAAACTGGAATTCCAGACCGAGCTAAACGAGCTTTGACATCGGTTCGAGCCGGATTGACAGCCACGCCATGATCGGTAACCAGTACATCGATTTCTGTTCCTGGAGTAATGATATTCAGCACCTTATTCACTACCGTCGGAATACGACCGCGTACTAATGGCGCCACAATGATGGTTAAATTCGCCGCCGCCGCGGTATCACTGTGACCACCAGACGCGCCACGTATAACGCCATCAGAACCAGTAATAACATTGACGTTAAAATCTGTATCTATTTCTAAGGCACTCAACACAACCACGTCCAAGCGATCAACCACCGCACCTTTTGAAGATGGGTTAGCGTATTGATTGGCCGAAATTTCCATATGAAGAGGGTTTCGGGCCAATGAGTCTGCGGCACTTGAATCGAATGACTGCACATCTAACAGCGTTTTAATTAGCCCTTTTTCATGCATGTTCACCATCGTTGATGTAATACCACCCAGTCCAAAGCTTGCTGTCACCCCTTTTCGTTCCATCTTCTCTTCCAAGAAACGAGTCACCGCTAACGATGCACCACCTGAGCCTGTCTGTAACGAAAAGCCATCAAAAAAGTGCCCTGAATGCTCGATAACTTCTGCCGCTTTACGGGCGATAAGTAACTCACGAGGATTTGTTGTTAAACGAGTCGCATCACCACCAATTTTGGATGGGTCACCAACCTCCTCTACTTGAACAATGGCATCAACTGTATCCTGACCAATTGAAGCCGGCATGTTAGGGAATGGTACGATTTGCTCGGTAAGTATGATCACTTTTTTAGCGTGTTCTGCATCAACCTTTGCATAACCCAACGAACCACAGCGTGATTTGCCCGTCGTTGCGTTCGCATTACCAAACTCATCACAGGTAGAAACTCCTAAAAAGGCGACGTCTATATCCAACTCGCCCGATTTTACTAGGTGTACTCGACCACCATGGGAATGGATGTGAACCGGTTCCGCTAAGATACCTCTAGAGATTTCTTCAGCCAAATCACCTCTAATACCAGAGGTGTATATCTTATTTACAACGCCATTTTTTATATGGCCTATGATAGGAGAGTGAATGCTGGACAGTGAACTCGATGCGAGCGTTAAGTTTTTAAAGCCCATTTGAGCAAGAACATTCATCACCATATTGATGATTTTGTCACCACCTCGAAAAGAGTGGTGAAAAGAGATCGTCATGCCGTCTTCTAGTCCAGACGCTCGTATCGCGTCTTGTAAAGATTCATGAAGCTTACGACTTTTTTTTGTCTCTTTGTTAAGCAAATGCGGCGTAATTTCGTGCGCGTCAGTAAAAGGTCTCATAGCAAGCTGGTCCAGTTCTGTTTGTGGATTATTGGCTGTTATTTCGTTATTTGTCTTCATTACCGTACCCTACTGTTTGATACCAGACTCGGCACGTTTCAATGTTAAATGCGCTCTTTCAATAATTGGACTATCGACCATTTTACCGTTCAACGAAACCACTCCAGAGCCCATTTCTTCCGCCTCCTCCGCCGCTTCGATGACTGCGTGTGCGTGATCTATTTCTTTTTGAGATGGCGCAAAAACATTATGCAATATTTCGATCTGACGCGGATTAATTAGCGATTTACCATCAAACCCAAGTGATTTGATGTGCTCGGCTTCGTTCAAGAATCCTTCTTCGTTATTCGCGTCAGAATACACTGTGTCGAATGCCATAATTCCCGCCGCGCGAGCAGCCTGTAATATAGAACAACGCGCAAACAACAATTCGGTGCCTTCAGCGGTTCGTTCTGTTCTCAAGTCACGAACATAATCTTCAGCACCTAACGCTATACCGATCAGTCTTTTCGATCCAAAAGCAATATCAACAGCATTGTTTATACCCATCGCGGATTCAATAGCCGCCAACATTTTAGTACTACCCACCTCTCTTCCAAATTCTCTTTCTGCCGCTTCAATCTCGGCTTCCATATCTATTACGTCTTGAAGTGAGTCCGTTTTGGCTAACCGTACAACATTAACGCCCGCTTTCACCACGGCCTTTACATCATCACGTCCAAACGCCGAGTCGAGCCCATTAACGCGGACAACGGTTTCTACATCTTGATATAGAGGGTGCTGAAGCGTATTCATCACTAACATACGTGCGGTATCTTTCTCACGTATTGAAACGGAATCTTCAAGGTCGAACATAATCGCGTCAGGTGTGTAGATAAATGTATTGCTCAACATCGCCGCGTTTGAACCCGGCACAAATAACATGCTTCTACGTAATTTCGCTTTCATTACACCGCACTCCAATCTATTTCTGAACTGTCCGACGCACGCATAACCGCCGCTTGAACTCGAGCTCTAATCACGCAATCTAATGCACCTTTGTCATTGATAACCACTGTCGCACTAGTAACACCTAGTTCGTTCAAAGTATCGGTAACCACCTTGAGAATAAGATCTCCGAATTGCTGTTCTACAGAGCTGGTAAGTTCGATTTCTAAACTGTTTGTTTCAGATGGCAAGATCTCAACTAGCAGATCACTAGATTCAAGACCTCCAGCGTACGATCGCTGATTAATTTGCATGTTAACTCCTCATGAGTTAAGAATTTGGGGGAAATGATTACGAAGAAATGGCACGATATAAACACGGACCAAGTCATTATCTGGGTGTTATTTTCCCCGATGAGAAAGACTTTATGATGATGAGACTCAAGTTTCATCGAAAGGTAAAAATCGTTTATGTATTTAATGGTTTTAACTGGAAAATTGCAGGAGTGATGGGTGTTAATTGACGTAAACAACGTTGCTTAGTATTCAACTTTCGAAATTTGGTGACCTCTCGGCCACCAAAGGTAGGTTCTTACTGTTATATTTAGGCTAATAAAATGACGGAATAAAAAGCGATATCATCCTAAAATAATGAGGGGATTTTGACCTTTTTACCTAACTAGTTTTTACATAGACTCGTTCAGGACGTCCAACTCGACCATGTTCATTTTCAGCGATCAAAAAACCACTCGCGGAACAAAACTCCAAATAACGTCTGGCTGTAGTTTTGCTAATACCAACCTCGCCACCTAAACTCTCCGCCGTATATTTGACGCCAATATTCTGCAAAAACACCTGCTTGATCTTATCAAGTGTTAGGTCACCAATGCCTTTCGGTAAGGAACCGGTCGTTTTATCTCGCGCCTGAATATTGAATAGATCATCAACATGTCTTTGACTGATATTATCAAAGGCATTAATAGCACTGTTAAATTTTAGGTATCTATCTAGGGTATCTTGTAGTCGGTCGTAAGCGACTGGCTTCAATATGTAATCAAAACAACCACAGTGCATCGCTTCTTTGACTGTTTCCATTTCGCTAGACGCCGTCACCAAAATAACGTCTACTTTGTCGGAACTTTTATCCGCAGCAATTTCCCTCAATAGCTCCGTACCTTTGCCATCCGGTAGGTAATTGTCGAGGATAATTAACTTTGGCTTTTGAACCTTAATCATGGTTCTCGCCATATTTAAATTTGAGGCGATTCCAATTGGTCGAAATCGTTGAGTTTGCCTTAAAAATTGCGCATGTAATTCAGCAATTGCTGACTCATCTTCGACAATTAACACATCAATGATATTCATTATTTGTCATCACTATTTGGTATAAAAATTGAGAATATTGAACCTTTCGGTTCTGCGTTGTCCACCAAGATTACCCCACCTGCATTTGTGACGTAACGGTTAATTAAGTAAAGTCCAATTCCGTGACCATCGCTATCCATTTTACTCGTTACTCCGCGGTTAAATATGTCTGCGGCTAATTCAGAAGGGATCCCGCAGCCGTTATCCGCTACTTCTATCACTAATTCATGGCTTGCATCCGTGATGAGCAACGATACTTTTTTATTACTTTCTGGGTTATTGAGCGTTGCTTCATAAGCATTATCAATTAAGTTACCAATGATTGCTGAAAGCTCATCTGGCTCTATTTTTTCATTCAAATGATATAACTGGCAAGTAGGATCAAACTCGAGTTCTAATCCCAACTCCCGAGCTCTAGAGTACTTCCCAAGCAATATACCGGCTACCTGACGACACTGAATTCTCGTACTGATAAAGTCAATTAATTGCTGTTTCATACTGCTCTCATGATTGATAAGTCTCAGTGCAGCGGCACTATCACCAATCCCAATCAAACCACCAATCGTCGACAGTTTATTCGCATGCTCATGACGCATGACACGTAGATTTTCGGTATACAGCTTTATTTGACTTAACTCTGCTGTCAATGAATTGATATCATTTTTATGCCGGAAACTAATGACCCAGCCACTCAAAATGTCGCCATCAAAAATAGCCACTCTATTCGCTATCAATGTTTTTCCATTGATCGACACAATTTCATCTTTTATATTTTTATCAAATGGGGTTTGAAAGAAGAACTGTGTTTGAGAGACAAATTCAATAATTTGGCGGGTTTTTAGGTACTTAATCTCTCTTTCGGTTCCAAGCAGTTCTCTAGCCGTATTATTAACAGCTAAAATGTATCCTGCTTTATCTATCGCAATAACGCCTTCATAAACAGAACTTAAGATCGATTTTTGCAAATGCAAGGCTAATGCAATTTCAGACGGCTCCATTCCATTCATTTTCTTTTTGATATGAGACGAAAAGGTCCATGCTCCAACCATGGTTAAGAACAGTATGATCGCGATCTCTATGATGAGCGGTTGGCTATAAAATAAAAACCATTGTTCAAATCGGTTGAGTAAATAACCGACAGACACAACACCAATTATTTTACCATCAAAGTCAATAACTGGGGCTTTACCTCGTACTCCATACCCGAGACTGCCTTCTCGCACCGAAATATACGACTCACCCCTTTCCAAAGCACCCGTATTGTCCCCACCTATCATAGGCAGTCCAATTCGTTCTTTCACAGGATGAGACAGTCGTATGCCTCTCTCGTCACCTACGACGATAAAGCTTGCGTCTGATATCCCATGCAACCTATCGATCACATGTTCTACTGCTGGGACATTTTTGATGCGAACTTCTTGTATCAGTTCGGGGTCACTCGCAATTTCCTGTGCTTGAATGAGCGCTCTAGTACCCACTTGATGATGCAGCGTATCGATTAGTGCATTATGAAAATTGAACCCCATGATGACGGCTTGTAGCATTAAGAGGCCAAAAATAAGCACGAATACGCGCCCTTTAAAGGACATACCTATTTTTAGTCTCTCTTTCAAACGCGCAGTCCTACTTTCCATAATATCTTTAAACCTTCAAATGAAGACAAAAACCTAACGATAAACGGTATTTGTTATTGGCATTTTAATCAACAAATAATTGCTTACAGTTATAAATAAGACCAATAATTAGTCATAGGTCACATATTTACACTCAATAATAAAATCAATATTACTTATATTAAACCAACAACAATACTTTTGGCGTTAAATTAGACGTCAATTTATATTAAATTTCGCAAACTCATCTGAACTAAGACAATTAAATTCATTAAAACCATTTAAAGCTCTTTCGCTTTATATATATGTATTAGTTCTCAAAGTAAAAGAG
The DNA here is from genome assembly GCF_042465995.1 of Vibrio frigidus. Taxonomy (NCBI): domain Bacteria; kingdom Pseudomonadati; phylum Pseudomonadota; class Gammaproteobacteria; order Vibrionales; family Vibrionaceae; genus Vibrio; species Vibrio frigidus. Next base: position 112,011 of record NZ_JBCDMC010000009.1, on the reverse strand, counting down.
AATTGTTCTGTTATTGTCTTATTCATATTGATTAAGGAGGACAGTAAATGAGCACCAGCGTATCCCTATATGACTCTTTTCTTTGTAAAGAAACCAGAGCAAAAAAACAGCAGCAACTAATTAAAAAGTATGCAACACCACTCGTCACGATAAAGGCTCATATGCCCAAAGAGCTTCGCTGTAATATGTATGTCAATGCGATCATCGAGCAAGCCTACTTATCGGTCAAAGACGTATTGTTACAACATGAATTTACCTGCATCGGTAACGACGAACACAAAAGTAATGTCGGTGAAGAGCGGTACCTAGCGGTTCAGTGTCGTTCGGCAAGTGAGCTTAAAAAATTCATGATGGTCATTGAAAATACACATCCTTTAGGACAACTAATGGACCTAAATGTTATGAACCGCGAGGGAAAAACCATCTCTAGGGGCTCGTGTGAACTCTCGGCTCGTAAGTGTATAATTTGTGACTGTCCTGCACCTGAATGTGCTAAAAAACATCAGCACAGCCTTGCTGACTTGGACCTTAAAATTAAACAGATACTAGAAACATATATGACGGTTGCATAGTGCCTTTATCCTTACTCAACAAACGTGCCAAGCACTTTGATAGCGTGTGTTAAGCACGTAGATTCTTCTGATATGTTTGATTAAATAATAGAGTCAACTCGACATTGTTGCTTCGTAATGAATCGGAGCAACTCTCGCCTCTTTACACCTCAGTTCATACACTTCACTTTCTTTGCTAAAAAGGTTTTTAACATAGTTGTAGGTCGTGAGAGGGACAAGTTTTCTCAAGTCATCCCACTGATTATTGAATAACAGATGCCTTACCAAAGAGGCAGAGATAGGCTGATCTTCTTTCTCACAACGAGGAAACTCAACTAAATTTACTGGCTCACACTCAAGTGTTGGTGTCGTTAACCATTGGTGCATTTGTTGGTTGTAGAAACGAGTCACAGCACAGATAGGTTCCGTACCGACAAAGCGGTGGGTTATACCAAGGGACGGAGCAATATATCCTCTGAACATTTGCAGGTCGACCGCAGTATGACAATAGTTAATCACCCCGTCATCTTTTAAAAAGTAGCTTGGAAATGTTGCTCTAGAAATGATGTAATCTGACCCAGGATGGATAATGACATTAGGGAACTCTTTTACCCCTTCACGGATCATATTCAATCTATCTTCATAGGTGAAAAAAGATCGGTCTTCTTTAACGACAAATACATGAACCCAGTCGCATTGCTGAGAAGCTTGTTCAACCAAGTAACGATGGCCGTAAGTAAAGGGATTGGCATTCATTACGATACTGCCAATTTTATCTCCTGAACGTTTCAATAAGGCCAGTTTATTACAGTAATTTTTAAGCCGGGTTTTGCTATTTTCAAGTAAAACCACTCTATCCTTTACTGACGTAAGTTTATAAAACCCTGCTTTGTGAAACATCTGATAGTTTTCTGGCTTGGTGTAAATAAACAGATTAAAACGCCCAATATCATAGGCATATGTCACCAGTTCGGTCAGTAATTGTGTTGATAGTCCATGGCCTTGATAGCGGTCATCAACCGCTATCGACTTAAGCGTATTTCCAGCCAAACCACCGGTTGCGACTACTCGCTCATTGTCGAAAGCAACCACAAACATTTCGACATCGGAATCAATACCCAATCCCATTTTGTCTAGAAAGGATTTTACCTTTTCTAATTTTTGGTTGTTTTTCGTGCTTACACGAATAAAATTGAAAGCGAAGTCCACTGACTTTTCCTACTACTTAATAACTTGTTAAGTATCGTTTATATGCGGTATTAATATCATGATTTAAATCATAACTGAATTTAGTTAATAATATTTAAATGGCGTAAATGATTTTATTTCAATAATATTAGTAAATATATATAAATTAAAAAAACGGTGCAAATCTAATAGATTGCACCGTTTTTAATCACTTTTATATTAAGCGATTGCTTCTTTCTTACGTTTTCTCATCATGCCTAAGATTGGCAAAACAACGGACAAGATAGTAATTAATATCAGTCCTTGTGACACAGAAGAGCCCACAAATATTGATACATCTTGGTTCGCTATTCGGTAAGCCTGACGGAATGATTGTTCCATAGTACCACCAACGATGACGGCAAGAATCATAGGCGCAGTAGGAATATCTGCACGCTTCATGACCACCCCAGCAACACCCAATATAGTCAGAATATAGAAATCCATAACCGAACTACTGATTGCATAACAGCCTACAAAAGCAAGACCAAGAACAATCGGGTAAAGAACCTTAGGTGGTATAGCAAGCACTCTCACTAAAACACCTGCCAACGGTATGTTTACAATCGCTAAAATGAAGTTTGCTACAAACATTGACGCAATTAAGCCCCAAGCGGTATCTGGATACTGAGTAAACAATAGTGGACCAGGCTGAATACCGAGCATTAACAATGCGCCCATCATTACTGCCGTGGTACCTGAACCAGGAACCCCCAATGTTAACATAGGGATCATTGCACCAATTGATGCTGCATTATTCGCAGATTCTGGAGCAGCAAGACCTTCAATCGCACCGTTACCAAACTCTTCACTGTTTTTCGACAACTGTTTTTCATTGTTGTAGCACATAAGCGAAGCCATTGTACCGCCAGCTCCAGGAAGTGAACCAATAATGAAACCCACTGGGGCGCTACGAAGGATAGGCCATTTAGAACGTTTCCAATCATCACCACTAATCCAAATTCTTTTGAATTTAGTCTGTGCTTTTTTGGTTCCGTCGCTCAAAGAGCGGAAGCTTTTAAACACCTCTCCCATTGCATAGATACCGATAATCACAACAAGGAAATCCACACCAGTTTGCAGCTCTAAGCTGCCGTAAGTAAAGCGGTCAAGCCCGGACTGTGCATCGATACCAATTGTCGCTATCGCTAAGCCAACCACCATTGAAAGGAATCCTTTCAACATGTTATTTTTAGACATAGAAGCTGTCATTGATAACGCAGCAACCATTAACAGAAAGTATTCTGCAGGTCCAAATTTTAAGGCAAAGCCCGCAACTGGTTCAGCTAAAAGCGTCATCAATACGGCCGCTATTGTACCGCCTATTAACGAGGCAATTGCGGAAATTGCTAATGCCGATTCTGCTCGACCTTGCATCGCCATTGGGTAGCCGTCGAAAGTTGCAGCAAGGGCCGCACCATCCCCCGGGGTATTTATTAAAATCGAACTACGAGACCCACCAAACATTGCACCGATGTAAACACCAGTCATGGTAATGAGTGCTGCTGTAGGCCCCATAGCAAAAGTCAGTGGCAGTAGCACTGCAACACCGGTTGCAGGGCCTAAGCCCGGAAGCATACCTACGATGGTCCCTAAAACGCCACCAACGGTAACAAGTAGTAAATGATATGGTTGTAGCGCGATGCCAAAACCATTTATTAAGTTCGCAAATACATCAGTCATGATTATCGCCTTATTCCATAAATGGCAGAGGTGGGAGACTTACAGCAAGCAAAGTGTTGAATATAAAAAATATTGCTACTGAGAAAACCAATGCCACTACTATGCTCATTTTCCAACCACTGCGCCCACTTGTAATAGTCAACATGGCTGACATAAACAGGAATGTACTGATTACATAACCTAAATGTTCAAATAACAAAGCATATGCGACAGAAATTATACAAGTGTAAAAAATTCTTTTCCGATCATTCTTTTTGACCGAGTCTTCATTGATAATATTTGTGAAAGCCATTATTGATGCTTTAAAGTTGCTTTTAACCAGCAATAATACACCGATTAAAATGGCTAAAGTTGCAATGCCTAATGGAAAATAAATTGGGTCCATTGGGTTACCAAACATCGCTCTTGGCATCGTATAGGCTTGACCGCCATATATCAGACCGAATGCTACGCTAAATAAACCCGTAAATGCGTCCCAATTTGGGCGAACATTCTTGCTATTCATGGAATAACCTTATGTTAGGAGTTCTAGGAGGAACATTGATAAATGACACAATGAAGAGGGAAGTCGCCTTCCCTCTTATTTTCGTATAACTAATCAATTACTTTGCGAAAATTTCTGCAAGGATAGCTTTGTACTGCTCGTTCGTTGTAGCAAGGAACTTAGTAAATTCTTCGCCATTTTGATAAGCATCATCCCAACCATTACGTGCACGAGCTTCAGCCCACTCTGGAGTAGCAACCATATCTTTCAATGTCTTGTTCCAGAAAGTTACCGCATATTCAGGCATATCTTTAGGCCCGAATAGTCCACGCCAGTTTTCAAACGTAGCATCAATTCCTTGTTCTTTTACTGTAGGAATTTCTGCAACCAAACCTTCGCCAATGCGTTTGTCAGCCGTATGTGCTAAAGCACGCAAATCACCGCTTTTAACAAGAGAAGTTACATCACCAAGACCAGTAGAGATTAGGTCAACGTGGCCACCAAGAACCTGAGCAACCGCACCACCATCTTGGAATGAGATATAGTCGATTTGACTTAGGTTAGGAACACCTGCCGCTTTAGCAATAATCAAAAACTGGATATGATCCATTGAGCCAGCAGAAGAAGTACCACCAATTTTCACTGATTTAGGGTCTTTCTTTAGTGCTTCCATTATTTCATTAATAGATGTGTACTTAGAGTTTTTAGAAACCACAAATGCGCCATAGTCCGTAATTAAACGAGCTAATGGTGTTGTATCTTGGTAGCTGTACTTACTTGCACCCGTAAGATTTGTAAGCAAAATAGGAGGAGAATAAACTGAAATAAGTTTGTCACTACTCTTTTTGGTTTGCATGTAAGCGAGGTTGACTGCACCGCCGCCACCAGGACGGTTAGTAACAGGCATGTTAGATTCAACAAGACCGGTATCTTTCAGTGTTTTTGCAACAGTACGAATCGTTAAATCCCAACCACCACCAGCGCCAGAAGGTGCAACCATAGAAATAGTTCTTGGTGGATAATCTTTAGCAATAGCATTGCTTAGAGGCATTGTAGCGATAGAAGCCATAGCAGCACCCATCATCACGTTTTTGAGTTTCATGTTCATTGAATTACCTATAATATTTATTAGTATTTATTAGTATTCATTCTAAATTGCTAGTATGAGAATTCGTCATCAATCATTAATTGATAACAACATTATTAAATATAAGGAGAAATGGTTATGTGATTTAAAACTCTTAAAAGTAGTTCTTTAATGTTACAAATGGCGTAAATGAATTTAAAGAAACAAAATCCATATATTACAATGAGTTATTAAATCTGGATAAATAGACATAATTAAGGTAGTCAACCCAGAGACCAAAAAAACACACACACTAATATTATTGTATATATCGACATCCACCAACTAAAATAATGAGTTGACATTATATTGTCAAAATAAATTTTTAAGAGTATTCATTAGGTTTCTAAATAAATTTTACGTTTAAATCAATAACACCACTAAATACTTTAACTCCGTTTATTGGTGTGTCGAAGTTCAAAGATTGAGTTGGGTATAATATATAATATTACTCTCGTTCCACAGCCACGAGATAATAAATATGATCGTTACCAACATATCAGATGATACTGTTACCGAAGAAGCTAGAAATCATTGGCTAAAATATTGGAAACATTTTTCTACACAAGATTACTGTTATTGTTCTGAAGTCAATTGTACTGAAAAACATGACCACGGTGTTTTAGTCAAACATAGAACACCGACTTCAGAAAAACTTTTTGTTGTTCCTTTGTGCAAAGAACATAGTTATGGCTATCAAAGTCAACTCGAGATAGACGAGAGAGTTGATATTGTTCCAGCGGAACTGTGCTTGTAGGGATTTTATTGGGACAGAGCAATGAACTATTTTCATTGCTCTTTTTTTTCAGAACAATGTCTAAATAATTTCTTGTGTAAACGTCATTACATTCTGGTTATTAACTAAGTCACCAGATTTGAAGTGCGCTTTAATTTCATTTTCATCCAAAACCTCGGCGTCGCACGCCGCGATATGTACTTTATCACCCACTTTAATAAAGTTATCCGTACCCCACTTTGAGTAATTTGGTGCGCCAGTATATAAAACCAATTCCTCAGGATAATTACTCTCAATGATTGAAGGCAATATTTCTTCATACATCCCTTCATTTTTTTGATTGTTAATTTGCTCCACGATCCATGTGATTAGATCCGAGCAAAAAACTTTCGTATCAGAACAATCAACCAATGGTGTTGCGCAGTGGAACTCACCATCACGTTCTATGTATGACACCAGTTTTAAGTTTCTTCCGTAGTTCTCTGGTGTAAAGGGTTTCATATCCCACCAAAGTTTATTGATCCCTTTTGACTTTTCTCCCCAAGCTTTACGTTGGGAGATCTTCTGTGACCCTTCTAATTTTCGAATGGTGAAATCATTACCAATCGTTATTTGCAACGGCTGTAAATCGACAATGCGTCCATTTTGGTAAGCCACTTTAAATTTGATGACAAATTCTGGTTCAATATCAACATTAGATCCTGCTTTCGGATACATCACGTGTCCATTGCTGGTTAGCGTCTCTTCGTGACCTTTATTGATGACAAAAATGCCATTCGGCAATGGGTGTTCTTGCACATTTTCCGCACCACTTAGATGGCCGAAATAATTACCGATAATGCCGATACATATACTTGAAGTCATGGTTTCCCTTAAATAAAAAAAAGTCCCCATAACGAAGGCTATGGGGAAAATCGAAGATAATATAAAACATATGAACTCTATTTATCACACTAATTCACCGAGTGTGATAAATAAAATTCATTAATAACCCGTTACATTGAGCCTTACGGGTTTGCATCAGAACACATATTGAGTTGCGCAAGTAACCATGTGGCAGCAAGTAAGTCTGCACTTCCTCCGGGACTTAGATTCAGATCGACGAGTTTCTCATCGAACGCCAATATCACTTTCTCATAATCGAGATGAGTGCTATCAAATGCTAAGAGCATGTCTTTCGACTGTTCCTGAACGAATGTTAAGCCTTGTAACCCGCCTCTATTGACTAGATTCGTATCACTATTATTCGCCATTAGTGATAATAGTGTTTTTGACATCGCTTGTTCTTCGGATTTTCCGTCAGAAATGCACTCTTCGTAAACGGATAAACCGTGTTGAAAAATAGTCGGGTATCCATACGCAGCTTCACCCCGAATGCCTGTCAGCCTGTGCTCTCTAAATAACCTTTCCCCTGCTGTGGCAGGTATCTTAGCGGATTCTTTTAGGTCATCTTTCACTAAACTGGCGCAACATTCCATAATGACACTTCGAATATGGATCGCATCATAAGCAAGGCCCTTTTTATGCAACCAACCAACGGCACCACAGATCAAACCAAGCGTGAATATCATCCCTTTATGGGTATTAACACCATCCGTCGCTTTAAACATGGCCCTCTCTGCCTCAATACCAACTCGACGTAGGCGAGGTAAAAGTTGACTTGCGGGAAGGTGATGATTGTCATACCCGGTTCGAACAAACTTTTTCATGAATGATCTTAACGCATTTGAGCTAGCAATAAACGTGTTGATATCCATATCTGAATGCGCCCCTGTCGACAGGCAATCAACCAAACCAGGTTTTGGTGTAAGGTGCGCTTCTAACATCATCGCATGGTAAGCAAGATTCCCTGCTAACTCACAGATATTGAGCTCTAATTTACCACTGGCGGTCTGTTCATATAGACAACAGTCATCTAATAACCATCGAATAGAATTACTTGCAATCATAGACAATCTCGCTCAATTTCTTGTTCAATTTGGATAACGACTGAATCAGGCACTATATAGATCATCATTGTTTCCTAAAGAGAGAAACAAGATGGCGATTACAATCAAGGTTTAGCACAGGTTAAACATCATTTATGGTTTTTATGACGGTAATTATGGGAATGATCATTTAAGCGCAAAAAAGGGAGAGCACCGCTCTCCCTTTTTCCATTAGATTGTTTATTTGCTATAGATTGTTTATTCGCTATTAAGCTTAACCACCTAACACATACTTTATCATCACACCGGCCGCGACCGCGGAACCGATAACACCGGCAACATTGGGGCCCATTGCATGCATAAGAAGGAAGTTTTGTGGATTCGCTTCTAGTCCAATTTTATTGGTGACACGTGCCGCCATCGGTACTGCCGAAACGCCAGCAGAACCAAGTAAGGGGTTAACCTTATCTTTGAACACTCGGTTCATTAGTTTAGCCATCAGCAAACCAGCTGCGGTTCCGATACAGAATGCCACGATACCAAGCGCAAGAATCCCTAATGTTTGAGGCTGTAAAAATTTGTCTGCCATCAACTTAGATCCAACCGACAAACCTAAGAAAATGGTCACAATATTGATCAAACCATTCTGTGCTGTATCAGATAAACGCTCTACCACACCACATTCACGCATCAGGTTGCCAAAGCAAAACATACCCAATAAAGGCGTTGCTGAAGGAAGCAACATCGCAATCAAAATAAGCAGCATTAGAGGGAAACACACCTTCTCTATTTTGCTTATTGGACGAAGTTGCTTCATCTCAATTCTGCGTTCCGCCTCCGTGGTTAATGCCCGCATTATCGGCGGTTGTATCATTGGAACCAACGCCATGTAGGAGTATGCCGCAACCGCAATTGCACCAAGCAACTCAGGCGCTAACAAACTCGATACATAGATAGCAGTTGGACCATCTGCACCACCAATGATGCCAATAGCCGCCGCCTGAGCAACACTAAAGTCCATGATACCGAATTGGCTTAGAGCCAAGGCACCAAGCACGGTCGCAAAAATACCAAATTGAGCCGCCGCACCAAGCAACAAGGTTTTCGGGTTTGCCAATAACGGACCAAAGTCAGTCATTGCCCCTACACCCATAAAGATAACCAGAGGAGCGACCCCTGATGCAATAGAAACATTATAAAAAGTATAAAGCATACCATCAGAATATTTGTATTGCTCAGCCATTAAGTGAAGGTGCATTTTTTGCTCTGGCGTTGCCATCGCTAACGCGCCTTTAATCACATTTGGTTGTGTATCAGTCATGCCAAGAATATTGGCAAACGCCTGCATTACTTCGGCATTGCCGGCATGTAAAGCGGCTTCAATACCACTAATGGCAAGGTTTGCTTCAGGCAGGTTTGCAAGAATCCCACCGATACCAATTGGCACAAGAAGCAATGGTTCGAAGTTCTTAACTATCGCTAAGTAAAGAAGTATCAGTCCCACTATAATCATGGTTGCCTGACCCCAAGTGAGGTGAAGGAAACCAAAGTCTCTTACTAGAGCTAAAACGCTGTCCATTTCCTGCCCTTATGCTAGTGCAACGAGTGCATCGCCAACCTGAACGGAATCACCTTCAGAAACGGTGACACTTTCGATGACACCGCCACGTGCGGCTCTAATTTCCGTTTCCATTTTCATGGCTTCTAGAATCAAAATAACGTCACCTTCTTTTACCGTTTCGCCTACCTTTACGTGGATCTTCCAGATATTACCTGCTAGCGGAGCTGATACGGTTTCAGCGTTGCCAGAAGGTGCAGCAGGGGTTGTTGTGAGTCCAGCGACAGGTGCGGTGTTGGCAACAGCCAACACATCAGGATCTGCCCCTTCGTTTATTTGAACCACGTAAGCTTGGTTGTTTACGTTTACGGTATATACTGCGCTTTCATCTGTAGTCGATTTCGTCGCCGCTTTTGGTGCTGGCTCAGCAACCGTTGGGACTGGTTCAAAAGCCTCTGGATTATGACGATTCTCAAGAAATTTCCATGCCACTTGATCAAATAGAGCAACCGTTAACACATCATCAATTTCACTTTCAGCCAGTGTGATGCCTTTTTCCTTCGCTTTTGCTTTTACTGATTCTGTTAGGGTAGATACTTCAGGTTCAATAAGATCGGCTGGACGGCAGGTTATCGGTTTCGCACCATCTAACACTCGCGCTTGCAGTGATGCATCCATCGGTGCTGGTGTCTGACCATACTCACCTTTTAATACACCTGCCGTTTCTTTTGTGATGGTTTTATAGCGTTCACCCATCATCACGTTGATCACGGCCTGAGTACCGACAATTTGAGACGTTGGAGTAACCAGTGGAATATAACCAAGATCTTTACGGACACGAGGGATTTCTTCCAACACTTCATCAATACGGTCAAGCGCATTTTGTTGCTTAAGTTGCCCTTCCATGTTGGTGAGCATGCCACCCGGAACCTGTGCAACTAAAATGCGAGAATCAGCCCCTTTCATCTGGCCTTCAAACGCGTGGTATTTCTTACGAACCTCACGGAAATAAGCCGCAATATTCTCTAGTTTTTCGATATCAAGACCCGTATCTCGCTCGGTGCCTTTCAGTGCCGCAACGATAGATTCTGTTGCTGGGTGCCCGTAGGTACCACTCATCGAAGAGATCGCCGTATCCACACGGTCTACACCTGCTTCAATCGCCTTAAGCATTGTCATATCGGCAATACCTGCGGTTGAATGGCAATGGAGGTGCAATTCAACATCCAACTGCTTCTTCAGTGTAGAGACCAGCTCATACGCCTCATAAGGCGACATCACTCCGGACATATCTTTAATCGCAATAGAATCAACACCACACTCAACCAGTTGTTCGGCGACGTCTATCCACGACTGCATTGTATGTACAGGGCTTGTTGTATAGCAGATAGTACCTTGAGCATGTGCTCCTTGACGATTCACCGCTTTAATCGCTTGTTGCATATTACGAACATCATTCAATGCATCGAATACCCGGAAAACATCCATACCGTTGACCACGGCACGTTCTACAAACTTATCGACAACATCATCAGCGTAGTGACGATAACCAAGAATATTCTGCCCTCGGAAAAGCATCTGCTGTTTGGTATTCGGCATCACTTTTTTAAGTTCACGCAAACGCTCCCATGGGTCTTCCCCTAGGAATCGGATACATGAGTCGAACGTTGCGCCTCCCCAAGATTCTAAAGACCAATATCCGATCTCATCGAGTTTTGAAGCAATGGGTAGCATGTCGTCTAAACGAAGGCGGGTAGCAAAAAGTGATTGGTGTGCATCGCGCAGTACGACGTCGGTGATACCTAGTGGCTTAACTATTTTGGACATTAGAGGTTCCCTGTATTCTTACAGCTGTTGACTGATTTTTTTCTTATGGTGATGAAGTGCTGCAGTAATAGCAGCAACCATAGTGTCATCGGAAGTTGAGACCGCAGATCGTGTTGCCGACGCGGCGTTTGGAGCAGCAGGAGGTTGGAGCTTGATAGCAACGAAAGATAGCAGGCGCGTTGCCCCTACTAATAAGGCTAAGAAGCAGAAAACGAAACCCATGCCAAGAGCCATTAATGTTACGCCTTCGAGAATTATCGGACCTTCATTCATGAAAATTCCAAACCTGTTGGTAAAAGTGTCCGAGAAGTCTAGCTGAGACCGCGAATCCAACTCCGTGAGTTAGCTCATTCAATTGGGACTACTAAACAACTAATATGGCGTTAATAACCTAAATACAAATTCGTATCTCTTTGATTTACAGTTGAATTCATTAACAGCATATAAAGCTCAAACGTCACAATATTTTGTGAAGCGACATCCGTTTCTTAATTTCAGCGTTAGAGATTAAAAACGCCAGACAAAAGCCTGGCAGAGGGTAGATGAAGAGGGGTTCTTAGTAAGCATCCGTGATTATGCCTGCAAACTGATCTGTGGTGCTGCTGACTTAATTAAATGATGTCTGGCTAAGATTTACCACATTTTCGAGTCGTACTTGGTGGCACTCCTATCTGATTCTTATACGCTCTGCTGAATGCCGCCTCGGATTGATAACCCAAGCTCAGGGCGATGTCTAATACACTTTCTCGACTGCTTATTAGTCGACGGCTCGCTAAAGTCATCCGGTATTGAGTAAGATAATTGAGGGGCGAGTCGCCCACCATCCGTTTGAAATGTTCCGAAAATGTTGTGCGCGACATACCAGCTTCGTTTGCTAGCGACTCAACAGTCCAACTCACCTCGGGTTTATGATGAATAGCCAACATTGCCTTACTTAACCTTTTATCTCGAAGCGCCGCTAACCAGCTGTTCTGATCGGATTCAAATAGCGCTAACCACGCTCGAAGAGATTGTATGACTAAAATGTCGGCTAAACGTGTAATCACGGCTTCCCCACCAACATTCGCATGCTTCGCTTCGTCCGCGAGCATAGACATGGTGCTGTGAATGACGTGATGATACTCACTTTGATCAGAACCAATCTTAATAAAATGAGGCATCAATGCTAATAACCTGCAGGCAATCGGATGATCAAAGCTAACCGCACCACAAATCAGCACGGTTTGCTCACCTTTCCCACCGTACGACAGAACCTCATAGTGATCGCTTAACGACTCTATTGGTAACTCTAATAAGGGAACGCGACAGGATGTGGCATGGTCGAAAATACAGTGACCTAAACCATGAGGCACCATAACGAAATCGCCTTTTGAAAGAGATGTCTTTTCTCCCTCAACTTCAACGTAGCAATGCCCGTGGACCACGATATGAAACATGAGCGATTGGTCTATCACGGGCATTTCCATCCCCCAAGGCGCTGTGAGATCTGAACGGGTATAAAATACACTATTCATTTTAAGCAGGTGAAAGATATCCCCTAGTGGGTCGCCCGTCCTTCTGTCCACAGACCGTTGAGAACTTCTAACCTTCTGTATTGCAAATGATTCTAAGTTATCCGCCATAATCAAATACTCATTCCGTACGATTAATCAACAATAGCGTATAAATTGCAATCATTCATTCTAATCATTCAATTACACTGAACTCGTCAATTAAACAACGAGGCAAAAAACATGATTGAATCTAACGCACCAATCCTAGTCATCGGTGGCACGGGTAAGACAGGTAAACGAGTTGTACAAGGTTTACACGAAAAAAAACTCAATGTACGAGTGGGCTCTCGCTCAGCGCATCCTGCATTTGACTGGGACGACGCAGAGACGTGGGAAGGGGCTCTACAAGGTGTCAAGGCTGTCTATTTAACTTATTTTCCAGACCTGGCGGTACCTCAAGCACCATCAGCCATTCGCCATTTTTGCAAAGTAGCAAAAAGCGCCGGTACTGAGCATATCGTTTTGTTGTCTGGTAGAGGCGAGCCTGCCGCACAACATTGCGAGCAAATTGTCCAAGACTCAGGAATGGATTGGACGATAATTCGAGCTAGTTGGTTTAATCAAAACTTTAATGAAGGTGCGTTTAATAGCATGGTTGAGGCGGGTGTAATGGCGCTGCCTGTCGACAAGATTGGCGAACCTTTTATTGATGTTAATGATATTGCTGATGTTGCTTTGAGTGCCTTAACTGATCCCAAACATAGAGGACAGCTATACGAAGTAACGGGTCCACGCCTGCTGACCTTTGCTGATGTTGCGGACGAATTAACGAAAGCTACTGGCAAAAAAGTGCGGTTCCTTTCTATATCGGCGGAAACCTTTACCGAACAGTTGACCATACAACAGGTTCCAAAAGAGACGATCGGTATGTTGCTCTTTTTGTTTAAAGAAGTACTCGATGGTCGCAACGCGACGGTATGCGACGGTGTTGAACGCGCTCTTGGAAGGCCCGCGACCGATTTTTCAGTGTATGCCGCCAATCTGCCAAAAACAGACCATACCTAAACACGGAGACAGAGCATGCCACATCATCTGATCTTTGCTCTCTATATTTTTGCAGCGGTATCGACAGGGTTATTAGCAGGTATTTACTTTATTTTTTCAAATACCGTAATGCCCGCATTAGCGGGCATGGCGACAACTTCAGCAGCTGAAGTCATGCAACGCATAAACCGCCTTATTTTGAATCCGCCTTTTTTGGTATTATTCATGGGCTCCGCATTCGCAAGCTTGCTCATCATTGGCTTAAGCTTATTTGGTTTAGGAATACCGGACAGTACCTTGGGTATATTCGCAGCTGGACTGACTATGACTACTTTTATCTCCACTATCGGGGGTAATGTACCTCTAAACAATCTACTTGAAGGCACCCATTTACACTCCATCTCATTAGAAATGACATGGTTGCATTACCTCAACAAATGGATAAAGTGGAATCACTTACGTGCAGTGTTGAGTTCTATTGCCACCATACTCTATTCTATTGAACTCACACTAATAGCGTTCTAACGCAGAAACCCTATATATAATGCCCTCTTTCCCTATTCAAGAAAGGAACTTTTGACTCATGAAATGCAAACTTGTTGATGTCTTTGCACACAAAAAACTCACAGGTAATGGTCTCACCATTCTCTATGATTTTGACTCATTGACTAAACATGAAATGTTGGTTCTTACACGCGAAATGAAGCAATTTGAATCCATATTCCTGTCGAAAAGAGCGAAAGATGGGTCTTTTCGCGCTCACATTTTCACTGTAGATGAGGAACTCGATTTTGCCGGGCACCCATTAATCGGGTTGGGCGCTCATTTACATGAAGAGTACGGTACAAATGACCTTCATACGTGGGACATAGAATTAAACCAACAGCACGTGGAACTAACTTCAAAACCCTATGCTGACTATTATCAAGTGACCATGGATCAAGGTAAGCCTCTTTTTTTTCAAGAATATAGAAAAGATGAACTCAACGAAATCATTACGGCGATGAGTTTAAAGCAGGCGGATATCGCGCCCTATCCTCTGGAAGTCATTTCAACAGGCTTACCTTATTTAATCGTACCAATAGTTCGGGGAATAGAAGATGCTCGCATTATTGTTAGCAATTTCGAGGACATGTTAGAAAGATGTGGTGCAAAGTTTGCCTATATTCTTGATATTAATAATTTTGAAGGACGGACTTGGGATAACCATGGCAATGTTGAAGATATCGCTACTGGCAGCGCAGCCGGCCCTTCAGCAGCTTTTCTTTATAAACATAAATTGGTATCAGGTAAACAATCATTCACTTTATCTCAGGGCCGTTTTTTAGAACGCCCAAGCAAGATTGGTATCAACTTGATAATAGATAACGACACCATTAGTCATATATTGGTCCATGGGCAGGTCTGTAAGATTGCTAATATTGAGTTTGTGTAATATGGGAACAGCGTAGTACCTGAGTAAAACTACGCTAATGTAAACCTTCTCGACATGAACCGTCACCAAGGGTTCTCTTTTTCACTGCACCTTTTTAGTCAATACCAAAATACCATCGTTAATTTCGGAATTAAGGTCGTTGTGCTTGAGATATTTACTGATATCACATTTGAAATCATGTTTATGCTCGTTAGCAATGCGTTCTATCGTCTCTTTTGGGGAGTCTTCCAGCTCAACCTCCATTAATTTGATTTCTAATTCAGAGACATACCAAACACGTTTTCAAAGTTTTTCTTCATCGTTGAGTCGGTACTTAACCGAAGTACTAAAGGCATTTTCACTTGGCATCTGAAAAGGTTCCTCTTTGTATAATAAAATATCATCGAACTGTTCTGGTAGATGCTCATGGAAAAAAACATACGGTACTCCTTCAATTTGTACAATATAAAGAAGCCAGTAACGGCTTCCTTATATATGAATTAGTTTATGGCTTGTTCAATAGCAACGGCGGTTGCTACAGTGGCGCCTACCATTGGGTTATTCCCCATACCGATGAGTCCCATCATTTCTACATGGGCAGGTACAGATGAAGAACCAGCAAATTGTGCGTCGCAGTGCATTCGCCCCATCGTGTCTGTCATACCATAAGATGCCGGCCCTGCCGCTACATTATCTGGATGCAGGGTACGTCCAGTACCACCACCGGAGGCAACAGAAAAGAAAAGTTTTCCTTGTTCTAGACGTTCTTTCTTATATGTACCAGCCACCGGATGCTGGAATCGAGTGGGGTTGGTTGAGTTACCTGTGATTGAAACCTGCACATTTTCTTTATGCATCATTGCAACACCCTCTCTGACATCATCCGCTCCATAACATAAAATTTCTCCATTAGAACCTTTAGAAAAAGAGCGACGAGACAGCTCAATGAGTTCGCTGGTGTCGTAGTTAAATTTGGTTTCCACATAGGTAAAACCATTGAGACGAGAAATTAAATACGCCGCGTCTTTACCTAAACCAATGAGAATAACTTTCAACTTTATATCTCTAACCTTGTTCGCATTAAGTGCTATTTTTATCGCACCTTCTGCTGCCGCAAATGACTCATGACCTGCAAGAAAACAGAAACATTCCGTCGTTTCACTAAGCAAACGTGCGGCTAAATGACCATGTCCTAAACCAACTTTTCGCTGCTCAGCGACTGAGCCGGGAATACAAAAAGCTTGCAGCCCTTCGCCGATATAATTTGCGGCGTCCGACGCGGTTTGAGACCGCTGTTTCAACGCTATAGCAGCACCCAAGACGTATGCCCAACCTGCGTTATCGAAGGCAATTTTCTGGGTTTCCTCAACGATTTTTCTTGGGTCAATATTCTTTTCTAGACAGTATTCTTCAGCATGCTCCAAACTATCAAAGTCATAAGCCTGCAATGCGGTAAGAATTTGTTTTTCTCTTCGTTCGTAGTTTTCAAACTTTGGCATAATATATTCCTTTGGAAGATTTCGTTATTGGTGTCGAGGATTAATAGTTTTCGTGGCTTCTGAGTACCTACCATAGGTACCTGTTGCTTTAGCAAGCGCTTCATTTGCTGCACATCCTTCGCTGATCAAGCCCATCATTTGGCCTAAATTGACGTACTGATAACCAATAATTTCATCATTATCATCCAATGCCATAGATTGGACATAACCTTCCGCCATTTCTAGATAACGCGCGCCCTTAATCTTGGTTCCATAATGCGTACCGATAGAGCTCCGTAATCCTTTTCCTAAGTCTTCAAGACCTGCGCCGATCGGCAATCCTCCTTCAGAAAAAGCAGTTTGAGTTCGCCCATAAGCAAACTGAAGAAATATTTCTCGCATTGCAACATTGATCGCGTCGCATACTAAGTCAGTATTCATTGCCTCTAAAAGCGTCTTCCCAGTTAGTATTTCCGAAGCCATTGCAGCAGAGTGTGTCATTCCAGAACAACCGATCGTTTCGATCAACGCCTCTTCAATGATGCCGTTTTTAGTATTCAATGTAAGTTTTGCAGCGCCTTGCTGTGGTGCACAAGTTCCAACGCCATGACTAACCCCGGATAAGGCAATAACATCTTTTGGTGAAATCCAGCGTCCTTCGACAGGAATAGGAGACGACATATGTCTCGGCCCACGTGAAACGGAGCACATAGATTGAACTTCGGTAGAATAATTCATTGCTTACTCACTAAATCAATATATTAGAAAAGCAATAAGCATAGGAAAGGTTGGATATCGACGTTCTGTCAATACACAAGCCTAGGAATAATCCTATTGCTCTTGCGTGTATTAGCAGACGTCATCAGCTTTTTAGGGCGGTTTTGTATACGTGAGGAATTAAAGTATACATGGCGGAACATCATCGCCTTTTACATATGTTACTCTTATTTACCGTGCTGTAAACACTTCAGTAGACACGTTTTATCGTAATGTAGTTAAGTTATTAAATAGATTGAGTTTTAATCATTGCGTCCAGTTTTATACACGATAGGACCGTCAACTCATCCGATTAAGGTGATTAAGCTCAATCAGGTTAGTATTATTCTATATTTAAAATACCGTTAGATCTCAGAAAAATAAAATATCAACTTATTCATCTAAGTTCACTTAATTGTGGATACTTTCTGGCGATTAGGTTCACTACGATACATCATTAAGTGGCTAAGAATATCGTGTTAAAATAAGTAATGACGGTTAAAGGTACGCCCCCTCCAACAAAAAGCGTTTAGTTAAAATCGGATTTTAACCACAGACATTAGTCGCTTAATTACTGTTCCTGTAACGTTATCATTCATGTCAATGTCGACTGAACATTTGCCCATTACTCTTTACCCACTTTGCCGTGTTAATCTACCCGATAATCAAAAATCAGAGTACAGACCCATTATCAGCAGAACGGACGCGTTTGACCTCTATTGTTACCGCTATGCATATCTTAATTTTGACTAAAACAGACCATACCAACGCCTCCTAATGAGACTAATATCCTGCATTGAGCATATTATAAAACTATTACGCGCTCTAGTAGGGTAAGATCCTCTCAATGCGATTACTTTATTTGTTACTTCAGCTCTAGAATCTAGGGTGGAATTTAGCCTAGTGGTAATGTATAACACCAATAAAAAATAGAGTAGTTATGAATAATAAGAATGAGTTAGAACGTACCCATGATGAAATATTGGGGTTTTCAGATAGATTACACCAGTCTGGTTGTGCTCCATATTCAGTATCTGAATATACAAAATTGTATGCTAAGAATCGTAATGTCGATATTTCAATCGACGTAACGCCAACTAAAGTCATCACTGTCTTCGAAAAACCCATTCAAAACGTAGTGATAGAAACAAAAAAACCACCTTCTGTTAACCTGCGCAATTTGGTCGCAACGCTAGAAGCATTCTCTACTAAAAAAAAGTTTAAACCCGCAGAGAAATACTCAAACCGAATGCTGTGTATCGCCAATATAATGCTACCACCTTGCTATTTGATGTTGGTAGGAACCACATATTTCGCTGTCGTAATCTCGGCGATTTTGGGGCTAATTGCTTGGCTTGCACAGGTTACGCTAAAAGGAGAGAAAGCACTGCTCATCGAGTTTTTAGTTGCGCTTATCGCCAGTTTTTTGGTCGGATTAATGGCGGCCCATTATCCTCAGTTACCTACCCTTGCGTTATGCATCTCATCCATTGTGCTTTTTATCCCCGGCCTTACGGTAACCAATGCTCTAGGGAGCTTAGCGTTAAACGATTTCCGATCAGGCATTGAACTGCTCGCACAAAGCACGTTGGTGGTCATTAAAGTATTCATCGGTATTGTACTGGGTTTAAGTTTGTCCAGCTTAATCACTCACAACACAGCAGTGGTAGAATTTGCCAACGAAATCCCTCTGTTTCTTCATGTATTGGCTCTTATCGGCATATCAGTTGCTATCGGTATTGTTTTTAACGCGAGCATGAAAGATATCATTATCGGTTTACCTGCCGCCGCAATTGGGATGTGGGGACCACACTGGTTTACCTCTGATTGGGTTGTAGGGACTTGGATTAGTACCATGTTGATCACTTTATATGGGTTAGCTGCGGGCAGAGTACGAGAGGTGCCCCCTTTGGTTTACATTATCCAAGGCATTATTATTTTGGTTCCAGGCAGTAGAATTATTGTCGGGGCAAGTGAATCCTTTTTTGCTACCGCTATCTTGCCTATACCAAATATTGGTATGTCCGCGCTACTGATGTTTTGCGCCATTGTTGCCGGTCAGATTATGGTCTACTCATTTTTTAACCGGAATTTCAGCTCCATCGAGTAACGTGATTAAGCTCAGCGAGCAGACATAGACAATATAACCTTCCCTCTAGAATGGCCACTTTGAATTTGAGTGTGCGCTTCGATAATCTGATCTTTTCTAAATGTCTTTTGTATACAGGGAATCAGTTTTCCGCAATCTACCAAGTCCGCTAGATAGGTCAGATCTTCATGTGAAGAATTCACCATTACGAGCCTAGATTTGTTACTTATGTGCAACCGAGCCTTCAGTTCAGCCATAATTGATTTACCTGTGGGTACAGTGCTAACGAAGATCCCTTCTTTTTTGAGTTGTTTTGAAAAGTAGTGCCTTTCATACCTACCTGCTGCGTCAAAGACCGCATTGTACTGATGATCAATTTCTGAAGGTTTAACTTTAGTGTAATCGTACACATGATGTGCACCTAATGTCGAAACAAAGTCCACATTATTGGTACCACAAATACCGTGAACTTCAGCCCCTAGGTGCTTTGAAAGTTGAATCGCGAAGTGACCAACGCCTCCGCTAGCACCTGTGATAAGAACTTTCTTACCCGCCTCCACGCCACAAATATCACGGATAGCCTGCAATGCAGTTTGGGCCGATAAAGGGATTGCTGCACAAGTAACTAACGGTATCGATATCGGAGCTTTGGCAGCTTCTGTTTCTTTAAGCACAGCAAACGTACTAAGTACACCACCAGAGAAATTATTGGTCATCCCAAAGACCGTATCACCAATCTCAAAGCACGTAACATTCTTACCTATCTCCACAACAGTGCCTGAGATATCCATACCTGTTAATCTTGGTAGTGGCTCACGCGCGAGTGTTCTTCTAAATTTTCCCTTACGTAACAAAGCATCTTTCGGGTTAACGCTACTAGCCGCAACTTTAATGAGTAACGAATCAGTATCGCACTCTGGTTCTGGCCAATTGTCGACCCACTCTAAAACATCTGCTCTACCAAATTTTTTGTAAATACACGCTTCCACAAGCACTCCATGATTTATTGATTAAATAAACACGACTAATATCGAATAAATAGGTAATAAGTAAACATATCTTCTTTATCAACAAATCGCACTTCTGAAAAAATTGACTATCGTACCTAATCCCCTCAAACAATTTTACAGTTTAACTAAAGATAGACCGCATTTTAAGATCACCTGTCATCATCTTCGTATCCTAAGGAATCTAATTGTAAACACTCTGTTTATTAATCAAAGTCGTCACCACAAAAATTTCCGAATAAGAATACTTATGTTGTATTTGTAATTGGACTTCGAGCTAGCACAAATCTATATTTGAATATTGTATAACCACCATGTCCAAATCAGGGCAATGAGAGCAACAGTTTATTGAATTTTAGACACACAAAATACACAACAAAGCGTTTCATTTTCGAATGATTGGGATGGTTGTTATAGAAGGGACAACAAGTTAACTAGATAACTAGATAACTAGATAACTAGATAACTAGATAACTAGATAAAAACAATACCATTTGGTCTCAACAATGATGTCTATTTAAATTTGAAAAATGTAGATTCACTTTGCTTTGGTATTAAGAAGATTCCAGATCTTTAACGTTAAGGGGCCACTACCCTTTTGGTAATAACTGTAAAGCACCTACATAGTCTCTACCGATCATAGATAACAAATCAAAGGGTAGAGAAGAGCCTACTTGAGTAGCGAAAAGAATGAGCACCGTTATTGGATTTTTTAAACTCGCCGACGAGGTAGGCATCTAAGAGAGCTTTACCACTCCTCTTTCCAGCCTGATTCATCATCGCTACTCTTGCTATTACGAGGGGTAATTTCAAAATCTAACTCAAGTGCAGAAAGGAGTTTAAAAAAGGTATCCAGCTTGGTTGGTTCTGCTCTTAGCTCGAAATTTGAAACGATATCTTGGCGTATCCCAACTTTTTAGCGACATCTGTTTGCGATAATTCATTATCTAAGCGAACATCCTTTAAGTATGCACTGAGTTGTTTTGTTGTGGAGATTTTCATATTGCACCTTACACGCTATAACAAATAAAGCTTACTCCTCTTGGTTCAGGTACACGTTCCCTATGAGCAACTACATTAGATAAACTGCGATCCAATTAAATTTCAGCCACCTTCAGCACTGGCGCTTGCAAGATAGATTTGTTTAACAAACCAGCGTAAATACCGTTGTGAGCAACCAGTTCTTGATGTTTACCCCTTTCAACGATTTCACCTTGTTCAAGTACTAATATCATATCGGAGTGACGCACTGTGCTTAAACGATGCGCAATAGCGATCACCGTTTTTTCTTTAAACAGACGCTGCATTGCTTTCTGGATCAAATCTTCCGTTATGGAATCAACAGAACTCGTCGCTTCGTCCAACATCATCACTTGCCCACTTTGAGCAATAGAACGAGCAAAAGAAATCAACTGAATCTGTCCGACCGAAAGATTTGAAGCATTTTTATCCAAACAAAAATCATAGCCGTTAGGCAATTCATCAATAAATTTATCCGCATAAACATAACGTGACGCCTTCTCTACTTGTTCACGCTGTATTCCTTTTTTCCCCAAAGCAATATTGAAATGTACACTCTCTTCAAACAGGTGAACATCCTGCATCATCATCGAGAATAGATGCGTAGAGTCTTCAATCGAAATTTGAGAAAACTCGATACCATTTAGCAGAATGCTGCCGTCATAATCTTGATATGTTTTTGATATCAAACGTAGAATTGTCGACTTACCTGAACCAGTTGAACCAACCAGTGCTATCTGATGCCCCTTTCTCAGTAAAAAAGACACATTTTTTAACACATAAGGTAAACTTTCATTGTAACGAAAACTGACATTTTTGAACTCAAGACTGACAAACTTATTTAGTTGTTTTTCAACCTTATGTGTCGGTTGCAAATCACGCCCTTCTTCTTCCGTAGCTTCGACAAAGAGCTCTTCAATATGGTCAAAAGCAGCAAAGGAGCTCTGAATAGATGCAATTTGTGATGTAAAATCCCTGATTGGAACAAATACTTTTTCCAGCGTGTTAATAAATGCAATCAGTACACCCAATGTGAGTGCTTCTTGAATGACTTGCCCTGACCCATACCAGATCATCAGCGCGATGGTGATAGAGGTAACGCCGGAAATAAAGGCAAACAAAATAGCATCATATTTATTAACCTTCTTTTGAGCTTTTAACAACTCATCGGTATAACCTTTGTACCTGTCCTCGACCTCTTCTTCGGCGCGATATAACTGAATGGTTTTCACGCCGAGTAAAACTTCCTGCAAAAAACCGATACTACGTGCCAATGTTGAACGTGTGACTTGATAAAGCGCTCGAAGACGGTTACGAACATAGAAAGTTAGATACATCACAGGAGGCATGATGACCAATACAATCAGTGTCAGCTGCCAATCAATAAATAGCATCATCACCAATAGAGCGACAGTATTGATGGTGTCTTTCACCAGCCCAACAATGGATTGAATAAAAGTCTCGCCGATAGTTTCTAAATCACTCGTTAAACGAGAGAGGGTTACGCCAGTCGGTGTATTATCAAAATAGCGGCGTGGCAACTTAAGCACGCGATCAACAAGCACCGAACGCATATCTGTAATGGTGTACTGCCCTGCTTTACGCAAGTTGTATGAATACGTTGTATCAACAACGTAGCTAGCAATTAGTACCATAAGCAAATAAGCAGTATGTAGCAGCAATCCATCTATATTTCTCTGAGAGAGATGGACATCAATGACTTGGATAATGAGCCAGGGGAACAATAGACTGGTGATAACAGAAAGAGGGAGCATGGTAATGCCAAGCAATATGGAGCGCTTATATTTTTTAGCAAACGTAAAAAAGTGCTTTAAATATTGAACATCGATGCTCTTTAACATACTGCCGCCTCCGTTTCATTCTGTTGCAACTTCCAAGTTTCAAAATAATAGGGACAAGTCAGGATCAGAGCGGCGTGATTACCTTTGGCGATAATCTTGCCCTCACTGAGCACGATAATTTCATCCATGTATTCGAGTGCGTTAACACGGTGAGAGACAACAAGTACAGACTGGTTATCCAACCGTTCAAACAACCCTTCTAGAATTTTACGTTCGGTTTCGTAATCCACCGCAGACAATACATTGTCCATGATAATCACATCACAAGGTTCAAGCAGAGCACGAGCAATACTCAAGCGTTGCTTTTGACCTCCAGACAGCATAATCCCCTTCTCACCAACCAGAGTTTGGTCACCTTTTTCAAAACGGTAAACATCATTAGCCAACTGGCTCAGTTTCAGGACTTCATCAACTTGAGTTTTCGCTATATCTGCATCACGACTACCAAAGCGAATGTTCTCCTCTACGGTTGCGGAGAATAAATATGGGTCTTGGGTCACCGTTTTAATATAACGGCGTAAATCACTACGGGAAAAAGTCGTCACATCCCTATCGGCAAGAAACACTGTGCCCTCAGGCACATCAAGATGGTGATTCAGACAGTTCACCAATGTTGTTTTACCTGACCCAATACTGCCCAGTACGCCTATTTTTTTACCGACTGGAATATCGAAACTGATGTTATCTAAAATTAGTCGCGTCTCTCCCTGATAACTGAAGCTCAAATTTCTAATCGAGAGTGTTTTAGCCTTCAGTTTTTCAACTTCTGCCAGTGGTAGTTTTACTAAATCTTTTTGTGGAACTTCAGCATTTAGAATTGTCTGCACACTGTGAATGGCAACCATACCTCGCTGATAAATAGTGGCGATCCGGCCTAATTGCATTAACGGCATAGCCAGTAACACTGAATAGGTAAGAAAAGCGGTAATTTCACCAAGAGTAAGCTGCTGATTCATCAGCATATAACCACCAATCCCAAGAATCATAATTTTCATAAAGTCATTGGCGTAATCCAACACTGGCATAAAAAACACCTGAACGCGTGTGATCTGAATTCGGCAGCGAAGTAAATTCTGATTAAGGTTTTCGATTTCTTCCTTCACCCAAGGAGACATTTTCTCGCTCTTAATTAAATCAATACCCGTTAAATAACTCATTAATTGAGCGGAAAGATTTTGCAAGCGACGCATATGTTCCATATGGAGATCTTTCATACGTTTAAAGCCAATACGAAAAATCACGAACGCAATAACAATAGGGATAATCGAGTAGAGTGTTAACTCTGGCGAGATACGCCACATCCATAACGGTGTTAACGAAAGCGCAAGCAAAGCATTAAAAAACTGCAAAAAGCCGAGTCCAAATAGTAGACGAACACCACTAAGGTCGTTATTGATGATTGAAATAAGTCTCCCTGATGCAAATTTTTGATGAAAATTATTTGGTAGACGATTCAGTTTTTTCAACAGAATGTTTTTTAACGCAGCCTCAGTTATACGACCTGGATTTAACGCATAGATACGTGAAAAAACCCGAACTACGGTCATAGACACAGCCATCACAACAACAATACCCACATAGGTTTGAAGCTCTTGATGGTCAGCCGGAGATGCACTGTCAATTAGGTCAATTGCCAATTGAATATAACGAGGAATTTCTACTTGAAGCCAATTAACGAGAAAAATTAATACGATTGCAATCATATACGACGTACGATTCATACGCAGGAAATGCGCGATAAACTGTTTTTTAGTCATGTGACTCTTTCTTTCGGGGAGGTTCAATGCCGTACTGCTCGATGCAAGCTTTGACAATACAGTGACGAGGTTCATCTATATCTTCTAATGCATCCAATAACCACTCAGGTAGGCGCACTGGCCGCGTTTTTACACCTGGTTTACGACCACAACCCGACCTAAAACCACCTCTATTACTGCAATGATACTTTTCAGAGTTATTTTTCAAGCTAAGTCCAGATTCGTTGCTATTTGATAAGTGTACACCTATCAAAATGAAATAGCATCCGGTATGTGAAGCAAAGGCATCCGTTCTGCGGCTTTTGTAAAATTCGGCACGATGCAAATGCCTTTGTAAATTGAAAACGTTGTAAACCAATGAAAACATACTGAGGAAACTCTGAGCGTGGGCCTGCTTTCGAACTGGGAACTAACTCCCTATGAGCAACATATTAACTGCGGAGTTTGTCTGTCACCATTTTCCAAGATTTAACACCTTAATTGCACATTAGTCAGCATTTGAAAAAACACGTTGCTGCTTTTCCGTCTCTTCTTTTCTGAACAAGAGTATCGAAGAATTTCGTAACTTACGGTAACGCCTCATTCAGCCTAAAGCTCTTCTACATATCGAAAACGCAGATTATCGCACAATTGGTTGATGCGTTGTTAACTTGACAATACCAATCTAAGATACAATTTCATTAACTTATATCGTGTTTAATTGCTGTAAAGTTTATTTCAGCTAAACTCTATTTATTATTCAGTGTTGGTAAGGAAGTATTAATGGAATTTGAAAAAGGCAGTAAAAAAATATCGGTTAAAAAAAACGCCAAGAATACAATAAAAACACCAACACAATTAAAGCGAAAACGTAATAAGTTATTTTCTCGCGTCAGTATCAACGTGCCATTAGCACCTTCAATTATGATGATACTACCTAATGTTAACGCACATGAAAATCAGCAAAATTCACACACAGAAAAAGTGAAAACTGAAGGTATTAAGCACGATAAGTTAAATGATGAAAGTACGCCCCTTTCAAATACTCCTGAAAAAAATAACGAAATAGCACAACAACTACAAGATAAAATAAGTGTTGAAGAAGCATCTTCCACCGATAAAAACATTACGCCTAAAACTTCCACGACACCGATACATTCCGGTCACCATTTATCAGCGACATCAAGCCCTTCTATTATTTACATGCCAGTAACTAAATCACCAACTAATACCTCAATAGAAAACGCGTTAATAAGTCCTGCGGTTAATTTAGTAACAACAGGAACACAAGCTCCCCATACCAACTCCAATTTATCGCAAACACCTATGCCAATCACTTTTGTCGTTGAATCTATTGTTGGTAAATATGGCACATTACAAGTTGATTCATCTGGGCAATATCAATTCACTCTTAATACTCAGTCCCAACCTTTTATTGCCTTAACCGATAAAACATTAGGAACCGATACCTTTACTTTGTATCGAACAGACGGATCAACATTTATAGTGCATATTCCTGTGACAGGAAAGCAAGACCAAGCGCTTATCAGTGGTGACTTGTCTGGCAATGTAACGGAAGATACCAATGTTGATCAGCAAGGGTTGTTACAAGTGAGTGGTAAGTTGGACATTGTCGACCCCGATCAAGGCGAAAGCGGTTTACAAGCAGAGACCATACAAGGTTTGTACGGTGTTATAACCACGGACTCACAAGGTCATTGGCAATACCAAGTTGATAATAGCCAAGCAGTAGTACAACAATTACTGACGGGAGGTGCACTGCATGAGTCTATTGATATTCATACCATCGATGGAACGGTTCAAACCTTAGATCTCACTATCGGTGGAACAGATGATAACGCCACCATTTCGGGTATCGATATTGGTAATCTCACTGAAGATTTAACATTGCAAACATCAGGTAAGTTAACGGTTAACGACTTAGATGCGGGCGAATCACATTTCTCTAGTGGCGATATTATTGGTTTGCTAGGCACTTTACACCTTCAGGAAAATGGTAACTGGAGTTATGATTTAGACAATAGCAACTCAACGGTTCAATCGCTCAAGCAAGGTGCAACGACTCAAGATATTATTACGGTGCAATCCGCTGATGGCAGTACCCATCAAGTGACGATCACGGTAAATGGTATTAATGACAAAGCGGTCATTACCGGCACTGCCACTGCAAGTTTGACTGAAGATAAAGACTTAATGAGTGGCGCAATTCTGCACGCTGATGGACAACTTATTGCAACAGATCCAGACGCTGGCCAATCACAATTTACCGCTGATCACTTGCAAGGCCAATATGGTGAAATGTCGATTAACAGTAACGGACATTGGTCTTATACCGCTCACAATGCAGGCACTGCCGTTCAAGGATTAAAAACCGGAGAACAACTCACTGAAACGTTGTTAGTACATTCTATTGATGGAACGGAACAAAAAGTGACAGTAACGATTGATGGTACGGACGATAAACCAGTCATTACCACTATTACTGCTTCGACAGCGATTGAGGGTGCAACGGCAACAACAGGTACGATTACCTCAACAGATAAAGATTTGGGCGACACATCCACCTTTACCACCACTGCAACCGTCGCTGGATTCACACTCAATACTGACGGCACTTACACCTTCGATACAGTTAACGGTGCAAATAGCGCCTACGAGCATTTAACAGATGGTGATACCCAAACAATCACCATTCCTGTAACCGTCACCGATACGGCAGGTAATAGCGATCTAAAAGATCTGATCATTACCGTTATAGGTACCAATGATAAACCCGTATTAGGTACAATCAGTGCACAAAGTACTGATGAAGACGGCGCTAAACTCACTGGGCAATTGACCTCAACAGATGTCGATGATCATGAAACCGCAACCTATACTTCGCCAACGATTGATGGTTTCGTATTAAACAGTGATGGCAGTTATACTTTCGATTCAAGCCACGGTGCTTATCAGCATTTGGCAGCAGGCCAAGAGCAGACGGTAACGATTCCGGTGACTGTCACCGACCAAGACGGTGGTACCGACA
This sequence comes from Vibrio frigidus, assembly GCF_042465995.1. NCBI lineage: Bacteria > Pseudomonadati > Pseudomonadota > Gammaproteobacteria > Vibrionales > Vibrionaceae > Vibrio > Vibrio frigidus. The sequence continues at coordinate 83,943 of NZ_JBCDMC010000009.1, read as the reverse complement.
CCCATAATTTAGTGATCACTGTTCACGGTAGCCAAGATGCATCAATTATTGCCGGTACTGACTCAGGAATAACCAAAGAAGATTCAATACTGCAAGCGAGTGGCACACTGACTATCGCTGACAAAGATGATGGACAGGATCACTTTCAAGCGGTACTAATTCAAGCGGCTCACGGTACACTTTCATTAAAGGCAGATGGCAGTTGGACTTACCATCTCGATAATAACAATCCAGACGTTCAAGCACTCGGTACAGGTAACGGTAGCACAACAAGTTCACTGACAGATATCATCACAATTTCAGGTGCAGATGGCACAACGCATGATATTAGCGTAACCATTAATGGGACAAATGACGCCCCAACCATCTCCACTATAACGGCGGCAACAGCGACAGAAAATGCAAGCGCAACAACGGGTAGCATAACCTCAACCGATACAGATACCGGTGATACCTCAACATTTACGACCACGGCAACCGTGGCCGGGTTCACGCTAAATAACGATGGCACTTACACCTTCGATACAATTAATGGCGCCAGTGGGGCCTATGAACATCTAGCTGATGGTGATACACAGAAAATTACTATACCCGTGACCGTGACGGATGGCTCTGGTGGCACAGATCAAAAAGGGTTAGTAATCACTGTTACCGGCACCAACGATAAACCAATATTAAGTGCAATCAGTGCGCAAAGTACGAATGAAGATGATGTAACACTCACTGGTAAGTTCACTACAACTGATATTGATGATCATGAAACGGCAACCTATACCGCATCAACTGTTGATGGGTTTACCTTACATACTGACGGCAGCTACAGCTTCGATCCAAGCCACAGTGCTTATCAGCATTTAGCGGCAGGACAAGCTCAGACCATCACTATCCCAATTACCGTAACCGATCAAAGCGGTGCGACTGACACGAAAAACATGGTCATTACCGTTCACGGCATCAATGATGCGACGACACTCACTACACCTGATTTAGCGGCCAAAGAAGATGGCACATCAGTGAAAGGCACAGCCTTGTTTACTGATGTTGATACGACGGATACTCATAGTTTCACAGTATCAAATATGCCTAATAGTGAAGGCGCGGTATCAATTGATTCAAAGACAGGGGAGTATACTTTTACGCCAGGTACAGATTTCCAAGCGTTAGCTGCAGGTGAAACCAAAGATGTGAGTTTTATTGTCACCATTAATGATGGTCACGGTGGTACGGATACAGAGCAAGTGACGGTTACCGTTACGGGAACCAATGATGCACCGACATTGGCTGTGACAAACTTAGCGGCAAACGAAGATGGCTTGTCAGTCAAAGGCACAGCCACATTTACGGATGTGGATCTAACCGACACGCACAGTTTCACAGTATCTAATATGGCTGCAGGTGAAGGGACAGTGTCGATTGATGCAACAACTGGCGAATATACCTTTACACCCGGTACTGATTTCCAAGCGCTAGCCGCGGGTAAAATCAAAGATGTCACTTTTGATGTGACCATCAATGATGGCCATGGCGGCAGCGATACTCAACAGGTAATTGTTAGCGTCACCGGTACAAACGATAACCCGATCATTACCGATATAAGAACCGGCAGTATCGATGAAGGCACCGGAAAATATTATGACATGTCGCCAGATTTTGGTAAAAGTCGCTTAACTTCCGAGGCACTCTATGCTGATGGTAAAATTGAGATTGTTGATGCTGATACAGGTCAAAGTCAATTTGACACAAAAGGTGGCGGGTATAATTACGCAGGACAATATGGGCGAATAAATCTCCATCAAGACGGCACATGGCATTACATGGTCGACATTGGCCATAATGGTTTTACTACAGGTACATCAACCACCAGCGCCGCAACGGCGATTGACCAACTAGGCGATGGACAATCCTTAACGGATACTATTACCGTTTATTCTAAAGATGGTACGGCTCATGATGTTGTTATCACCATTCATGGTGATAATGATAAACCGTATTGTTCCTCTGACGTTCACTTAAATTCTGGGATAGAGGATACCGCTCAAATACTGACGTTAACACAACTTCTACAAAATACGGTTGATGTAGATAAAAACGATGTAGGACAATTATCGATTGAAAACTTACGGGCTAATCACGGTTCAATCGCAATCAATACAGATGGCAGCTTCACTTTCACACCTGATAAAGATTACAACGGCCAAGTACAATTTAATTATGATGTTAAAGATGCACATGGCGGGGTGACTCACACGAGTGCAACAACAACACTTTCTGCCGTATCAGACAAAGCTGTCATCACTGGCGACACTACGGGTTCAGTCACTGAAGATGGTAAACATCATACAAGTAACGCAGGCGTAACGACTGAACTTGCTAATGGCAGTTTACATGTGATCGACCCTGATGCTGGGGAATCAGGTTTTCGCTATAGTCAGTTTGGCGAACACGCTCTACACGACCCATTTGGTGGTTTTTTACGTATAGATCGTGCAGGTAGTTGGGGTTATTCAGTACCGAACAGCGCGCTACAATCTCTTGCTGCTGGTCAAGTAGAGAAAGTTCAATACGAAGTCACGACGTTAGGTGGCGACAGACAAATTATTACCATTGATGTCGTGGGCACTAACGATATACCTACTGTTACCTCTCATGTATTAGCAGGAACAGAAGATACTGCCCATACATTCACAGCTAATGAGTTTGGTTTTACCGATGTCGATGCAGGTGCTGCACTTGATCATATAAGTATCACCGCATTACCTGATGCATTAGAGGGTGTATTAACACTCAACGGCGCAACAGTTTCAGCGGGCGATAGTGTAACCACCGCTGATATTGGTCACCTTGTTTTTACACCGACAGCTAACTTTAATGGTGTCGCTAATTTTGGCTATACCGTTAACGATGGTTCAGCAAATTCTGCCCCAGCCACAATGCAACTGAACGTAGCATCAACTAATGATATATCGGTTATTAGTGGTGATACCTCTGGCGCGCTAAACGAAGGTAATATTGGTGATGTATCGACTGCTACAGGTCACTTAGCCATTACTGATGTAGATGTTACTGATACGCCAACATTCCCCGATGTTGCTTCAACAGCAACGACTTACGGCCATATAGCTATGGTTAATGGACAATGGAAATACACCGTTGATCAAAGCAAAATTCAAGATTTAGACCCTAACGATAATGATGTGACTAAACATCAAGTGACCGATCACCATACGTTTACCGCCAGTGATGGCAGTACACAAGTGGTTGATATCGTCATCAAAGGCACTAATGACAAACCAATTATTGAATCCGCACATGCAGCACCGGCAGGCTCATCAAGTACCTTAAAAATTGATGACTTTGAAATGGTATCAGCACCAACCGGCGCAAATATTGATGTGGCGCCAAGTGAAGCAGAAAACGCTGCACGTTGGGGAACCGATCAAGTTGAAGTTGGGGTTGGAATGAAACTGGTAGGCTTGTACAAACCTGGCAGTGATCAAAATTGGATTCAATCAGGACATGAAGCAACCATTACCACCGGTCATAGTGGTGCGGGTGGTTATAGTATGGTTGATAGTCATGGTTGGTGGGCAGCGAATCACGTTCCCGATGCGGTTAATACCGGCTCTGGCGGGGCAACGGGTCATGGTAACGCATGGACTGGTGGTATCGCAGTTTTTGAGGCTCCTGATGGTACTCAACATATTGGTATTGTTAACCGAGTGTGTGCAGGTGGCGGTAGTACAGAGCATGATTACCTTTATTTTCATAGCTACAGTAACCTTCATCCGGGTGCGTCGATCATTAAAGGTCAAGGCACCGCTGGCGAAACCATCACGGTTAAAGACGATCAAGGGCATGCAATCACCACCGCCGTAGTTGATACTCACGGCCATTGGGAAGTGGCAGCAGCCGCGTTAGGAAACGGTCAGCACACCTTGCATATTGAAAATGCAGCAGGCCAATCGTCACCCGATCGTATTTATGATATTAAGGCGAATGGCGTTGTTGACATTACCCCTGCAGGCTTAACCGCTGAGATCAAAGAAGATACAGCCCATACAATTATCAACGGCGAACTTAGAACCTCTGATGCTGATCATGGTGATAATCCAGTCTTTGTGGCTCAAGCGGATCACGCAACGAAATACGGACACTTCTCCATTGATGCAGCAGGGAAATATCATTACACCATCGATAATAATAACGCTAATGTTAACCATTTAGGTGTTAATCAAAGCATACAAGAGCATATTACGGTTACCTCGAAAACCGCAGACGGTGAAATTGCGACCAGTGAAGTGATTATTACCATCAACGGCTCTGTTGATGCGCCTACGTTAAGCGCCAGTGCGGCAACCGCGCAACAAGGCTCATTAGTTTCGTTAAACCTTCAAGCAGCGCTCACTGATACGGGTGGCGACGCTGAAACATTAACCCTTAAAATAAGTGGCTTACCAGACACTGCAACGCTTAATCACGGCACCTATGATAGCGTTGCCAAATATTGGGTACTGCATGCTAGCGATTTAAACGATTTAAAACTCGACATGAAAGATCCCAATTTTCATGGCGACTTACATTTTAATGTAACGGCAACGGCTACATCGGGTGGTGAGTCTGAGTCAACCACGCAATCGGTTAGCTTACATGTTAATGCGCCACCGGTTGTAGCAAGTGCTATTACCGATACTGAAACCGAGGGCGGCACAACAGCGACTGTTGATTTACTGCAAGGAGCAACGGATCCCGATAATGCAGCACTCAGTATTGCAGCGGTAACTTATGCTGTTGGCAGTGGAGCCTTAAGCCCTACCCTACCTGCTGGTGTAACGCTAGGCGGTGATGGTCATACCTTAACAATAGATCCAAGTCATGCTACTTTTAATCATTTAGCCGCTGGTACATCAGAAAACATAACGGTTAGCTATGAGATCACCGATGGCGCTGGTGGACTTGTTCATCAAACCGCTACGTTAACGGTAACAGGTACTAATGATGGAGCTGTTATTGGTGGCCAAGATATCGGGGCAGTTCAAGAAGATGTACATATAAATAGCACTGGTTTTCTTACCGCTTCAGGGACGCTTAGCGTTGTGGATCCTGATACAGGAGAGAACAGCTTTGAGTTCCACGGTTATAATAAAACGGCTTTACAGGGTACCTACGGAACGCTCCATATAAGTCCTAATGGAGACTGGGGGTATCGAGCAGATAATGCCCAACAAGCAATCCAATCTCTTGGGGCAGGTAAACACCTTCAAGATGTCATTACTATTACAAGTAAAGATGGCACGCACCACGACATTACTATTACCATAAATGGCACCAACGATGGCCCAACAATCACGACGGTTGCACTAACGGGTACAGAAGATACTGATTACACCTTTAGCGTGGGTAATTTTGGATTTACAGATATTGATACCGGCGATACCTTAGCGCATGTCACCATTACCGATTTGCCTGACCCTACAGAGGGAATATTGTTACTCAACGGAGTAGCGATTACGGCAAACCAAGACATTGATAATGCAGATATAAGCCACTTAACATTTAAACCCACGGCTAATTTTAACGGCGATGTACATTTTAAATATACCGTTAATGATGGAAGTGTAGATTCAACAGAGGCAACCGGCACACTAACAGTGGCAAGCGTGAACGACACGACAACAGTGGTTGGAACAACCAACACAACCGCCGAAGACACTGATATCACTATTACTAAAGCACAGCTACTTGCAGGCAGTAGTGATATTGACGGTGATGCGCTCGATATTAATAGCGTAAGTGTTAACGGCAGTCACGGTACGATAACCGATAATCACGATGGCACCTGGACGCTTCATCCTGACACCAATTTTAAGGGCGATATCGCCTTAAGCTACAATGTTAACGACGGGCACGCCAATGTCGCAAATCACATGACGGTGAGTGTGGCATCGGTGACTGACGCTGCGGACATAAGCTTGTCTGTTTCGTCCGACAAAGGCTGGATGACGGATTCTGGTCATCACTTGTCCATCGATGCGTTACACAATACAGATGGTAAAACGGACAGACCTTACGGATGCACTCTGAGCATTGAATTAGGTGTAACGCTTACTGGTAAGGCTGATTCTTACCACAATAGTGATGTGATCGCGCAATACGGGACGCACCTTAAAGATAGTACTGGCGCCCAAACTCACCGTTACTCGGATACCTCTGGTTGGGGCGGGAGGGGAGTAACCCTCACAAATCCGCACAGTGTCACTATTTGGATCGCAGGAAGGGATCCCGTTGAAACCCACATTGACCTTACCGATGGCAAACCACACCGACTTACCGTGGTTGTTGAGAACGATGAAGATAACGGTAAAAAGCCCACCACGTCGATATTCGATAATGGCCAGCCAGTAACTTACGCCGATGGCACAAGCTCTGAAAGTATGCCACTTCACACACTCGGAGGAAGTGGTTCGAATCAGCACTACAGCGGTTTTTCAGCAGGTGGAGATAAATTTCCTACCGATTTTACCTACGGTGGTGGTAATCCGGCGGTACCGAAATTTATTGTAGATCGAGCAGGGTCTACTGAACTCTCCGTGGGCGGGGGGCGTAACCCGATATCTCTCGGAGATGGCACTCATGCAAACGGATATGAAAATGGTCATATTATTTGGCAAGCGGGATCGACCGTTCAAGGTGGTAATGTACCTCCTATAACGCCACTGGTTGCAACGTTCGATCATGTCTCTGTTTCAAAGACGGCACTCACAGCTGCTCAGGTTGCTCATGGCCCACTGGGCGAACTAGGTCTTCCTGCAACCGATGTCATCATTGACTTAGGAGTAGCTGGAGGAAGTCTAGTTGATCATAGTGGACACCAAAGTGCCACTAACTTTGGCAGCCAACAGTTAGCCGACGACTCACATCATTTAACCATCAATGCTTCGGTTACACCTCACGATGCCGACGATGCACTGCAGTCTGTTCACCTTCAAGGTCTGCCTATTGGCACCACGGTAAGCGACGGAACGCATACGCATACGATTGATGCGACAGATCAGAAAGATGGTCTAGACATCAAAGATTGGAAGCTAGGCTCGCTAGACGTTACCATTCCAACGGGTGTTAACCATAACGCGATTATTACCGTGAATGCAGTGACTCAGAATGCCAATGGCACGACGGCTCATAGCGAATCATCGGCGTCGATTATCCTCGATCCAGCGCATGCTGGCGATGTCATTATCTCCGCAGTACCGATTCATGGCGTTGAAGATCAGGGGCCGTACGACCTTAACTTAACGGCTATTGATCCGGCGGATACCCACGCGGCGATAACCTTCGCTGTTTCTGGCCTACCGGCAGGAGCGACATTAAGCGCAGGTAGCTATGATGCGATCACCAAAACCTGGACAATTACGCCAAGCGAAACGAACGGCTTGCAGATAACGCTGCCAAAGGACTTCTCGGGTAGCGTGACACCCCATATCACCGCAAGCTCTAGCGCTGGCCACAGTCATAGCATCGATGTAAGTGGCAGTATCACCGATACGCCGGATACTGCTGTTATCAGTGGCACTGATAGTGATTCAACGCTCATAGAGGATCATAATGTATTTAGTGGAACAACACTTGAAACCAATCAGCATCAATTGCATGTACAGGACCCTGATGCAGGCGAAGCATTGTTTACTCCAACGGGAACTGCGTCAGGTAGCGGTGCAGCAGCAACGGGAAGTTGGGTAGCTGGTGATAATGGCGTGGGCCAATTTATATTACATGCGGATGGTCGTTGGGTATTCAAATGTGCTAACGCTGATGTCCAACATTTAAAAGCCGGTGAAATAGGCACAGACACTATTACTGTTCATAGTGCTGATGGAACAGCGCATGTGCTTACTGCTTCTGTTACCGGCACCAACGATCAACCGGTAATTGATGCAACGTCAGCTGTTACTGCTGTTGAAGCTGGGCATACCGCTCATAAAGGACAAATCACAGTAACAGATGTGGATACCGGAGATACAGCCGCTTACACAGCGATTACGCCCACGACAGGGCAGCATATTGCAGGCTTTACACTGAATGCCAATGGTAGTTATAAATTTGACGCTACCGATGCAGGTTACGATCATTTAGCATTAGGTAAAACCGAACAAGTTAGCGTTGCTGTCACGGTAACAGATGCGGCTGGCGAAACGGATCAAAAAGATTTAATTATTACTATTACAGGTACTAACGACAGACCGACGGTAGTGTCTTCACTTGCACAGCATATTCACTCGATTGATGAAGATACTACGCAACACTTTACGGCTAAAGATTTTGCTTTTATCGATAAAGATCACGGCGATCAGCTTGACCATATAACAATTACCGCACTGCCAGATCCGTATAAGGGCCATTTTGAATATGACGGTCATCCACTAACCATTCCTTTAGATGTGCTACCGGCTGATATCAGTAAATTAACCTTTGTTCCCGCTCAAGATTATAATGGTGGTGTTCAATTTGGCTTTACCGTTAATGACGGGCATACCGATTCTTTTCCTAAAATAGGTAATTTCGAAGTTACGCCAGTCGATGATATTTCTACGGTTAGTGGTGTTTCTACATTGGCTATTACAGAAGGCAGTGCTGCCAATACGCATGCAGACTTAACCGTTGCCAAAGGTGCATGGTTAGGTAATGTTGATGGCACTTTCAACTTCCCTGATGTTGTACCTAATGACCCCCATGCAGGGCGCTGGTATGCAATAACAGGTGCAGGTATAGCGGGAGGTGCTGCCCATGGTATGCGCGTTGAAACAACACAATGGGTCATGAATATGGGAGACCCCAATTACGGTCACAACGGTTATATGACCTTTACCCGTAATACCGATCATGCCACTGCGTCCTATAACGGTGGCGACCGTGTCGAGGGTGATTTACTCATTACTGACCCAGATAGCGCACCTGCAACCTTTATTGACGTAACCGATAGTATAGGTGATGGCGGTTACGGAACCTTTTCGATGCACAATGGCCATTGGTCGTTTGTCGCTAGCGATAAAGCAGTCGCACTAGCGGATGGCGCAACAGCCAAAGAAACCTTTACCTTTAATACCTCCGATGGCGTTACGCATCAGGTCACCGTTAACCTTACCGGTAGCGATACCAAAGCTGAGTTTAAAGGCGATATTTCTGCCAATCTCAAAGAGGCGAATATTGGCGATAATGTGTCTGCACATGGCACGCTTAATATTGTCGATGTCGATACCGGGCAAAACCCAACAATTGCAGATTTCCATGATATTAGCGGTACCAATGCTTACGGCCATTTTTCCATGGTCAATAATCAATGGACCTATGAAATTGATCAAACGAAAGTTCAACACCTTAATCCTCATGAGTCCGTTCAAGATAAAATAATCGTTACCGCCAGTGATGGCACGAAACAAGAGATTGTCGTTAATATAAGAGGCACAAACGATGCACCAGTTGCCCATCACATTGATGATATTAATCAACATGACAGTAGTGATGGCACCTCCATTCGTGTAGTACTGCCAGCGAATGCCTTTACGGATGTTGATCACTCAGACACCCTTTCGTTATCAGCAAGTTTGGGGGATGGCAGTGCGCTACCTTCATGGCTTAAATTTGATGCAGCCACAGGCTCATTGTCTGGTAAAGCGCCACATTCAGCCGATGGCGACTTTGATGTGAAAATCATTGCAACAGATTCAAACGGTGGCCAAGCCTCTCATGATTTCCACTTAACCGTAACGGATATGACCGGGGATGTTAAAGAGGATGGCCGCGCGACCGGCATTGATTATAGTGTTAATGGTCAGCTAGAAACTCATGTAGTCAGTGGCGGCGTTAATCAATCGATTGTATGGCACGAACATCAAGACGGCACGGATGCTAGTCCTAATCATATGCAAGGGACCTATGGGTTCTTACAAATGTCGACAGGTGGCACTTGGATTTATCACGTTGACCATGATGGTGATGCACATTATTCTAATTCCGCCATAAATGCTTTAAAAGGTGGTGAAGTAGTACAAGAATCGTTTAATATTTTTGGTTATGTCAATGGCGCTTTAGTTAAAACAGATACCATTACGGTTCATGTTAAAGGTACAAATGACGCTGCCACCATAAACGGCGTAGTGCATTCTACATCGAGTGGAAGTCTTACCGAAGATGATGCGACTTCGACGTTAACTGGTTCATTAAACTTAGCGGATGCCGATCACGGTGAAAATCTATTTATCGCCGACCCAAATATAGTTGGCACCTATGGTCACGTAGCGTTAGCGGCCGATGGCTCGTGGACTTATCAATTAGATAATAACTTACCAGCAACCAATGCCTTAAATACAGGAGATGTTGTTACTGATACTATTACAATTCAATCTCCTGACGGCACGGCAGACCATACTATAGAGGTGAATATCACAGGGCATAGTGATACAAACCCAACCGCTTCTCCTGCAAGTCCAGCTCCGCCTGTAACACAACATGATGAGCCAGAGCCTGTCATAGAGACCGCGGACATAACGATACAAGTGTCTGATTATAGCATTGATCAAGTAATACCAGCCTCCGGTGCTGCGCTTTACTTACAGGCATTAGGCATTGAACTTCCAGAACATTCACAACCTGTTATGGCTGGCCATGATGATCTGCCCAATGATATGGATATCCTATTTGCACAAGATGATGCTTCTAGTGGCCTAGAGGCAGGTATGGATGGCGACTTGGCAGATGAACTGACACACCAAACTGATGATAAACATCATGATCAGCAACAAGATGATAATCACCAGCATCATCTTGATGTTGATGGCTTACCTGACATAGACCACAATAGTTAACTGAACAACCGCTCTATCAATTATACGATAATCTGCAGATGAAGAATTCAAATATCTATGCAGGTTATCGTTTTCCTACCCAAATAATTAGCCATACGGTTTGGATTTATCATCGTTTTACGCTCGGCTTTAGTGATATCGAAGGACCGTCATTTAATTCAAGCAAAACATTATCGATGATCCCGTGATCGCTCCTTTTCTGAATGGACGCGGGTTAGTTTCATCAAAAATTTAGATTAAGGGTGATTTTATAGCTTTTAATCGTCGCTAGCACATAAGTTGACAATACTATTCTGGAGGACCATTAGTTAGCTTCCAGACACACAAAAAACCACAACAAAGTGGTTAATTTTCAAAACCTTGGAATTGGTAGAACAGAAGGAACAACTTGGAGCGTGCAGTGGGAATCGAACCCACATCATCAGCTTGGAAGGATTACACTGTACCTATTGTTTACGCCACTTGAGACCTTGCATCCCTTAGTCCCTTTGATATCAAGGCCTAAAGCATATTTTTCATCATCAACCATAAATCATTTATTGTAGAATCACTTCCAGAATTGGTCCCACCTATTTTAAGTAATTATTTCATTGTGAGAAAGTACTACTACCTAATTATCCTATGATTTAACTACATTAGGTGTACTTTTTTTATCTGAAACAGCCATTAATTATTTAGGTTTTGAAATGCTGGAACTGTACGAAGAACCGTTAAAGTATCTCAAGCCAGCACGTGCGATTGAATTCCTACCAGCGTCATATTTCGCTCTTTAACGCTCGTAAACGGGAATCAGCGAACGTGGCATTTTTCTCATTGAAGTATCTTAGCGCGCGAAGCTAAGCAACCTAGAAAAAATAGCATAGCCAGATTTACTTAATCATTTCACCTGTAACTAACGAGGATTAAAGGAAAGTGAATTTATATTTAGCCTGTCAGTCTTTGATTAAATACCGCCTGAATAAAGTCCATAAAGACTTTTATCTTGGGAATATTGAGCCTGTGCTTGGGGTAAAGGGCATAGACATCGACAGCCGGCATACCCCAGTCTGGTAGTATCTGCACCAGTGTTCCATTTTCCTGCTCTTGCTGACACATATAATTCGGGATAACTGCCGCGCCTAAACCTTCTACGACCATTTCTTTTAGGATTACATAATCATCCACGATCATTTTAGGTGCCAAATTAAACACGTGCTGCTTTTCTCCCGATTCTAATAATAAACACCCGCAATATTGAGCACTGCTCATCATTAAAAAATCACATTTACCCAGTTGCTCGAGTGATCCTATGTGGCCATGCTGGGCTAAATAATTCGGGCTTACATAAATATTACGAGTTATGGTGCCTAACCGCTTTGCTATTAAGCGTGAATCTTCCAACTTGCCGATACGAATGACCAGATCAAACCCTTCTTCAATTAAATCAACGCGGCGATTTAACAGGTCAAGTTGCAGAGTAACATTGGGATATAGAAACATGAACTGCCCAAGTACGGGTTTAAGAATTTCATGGCCCAGCCCTACGGATGAGCTTACACGCAGATGGCCTTCAACCTTATTCAATATTTTTTCAATACAAGCTTCGGCTAAATCGACCTCCTGATAAATGCGCCGACAGTGAGCTAAATAATGTTTACCTGCCTCAGTAATATGCTGAGAACGAGTGGTACGGTCTAGCAGAGTTACCCCTAAACGCTGCTCTAGATGGGAAATTTTACGGCTCAAATTTGCTTTAGGAATATTTAAACGATCTGCCGCTAAGGTAAAACTGCCGGCATCAACAACGGCGATAAACAACATCATCTCATTTAAGTCTATTGAACCAGCCATAAAGTGAACCTCTATTGTTGTTGTAAATGGAATTATCATTTTAAATTAAGACTATTTATTAAACAATACATATTCCATAAGATGGCCTCATCAACTAAGAAAACAAATACTTCAACGGAGTTAGTCATGAAAATCTTATCAAGAGATTCATTATTATTAGGGGGTTTTGCCGGTATTAAAGAGCACCGTTTAGTAACTGACAGCCGTATTTTCGGCCGCCATAAAGAGCCGCAAACGTGGGAAGGACTCGGTTGCATGGTTTATCTCGCGGATGCTCAATATCAACCTAAGGGAGAGTCCGGCATGCACCCTCATAGTGAGGTTGATGTTATTTCTGTGATTATTAAAGGGCGAGTCAGCCATGAAGGTTCGCTGGAGCACGGTAAGGATCTGGCCGCGGGAGATGTACAGGTACAACGGGCAGGTGGGGAAGGTTTTGAACATAACGAAATTAACCCTGATAAACGCAAAAACAGAATGCTGCAGGTGTGGGCATTGCCAGAGGTAAAAGGGCAGCGCGCAGCTTATAAATTTTACACACCTAAGCTAGATGGAATGACCAGAATTTATGGTGGGGACAAATCCCAATCAGAAACCTTTGCAAGCACTACTGTCATTGACATTGTTCATTTGCAAGCGGGTAAAAGCATGGCGTTAGCTGGTGAACAACTAACCTATGTAATTACCGGGAAAGGCACATTTACTGAAGCGCATGTCAGTGGTGAAAAGTGTATGCATCCTGCTGAAGAGGGCGATCTTGTCCGAAGTCAAAATACCGTAATAATTGCTAAGAAAAATTTACACATGCTTGTAATTAGTCAACAAACTTGAATCTTTCTGGCCATATTGGTGATTTAAATAAGGAGTACAGCATGAATAATTGCCCGCAGAGTAATCAGCATGTTATGACACTGATTACATTTTTAACCTTAGTACCTTTAGTTTATTTTATTCCTGACTTTCTCAAGTTATTTCTACCCGACAATAAGTGGGTCAATGTAATCGCATCTGTTGGGATCATTGTACCTATTATTTCTTATGTAGTTGCGCCAATAGCTAACTTGATTTTATTACGTAACAAAAAACCTGATTAATACAGCTTCATTTATGCCGTGAATTTACAGTTAGGCATAACACATTATTAAATAGTTTTATCAAGCAAGCGAGTGGTGATTTAGCAGATGCTATTTCTATGCTGTCGTTTGTTTATTCTGAAAGAAGACATTACAACAACTAGGAATTCAACATGAGTAAATTAAAGGGCAAGGCAGCATTAGTGACTGGCGGCAGCAGAGGAATGGAGCGGCTGTAGATAAAACGGCCGCTGAGTTTGGTCAACTTGATATCCTAGTTAACAATGCCGGTATTTTTGTCGTGAAACCCATTGAATTGCTGACATTGAATGATTTTGATAACACAGTCAATGTTAACGTGCGAGCTGTATTTTTTGCATCTCAAGCTGCGGCTGCTCATATAGGGGAAGGTGATCGAATTATCTCAATCGGCAGTAACCTAGCTGAACATGTGTCTATGCCGGGAGCCAGTCTATATAGTCTCAGTAAGTCGGCACTGATAGAGTTTACAAAGGGGCTAGCACGTGATCTTGGTGACTCTCACTTCGAATATTGACAAACACTTCATCAATGAACCAGATATCGCCGAACTGACCAGTATTTTTCTTCAAACGCTTACTATAACACCCAAATTTATTACACCAATACCGAATAGTTTCGTAACTAACGGTAATGCCTCATTCAGCTTAAAGCTCTTATACATCTCGAAAATTCAGGTTAAAACGGTAATACAACCACACGGCATGTAGAAAAATATCAGAGGAAAATCAATGTCTTTTCTATAGGCTCATCTTGGAATACTGCCATAGCATTATTTAACTAGACAGTATCCTTATTATGCCGTTTATTTTAGCTGTGTTTCAGTATTTAGGTCGGACGAAGTAACACAAATGTAATTCGATTTGATACTATTGAAGTAATCATTCCAATGGATATGAGGGCGGCCAGCGGCTTGCTCAAAATTACTTGGATTATCGGCGGCGCCTTCCAAAATACCTTGATAGATGCCTGCGATAACGGTTCCAATGAAATCACCTAATTCACTAGTACGTTCTTCGCGGTAATCATCGATGCTCATCGATGTGAAGATGAGATCAGTGCCAAAAGCCTGGTTCATATAACTAGCTAGTTGGGCTTGAGAGATTGCCTCGCCGTTTAAGTTATAAGTTTGACCATTGTGTTTTTCTTCAGTAAGCATACGTGCATAAGCATAACCGAGCTCAGAACGAGTGGTGTATCCACATTTTCCTTCACCTGCACAGTTAGAAATACCACCAGATATTTTATAGCTATCAATAAATTCTATGTCCGGTTCAATGTAGATACCATTACGCCCAATGACCCATTCTAGCCCACATCCACGAACGTCTTGTTCAGTTTGTCGATTACTCTGAATAACTGGTGAAAACGCTGTGTTCTCTTCAGCTCCTTGTACACTAGTGTATACAATTTTCTTCACTCCTGTTTTTTTTGCCGCTTCAATCACATTTCGGTGCTGACCAATTCGTTTATCGGGAGCGTCCATTCCAGAGATAAGTAAAAGTGTATCCACATTCTGCAATGACTGTTCAAGTTGTTCGATATTATTGTAGTCACCCGGCCTTACTTCTACACCTAGATGTTTTGCTTTTTCAGGTGTACGAGCAAGTGCTATTACGCTTTCTTTTGATGTCAATGCTACCGTGGCCTCGACTATCGCTGAACCTAATCGACCGCTTGCGGCGGTAATTGCAATTTTCATTCTAAATTCCTCGAATTCAAACGTAGGATTTACATCTTATTCTGAATACCTATGTAGTTGTCTACTCGTATAATTTGGCGAGCTTACCAATCACAAGACATGTCCTTGGCAAGAGAGAGCACATCGTCTCTCCTCAAATCATATAGCATACTCAATGTATCAGCCTTCTTTACCCGCTGATTTAACTGTACTTTTTAGGTCCTGCATGAACGTTTTGAAGTGAGGCCTAAAATTAACAAATAACGGGTGTTTTCCATTTTTTATCATAACCGGACCAAGTAAACGTAGTGCTACTCCAATTTTAGTCGCTTCATTTTCTTCAAGCCCACTAGATTTTTTAAGGGTTTCGACAACCTTGAATAAATTTTCTCGGTCTTCCAATTCAAGTTGTAGAGTTTCTATTGTTTCATGATCACTGTTCACTTCTTCTACAGTAATTCGATAGCATCTATCTTTTCTAATTTTAGGGATCATAAACTCTTACCTTCTGTGTATGATGGAGCCATCATTGTTCAAACTGGATCAATCGACTAAACGCAATATCGTTAGCTTCTCAAGAGTTTTTCAACTTTTGGTTTGATCGTAATGGAAACAAAAGTCATAAGGACTAACGCAACAGGAAGTGCTCCCAATACTGCGTGAAGCCAAGCGGATAGAAAGGTATCGAAATTACTTAGACCTATATTATTAAGTGTGGTAACAAATGCCATCCCTGACTCCATGATTAAAGCCATCATGAATCCAACAGCAATGTTACGACCTTTCTCGTCAAGGTTGGGTAACACGGCTTCAGTTAATTTGGTCATTAATACCATTATAAAAAAACCAGCAGGCATCACAACAACCGCTGCAGTCAAAAATGAGCGTAACCAATTAAAGAAAAAAGTCGAGCTATAACCTGCATTCATATAAGTCATAACACCCGTCAGTGTTCCTCCCATTAACACCATCATTACGGAAACAACTAAAATTTTATGAAACAATGGTGTCTTCTTTGACTCGATTACTGAGTCAGACATAGTAAGCTGTACATTCATCTTATTCTCCAGATTTAAACAAAATCGCCAAACAAGTTGACAATATCAACTATAATATTAATGGTTGATATTGTCAACCATGTGCTTAAAAAGACGTTTCGTCTAAGTAGGTGTTTGGGAGATCTTTCTGGGAAATTTATTCATCGACATCATTTTTTACCTTTTGTAGATACTGTCAACTTAACTAAACTGAAGGTCAGTTTCCCCGTAAATTATCTCTTAACTAGCGATGATATTACGCGATGTAACAAAGGCATCCGTTCTTCAATTTTTTTTAAAATTCGGCACGACATGTTGAAAATATCAGAGGGGAAATCAATATCTCTTATATAAGCTCATCTTGGAATACTGCCATAGCACCGGTTAACTTGACAGTACTCACCGGGTCCATATTAAGATGATAAAAACCAAAATTGTACAGATAACAGACACACAAAAACCCACAACAAAGTGGTTAATTTTCAAATAATTGGGATTGGTAGAACAAGAAGAGACAACTTGGAGCGTGCAGTGGGAATCGAACCCACATCATCAGCTTGGAAGGCTGAGGTAATAGCCATTATACGATGCACGCACATCGTTGAGGGGGTTATAATGCCACAGCGAACAGAAAATGGAAGCCCAAACCACGATAAATTCAATAAAACTCAATCGGTTGCTTTAATTTTAAACAAAGCGATTGATTTGGCATCATGTAAGGGCATGATATCAACTGGTATTGCTGTTGTGCATCCCGTCTGGCTGCCTCTTTCTCGAGTATCAAGGCTTACCAAATACGCTAAAGCTTGCCCACGCAGACGGATTGGCTAAAACGCCACCACGGCTAATCATTGCTCGTTGTGCATTTGCCATAGCCGCAAACAGGTTGATCTCTGGGTCTTGAATTTCTTTGTAGAAGATCTGCATCAATTCTGACGTTGCCTCATCGTTCACTTGCCAGTAGCTCGCCACAATAGAAGGCACTTTTGCATGGGCAAAAGCCCTTGCCAAGGAAGCGTACTCAAGCCCTTTGGTACCAATACCCGATTCGCATGCAGACAATACAACGATGTCAGTTTCAGACAAATCCATTACAGAAATATCGATAACACCCAGTTGTTCGTCATTCGCCATAATAAGGTAGCTATCGGCTGCGCTTTCAGAGTCCAGTATCCCATGAGTAGCAAAATGAATCACTCGGCTGTCCATGGATATCTCTTCTAGATCCTCTAAGCTTGCTTCATCTCCTTGCAACACCACCGCGTTATCTTTGTAGAGTAACGCTATGTTCTCTACCTCTTGTTTCGCTCCGGGTAGCGACCCATCTGGGTCAGCAATAAATAACGCCGTATCGCTCAACGACGCTTCGTCATTCATGACCAGATTGAAATGATAAAGTGACGGTAGTACTCCGATATTGTATTTCTCTATTGCATACTCTAGGGTAGGTTCCTGAGTTTTAATTAGAGAACCAAAAGGCAGATAATTTAGCTTACCAACTGGCGTGACGTAGACTTGGTCCTTGCCTTTCATGTCGGCTTCTACCGGTCTTAACAGTTTGTCGTAAAGCCAAGCCAAACTCTGATTTACACCCGTACTCGTTTTCGGTGCGGATTTTATAAAGCCTCTTTGCTTAACAAGAACCTCAATATTGGTGGCCACATTTATCGTATCAAGCGTAAAGGCTCCTTGACGCAAACCGATAATGGCATTATCTACATGGCGGTTTAGTTCTTGATCCGACACATCAATTTCGATGATACGAACACCCTCTTGTGTAACCACTTGCGTCAGCAACTTATCCGGCGACGGTATAAACTGAAGCAGCACTTGGTTTTCATCCAACCGCTCATGCATTGAACCTATTTCACGAGGATCAAGCCGAAGCATTTGGAAAAGCGCTGGATGATCTCGTTCTAAGTTTGCGAGTAATCGTTGCCTTTTTCGTTGCTCTTTTTTGATGCTTTTTTGCAGTTTCTTCTTATCAACAGAGGTAAATTCACTGTTCGCGGTTTTGGTCTCCAATGTGGTCGGCTCTGCCTTCAATGTATCTTCTTCTAGCTGGTTCTCTAATTGTTCGAGACGAGCTTGTAATTTCTGATAATCGGCAATCAACTCGCCCTGCTCACTGCCTTCTGGAATGTTATCGAGAAAGAGGTGATTCAGCTCGCTTTGTATCTCATTATTTTGACTAACAAAAGCCTGTTGTCCACGGTTATGGTCGCTAAGAAGCGAGGCTAAGTTACCCGCTTTGTATAGCAACACGCCTCTGTCCGTTCCAACAAAAACTCTCCCTTTGTCATCAATAGAGATGGCGTGGATCACCCGTGCTCCATACTGACCCAATTTTTGGTCATCCGGCAACAATTGATTCAATCTATCTGGATATAGCCATTGGCCTTGATAGTAAATGACGACACCAGCAGCCGACGGAAATAACCACGCTTTATCGCTAGGTAATTTGGCGCCCGCTCCGCCCAAGTAGAGCATTTTGATCTGTTCCGACATTTCTTTATAGCTAACGTCACCTGCGCTTCTGTAAGAAGACCATTCTCCTTCTCTATCCAGAGCAAAACTGCCTGTTGTAGAAATGATGGCTGTATTATCACTGATCGGCGTATAAGCGGTTGCAAACCACGTTGGTTTCTCTTTTAGACTCACTCGCGTAAAGCCGGATTCGGTTAACTCTAATAGCCCACCCGCTAAGCTAACGCCTTTATAATTCAGATGCCCTTCATCGGAAGCGACCACATAAAGTGTACCTCGAACATCCCTGAATACACGCGCCAACATATTGCTTCGAGCTGGGAATGCAACAGGGTCGACATAATAATTGAATCGCGCCAATGTACCGTCTTGCCAGTGGAAAAGATCCGCACCAGCCGCAACCCAAATCGAATCATCCTTGTCTACATAGATGTCGGCGATACGACCAGACTCATCATCGCTTGATGCAGTGAATAGCTCCTCGTATTCTTCCGTGAGGCTATTCACTCTTATCACCCTACTTCCTGAGTGAGTAATCATGTTGCCAGCACTATCACGCCTTAAAATCCGAGCATTTAAACTGGCAAAATAATCGTATTCGAGCTGACCGTCGTCACCTTCATAGAAGGTCATGATGTCGCGCCCATTGGCCGCAAAAGTCCTGCCCATTTCGGGAATATAGAGTAAGTCACGCACCTTTCCCACGTCGTTAAATCGTTGGCTTCTCGACGGCGTAAATTGATAAACCGCTTCCTCCGTAACAAGCGTCCAATCTTGCTGCGAAGAGACCACAGCCAATGGGCCAATGTCTAATCCGCCTCTTAATTCTTCGTAGGGTAACGACAACATGTTGAAACTATCTTGATGCCAGATCGCCATTCCCTGATCGGTCAACACTACAGGCTTTCTACCCAGAGTCGGGATCTCAAGCCATTGTAAGCCATGAATTTTTTTGCTCATTGGTAGTAGCGATTTGTCAGCGATAACCGATGCCTCATCAAACTGACCTCGTTGGTATCGCGCCTGAGTTAATACCGAGCCATTCCACCACCATAGTTGACCTTTATTTTGCTGCCAAAGAAAATGCTCCACACCATTCGCTAGCGTCTTTTCTGCTTTGTCTTCTTCGGATTGACT
This sequence comes from Vibrio frigidus, assembly GCF_042465995.1. NCBI lineage: Bacteria > Pseudomonadati > Pseudomonadota > Gammaproteobacteria > Vibrionales > Vibrionaceae > Vibrio > Vibrio frigidus. The sequence goes on along the minus strand of NZ_JBCDMC010000009.1, from coordinate 63,800 downwards.
GTTGTTGCCCTGCAACAAGGCAAGGGAGTCTGCGGAGTGAACTAACCAGTTTCCATCTGGTAGCCTTTGCAATGCATCTATCTGGGATGAATATTCTGCCTCAAAAGCAACCACGTGGCTGGCGCGTTCAATACTGAAAATCTGATTTTTAATCGCAACCCAAACGGTATTGGCACTCGTCTGGATATGAGCGACAGAAGCGTCAGGCATACCATCATTTACCCCACTCCAGCGCCTTACCGCATCCTCTTTTTCAATGGCAAATAAACCGCCATTTGTCGCAACCCAAATCACGCCATCTGCCGACACTTTAAGGTCATTAATGTGGGTACGAGGAGAGGCATCGGGTTGCTCTCCTGTTCGAATAAATTTTTGGGCGATGCCTTCATAGACAAACCAACTCCAAAAATTGTGTCTACGAAGCAACAAACCTTGGGATGTGCCTAGCAGAACCTCACCATTTTCTAGAGAAACCATACTGGAAATATCAGAGGCATCAGAAGGTATACTCAATAACTCAGGTAATGCTTCTCGATACCAATACCCTGAATTACTCAGCGCATTTCCTTCCATCCAATTTTGTGTTTTTAGTTCAGTAACTTTGATATTACTCAGTGTTTCATTAAGACCACTCAACTCATTTTCTTTATCACGGTTTGCCAGCATCCAAAGCTTCATCTGCTGACTTAATTGATAATCACTCTTGGGTACACCGTATGGTCGGATTTTGCTCTTGAGCTTATGCCACAAAACAATGGCTTCACCCGTAGCCACATTTGTATTACCAGTATCGACGGATGCTTGAAAGATACCTTCCATTAGATTGGTTATTTTATCAACATTGTCTTGGTTTAAATCACTGTGTTCAAATAGATACAACGCATAATCTAGAGCGGCTCTTCTTTCTTGCTCAGAACCACTCGGCGTTTCTTGGTATCGGTTGTACAACTGCTCTTGCATTTCATCCTGAACACTAATGTCAGGCAGTTCAAAATTGTTTGCAGCATCACCGAGCGATTTTGTTAATGAAGTGAGTTTTTGAAACGATTGAGTAATATTCAAGGCTAAATTATTGCCTTCACCTACACTGTTTACATTCAGTATTTCATTATTATTGTCATAGGTAATGGTCAGTTTTCCTAACCCTAACAGTTCAATTTCAATTGGCTTCCCTCGTTTATTGTATTGAAGCTGCAACGAAGCAACAGATGAAACCATTTTGATTATGTTTTCATGAACATCATAATGAAGGCTTACCGCCTCACCAGATGAATCTTCGACTTGAGTTAAGCTACCATTTTTGTTGTATTCCGCTTTGATGAACGTTGCCCCACGTCCAAGAAAAACCATCTTACCTTTTGTTGCATCGTCTCGACGAACAAGCACTTCTCCACTAGGCAATATGATCTCAACTTCCGGTTGGTCTCCTTCAAATCGATATCGGACCTGATTTCCTTTTTCTTCTAATGCCGATTCCCGTGCCATATCAAACCAACCAATATAACGCAGTGAATTTGAAATAGCGGTGTCGTGTCGATAACCAAGAAATCCAGCTAGGTTGTCTCCCAGATCACTGAGTGCTTTTTCTTCCCATTTTTTGTTTAGAAAAACACCCCGCTGTTTCGCCTCTTCGATAACCTGCAATGCAATAACCGCGGAACCCTGTCCCCAATAAAGCGCACGATTAACAAACGATGAAATATGTGAAGCACTATAAGGGTTTCGCTGGATCATACGATAACCATAACCGTATACATCTTGTGAGGTAAGTGGCTCGGAATATCGAGCCGCCAGTTGATGATATATCTTGGTGCTATCTTTATTCAGTTCACTGTACTGCTTCATAACATCTGCGGCTTCTTGAATTCGGCCCATTGAATACAGTAAATCGCGTTTGTAATAGTAGTAATTACTGAGGCTTGCAAAATTGTCGCGGTATTGGTCCCATTCTGACAAGTAACGATTTAGTTCATCGTTGGACAATCTGGTCTCTCGGCTCTTTTGTGCAACCAACCAAATCTTAGACAGTTGCAGTTCTAACGACTCATTCAATGTCCCTTCAACATCGGGTATCTGAGCAAGAAGTTGGCTAGCTAACTCATAGTCTTTATTGCCTGTCGCAATATCCATCCTTTTACGCAAGGCTGATGTGGCGTAAGCTGGGTTTGCCTGTAATTGTTGCCAAACCAAATCGGGTTTGTCGGATTTAGATGCGACAAAGCGCCACAAAGCGTGGTTCCATGGCTGCTCCTTTGCCCTATCAAAAAAACGCTGCTGTGCGATTTTCGCATCATGGGCCGATACCAGTGCTTGATAAAACGTCTTCATAACACCGCTGTCTTCAGGCCACTGATTGATCAGGCTCAGACCTTGATCGACCGCTTCTATATATTGTTTCTTATTTAAAAAGGCCAGAATGGATTCTTTATGTAATCCAATAGAACGAGGATAGATCTCAAGCGATTGGGTGAGAAGTCGCTCATACTTTGCCGTCATTTGAGCGGATTTGTATAGATCTAGACCTTCTAGATATAGGGAAATAGTCGGATATGGGATGGTTACTAGTGCTTGTTCAAACCGTTCAATCGCACGAGCGGTTTCCCCTATTTCACTGTAACTTTTAACGATGTTCTTCCAGTCACTTGCATCAAAATCGTCATTACCGATAAGAGGCTCTAGTGCTTTAATTGCTTGAAGATGTCTATCATCAGAGCGTTCAAGCTCGGCAAGGTAATAGCCCAAAAAAAGTGAATTTTCATCAACTAACGCATTATAAACTTGATGCGCTTTGCCTTTATCTCCAGCGTTCAAAAAGGCTTGTCCATTGTAGCGTTGCTGTCGAACCAATCGGCTCTCTTGCTCTTCGTCATACCAATTTGCCTTCAATGCATTTTGGTTTTCAACTAAAGCGTAATCCCCTGTTTTTGCGATAATTTCGACATACTTGCCCCAGTTGCTATAGAAAGGGTAACTCATCACGGCCTGTTCAAATGCCGCTTTCGCCTCCACTAAATAACCACCAGTAGAATATAAATACCCCATAGAAGTAAGGAGCCTAGCGTCGTGCGTTTTCTGATACCACTTATCTTTAAGCTCTTGTAGGTCAATAGGATTAATCGATCTCGCAGAAAGTACAGCTTGCCCATATTGACTAAATAGCGAGCCTTTCAACTGCGGACTATCCACTAATTTCTGTGCTCGAGCTCTAAAGGTTTCATTATTGAGCCAACTGCTACTGAAATAGCGCCAACTGAATTGCCAAAAGTTTGGTGAAAGCTTTATACCCGTTTCTAATACATCCCACGATTTTTTTTGCTCGTCCGCGTTAATATAAAGATCGGCAATTTCATGGACAAGCCACAGATCGTGTTCCGTTGGTTCTACCAAAAGATACTGTTCAATCGCCTCATCACGTTCACCTAAATTTGCTAGGCGTTCCGCTTCAAACCCTTTCCCCATGGCGGCTTTCAGAGGGTCAGAGATTGTGAAATCGTCCTTATCTAACGTGTTTTGTCGCATGGCAACCGTTAACCATATGTGTCTGGCAAACGGGTGTGGCTGACCGTTAAGTAGGTGCTTTTCTAGATGACTCTGTAGCGTACTCGTTTGACCCGTATTTGAGAGCCATGACCAGTACCGTATTAAATCACTGTCAAAGTAAGAATCGCTTGGGGAATATTTGATTGATGGCTCAGGGTAGTGATCCATCAAGAGGTTTAAAATAGGTTGGTTAGCCGCGTACATTGCAATCTCAAAACCCGTTTGTTTCTTTTGATTTTGCTTGAGTGGGTCGAATCCTGCGTTTAGAAAGTAAGCGATTAAAGGTTCATTGCGGTGTTGTATCGCCAAATGAAACAGCGAGGTCTGTTTCTCATCGCCAAGTTTTTCTATTACTGAAGCGACTAATTCGATATTTTTTGACAGCGCAAAAGAAGAAAGCGTCGCATCATTAACCACTAAACCGTGTTCAAACAGCCACCTGATATTTTCTTTATCATTTTCTGCAATTAAATAATCCAGGAAGCGGTTCCCAGACATATCTTTTTGGTTGACTAAAACATCGATGGATTCACGGCTCGTTGATAGCCAATCCGTAAATGGTATGGCCTGTTTATAAGGTTCTTGATACCAACTCTGATAAACATTAGTGATAAGAAAATGTCCTTCACTATCCATCGATTGTGTGTAAGCTCCTTTCGACCACAACGCATAACAAAGCGCTAGGTCACCCTGGTTATAGGCTAATCTTAGTAATCCGTTCCATTCTTCTTGGTAGCGAAACCGACCTTTTTTTAACAAAGCTTCAGCCCGTTTAGGCGCACTATTTATCATGGCAGTGAGTAGCATTACTCCAGCATTAGACCCCATTTCATTGAGATCTTTACCTTTTATAATCTGATCAAATAATGGCTGTGAAATAACCCCGACAGAATCTAAAAATAACGGGTCTCCTAGGCTATTTTTAAATGTCGGATCAGCGCCAAGCCCCATCAACTTCAAGACCAAATCTTCGACTAACGCACCTGTTTCTTCTGGAAAATTATCAAATACACTCTCTATATGCTGCTGTGGAGATACAGGGGTAAAACGATCAAGCAATTGTAACGCGGATTTATAGTCTTGATAGCGAATATAAACACTGACTATTTCGTCTGCATGTCCATTGTCAATAAGTTGTTGGGTGTTTTCTGTAACTTCTGCCAATGTGGCATTATATGTCGCCGTCTGTTCAAGATTTAGCTCTGTATCCACCTCAAGCAATCGAGTCAACATAGGTATTTGAGTATCGCTAGGAATAGGCTTATTGTTGGCTTGGATAATAGATAGATAAGAAAGGAATTCACCATCTTGATAAGTCGCTGGCACAAGCGGGTATAGTTTTGAGAGCATCACGTCATCTTCTTTGACCGCATATTCTAACCAAACAGTGAGGCCCTCTTCTGTGTCACTGAACAGTATTTCAAAGCCCAATAGACTCATTTCATCCGGTGTAAGATACGGCCTTAAGACTAAAAATCGTTCAACCTGTCCATCGTATAAATACTCTTCCGCGAGCTGTACTCTAAGTTTTTTAGGACCATTTTCACCAATAGCCTTCACTATGACAGGCACGACAAGGTTATCTTCATCGTATCTTGAGGCGGCATAAGGGGTATCATCGTAATGGTTCGTTGCCTGTAAATCGGCCCCTTGTTCGAGTAAAAACTGGGTAATTTCAACACGGTGAAAGATCACGGCATAATGAAGTAGACTTGAATTGTCGGCACTTCTATATTCAAGATCTTTTTTGGTAAAATAGTGTCTAAATGCCTCTTCTTCGTTAATGCTGATCGCAAGTCTCAATCGTTCGTTCTTTAATGTGCGTATCTGATCTTGAGTTAGGTTGCTCTCTGCATTATTTAACCGCGATTGAATATCCTGATACAGGATCAGACTGGTTTCATCGCTGTCACTGTAAAGCGCAAACTCATAGGCAGTTTCATCCTCATAGGTCAATTCTAACGGGTCATAGCCTTGCTCGATCAACTGCTCAACAAGGTTATTTTGTTCATAAAGAACCGCCCAATGCAGCAGTGAATACCCCTCATTCGAACGCAGTTTTGAATCAAGCCCTGCGGCTACTAATGTTTTCGCCAATAACGGATCCGGATATTCGTCCTCCATTGCGGTTAGGCTATCCAATACATTCCAGTTCAATGCACTGCTTTTATTAACATCATATCCTTGTTGAATGAGCCAGGAAACCAAATCAGCATTACCTGAAAGCACAGCATAATAAAGTGGTGATTCACCACTACCTGAATCGACATCAAGCTTCGCCCCCAGACTTTGCAACAACTTGACGATATTTAGATCACCAAACTCAAGCGCAAGCATCATAACGGTTTGACCATCTTCATTCTCTGTTTCAAGGTCTGCACCGTAATGCGCAACCATCTCTAAGGCGTCGAGGCTTTCAGAGTACAGTGCAACATGGATAGGATAGGCGCCAAACTCTTCACTGTACGCGTTTACATCAGCGCCACTTTTTATGGCTTTCTCTGCAGATAAAACACCTCCATCATGTAAATCTTCAAGCCAGTTTGCATTGGCTATAGAAAGACATAAATACGGGAGAAGCAACAGTAAAAAAACGAAGCGTTTGGACATAACTTTTCCTTGTCATAAAAAACAGGCTGGCAGTGCATCACATTCATAACACTAGAATAGATAGGTCGAACTCTCCATAGTCGTCCTAACTGATAGTATACATTACAAAATTAACATTTTAGATACAAATTAATTACAAGTGTGCAAGTAACACGAAGATAAACTGAGGTGGAACATCGGTTTGGCGGGGATATAACGTAAAAAAGCAGATTGGCCTGCACCAATCTGCTTTCTATTATAGGTAAAGGTTTACACGGTTTCTGTTTCTGATCCGACGCTGCTCGTTTCAGCATTATAGATAGATTCGTCTAACTCGCCTTCACTTTTCGCGATCAAGACAGATACCATCATATCGCCACAAACGTTCACAGTGGTACGTGCCATATCTAGGATACGGTCGATACCAGCAACAATGGCCAATCCTTCAATAGGAAGACCAACGGTAGTTAGAACAAGCGATAGCATGATAAGACCGGCACCAGGAACACCTGCTGTACCAATTGAGGCTAATGTCGAGGTCAAGATAATCAACACATAGTCAGACATTTCAAGGTCAATACCAAATGCTTGGGCAATAAACAGAGCACAAACACCTTGATAAAGCGCCGTGCCATCCATGTTGATAGTGGCACCAAGTGGCAATACAAAACTTGCAACACCTTTAGAAACACCAAGCTCTTCACGACTAGCTTTCAATGTAGCTGGAAGTGTGCCCGAACTACTTGTTGTCGTAAATGCAACAGCTGCCGGATTGGTCAATGCTTTGATGTAACGGATAGGGCTTAGTCGACCAACAAAGCTGATTATGCCAGTGTAAAACACTAATACGTGTATAAGACTACCTAAGTACGCAACAGCGATAACCTTGATAAGCGGTAACAATATATCAATACCATATTTACCCGCAACCCAAGCCATTAAGCCAAATACACCATATGGTGCAAGCTTCATAACAAGTTCAGTCAATTTGTACATAGCTTCTGCTAGGCTTTCAAAAACAGCGATAGCGGGTTTCGCTTTCTCGCCGATTAGCGTTAACGAGATGCCTAAACCGAGTGCAAATACAATGATTTGAAGGATGTTGCCGGCGGCCAAAGCTCCCACTGGATTTTTAGGGATAATGTTTAATAAAGTTTGTACCAGAGGAGGCGCATCTTTGCCCATCGTTGTTGAATCTTGTGCCACCATATTTAGCCCTTCACCCGGAGTCAAAATTGCAGCGAGTCCAAGACCAATAGTGATAGCAATTGCTGTTGTGCCTAAATAGAGAATAATCGCCTTAGCACCAATTCGTCCCATTTTGCGGGAGTCTTGCATTGATGTAACACCAACGATCAAAGAACAGAAAATCAACGGTACAATCAGCATTTTGATTGCATTGATAAATAGAGTCCCGATGGGTTTTAATACCTCAGCATCTGGTCCCATTATCGCACCGACAATCACACCTGCAATCATGCCTATTACGATTTTTTTCCATAGTTCCATTTTACTCCAAAAGCCACCACTTGCCTGTGGTGTTGCATCCTTTCTTTCCATAATTATTTCCTTTAATTGTCCTATTTAAATATGTTTACTGCGCACTCTATTTCTCAATAGATACAATAACCCAGTTATTAACTTGCAATCACAGTGCCAGAGTTGGCTAAAAAGATAACCTATTGATAATTAGCCAATTAATGGAAAGATGAATTATTAAATGGGTATAACTTAAGTTATATAAAAACATAACTCCTATAAAAACCATAAAAATAACAAATAGATGCACTTTTATAACAAAAGACATAATATAACTTTTGTTATAAGGGTGTGGTTATCAACTAAACCTCAAATAAAGGGGGGTATAGTGAGATTAGCCTGCATAATTCATTCATAGTCGGATGCAGATAAGTTATTTTTCTTGGCTTTTTTTAAGGCGTTTACTCAAAGCAGGTTGAGAAATACCAAGCATACGAGAGGCGAGCGATTGATTCCCGTTAGACCGTTCCATCGCCGCGATGATGAGTATTTCACTTAATTCTTGCAGCGTCGGTAACGGTTTCGTCGGTTCAAATAAGCCACTATCAAACTCAATCGAATCAAGATCATGATAAGAGTGGTCTATCACTCTTCGAAAAACCACCATCGACAATGTGTGGCTCTTATGCTGGCTGACGGCGTCATAAATCAAAGCCTGTAGTTCACGTACATTGCCGGGGAAATGGTAGGTAGACAACAGCACTGGTAATTCTTTAGGATAAGCGGGTACGGTTTTATGCATCTCATCGGATGCTTGCGTCAAAAAGTGCTTGAAAAGCAAAGGAATATCATCTTTTCGTTCTCTTAATGCGGGCACCTCTACATGGTGAGTACAGAGTCGAAAATAGAGATCTTTTCTGAAACTGCCTTCCTCCACTTTAGATTTAAGATCCTGATGAGTCGCAGCAACAATACGTGCTTTGCTTCGTTTAGGGCGATCACTACCCAACGAGTAGTATTCTCCTTCTTGTAGAAGCCGGAGCAATTTGGTTTGCGATGTATGGCTTAGATCACCAATTTCATCTAAGAATAGTGTGCCATCTGCAGCGGCCTCAACCATACCAATTCGCTTTTTATCCGCCCCGGTAAAGGCACCTCTGCTATGACCAAACAACGTATCAGCAAAAACGTTATCATCAATACCCGCAACATTAACACTGACCATCTTGCCTGGACGTCGGCTCAACTTATGAACCGCTTTAGCTATCTGTTCTTTACCCACACCGCTTTCGCCACAGATCATCACTGATTGTCGACTAGACGAAATCGACTCTAAATACTGAAATATCGAGCGCAGTTTTTTGTCCTGAGTGATTATCTGTTCAAATACTTCTGGTTCTTCTAACGTATCGGAAAGAAAGCGTCTGCGCATGGCTTCATTTTCTCGACGCATTTCCTGCATCGATACCGCGCGCTTAATCCCTTCTAACAAGCGGTTTTCTTCTGTCGTTTTCACAAAATAGTCATACGCACCAAGACGAATGCAATCTACCGCTGTTTCTATCTGGTTCATGCCACTAATGATGATAACGCCAACCTGAGGATGTTTTTCCACAATCTGCTTAAGAAGTACATCCCCAGTTAAATGGGGCATGTTTAGATCGAGCAATACCAACTCAATCGGATGTTGTTCGATTAATGTCATCACCTCACGGCTATCACTCGTTTGATACAGGTGATTTATCCCCCCTCGCCTTTCAAGAACGAGAGACAAACTGCGTATAAATGCTGACTCATCATCAACCAACAAGACACCGAAACTCGGGTAAAGCGTATCTTTCATGTAAATTAATTTTCCTTAGTTAACGGAATAGTGAGAAGAATTTGAGTCCCTTTTCCCACTACAGACTTAAATAATAGCTTGCCACCATGTTCTTCAATAATATTTGAAGATATCGACAAGCCCAATCCAGTTCCACCTTCTTTACGCTTCGTGGTAAAAAAAGGGTCGGTAAGTCGAGAGAGGTGTTGAGATTCTATCCCCTTTCCTTCATCATTTATCGTTAGCTCAATTCTACGGGTAGTCATCTGGTAATCTGTTTTTATAGATATAGCTTGGTGAGTACTATCTAATGCCTGACAGGCGTTAACAATAAGGTTGATCACGACCTGCTGTAATCGTTGGCTATTTCCTTTAAACAAAGGCAATGATTCGCTGTACGACACAGAGAAATTGTCTGTCGCGGATTTAATTGCCCTATCCGTTAATCGAATCGCAGCGGCAACCACTTGGTTTAAATCAACATTATCAGACAATGCTTGTGGTTCTTGTCTCGCAAAATCTCGCAAATCACTCACAATCCTACGAATATGGTTCGACCCCTCTAGCATCTCCCCAAGCATTAAAGGGATCTCTTTACTAATACGAGTATAACTGAGGCCGGCAATCTCAAAATCCCCATGGTTTTCATAGTGCTCTTCAAGTATTTCCTCAATATCTTCAAACGACTCTTTCAAAACCGGAAGGTTAAGCAGCAACAAACTGGTTGGATTATTAATTTCATGTGCAACACCAGAGACGAGTATACCGAGAGACGCCATCTTATCGGCTTGAATTAACTGCTGATGTTGCTGTTCCAGTTTCTTGGTTCGCCTAGCCACTTGCTTAGCCAAACTTCTATTCCATACAATAACGACAATAAAAATAGAGGTAAATAACACCGATGCAATAACGATAAATAGACTGATTTTTTGCCAATTTAGTCCGCTTTCTGTATACGAACCAAACCACTTATTGTAGATCTCCTGCTGCTTACCCGTGTTTTTTAGTATCGCTAAACCTTCGTTAAATTTGGCAAGTAGGTCGGCATTACCTTTTAAGACCGCATAACCGTAGCGTTGAGAGCTCAACGGTTTGCCGACAGGTTCCACATTTGACAGTGACAACTCTTTACCTAAATAGAGCCCGGGCAAATTGGCAACAAAAGCATAATCATACTTACCTGCTGAAAGCATCCGTAGCGCTGCTGCATGGGTATCCACATAAATAAGCCGGACATCAATCCCAGATCTTTCCATTTTCTCTGCCATTATGCCGCCACTTTGAACAATAACGGACTTTCCAGTAAGCTCAGATAATTGAGAGATAGACGGAGAACCCACGCGTGCAAAAACAGATTGATGGATAAGGGAGTGAGGCGGAGAAAAATCGAGAAGTTCCGCCCTTTCCTCAGAATAAGAGATCCCTTGAAGCAAATCGATATTGCCACTTTCAAGATCCCACTTCATTTCATCCCAACTTGATAGTGCAACGTTAACATCTAACCCCATAACCTGCGCAATCGCATAGGTAAGCTCGGTGTTATATCCGTCAGGTTCACCATTGTCATTGATAAATTCGTAGGGGGGATAATTATGGTCTCCGCCGACAACAATAACCTTGTCATTGGCTAGAGCATTAGTCATGAATGCAACACAGCAAAAAAACAACGCTCTTAGCGAATATTTCACTTCTTTCATAGTTGATTTTCATTCCTTACCGTTAGCGTTTCATCCTTGCGAAAAGTATACATTAATCGCCATGATGTAAAACCAGAAAAGGGGCAATAAGAGACACTCTAGCCCTCAATTTTTGCGGTTTTTACTCAGTTCATTAGTCAGAAGCGTTGACATGAACTAAAATCAAATAATATCGTTAAATTAGTCAGTTATATGGAAATACAGTCAACCTGTAACACGAAATTTTGGTAATAATGGTTAGTTTTGTACATAAAAATGTGCCTCTTCACAAATTATTGAAGTTATTCCAAAAAGTTAACGTAATATTCATTGACTTCCTACGTAGTTGATTTAAGCTTTGTCCCGGCTAGAAAGAAAAGCTTTTGTTTAAGATTTACAAGTCGTTGGTTAGTTCAAAACTTCCCGCCGTGTGTATCTAAATAGCAATCTATTTTTTCCACGCTATCTATATATGTCCCCAGTGGGACCTACACAATTTTTATAGGAATTAAGACTATGTCTAACACAGTGACTGGTACAGTTAAATGGTTTAACGAAACTAAAGGTTTCGGTTTCATTCAACAAGAAAATGGCCCAGACGTTTTTGCACATTTCAGTGCTATTCAATCTGACGGTTTCCGTACTCTTGGTGAAGGTCAAAAAGTTGAGTTCACTGTAACTCAAGGCCAAAAAGGCCCTCAAGCTGAGAACATCAAACCTGTTTAATATGGTTTGTTAAATCGCTAAAATTTCTGTAGCCAGTCTAACGACTGGCTATTTTTTTGTCTTTTTTCTAGATAAGGATAGAGAGCATGCGCACGTTAGGAAATATTATCTGGTTTTTGTTCGGTGGCGTCATCATGGGCCTAGCTTGGTGGCTTTTTGGTATACTCGCTTTCATCAGTATCATTGGTATCCCATGGGGCCGCGCTTGTTTTGTCATGGGTACTTTCTCATTTTTTCCATTCGGCAAGGAAGCAATTGATCGGGAAGAGTTAACAAATAATAGAGACATAGGTACTGGTGCTTTTGGTATTATAGGCAACATCCTTTGGTTCTTCTTTGCTGGTATCTGGCTTGCGATAGGTCATATTACTTCTGCCATCGCTTGTTTCATTACCATCATCGGCATACCCTTTAGCATTCAGCATCTCAAACTTGCCGCTATTGCTCTATTCCCGATTGGTAAAACCGTTGTCGAAAAAGAGATAGCGTCCGCTGCTAGAGAGGCGAACGCACAAGACTATATCCGGAAAAACCGAAAATAGACCTTCTAAAACGAATCAAAGAGAAATTAAAAGTGGCTTTAAAACCGACAATATATAAGTTCCGTGTGGCATTAACCGATATTAATAACGATTACTATGATTCGCTTAATTTAACTATTGCACAGCATCCTTCGGAAAGCTTACAAAGGATGATGGCGCGTGTTGTGGCATTTTCTATGAATGCGCAACCCGACCTCGCTTTTACTAAAGGTCTTTCAAACATTGAAGAGCCCGATATCTGGCATAAAACACTGGATGGCCAAATTTCATTGTGGATTGACGTTGGTGAACCCGATCCTGAGCGTGTGAAAAAATCAACGCGATTGGCTCGTAAAGTTCGTGTGTATAGTTTTAATACTAAATCTGATGTTTGGTGGAAACAAAACGCAAGTAAACTAAACTTGTTAAAAGCAGAGGTCTATAAATTTGACGCTGAGGGGATCGAAACCCTAGCGACCTATGTAAAAAGAACGATGGATTTTTCTATCATGCTTTCTGGTAATACTGTTTTTGTTTCAACAGAAAATGGTGATTGCGAGATCGAGTGGCGAGAACTGAAGGCATAAAAAATTTATGACAGATTCAATCATAAGTAAACTTAAGCAACAGCTGGAAGTCGCTGGCATAGATACGCTTCATCTTTCGGATAAAGAAGCGTCACTGTTTGCGCGTGCAGTGGAGGAAAAAGCCGCTGTCTACGAAAATATCTGCTCTAAAAGCCCAGGGAAAGACCCCAAACTTCTTCTTCTTGGGTTATTAACCAAACTTCAAATCGAAGCCACTGCAAGGTTAGAAACCCAAGCCGATAAAATAGGCATGATGCAGAATATTTTTTCGGACACTCTCGGTCAATCTCAGGCCGACAAATTTAGTGCCGATTCTGTTATCGAACTATCACTCGTCACTAAACTATGGCTCATGGTTCAAGGTTACCTGAATATGGATTTCAGCTTAGCTAACGATTACGCACATAATGCATCTGAGCTGTTAGCAAAGGCACTTCACTCTCATAGCTTAGATGAGATTCGCACCGAGCTTCTCGCAAGCTATTACCATGGTAAAGAGAAACGAAAAGTCGACGACCCCTCTGTCCTCTGGTCGGATAAAATCGTCAGGTGGTTTACTCGCTCTAGTTGATTTATGTTTTGTAGAGCACTTTAACCACGTGCCATCCAAACTTGGTTTTGACAATAAATGGTGTCAGCACTTCATTTTTGAATACGGCTTTGTCGAATTGTGGCACCATTGCGCCTTGACGAAACTCACCGAGATCCCCACCTTTTTTTGACGATGGACAGGTCGAATGCTTTTTCGCCAACACTTGAAATTTGGCTCCTTTCTTAAGTTCTGCAAGCAGTTCTTTAGCTAAAGATTCGTGTTTTACTAATATATGCAATGCTGCCGCGGTTCTAGCCATGATGAGCTCCAAAGAAAATAGAAGGCGATTTTAACTAAATCACTCAAGATGTACATGTTTAGGCCGCTATAATGACATATTTATTAAAATATATACTGAGTAGTGGCTGAGAGTTAGTTACTATAGAGCCTGTCAATAAGTCGTATGTGTAGGATAAAAACATGAAAAGCAAAGCGAGTCAGTCCCAAGGGATGCTATTGTTTAAACTCTCTCTACTGCAGCAGAGCTTTGCCATAGGTACATTAAAGGTGCGCGAGATTGTTCCTTACTCGCCAACGACACAGATCCCTTTCTCGCATCATCATGTTATTGGTACGGTAAATATCCGAGGCCTTACCGTCCCTGTCATCGACATGGCGGCGGCAATTGGATTTAGACCGATAGCAAAAGAAGAATATAATGAGTGCTACCTCATTGTGACCGATTGCTTAAGAACTGTCGTTGCATTTATGGTTAGGACGATAGAAAAAATTATCGATTGTGACTGGCATGCTATCGAACCTTCACCAGAAACGGCAGGATCTAACGTATTTGTTACTGGCATCACTCGCTACGAAGACAAGATAGTACAGATGCTCGATGTCGAACTGCTTCTGTCTAAGATATATCCACAGGATGCATCTGCTAGGATACCTATTTTAACCGACGTCGAACGCGAACGTCTAAAACCGCTGAATATCTTACTGGTCGATGACTCACGCATTGCTCGCAAGCAGCTTTCTGACGCACTAGACAGCATTAATATTTCATATTTCGTCTGTAAGAACGGCATAGATGCGCTTGAATTAATGAAAAGCCATGCCAACGAAGGAAAGCCCATCGATCTTCTCGTCAGCGATATCGAAATGCCAGGTCTTGATGGCTACGAACTTGCATTTGAAGTACAAAATAACCCCAACATTAGCAAAGCCTATCGTATCCTACACACCTCTTTGTCTAGTGAAATGAGCGCCGATAGAGCACACCAAGTTGGCGCGCACGAAGCCTTATGTAAGTTTGATGCCACTGAGTTAGTACAGGCCATGTTGCGCGGCGCAGAACAAATTGAACGCTTGGCGATGAGTAGTTAAGGTTCCACAAACATTGTTCAGCATAAACATATAATAACCGCTAGCAACTTGCTACTAGCGGTTTTTTATTAACTAAAGCGATTTAATACAGATTCTTCTCAGGATTTCGTCGCGTTACTCTTCTATATCAACGACCTTTGTATTTCCACCATGAATTTTCTCTCTTCGTCGTTGGATAGCAGCATAAAAGCCGGGTATCAAAAATGTACCCGCAAGTAATACGCAAAGTAATCCACCTACCAAAGAAACACCCAATGAGTTTTGGCTTATGTGCCCCGCTCCAGAAGCAAATATCAATGGTGTAATACCCAAAATAAACGACCACGATGTCATGTTCACCGCTCTAAAACGCAATTTGCCACCATGTACTGCCGCATCGTCAATAGGTACTTCTTTTTCCTCTCGCTCTTGCTTAGCAAACTCCACAATAAGAATGGCATTTTTGGCCGCTAAAGCGATCAACAATACCAAGCCTATCTGAGCATAAAGATTGAGTGGTAATCCCGCCAAGTTTATCGCCAAGAAAGAACCCAGCGTAGCGATAGGAACAACAAGAATAATCGCTATGGGTATACTCCAACTCTCATATTGCGCCACCATGAAGAGATAGATAAATATAAGTGCCAATGCAAATGCGAAAATCGCTTGGTTTCCGGCTTTCACTTCTTGATAGGCCATCCCTGTCCATTCATGCTGATAGCCATGTGGCAATACTTCCGCTGCAACTCGTTCCATCGCAGCAATAGCATCACCACTTGAATATCCCTGTGCTGGCTGACCTTGGATTACCGCCGAACGATACATGTTATAACGCCACGCCACGTCCGGTTCAAATACCTGTTCATAGGAAACCAATGTACTCAGCGGAATCATCTTGCCTTCAGAAGAACGAACATGGAATCGATTTAGGTTGTTCATGCTGCTTCTGTGTTCGCTATCCGCTTGCATCGTGACCCTGAAGTTTTTACCAAACATCGTAAAGTCATTCACATAAAGTGACCCTAGGTTTCCCTGTAATGTCTGGAATATGTCACCTAACGAAATACCTAATTGCTTCGCCTTTTCCCGGTCAATATCCACATGGAAATGTGGCACATTCGCTCTAAACGTACTGAATGTATGTTGTATCTCTGGCTGTTGATTGGCCGCTTGAATAACCTCATTCATTACTTGTGCAAGATCGGTTCTGTTTCGTCCTAACGTATCCTCTAGAACAAATTCAAAACCAGACGCAGATCCCATACCGGGAACCGCTGGTGGGCCCAAAGCAAATACCACGGCTTCAGGTAGCAACTGAGCTGCGGCGATATTAAGTCGTTGTGCAATAGCAAATGAGGAATGGTCCCCCTTAAGGCTGTTCCGCACTTCCCAATCTTTAAGTTTAACGAATAAGGTCGCGCCGTTAGAAGCCGCTGCACCCGTTAATAATGCATAACCATTCGCAACCGTAACCCCATCAATTCCCGGTTCTTGTTCAACAATCTCCATCAACTTAACCGTGGTATCCTCGGTTCTGGATAGTGACGCGGAATCTGGTAGTTGAACATTAACCAGCAGGATGCCTTTGTCTTCTTGAGGAACAAATGCGGTTGACGTTGTTTTAGTGAAAAAGGCGACGGCGGCGACCGCAATTAAGAAAAATGCGCCAAGTAATATTGTCTTTCTCACCAAAAAACCAGCGACATTACCATAGCCCCGCGTCACTTTTTCCAACCCCCTGTTGAATGCCTTGAACCAGTTTGAGGTGTTACCTCCGCCCTGTTTCAACACCAATGAACAGAGTGCTGGCGATAAGGTCAATGCATTGATAGAGGAAATAACAACTGAAATACAGATAGTTAAAGCAAATTGCCGATACATGATGCCGGTGATACCCGGTAGCATAGCAACGGGTAAGAATACCGCCAATAACACGAGCGTCGACGTAACAATGGGGCCGGTTACCTCTTTCATCGCTATCAATGTCGCCTTCGCCGGCGTTAAGCTAGGGTCTTTCTTCATTGTCGTATCGACGTTTTCAATGACCAAAATTGCATCATCTACAACGATACCAATGGCGAGTATTAGCCCAAAAAGCGTCACCGTATTTATAGTGAAGCCCGTGATGAGCATCACCGCAAAGGTACCTATTAATGAAACCGGAATCGCAACCACTGGTATCAATGTGGCGCGTGCACTACCCAAAAACATGTAGGTGACCGCAATGACCAACAGTATGGCTTCGATGAGTGTTTTAACGACGCCCTTAATCGACTCGGCAACAAAAACCGTCGTGTCATAGCTTGTTTCATACGCCATACCCTCCGGGAAATTAACACTCATGTTGCCCAGTAGTGACATCACCGCTTCGCCGCTTTCTAAAGCGTTAGCATCGGACTGTAGTGACAGCGTAACAATAGCGGCATCTTGCCCTCGAAACTTTCCGTTACCATCGTAGAATTTTTTACCCAACTCTAGTCTGGCAACGTCTTGTAAATATATGGTAGAGCCATCATTGTTGGCTCTTAGCACAACATTTTCAAACTCTTCGACTGTCTCTAACCTACCCTTTGTGACAAGGTTAAATTGAACCTCTTGCGCATTATCATAAGGTGGTGCACCGACTTTACCTGCCGCTACTTGAACATTCTGTTCTGCGAGCGCCGCATAAACATCGGTGGTAGTTAAGCCAAGATTTGCCATCTTATCGGGATCCAACCAGACACGCATTGAGTACTCTCCACCACCTATCACCCCGACTTCACTGATGCCCTTGACGCGCGCGAGCTGATCTTTAACGTTTAGATTTACGTAGTTCACCAGAAACTGATCATCATATCTGCCATCTGGAGCGTAAAAATTCAAAACCATTAGCAGATCCGGTGACCTCTTTTTCACCGTCACACCAACCATGCGTACTTCTTGAGGAAGTTTTGACTCGATTTGAGTTACTCGATTCTGCACGTTAACTTGTGCCATATCAGGGTCAGTACCAACATCAAAGGTAACGTTCAGATTGTACGACCCATCGTTGGCACTTTTTGAAGACATATAGATCATGTTCTCAACGCCATTCACGGAGGTTTCGATTGGATCCGCTATGGCTTGTTCTACTGTCTCTGCACTTGCTCCGGTGTAATACGCCGTTACACTGACCGAAGGTGGGCTTATCTTTGGATATTCAGCCACCGGCAATTGAGTTAATGAAATAGCACCCGCTAGTGTCAGAATAATAGAAATAACCAACGCAAATTTAGGACGTTGAATAAAGAAACGACTCAGCATAATTACGAACCTTCTCCGTGAACTTCCTCTGTGGTTAAGGTGTCCGCGACTCTCACTGCGATACCGTTACGTACTCGTTGTAACCCTTGGGTAATAATCGTATCGTCTTTGGATAATCCACTCATAATAATAACACCGGATTTCACTTGTTTTCCCAAAGATACGTTATGTCGTTCAGCAATGTTCCCTTCACTAAGTACCATCACGAAATCACCTTCTAAGTCACTTTGAACGGCACGACGAGCAATAGTAATAACCTCAACAGGCTTCTTTTCTTGAATGTTTACTTTTATGTGTTGGCCTGGCAGCAATATTTGGTTTGGATTAGCAAAACTGGCACGCATCGCTAGGGTACCCGTCGTCACATCAATACGGTTATCAATGAAATCGATATACCCGCTCTGGTTATACATCTGTTCATTTTCTAAAACGACATGTACTTCAACCGTGTCGGTGGCCCCGTTACCGTCACCATCAACGCCGTCCATACCCATATTCAATCGTTCTCTTTCGCTCACCGTAAAGCTTGCATGTATAGGGTCTAGACTAACGATGTTGGTTAATGTCCCCGTAGAAGGAGAAACAAGGTCACCAATACTGACGTTACTTTCGCTAATACGACCCGATATTGGTGCCTCGATACTCGTATACGAGAGATTGACGTTAGCCACATTTAATTGAGCTTTCGCCGCTTCTCGCTGTGCTTCTGCTCCCAACTTAATACTGGTCAACGCATCATATTCCGAGCGAGAAATATTTCCTTTCGGCAATAAGCCTTTGCCCCGCTCATAGTCTAACGTTGCTTTTTGTACGTTCGCATCGGCTTGAGCGATGTCGGCTTTTGCACTAGCAACCTGAGCCTGATAAGAAGAGGATTCAATTTGGTATAAAAGCTGCCCCTTCTCGACTGTTTCCCCTTCGGTATAATGACGGGATTTTAAATAACCTGATATTTGAGCCGTGATGGCGACGTCTTCCACCGCATTCACTCGACCGACATAGTCTTGGTTTCGGTGGTAACTTACCACCTCAATTTTTTCTATCGTTACAAGAGGCGCCGTCGCTTGTGATAAGGAAGGTTCTTGACCGCAGCCAACTAGAAATACTGCACTAGCAACAGGAATAAGAAGTGTAATTTTACGCATTAATTGACCAATAATTGTGGGGGTTGTAAATAACCTAAAATCAGGAAAACACGCGAATAAACATACATTATGTCTACCTATCGCTCATCTGAAGGTGAGGTTAAATCGCTTATGGGTCAATAACATAGATTATAAAAAACCGAGCAATGTCAGAGTTTTATCAAAATTAAAGCCGAAAATGTGTGTAAATATTTCAATGGCATATAAATAGAAAAGCCGTTGTATATGAACGACTTATCCTATTGATTTCAATGATGACTAGTCATGTTAATAATTGGTTATGCCACACCGTGACCTTTTGATGCCACCCAAATTCGATACCATTGTTCACGGGATAACTCGATTCTTAGAGCGTCGATTGCCGCTTGCACACGCTCTATTTTACCCGAGCCGATAATAGGGAGTGGTTGCGAAGGTAAACGACGTACCCATGCATAGATAACCTGATCGATACTCTCTGCCCCTAATTCTTGCCTGACAATTTCAAGCTCGTTTCTAACCCTGGTTTCCTTCTCTGATTTGCCAAAGAAAAGACGACCACCAGCAAGACAAGACCAAGCCATTGGCCGCGAGCGTTTCATCTGCAACTGATCGAGAGTACCGTCATCAACGGCATCGAAGTTCAATGGATTAATCTCGACTTGATTGGTCACTAAAGGGATGTCGAGTCTGGATTGCAACAGATCGAACTGCAAAGGAGAGTGATTTGACACTCCAAAGTGCGACACCTTACCGGCCTTTTTCAACGCCAACATTGTCTCTGCAACTTCATCAGCATTCATTAATGCATCTGGCCTATGGATAAGCAGGACATCAATGTTTTCTAACTTTAGATGTGACAGTGAGTTATTCACTGACGCCAAAATATGTTGCTTACTTGTATCGTAGTGATTGATTTTTCGTTCTGGGGTATGGTTTCCACACAGATGAATATCACACTTGGTTACAATCTCAATTTGATCACGCATCGATTTATCTAATGCCAACGCTTCACCAAAAAGCTTCTCACACTGATAGTTACCATATATATCTGCATGATCGACCGTCGTCACGCCGAGTTCAACGTGTTGCTTTAAAAAACTCAGCCTTTCTTGAGGGGACATTCCCCACTCTGTCATACGCCAATAACCTTGAACCAATTCAGAAAAATTTGGGCCTTGAGGCGCAATACCAACTTTAGCAACCATTCGATTGTCTCCTTAATTAACTGGATATAAACGAATCCTAAGCTTGTTTGATAACTCACTCAATGGTAAAACATCGAATAATCGAACCAGAGTACGAAATCATGAGTTTTTCAGAACGATTACAAGAGTTAATAGGCGAAGAGAGCGTCAGCGGATTTGCTAGACGAGTCGAGTTAAATGAGGCCCTAATTAGAAAGTACCTCAAAGGCAGTGAGCCGAGTTTAACGAAAGCAAATCAGATAGCAATGAAAGCAAACTGTTCTTTAGAATGGCTAGCGACCGGGTGTGGGTATTTGTACCGCCAAGCGGAAATTGTCGATATGGAAGCCTACAAAATTGCCTACGAATTTGTCACTGATCGCCAATTAATAGAGGACAGTATCCACCGCCGTATTATTGCAGGTTATCAATATCTACGAGCCAACAAAAAAGCGGACAATTATCTCGACACAACAGGTATGAAAGCCTTTTTGAATCGAGGGAGTTAAACTAGGGTCTGTTGACCCTTTTGAAGGTCAATTTGATGCCCTGTTCATCACTAGCAAAAATAGCCTCTCTACTTGGGTGCTCTGCATAATATTCTGAATTAGGGTACCAAGTCAGTTCTCGAGAAGAAGAGATAGGACCATCATTAATAAACATGACCATCTCTCTATTTACTAATTTAATGGGTTTTGATTTCAGCGCCTTTATTGCATCATATTCACGGCCGTTGATGACGGCTTTGGCGAGCACATAACCGTCTTTTCTCAGGTTAAGTTGAAGCTCTGCATAGGCAATCGACGAATAAGGTGCCGTGATTTCGATATGCTGCACCACATTACTCTGTACCAATAGTCGACTTTCTACATCAACATTATAGTATTTAATCACATCAGAACAGAACGCCTGATTCTCTTTTTCTAGACCACAATCGTAGAGTTCCATTGAGTCCTGCAACTGTTCCAATTGCCATGGGGCGGTGTTTGGCTCAATCATGGGTTGCAACCATACAAGAGAAAAAGCACTGGCCTGATTGGTAAACAACGCGAGTACAATTGCCAAATAAAATCGTTTTTTCATATCTTTTACCCCATAACAAACAGCAGGTATTGTACAGACATTAATAAAACGCTATTCAATAAATTCGAGAATAGATCTAAAAAAACCTGATTTACATCTCATTTTTATATAAAAAATCGCTAAATAACTCATCATCTTACTTTTTATTTTTACTCTTCTAAAATATTTAACACCTCTAATTATACCCTTAATTTACAATGACTTAACCGACATAAAAACAAAATAAAATGCATTTATTATCGAATTTATTTCGTTTTACTAGCCTGAAAAACCTCATCGGCGTTAAATCGATGAGGTGAGTCAATGTATTGCGACATCTATATTTGAGCGCTAAATCTATCAGCCTTCGTTGTATAGAGAATTAAGACGCGTTTGTTGCAGATATTCGTTTTTGACATCACCTCAATATAACTAAAACACGTATTACATAGGATTAGTAAAAATGAATAGAAAACTTATTGCTTTAGCAGTGGCCGCTGTTACTACTGGTGCAAACGCAGCGAGCATATATAGCGACGACCAAACATCTCTTAACTTGAAAGGTGAAATTGACGTCTATTTAAGTACTTCTGAACTGAAAGGCACCGCTGCAGACGATTATAAAAGTGACCCAGATGTTGATGTATGGGCAAAAATTCAGATCGATGCTACGCATAAACTGAGTGACACCGTTGGTGTATTTGGTTCGTTTGAAATACAAAACGGCGTAGGCTTTGGCCCTGGTAGCAATGATTCAAAAGAAGTTGAAACTGATGACGAATACTTCGGCGCAAAATTTGGCGAAAATTTCGCTTTCGCCGTTGGTGAAGTTGGTGATTTCGGAGACTCTTTGAACGCAATTATTATCGATAACACCAATGAAGGTGTAGGTTATGTTGATGACGTTGCAGACCGATTTGAGTCAAAAGGTCACGGCATTGCACTAAGATACAATACAGAAATGTTGACGTTGA
The DNA here is from genome assembly GCF_042465995.1 of Vibrio frigidus. NCBI lineage: Bacteria > Pseudomonadati > Pseudomonadota > Gammaproteobacteria > Vibrionales > Vibrionaceae > Vibrio > Vibrio frigidus. The sequence goes on along the minus strand of NZ_JBCDMC010000009.1, from coordinate 41,328 downwards.
TTGCTGACACCTATTTAGCTGAAGATTCAGATCAAGATTCGGTATACGGGCTTTCAGCTGCTTTTGATATCGCTGACTTTAATATTGGTGCGTCTTATCAAGATCGTGGCAATCGCGGCGCTTACGCAGTCACAAATAATGGCGACAATGACGTTTACGGCTTTAAACTAGGCTACGACAATGATGTTTTCTCTATCGCATCACACTACGTAGTTGAGCAAGTCAACAGCCAAGAATACGAAGTCATCGGCCTTGCTGCGGACTATACAATTAACGCAGTGCGAGTATACGCTTCAACATACATTGCAGAAGAGCAAGACGTTGCTAATAGCGATGAAGTAACAACCTATACTTTTGGTGCTGACTACACATTCTCAAGCAACCTAACAGGGTTTGCTGAATACTCTGCTGCAGATAACTCAGGTTATGAAAAAGACGCTGACTTGTCTCTAATGGTGGCTGGTGTTTACTATACTTTCTAAGAAAAATAACGCTTAGATAATTTCAATGCCTACTTAATTGTAGGCTTTTTCCCAATAATTAACCTAATCATTATTTTCGAGTAAAAAACGATAAATGTTAACACTAAATAATAGATACAATTTATTCAGTAAATATACCCTTTACAAGACTATTTATATAATTATTATCACCACAATTATTGACTAAAAACCTTATTGATCATACATACCACTCTATTATTCATCATACATTCACCATAAATTATAGGGTGTAACTGTTTAATAACATTTTTATTTAGGCAGCAAAACACCACGTAAAACCACAAAACTTAATACATCAATACGAATAATTACTATTAATGACACCATAATCAGCTCATTAAACAGGTAACATGCACACCAACACTAGTAAGCACGCACTAACTAAACTTTATTTCAAAAAAAGTCCTCTGCTAATAGCAAAGGACCTTTAAAAACGAAGCTCATTGATCGGCTTATATATTAATTGGCTACCCACAGCCTAGATGAATTATCTATAGACGTCATTAACATGGTCTTCTCATCTATCTGATTTACTTCTGTACCTCGTAGCATATTAATGATAAACATTTCTTTCATTTTCTCCAAACTTCCATCATCAATATGATTAACTCTGACAGAAGAAACGTCTCTAACATCACCTGCCTCTAAAAAAATATAACCCTGCTCGTATTTCCACTGCCCTACATTGGATATTTCAAGAGTAGACATTGTAACGTCATTTACATCAAAACTATTCACGATAGAATTCTGAATGTATGTATTGTCATTCATATATTTAATATCACTTTTTATCGAGACTGTATACATTTTGTCTATATCTAGCGTCCCAAAGTTCTCACTTTTTTCTGGAAGAAGAACCCTCATTTCTGAATGCCATGCTTTAGAGGTAAAGCTTGATTTTTCAATTGAAGTAGAATCATCAACAATCAAATACATCAATGGTAACGACAATATAGTCAATGTAATCAACAAGTTTTTATTTATCATTATCAAACCTCATCTCACAAAAAGACATCATATCCATATTTTTTGGCATCAGATTATAGCTCACGCTTTCAGTCAAATATTTGTCTACCACGTTAATAATAAGCTTATTTCTGAACGTATAAGATACAATGATTTTATCGATATTCTCGGTATTAGGATGATATGTTAACAATTTATTCGTACAATACTTTATTTCTTCCGCATGGCTAGCACCATTAGTATCCATATTTAATAAATAGATGCCTATATTACCTATGCGGCCGACTTCCTTAATCTCAGAATACTTAGGAGAAAATAGATTCAATGGCCATATGAACTGGAACATTAATAAAGAAACCAGTATCACCATAAAAAATGAAAATAACTTTTTACTTAATAGTTTCTTTATGTCGAAACGTTCAAATTCACTTTCTTCTAGATCATCATCTTGCAGTTCGTCATCTATGCCTTGCTTTACATTTTCGTCTATCTTTTTACTACTACCAATGAACTGATAACCATGCTTTGGAATAGTCTTAATAAACTCAGGCTCTTTTGCTGAATCTTTAAGTATTTTTCTTACGGTTGATATTGCTTGGATAACACTGGATTCATCCACGTGAAAACCATTGCTAGTCCACACAAGTTCGTGTATTTCATCTCGGCTCAAGACCTGATTTGGCCTTTCAATAAATGCCAATAAAATATTGCTTTCATTACTACCTAGCCAGATTATATCTTCACTATTATCCAGATCAGTTAATGATTTTTTGTTGACATTGAAAATATACTTGTCGTTAAGAAAGTACTTATTCTCCACTATCATAAACACCTCCTTAGTTTCACAAATATTCATTTAAAGCTATCATTTTATAAAACTTTATTTAAATATATTGCGTTAGTATATCCTCATTCACCTTCATTTCAACCATTTATTGCACACTCGTAAAGTAAATTTTTGTAAATGATTTATCTCTTTGTTTAAATAGAAAAACTTATAAGAATTCACATAAATCTCAAGCCAAAGTGTACAAAAAATCACCATATGTATGGAAAATTAATCGTATCTATAGGTAATGAATAATTTTTCTATTGTGGCAAATATAAAGATATTAACCCCTACATCTATCTACTCCCTACCATGACCAAGTTAACACTTTTGAGGCGTAGCCAACCGAATGATGTCTAAGCGTCGTTTTGCATTTATCATTTAGCTAGATGATATTAATAAGAACTTTAATGGCCCTGCAATGAAACTTAATATAATAGTAACCGCATTGATCTTAGCGTCGACACCTCTGTCGGCTGCTAACCTAACAATATCGACATCCACTAACAGCCGAAACTATTCTTTTACCGCTGATCATCCAGTGAATGTTCCGCTAAAAAAAGATAATTATTCAATAAAAGTGTCCGGTATTGGTGGTACATGTCTTGTTGATGTCGTTAAAAAACTCAAATTCAATACACCAACGCAACTAAACTGCCAAGAACCAACCCTTTTCGAGCTAAAGATACGCCTTAGTGGCGACTACCTATTTACATTCGATAAAACCACGCCATCCATAACACTCACAAAGCAGAAAAATAAAACCGTTAAAAAGGAATTCAAAAGAGCCGTTCCTAACCTCACTTGCGATACCCATATTAGTGGAGAGATCACGTTAAACGTAGCCGATACATTCGCAGATGGTACCAAGTTGAAAGACGCGTTCACGGGGCAAATTACTGAGGTTATAAATCATCACGTAACACTAACGCCATCCCTCAATAGTGGTGGTATGGTTTTATTAGAACCAATATTGCAACAGAGTCCCAACCTTCCTACCTCTCTAGACTGGCGCAACGCGAACATCTACTTTGTCATGGTTGATAGGTTTAGCAATGGCGATCTGAATAATGATACAAGTTATGGTCGACAAAAAGATGGCAATGATGAAGTGGGGACTTTCCATGGCGGTGATTTAAAAGGCATTATTAAAAGGCTAGATTACATTCAGAGTTTAGGAACTGATGCCATATGGCTTTCTCCTATTGTAGAACAAATACATGGTTTTGTTGGGGGAGGAGAAAAAGGGTCCTTCCCATTTTATGCTTATCACGGTTATTGGACCCGAGATTTCACCAAGATTGACGAAAATTTCGGTAAAGATGAGGATTTAACACAACTTGTCGCGGAAGCGCATAAACGGGGTATAAAAATCCTGTTAGATGCGGTCGTGAACCATTCCGGCTACGCTGCTTTATCCGATCTACAGTTTGACGACATCAATGTCGTCTCGCCGGAAAGAAGTTGGCCGGATAAATGGTCTGATTGGGTACCGGGAAAAAATGAAAACTGGCACAGTTACAATGACAGTATTGATTATGCTAGTAACGCATGGACGAGTTGGTGGGGACCAGATTGGATCCGTGCTGGTTTTCCTGACCATAAAAAACCAGGGAATAGTGACATTACGATGTCTTTAGCTGGACTACCAGACTTTATCACCGAGTCAGAAAAAACCGTTACACCACCAAATTGGCTGCTCAATAACCCAGGCACTCGTGTCGCACACAAGCAAAATTTTACGGTTTCCGATTATCTAATCGAGTGGCAGTCCGATTGGGTTAAACGATTTGGAATTGATGGCTTTCGTGTCGATACCGTAAAGCACGTTGAAAGTGACGTTTGGAAACGACTAAAAAAACAATCAAGCGAGAAGCTAGAGACATGGCGTAAGAAAAATGGACAATCGGGCCAGCCATTTTGGATGATGGGTGAAGTATGGGGACACTCAGCGTATAGAAGTCCATATTTTGATGACGGTTTTGATGCCTTGATAAACTTCGACATGCAGAAAAAAATGGATAAAGGTGCCGCTTGCTTCAGCTATATGGCAGAGACCTACCAATCTTATGCCGATACGATCGCCTCAGAAAAAGATTTTAACCCGGTAAGCTACATGTCATCTCATGACACAGAATTGTTCTTTAGTCGCTATAAATCATTCGATATGCAAAGAGATGCGGCAAGTGCTCTGTTGCTTAGTCCTGGGGCGATCCAAGTATATTACGGAGACGAGGTGGCTAGAGCGATTGGCCCATACGCCGATGACTTTCATCAAGGCACACGCTCCGATATGGTTTGGCAATTAGATGACAATAGAAAGAAACTACTCGAACACTGGAAAACGGTCGGGCAATTTCGAAAATCACACCCTTCCATCGGTGCAGGGCAGCATAAAGAGCTTGAGCAAAAGCAAGGTTATGCTTTCTCTCGAGTTCTTGGGGATGACAAAGTGGTTGTCGCTTTTGTGGGTAAGTAAACCCTGTCCTGACATTTTGTAGAGTAGATATTACCGTCTATATTGATCAAACGCTTCACAAAAGAAATAATGAGCCTATATAATCGCCTCTCATATAGGCTCATTAAAAAGGAAATAACCGTGATCTTAAAAAAAATTGTCGCCCTTGCTCTGGCTTTCATTGCTTTTTCAAGCTTTGCAGAAAACCGTGCTGAATTAGCATGGCAAAAAATAGAACAAGGAGCGCTAATCGTTGACGTTAGAACACCACAAGAATTCGAAACTCAACATATCGAATCTGCAGTAAATTTTCCGCTAGAGACGGTGAATGTCGCGTTTAATAATGTAGATAAAGATCAACAGATTGTTGTTTATTGCCGCAGTGGTAACCGTTCAGGACAAGCTGAACGCTATTTGAAAAAGAATGGATTTACTAATGTTCACAATGGCGGCGGTCTTAACGAGATGCTTGCCACTAAGTAACCCGCTTATTCAGCCATAAGAGATCAACTCTACGTTTAGCGTGACTCTGGGTACTTTAGCGGTTTAACGACCGTATCTAACCCTTCAATTTTTAGCGCTAAGCAGAGTTGCATCAGATCACCTAATTCTCCCTCAGGAAAAGATTCCTTACGAGCAAACCAGAGCAAATATTCTTCTGGAAGATCGATCAAGATACGCCCCGCGTATTTACCAAAAGGCATCTTAATTCTCGCTAATTTTATCAAGTTCTCTTTCTCTAGCACGTATTCATCTCAACTAACCTTAAACAAAAAATACTACTATACATTGTTAAACAGGAACTCTAAACGAAACGTAATCGTCGCTTCATCCATTTTGTCTTCTTCTATCTTGTTATCCCAATTATACTCAGGGGTGACCTCATAGAATAACCAATCTCGATAGATATTGTGCCTGTAAGTTACAGATATATTTGTATTACTGATGTAAGCGTCCGGCTTATCATACCCCGTTATGCTAGCGTTATAGCTTACGGCCTGTTTAGCCGAGATCGATTGATACAAAGTTAACCCAGTAGCTAATTCGAAGCTATTGATGTCGTCCTCATACTTGGCGTAATTGGTCCAACGAATCAAGAATTGTTCATTCAGCGTATGATCTACATCGATTTGAGTTCTTTCACCCAAAACACTTTTACGGCTATACACTCGTTGTGTAAAGTTAAGCAAGGTATCTTGCGACAAAGGATAGCTATAGCGATATCGAGCTTCGATACTTGGTCTCAGTGTCACCTTAATATTGAAACTGCTTTTTTCCTTTGCGTACCAGTCGTATCGAAGCCCTACCGAGTTTTCTAATTCGTCGCTGTTCGACGGAAATATATCTTGTAAATCATCGTCGGCATCTGATTCAATTACGATCTTAAGCTTTTTGGTCGCTCTTGGTAAATGCAGTTTCGCTTTCAGTGAGGTTCTAAACTTAAAGCCATCCGATTCAGACCAAGAAAAGTCGTTATACCACCGCACCATCGTTCCCGCTCTAGCGTCATCTGTAATCCGCTCGTCCACGAAGAAGCTATCAAACCATATCGCTGGTTGGCAAAATTTTGTATTCAGATAATGATAGGTTTTATCGAGTGAGCCAACTTCTCTATTATCACTATAACAGTGCTCTTCCGCACTCTTGAAAGTCACGGTGTCATCAATCTGATCAATACGCTCTTCTTCTTGTGCCAAGGCAAAATAAGATGGAACAAGCAGTAAAATTATCCATAATTTAAAATATTTCATATCAGGTATAACACACTATATTTTGGAAAACAGTACGTTCAGTACTTGCCCTATAACCATGAATTTGATCCGCATAAAAGCGGCAACTTTCACCCGTATTGATTTTCTTCCATTTAGCTTCGACATATAACTCTAACTCGCCGCTAAGAACGCATATATGCTCGACTACACCAACCGCATGAGCGTCTGACATCTGTTGATGGTGATTAACGAGTTCAATCTCGAACATCTCCATTTTTGTGTCTGATTGATAAGGAAACACCGTTTTTACATGCATGTTCTTATCGTTTGGAAAGATATTAACACTCAAGAGCATTTCGGGCTCCGTCGCAAAAAACGCAGAAAAAGAGGTATCCAAACCACTCGCAATTTGCCACAGTTTAGAGATTGTCGGACTCGACTCCTGTCTCTCTATCTGACCTAACATCGCTTTAGAAACCCCGGTCAATTTCGCCGTTGCATCCAAGCTCAACGCTCGATTTTTTCGCAACAATTTTAGGTGTTCCGCTATATGCGAACGAAATTGGTTCTCACTCATTAATCAAAACCCTATTGTGCGTTATTACGCACGCTGCTATATTTACTGTTTTGTATGCGTTATCACGCACAAAGATTAACACCCAAATGAGAGTATTACCATGCCTAGTTCGTTTCAACTTAGTCATCTAACCGCCGGATTTACTGCTGTACTCGTTGGCTATACAAGCTCAGTAATATTAGTCATTCAAGCAGCAACTTCCTCCGGCGCGACACCCAATCATATCGCCAGTTGGTTACTCAGTCTTGGGGTCGTATTAGGCGTAACGACTATCGGCTATTCTTGGTATTACAAAGTGCCTGTATTGACGGCATGGTCGACACCAGGTGCTGCTATGTTAATAACCGTTGCTCCCGATTACTCGTTGCAGGAATGTATTGGTGCATTTATCTTGTCAGGCTTTTTTGTGTTATTAACAGGATTAATCAAACCAATTAACCGGCTAATTGACCGCATACCGGCTCAGATCGCCACAGCAATGCTTGCGGCTATTTTACTTCCTTTTTGCTTAAAAGCTTTCGCACCACTAGAACACTCACCCATCCTATTTTTTTCCATGTTTATCGCTTACCTAATAAGCAAATCTGTTGTACCTAGGTACACGATGCTCATACTGTTATTGGTAAGTATTGCCAATGCTTTGTATTTCTATAGCTTTAGCTTTCACACTATTAACTTTACTGTAACCAAGCCTATTTGGATCACACCAACATTTAGTAATAGAAGTGCTATCAATATCGCTCTGCCGCTTTATATTATTACGATGCTATCCCAAAACCTACCGGGCATTGCAATGCTCAATAGCTATGGCTACAAGATTCAGACAAAATCACTTTTTCTTGGTACTGGATTGGCGAATATGATGTCAGCACCTTTCGGTGGGTTCAGCACTAACCTCGCGGCTATATCCGCAGCAATATGTATGAATAAAGACGTAGATTTGGACGCAAACCAGCGATACTGGGCAACTATATGGGCAGGTATTTTCTATTTATTGGCGGGATGTTGGGCAAGTGCTGTTGTTTCTCTGTTTCTGATTCTACCAACTGACATTGTGCAGATGTTGGCTGGTTTTGCGCTACTCGGCACATTACTCATGTGTCTAAAAACATCTTTTAGCAAAGAAAAGGCAACGGAGCCTGCCTTGCTTACTTTCTTGATATCACTTTCGGGCGTCACGTTGTTTGGTATAAACGCACCAATTTTGGGTCTGTTGGTTGGTATTGCACTCTTCAAATACCAACAAAAAACTTAACGCTATCTTCTGTATAAGCAGAAACTCATTAGAAGATAGCGATCAACGTATTATTTAGAGTCAGCAACCGCTGAATCTTTCTTATTGAAATAGTTTTTAGTCAGGGTAAAGACAACCGGACTTAATACCGCAAGTGCTATTAGGTTTGGTATCGCCATCATAGCGTTTAACGTGTCACCAAGTAGCCACACAAAGTCCAGCTCCATCATTGCCCCAACAGGTAAAGCAAGAATAAAGATGATACGGAATGGCAATACAGCCTTGGGACCAAACAGATATTCAGCACAACGTTCACCATACACAGACCAACCAACAATAGTCGTAAAGGCAAAAATCGCTAAGCTAACCGCAACCAAATAACTACCACCGGGAATAACCTGACCAAAAGCAGCAGATGTCAGAGCAGCACCAGAGATACCGCTCGTCCATGCGCCAGAAATGATAATGACGAGACCAGTGATACTACAGATGACCAATGTATCTAAGAACGTGCCTAACATCGCTATCAATCCCTGACGAACCGGATCATCGGTCTGTGCGCTAGCATGCGCGATAGGCGCAGAACCTAGACCGGCTTCGTTAGAGAAAACACCACGAGCAACACCAAAGCGAATCGCCATCCAAACAGTTGCACCAGCAAAACCACCTTCTGCTGAAGCGGGTGTGAAGGCATGTTCAAAGACGAGAGCAAACGCAGGAATGACTTCCCCAAAGTTCATCAGAAGGATCACAACCCCGCATAAAATATAGGCTGTTGCCATAACCGGTACCATTGCACCCGCAAACTTACCAACACGCTTTAAGCCGCCTAATATCACACCACCCGCTAGAACCATAATAATGAGGCCTACAACGAGGCGCGAAAATGAGAAGTTAGATTCTAAGACTTGAGCGATGGAATTCGATTGAACGGCATTACCAATACCAAAACAAGCAACCGCACCAAATAAAGCAAACAGAGAACCAAGCCACGCCCACTTCTCACCCATACCATTTTTGATGTAGTACATTGGGCCACCGACAAATGAGCCATTCTCATCTTTTTCACGGTATTTAACGGCAAGAACAGCTTCTGCATATTTGGTTGCCAAACCTACAAGTGCCGTCAACCACATCCAAAATAGAGCCCCAGGACCACCAATGAATACGGCGGTTGCCACTCCTGCGATATTACCCGTACCCACCGTCGCAGACATCGCCGTCATCAGCGCCTGAAACGGAGGTATTTCACCCTCTCCACTCGCCTCACGGCTACTCCACATTAACTTAAATGCACGCCCTACATTTAGGATAGGCATAAACTTCAACCCTACGGTCAAGTAAATACCAACCCCTAAAATGAGGACGAGCATGGGTACGCCCCACACTATCCCATTAAGCTGACCGATCAATCCGGAAATAAACTCCATTTTCTGACTCTCCAATATAGTGACTTTTTAAAAACTACCCTCTCATACCTGTAGCAAATAGCAGACCAAGCATAAGAAATGATTAGAATTATTCCATTTAAAGAGGAATTTCAATGGCAGTGAAACAATAATGGGATAACGCTGCAAGTATAAACTTGCGCGGCCTTCTGGCTATTTTTAGTTTTTAATTTTGTTTATTACAACTATATCGAAGTAATAAACTATAGAGATACACGAAGTTATTTCACATTCTGGCAACAAAAATTTAAAGATTAGTTTTTAATAGCATCAATCATAATTGGTTTTAAACACTGTATATCTAACTTTTTTGATATCCATTGCACCACTAATGAGCATAAAGAGCGTGTATTGTTCATATTTGGTGCCATGTAAAGACTATTATGCTGCTCATTTATTTGTAAATTTAACTATTTAACATCAATAAACCCGTAAATTGATAGGATATTGTTTCTTTTTTCAGACAGAATATAATTTCACAAAATTAGACATACATTGAAATTATATATTTTTAATTAATTATTGATTTTGAATAATTTATCTAGAAATACACTCCTTTCAGAACATTCAACTAATATGACCATAAGTTATAGAATGACGCAATGTCCCCAAACCTTCGACATTTGAGCAGAGCCCTTTCGTTTACGCCTTTAGAAATGTGCATTTTTAATAATACCCTCGTGAACCGTCATTCCTGTCATGAATATTGCACTGCAACTGATGTAGATGCACAGCCTAATCATCTGTGCAGCTGTTAATTTCTTAGATGGAGAACACCAATGGGACTGAAAAAACCTTATTTACTTTTTCTTGGGGACGCGGCAGACCCGCTCGCGGCAAAAGTTGCTCAAGGAATAAAAACTTGGCACCCTGAATATTGCGTAGGTCAGTATCGCTTACCAACATGCAATGCGGATTGCGGTGTCGTTGATCTTTCTATTGAAGAAGCGGTAGCAGCAGGGGCCAAGACTTTGATCATCGGGGTTGCTAACCGTGGGGGTATTATCTCAAAGGAATGGTGTAACGTATTAGTAGAGGCTTTAAACGCTGGGCTTGATATCGCTTCAGGCTTACATAATAAGTTGACCGACATTCCGGAATTAGTGGCTAGTGCTAAAACCAATGGCCAGACACTGTTTGATGTGCGATACCCAACTCAAAATTACCCCGTAGGAAATGGTAAAAAACGCCAAGGAAAACGACTTTTAACGGTTGGAACAGATTGTTCATGCGGCAAGATGTACACATCATTAGCAATAGAGAAAGCGCTGAAAGAACAAGGTGTCAACGCTGATTTTCGTGCAACAGGTCAAACGGGTATTTTGATTACTGGTAAAGGAGTCAGTGTTGACTGCGTTGTGTCCGATTTCATCGCAGGTGCAATCGAGGCCATCTCACCTGAAAGCACTATAGACCACTGGGACGTGATTGAAGGACAAGGATCGCTATTCCATCCATCCTTTGCTGGTGTGACTACTGGGCTGATACATGGGGCGCAAGCCGATGCTCTTGTTCTGTGTCATGAACCCACGAGAACACACATGCGCGGACTACCAAACTACCCCGTACCCGACATAAAATCGTGTATGGAACTTAACATTGCAACGGCCAGATTGACCAATCCTGATGTACAATTTATTGGAATTTCTGTAAACACCTCTCAGCTTGATGAAAAAGTCGCGCTAGAATTTATGGATAAAGTAGAATCTGAATTTGGTCTACCTGTCGTGGACCCATTCCGTCAAGGTGTAAGCCGTATAGTAAACAAGCTATCGGAGGTTTAATGCAAATAAGCTTTAAGGTTAAAAGTTGGCCAATTAGAGGAAGCTTTACCATCTCAAGAGGAAGTAAAACTCAGGCTGATGTGATACAGGTAAAAATAAGTAGTAACGGCGTGATGGGTCGCGGTGAATGCGTCCCATATGCACGTTACAACGAGACAATTGATAGTACCTTAACTGAACTAGAAATCGTGTTACCTGCACTAAAAAATGGGATCACTCGAGAAGCATTACAAGACCTAATGCCGGCTGGTGCAGCAAGAAACGCCGTTGACTGCGCACTATGGGATCTTGAGTGTAAACAAAAACAACAGCGAATTTGGGACAACTTGGCGACGTCTCCTGATTCTTTGGTCACAGCATTTACTTTGTCCCTAGACTCTCCAGAAAACATGAAGAAAGCGGCAATAGAGAATGCATCTCGTCCTTTACTTAAGTTGAAGCTAGGAGGCGGTGAAGACTTAGCAAGAGTTGCCGCCGTTCGCGAAGGGTCACCCAATGCAAAGATTATTCTTGATGCAAATGAAGCATGGACGCCCGAACTCTACAAAATATTGATTCCAGAACTAGTGAAACTGGGCGTAGCAATGATTGAGCAGCCTTTCCCCGTAGGGATGGACTATATTCTTGAGACACTACCGAGACCTATTCCAATCTGTGCGGATGAATCTTGTCACGATAGAGAAAGCTTGAGCAAAATAATTGGTCGCTACGATATGATCAATATTAAGACCGACAAAACCGGTGGCTTAACAGAAGCATTAGCACTCAAGAATCAGGCAGAGCTAGCAGGTCTGCAGATCATGGTTGGTTGCATGCTTTCAAGCTCTCTAAGCATGGCACCAGCATTCGTTGTTGCTCAAGGTGTCGATATTGTTGATCTTGATGGCCCATTATTGCTAAGTGAAGATATAGAGCACGGATTCGAGTTCGAAAACAATCACATGATGCCCTTCTCTACAGAGCTATGGGGTTAAGGAGTGATTCAATGCACTCCCTAGAAAAATTAAATTAGGATGCAAATTATGCAACGTACTGTTTACTTAAATGGCGAGTATTTACCAGAATCTGAAGCAAAAGTTTCCATTTTTGATAGAGGTTTTTTATTCGCCGATGCCATTTATGAGGTAACTGCTGTTGTCGACGGTAAACTCTTAGATCTTGAAGGACACGTCGCGAGACTTGCTCGTTCATGTAGAGAATTGGAAATGAAAAATCCTCTTACTGCTGAAGACCTAATAACCATTCAAAAAAAACTCATAACACTTAATGATTTGAAGGAAGGTGGTATTTATCTGCAAGTCACTAGAGGTTCATCTGGTGACCGTGACTTCCCTTACCCTGACAATACTGAGCCAACTGTTGTGTTATTTACTCAATCCCGTGCCGTGATCGACTCACCGAAAGCGAAAAAGGGCATCAAAATCATCTCCATGCCAGATCTTCGTTGGAGGCGTCGTGACGTCAAAACGACCTCACTATTGGCAGCCTGTATGGCAAAACAAGCCGCCATGAGTGTTGGCTGTGATGACGCATGGCTGATTGAAGACGGATACGTCACGGAAGGAGGCTCAAGTAACGCCTATATAATAACCCAAAACAATATTATTGTTACACGCCCACTCAGTAACGATATTCTTCACGGTATAACACGAGCTTCGCTGTTAAAAGTAGCGGAGAAACACAATCTGGCTATCGAAGAAAGGGTATTCACAATAGAAGAAGCTTACGCAGCGAAAGAAGCTTTTATTAGTTCTGCCTCAACCTTTATATGGCCTGTCATCTCCATTGATGAACGGCCAATTGGTGACGGTGTTCCTGGCCCTGTTGCATCGCAACTCCGTGAGATCTATATCAAATTTGCCAAAGCACTCTCAGTATAAACATCGAACATTGCTAACATCATGTTAATTCCACGTTAACACCTTTATTCGCTACATTGTCTCGCAGGAGCCCCTTTGGCTCCTGATTTTTATCCACTCTGGTTACCATATACAAACTTTTTCCCTGTTTTTCTTCGAATATTTTTTTAAAACCAGTACAATGCAAGGTCAATTGGCGCCTAATAGACTATAAATTAGCCAAATTGATCAATTCTCAGACAGAAAATGAATACTAGGAGAAAGAATGGAAATGTTAGAAAGCTTTTTTGGGGTCATTGGTGACCTCACTTGGGGATGGTCGCTTATACCATTTCTTGTAATTTTTGGCCTATTTTTTACCATTGTTACTGACTTTGTTCAGTTCCGATTTTTCGGACGTATGTTCCGAGTACTATCAAGCAAAAACCAAACTGCGGGTAAAGACAAAATTTCCGGACGTGAAGCCCTTTTATTATCCGTTGGTGGTCGCGTAGGTGGTGGTAACATCGCTGGTGTTGCCGTTGCTATTACTCTTGGAGGTCCAGGCGCCGTATTCTGGATGTGGGCAATTGCATTGGTCGGCATGGCGACGAGCTTAGTGGAATGTTCACTTGCTCAGCTATACAAGCGTAAAGAAGGTAACGAGTTCCGTGGCGGTCCTGCACGTACTATTATTCATGGTCTTGGTGAAGATTATCGTTGGTTGGCTTATGTACTCGCATTCTGCCTGATTGCTGCTTTTGCGTTTGGTTTTAACGCATTCCAAGGCAACACTGTTGCGGGTGCAGTACAAGATAGCTTGGGTATTGACCGCATGTATACAGGTTTATTCCTTGCAATCATTGTCGGCTTTATCATCTACGGTGGTATCAGACGTATCGCTAAAGTTGCAGATATCGTTGTACCTGTCATGGCTATCACTTATGTAGCAATGGCTCTGCTTGTTATTATTACTAACATCACAGAAATTCCTGGTGTTATTGTAAACATCGTATCTAACGCATTCGGCATTGAAGAAGCCGTTGGTGGTGGTATGGGTGCAGCATTAGCACAAGGTTTGCGTCGCGGTCTGTTCTCTAACGAGGCTGGCCTAGGTTCCGCTCCTAACGTAGCGGCAACAGCTGACGTTACTCACCCAGTAAGTCAAGGCATCACTCAATCACTTTCAGTATTTATCGATACTATAATTGTTTGTAGCTGTACAGCCTTTGTTATTTTACTTGGTGATGTGTATGTACCTGGTGCAGAAGGTATCGATGGCATAGTACTTACTCAACAGTCTTTGGTTTCTCACTTCGGTGCTTGGACTCAGTACTATCTAACGTTTGCTATCCTTCTCTTCTCATTCAGTTCCGTGATATACAACTATTATCTCGGTGAGAATGCACTCACCTTTATGACTAAGAACCCAATGGCGATTCACATATTGCGTATTCTTGTCATTGGCGTAGTGTTTGTTGGTGCGGTAGCACCTGGTGCAACAGCGGTCTTCTTCTTCTCTGATCCACTAATGGGGATTTTGGCCATTGTTAACTTGTTAGCACTCATTATGCTGTTCCCGACGGCAACACGACTTATCAAGGATTACAGGAAACAACTTGACGCAGGTGTTGAGCATCCTGTGTTTAATCCTGATGAATATAAAGATCTTGATATCGATACGACGGCTTGGGTTAAAAAAAGTTAATCTAGATAACGTTTAGCTTTATTAGAAATTGATGCCAGTCCGTTCATTCTGACTGGCATTTTTTATACCCGCACTTCCACCACTTATTCGATTAGTCTTCTTTTTGCAACAAACAAGTGAATTTAAAGTGATATATCAACCTCATTGGTTAATGTAGTATCAAACAACGAATGTAAGAACGCACACGTCATAAACACCTATATAATTTATTTATAAAGGTGATCTGATTGAAGACATCGATAACAAGAATATGCGAAATACGTGAAGTAAATGAATCTGGAGCATGAATGGAATCTATATATAAAGAGTTGATACAAGAACTCAGCGTTCATATCGACGAAAAGAGAATCATCACAGACCCAACCCTAACCTTAGCATATGGTACAGACGCTAGCTTCTATAGAATGGTGCCCAAACTTATACTGCAACTCGACTCTCTTGATGAAATCGTTCTCGCAATCAAAACCTGCAATGTAAAAAAGATACCACTCACCTTTCGAGCCGCAGGCACAAGTTTATCAGGACAGGCAATATCCGACTCTGTACTCATCACCCTGACAACCAGTTGGCGCAATCACCAGATAATCAATAATGGTGAACAAATATGGCTACAACCAGGAGTTATCGGTGCAGATGCAAATAAGTATCTTGCTCCATTTGGGCGTATGATTGGCCCAGATCCCGCGTCAATCAATACTTGTAAAATTGGCGGCATTGCAGCCAACAATGCTTCTGGTATGTGTTGTGGCACCTCAAAAAACAGCTACAAAACGTTGGCTGGTATGACAGTTGTCCTTGCCGATGGTACCGTGCTAGATACCCTCAATAGAGACAGTATTGAGTCATTTAAATTCAGTCATAAATCACTCATTTCAGACCTCACTACATTGGCAAAAGAATGCAATAGTAATGCCGATATGGCGGATAAAATACGCCATAAATATCGCCTTAAAAACACCACGGGATACAGCCTAAATTCACTAGTCGACTATGAAGACCCTATCGATATTCTTCAACACCTATTAATTGGGTCTGAAGGTACGCTCGGTTTTATCGCTGACATTACTTATAACACGGTGATTGACCACGCTTTCAAGGCGTCAGGGCTTTTTGTATTCTCAGATATTGAAACCACTTGTTTTGCAGTAAGTGAACTCAGTAAAACCAATGTGGCAGCGGTCGAATTAATGGACAGCCGCTCACTCGCATCCGTAGCCAGTGAACCGGGGATGCCCGATTTTATTGCCGAATTGGGGGAAAAAGGAAACACAGAAGCAGCCGCAATTCTTGTCGAAATTCACGCCGAAGATGAGCAAGACCTTACAGTACAGTCTCAAGTATTAGTCAATATAATCAGCCGTTATTCACCCATAGAGGCCGTCGAGTTCAGCCGTAACGCGACCACATGCGCTCAACTATGGGCCATCCGGAAAGGACTATTTCCAGCCGTCGGAGCAGTAAGAGAAACCGGTACAACCGTGATCATCGAAGATGTCGCGTTTCCACTCGACCAGCTCGCACCTGCGGTACGTGAATTACAGAATCTGTTTATTAAATATGATTATCATGAGGCGATAATATTTGGGCATGCATTGGCAGGAAATCTTCACTTTGTATTTACTCAAGCATTTGATAATGAAGCTGAAATAAACCGTTATAGTGCTTTCATGGACGCCGTAGCACAATTGGTTGCCGTGAAATATAAAGGGTCACTCAAAGCAGAGCATGGCACAGGCCGTAACATGGCTCCTTACGTTGAACTTGAATGGGGCAAAGACGGCTACGAATTGATGCAGAAGATAAAAAAAATCTTCGATAAAACCGGCATTCTGAATCCTGGTGTTATCCTTAATGACGACCATGAGTCACATATAAAAAACCTTAAAGAGATGCCTGCAGCAGACGAACTGATCGATAAATGCATAGAGTGTGGATTCTGCGAACCAGTATGCCCTTCGAGAAACCTGTCTTTGACGCCACGGCAACGCAACACGGTGTACCGGGAAATCCGACGCCTTTACAAAACCAACGAAGACCCTGCAAAACTGGCCGAAATGGAAAAAGTATTCCGCTATCAAGGTATTGATACTTGCGCCGCCACCGGGCTTTGTGCTGACCGTTGTCCAGTAGGTATAAACACGGGTGACCTAATGCGGAAACTCCGCGAAGATCACTCCTCTCTTGCTAGAACAATCGCAAGTTGGACAGCCGATCATTTCGAAGCAGTTACCTCCGTTACCAAGCTAGGATTGGGTGCTGCCAATAGTGTGCATGGCATCATTGGAACCAATAACATGAGAGCGGTTACCAAAGCCGCTCACCAATTATCAGGCAAACGCTTACCATTATGGACCCCCCACCTCCCAATACCAGCCAGAAAGGTTTCCGCGATTACGATACATTCCGTAGGAAAAGAAAAGGTTGTCTACTTCCCTAGTTGTGCATCTCGTAATATGGGACCAGAAAAAAATGCCATCGATAAAAGATCATTAACTGAAGTGACCATTTCCTTGCTCGAAAAAGCAGGCTACGATGTTGTATTGCCAGAGGATATTAACAGCCAGTGCTGTGGCATGCCTTATAAGAGTAAAGGCTTTGTCGATACCGCAAACAGTAAGATGAACGCATTGCAAGATTCACTTTGGCGGGCATCACAACAAGGGAAGTATCCTATTTTGATGGATACCAGCCCATGTGCAAGTCTGAGTAAGGACGCACTTCAAAAAGAATTATCAATATACGAACCGTTTAAATTTGTTGCGGAATACGTCTTACCAAGATTGACCATAACGCAGCAAAAAGAACCGGTGATGTTACACATTACCTGCACATCACGAAGAAATGGTTTAGCTGGCATCATTCAAGAAGTCACTGAAACATGCGCTGAAAAAGTGATCATACCGGAGGATATACAGTGTTGTGGATTCGCTGGCGATAAAGGGTTCACTAAACCAGAACTCAACGCCTCTGCGTTAGCTTCACTAAGATCAGAAGTACCAGAGAATTGCAGCGAGGGGTATTCCAATAGCAGAACCTGTGAAATTGGTCTATCAGAACATAGCGGGATTGAGTATCGCTCAATCCTTTATTTGGTAGACAGAGTCAGTTAGGACAAAGGTGCCATTTCGATATTGTATCGGAGTGGCAAACCGTCAGAAACTCTCCGTGTTTCGATTGTAGCAATCGTAGATGTGATCAATAAGCAACTTGGTTTTAGTTGGTAGGTGCTTGGTATAAGGATAAACCGCGAATATACCTAAACATTTACCAACCTGTTTATGAAGCACTTCTACAAGAGCACCCTCTTTCAAATCTTCTGCCACCAAGACTTTCGGTACGTAAATAAGCCCTTGACCAAGAAGCGCAGCTCGTCTTAATGCTGAAGCATTATTAGTACAAAAATTGCCCGTTACCTTTAATGTAAATGGTTCCGGCTTTCCTTTAAAAAGCCACTCATCTGAGCCCGTTTCTTGAAACGAGTATCCAAGGCAGTTATGTTTACTCAGCTCTTGAGGGTTCTGAGGGATTTTGTTTATTTCAAAATAGCTTGGGGCACCACAAATAACCCAATGGACATCAACTAAACGTCGCGCAATAAGGCTCGAATCTGGCAATACACCTGTCCGAATAGCGAGGTCGTAGCCTCCAGATAATAGGTCGACAAACTGATTGTCTAAGTCCATATGTACCGTGATGTCAGGGTATTTATGGCTAAACTCTGCGATAGCTTGAGGCAAGATAAGTTCGCCAGAAATGGTCGGTACGGTTATACGAATTGTTCCGGTAAAGGATTCACTCAACCCTTTTAGCTCTTCCTGAGCATTTTTTACGGTAAAATAGACCTCGCGCGCATGGCGAAAAAAAACCTCTCCTGCTTCAGTTAAGGTCAGTTTTCGAGTTGTACGAAAGATAAGCTGTACGCCTAGATCCTGTTCCAACCGTGTAATACGCTTACTTATTAAGGACTTAGTTAATCCAACTTGATCTGCGGCCTTACTAAAAGATCCCAATTCAATCAAATGATAGAAAATTAAAAAGTCGTCTGTATTTCTCTTCATTATTAAACTTCTTGCCGCATTAAAAATTTATCAATGCCAATAGACTAATAGAAATTAGAGATAATTACAGAGGATTTATTACGAATTTAAGAAATATACCCCATCACAAGTACAATTAAACTCGTCTAAAAGAAACCAAGAATCCTCAACCTTATCTAAAAGAAATAACTTTCCATCAGAGTACTTAAACTCAAATTTCCGCTCATTATCATCTATATAAGAAAGTCTAATATCATTTGGATTGGCACTGATTACGGATACATGACTCGGTTCGGCGTTCGTCACATCTATGAATTTATCGACAGCTTCTTTAATTTGATATCGCATAACTGCTCCAGAGGTTAGCCTTTAAAGTAATGTAGATCATATACTTTCTTAAAAACACGACCGTCATCTTCTTTATCTGGATATTAACGATTTAATTTATTAACACGCCCTTACAAACGTAATTGCACAGTATTCTTCTGTTGGTTCTAACAAAAATCAAGTTGTACTTATTACAAATTAGTAACAAGATAGCCTCATTCTATATCTACCATCCTACGATTGGTTTTTAAATGTCACTACGTAACACGCTTCAACTTTTTCTACTTGCAGCTCTTTGGGGTGGTTCATTTCTGTTTATGCGGATCTCAGCAACAGCTCTTGGGCCCGCCATATTGATTGAAGCTCGCGTCACATTAGCGGCACTGTTTTTATTGGTCGTATCCATTTTTATAAAAAGAAAGCTGCCACTTTTGCAGTACAAAAAACACTTTTTTATTATCGGATTATTTAATACTGCACTGCCATTTCTGTTTTTCGCCTATGCGGCACAAACACTAAATGCGTCAACACTTTCCATCTTGAATTCGACTGCCGCGATATGGGGTGCGGTAATTGGTGTATTCTGGACACGAACACCGTTAACAAAACCCGCCTTATTAGGCATGATTATCGGTATTGTTGGCGTGATTATTCTTGTTGGTTGGGACGCGGCAAGTTTAGGCTCAGACGCGATACTTCCGATCATTGCCGGAATATTGGCTGCTGTTTGTTACGGTATTGCTAGCAATTACACCAGAACGGCCCCACAAATTTCTTCCTTTGATAATGCCCATGGCAATATGTGGGCCGCCGCCTTGATTGTTTTTCCATTAGTGTTCTTTATTCCTATAAGAGAAATGCCAACGATAGAAATCAGTTTATCGGTGTTGGCTTTAGGTATATTCAGTACTGGTGTCGCCTATTTACTCTATTTTAACCTAGTAGCCAGCGTAGGAGCAGCTTCAACCCTATCTGTGACCTTCCTTATTCCGGTATTTGGCATTTTTTGGGGGTACCTAATATTAGACGAGCAAGTCGGTTGGAATACGGTTTTTGGTACTATTTTGGTTTTGTCAGGCACCATGTTAGTAACGGGCATTTCAATTCGTTCACTGCTGACTTCAAAAAATAGATACCGAAAAAAAATATAAAACAATACATTAAAATCATAGCTAAAGTAATGGTATGTAAAATGGCTTAAAGCGCATCTTTAGACTGATGTAGCACACAACTGTAAATGGCTATCAATAGGAAAATATGCGCAGAATCGTCATGCTAATCACCACCGTAGCACTCCTTCTCTTCTCAGCGATTTGGGTATCATCTTGTTCTCAGCTTGATGATTATGAAAGTAATAGTGGTGCTATAGTGACAGGTGTTATCGAAGATACCAACCTCGCAGAATCAAGCGGGTTAGCTATTTCAAAATTGAATACAAACACCTTATGGAGCCACAACGACAGTGATAATTCCCCCTCGCTGATTGCGTTAGATCTGCAAGGAAAATTTCGAGCCCGAGTGAATGTTCAAGGTGTAGAAAATATTGATTGGGAAGATATGGCGACGTTTGAATACAACGAGAAAAACTTCCTTATAATCGCCGATACAGGAGACAACTTCGCCGTCCGGGATGAATACCTACTTCATATAATCCAAGAGCCCCTATTAACAAAAAAGCATTATCTTAATCCAATCCAAGTTACCCCTGAATGGAGCATCTCATACACCTACGCTGATGGTCCTAGAGATTGTGAATCTATCGCCATAGATATAATCAATGAGAAAATAATCCTATTGTCTAAAAGAGATGAACAGCCAATCCTATTCGAATTAACACTCAATAGAGATACACCACAAATCGCAACCAGCTTGGGCGCAGTGCCTTCTTTTCCAAAACCGAGCAAGCCAAAGTTTAGCTTTATTTATCTGCTTGGCTATTCATCACAACCTACTGCAATGGATATCTCTTCTGATGGACGCTTTGCAGCAGTATTAACTTATGACAGTGCTTTTCTATATAAAACCAATGGCATTACCGACTGGCACTCCGTACTTTCATCTACACCAATTCGATATGAACTCCCAACACTAAAACAGGCAGAGTCGCTCTCCTTTAGCTCTGACAACCGCAGTATCTATGTTACAACGGAACATTTACCCGCTCCAATCATAAGGTTTCCTGTCGATGTGGCATTATCACCTTAAGCTCGTTATAGCGCCATCAGACAACGTAGAACTAACAGACTTATGTAGCTGTTTATTTGAAATAAATATAGTATGAGTCCAGTTTCTAAACCATTACTACTATTTAATTAATAATGAATATTGAGCACCTTAGGTTGTTTGTAAGACTCGCCGCCACCAACAATATTAGCCAAGCAGGCCAAGAGCTCGGCTTGTCTCCTGCGGTGGCCAGTTCTCATGTAAATAAACTTGAGGAAGGCCTCGGTGTTCGCCTTGTCCACAGAACCACAAGGAAGGTTTCACTCACTGAGGAGGGAATCGATTTTCTTCCTCATGCAGAGGAAGTCCTTGCCACGATTGAGGCTGCAAGAGCATCAATAGGTGTCGGTAACATATTACCACAAGGCACTTTGCGAATTACTGCACCCGCATCTTTTGGTCGAATGCACCTGCTACCTGCACTTAAGGAGTTCCTCGCTCTCCATCCTCGACTTTCTATCGACTTGCGGTTAACGGATTCCATTGTCGACCTTGTTGAAGGCGGGTTTGATATTGCGATTCGAAATGCAGAATTAAAAGACTCTAGTTTAATCGCACGTAAACTAGCCTCTGATAAACGTATTATCTGCGCCTCTCCAGAATACCTAGCAAATTATGGGCAACCCGAATCCCCAGAAGATCTTAATAATCATCAATGCATTAAATTGATGGGGCTTGAAAACTGGTTATTCGACACCCCAGATGGTGAACTGAACATCAAAACCAAAGGCAATTTGAGGACTGACCATGGCGAAGCGGTTAGAGACGCTTGTGTTCATGGGTTAGGGATAGCATTGACCGCTACATGGTGTGTAAATAAGCAACTTGAAAGCGGTGAGTTGATTCAGATACTTAAAGATTACCCATTAGCATCAGATTCTGCTATTTGGGCGGTGTACCCGAGTTCACGCCTGCTAGCTCCGAAAGTAAGAGCCTTCATCGATTACTTTGCAGATTACTATGGCAACCCGCCGTATTGGGATAGAGCCAAATAGAAACCCGATTTTTTGATGCTGATGCTAGTTCGACAAAACCGCACCAAATCAAAAAAATTGGATACGGTTTACGACATATCAATGCTCATTGATAAACTGTACGGCACTCAAAACATCGACTAATCCAAAATATTCACCAGAATCATCAATGGCTATCCAAGGGAACTTGTTTTTATTCTTAATCTTCTCATGAATTTCACCACGCCCTACCGTTTTATGAATCTCGACAAATTTTGCATTCATCATCGCACTAACGGGCTTTGATAATGAACGATAGTCTTGCATCGTTTCAGTTGCCGTCCCTAGAGACGTCGAGGCATGTAAATTGAAAATTTCACGGGTTAGATACCCGACACATTTATCATCAACAATAACGGGAAGCGTGGTGAAGTTAGTATTACTAAATATTTCTCTAACTTCGCCAAGGTTACACCCGGGCGATAGCGTTGGTGGAAACGCAATTAATTCTACAACTGTACCCTTTACTTCCTTTAAATCGTTAAGTTTTCTTACATAATTTATGTTTGGCTGCAACTTATCAAATG
This sequence comes from Vibrio frigidus, assembly GCF_042465995.1. Lineage (NCBI taxonomy): Bacteria > Pseudomonadati > Pseudomonadota > Gammaproteobacteria > Vibrionales > Vibrionaceae > Vibrio > Vibrio frigidus. Next base: position 18,144 of record NZ_JBCDMC010000009.1, on the reverse strand, counting down.
GTAACGGCTTCTCGAAATAATACCCTTGCATATAATCGACTTTTAAATCACCTAACAACACGACTTCCGATAGGTTCTCTACACCTTCAGCAACAACCTGCACATTTAGAGTGTGCGCCAACGATGTTATCATTTTAACAATGTGATAATTAGACGATCCGTAGACCAAGTCTTTTATAAATTCACGGTCTATTTTTAGAATATCAAAGTTATTATTTTTGAGATACGAAAACGAAGAGTAACCCGTTCCAAAGTCATCAATCGCAACCCTAAAACCAATCTCTCTTAATTTAGATAACTGTTCCGCATCTTCATTTTCGCTATTAAAATACGCTGTTTCTGTTAACTCAATGATTGTATAGGGTATATGTTGACTGTATCCTCCACACATATTGATTAGATCACCCAATATCGACCTAATCGATTTTTCAGTATTAAGTGAAATATTGATTGATAACTCAACATCTGAACCAAACTTCTGCACCAGTAGATCTCTGGTATTAAGTGCGATCTCTGCAACCACAAGATCGAGTTGCGAAACCATGTTCAAATCTTCCGCAATCCTAACCATCTCTTCAGTATTGAGAATATTATTCTCTCCATCTCTAAATCGACAGAGAGCTTCTAATTTCGTTACCTTCCAATTATCAGTACAAATGATCGGCTGAAAATAAACTTCAATTTTATTGTGTTTGATTGAGTCCACCACAATAGCTTCTAGGCTATCACGTCTCTTAATCTTCTCATGCAACGTTCTATTATAGAAACAGATATGATTGCTTCCCGATGAATGCTTCTCATACATCGCTTTTAAAGAATGGGAGATTAATCTACTTGGAGAGGTTGCATCCATACCAAGAACTGAAACACCAATGGATAGCTGAGAAATGTTTTTATAAATAGTGGCATCGATGTGTAATTTAATATCATTAAAACAGCTTCGGATTGCTTCATAAATGGATAGTGAGTGAGGCTTATCCAGGCTACGCTCGTATAAAATTGCAATGGAAAAAACACTGGCTTTTAGAAAGCCGGCAATGATGTTCTTATTCTCTCGATCAAACGCATTGGCCAACTGCTTTTTGTATTCAAATTCGACATCACTCTCAAAGTTGGGTACAAAAGAGATGACCATCAAACCCTGAGTTTCTTCTTTGTGAGTAAACGTAGATTTCACTCTCAGATAATAATCATCATCACTTGGAAGTTGTGTTAGGAGCTCAATACCACCGTGTTCAATACCAGCAATTCGGTAAGGTGTATCTGACAAATCAACGGTCATTCCCAAGTAATAAATATTGCCACGTACAGAAGTAATGCGTTGAATCAATAACTCTTCCGGCACAACAATACCTGATTTTCGCTTACTTAAAATCAAGCCGCTCCAAAACCCATTCTGTTTTATTTTGGACCACATTTCTTCAAAATATGTCGGTCCGTGTTTACCGGCATTAAAGATTGATGTTTTCTTCCCGACAAGTTCATCAATACGATAGCCCGACATTTTTTCAAATACGGTATTACAAGCGACTATTCTGGTTTTGCCATCCGTGATCAGCATCCCATGGTGTTCATTCTCAAACAGTTGATGAAAAAAAGTTGAGATATCTTCTTGTGTTGGTGACAAGAAGAGCGGCAATAAGGAGCCTGCTATCAAGCCCTCAGACACTTTTATAGCAGTAACAACACTTAGGCTAACACTTGCATCTTCTGTTGCAATGCAAGCCTTCACTGGGTCCATTTTTTCATCGCTATAGACACGTTTTAGCAACGCAACAATTCGTTTTTGATCTTCATTATTAAAAAGTGCGAGAAAATCTTCGATGGTTGCAATTTCTTTATTGATCATTAAATACTGACGGATTAGCACAGAATCAATAGTGAACACTTCCGTTTCCGTATTCCATGTCCAAGAAATCTCACGTTTTGAATGAAATCCAACTATCTCTTCTTGAACAAGTTTGAGCATTGACATGTCACATTTCCTCATTCAGTCACAATTTTCCACTATCATCACTCTCAATAATAGTGCATTTTTATTCTATTATTTCAATTAGTTAATCTAAATGTGACCGTTCTTTTGTTTTAGCGTGATTTGATAATATAAATAGAAAAAAACCACGAGCCTAAGTTTACAAAATTGCTCTATTCACTTGTCGTGATGTTTCAAAAAGAGACCATCTATTATTTCAATAATTCTAATCGATAATTTTATATTAGAAGCTCAATGGTGATTATGCCTCTGAATGCATTTTAAAGAGTGAGCGATATAACACTTTACCTCCAATTAAGGACAAAAAATGCGGATTAATGTCTGCTCCACTTCACTCTTACTTTTGAACATCCACTTCTCCGGTTTGGTATCAATCCTTAACAAGATGAAGCCCGTGTGGTAACGCATCACCAAAGGCCTGTTTTGACTCGGATGCATCCATCTCTTTGACTTGCTGTACTAGTTCAACCCATGCTGATGACGATTTACTTCGTTGCAGCTTTTCAATAACTTGCTGCCTAAATTCGTCAGAAATATCGAATAAACGGTCGCCGGTTTTACGACACATCATCACGGTTGCAAAACCGATGATAGGATCTTTATTCCAATTCTGCGCTAATAATGTCGGCAGCCATTGTTCAACCTGTTCGCGTGGTAATACCGAGTGTTGGCTACCATACATAAGTTGGCGTGCAGCGATCCTGCCTAATGCCCACCAATGGGCCTGAGAATGCTGTGCTTCATTAACGGCCTTGTTCAGGAACCACTTTGCCATTAAGATCTTATCTTCGGTATGCAAAAGCTCTAAAGAGGCGCCAAGCCGAACCATTGCTTCGTAACCTTTTTCCTGCGCCTCTTTAGCCATCTTGGGGTTTCGCAATGAGCCAGGGTGCAAATACTTCACTATATCGGTCGCGATTGTTTCTTGTTGATCCGCACTTAACCCTCCCGAGACTCGCCGCCAAAATACCCACCAGTCACTCCAACCTTGATGATTCTGATACTGAATGCCTTGTTGGTATAGTGCCCACAACTGCTCAATGCGCCATTCATCGGTAGGATCGCCGTATCCGGGTCTAAGTGCGAAACCAGAAAGTCGAAGCCAGTTCTTTTCATGTTGCTCTGAACGACGACGGCGTTTTCTTCCTTTAGAGAAGGCATCGAATATCTGCCTTGATGTAGAAAAATCCCAATCAACCCTTTTTCCAAGTTTCTGTTCGAGTTCTTTCACCAGTGTTTTTATAACCTTAGGGTCGGCGTTTTTCTTATTTCCACTATATGCCATGGTGATAAGGTCGAGTGATGCTTTAAGCTTAGGATGTGATGTTTTCGATTCCTGAGTCCCATCCGCTTGGTTTCTTATCTCAAATTCAACCGCCCAACGATTGGTTGCATCATCTGCACTTACGCACTCCAGTTGTAGTGTACCAACCTCCGTCAGTTTGCAGGCCAACTGAACTTCAACCCGTTGCTTCTGATTCGCTTGGCGTTCTTTTGTACCTTCCATGCGCTCTAAGCTAGTAATATAAGGTGGTAACGGCGTGAAAACATCCGTATTTACCTTATACATTGCACCATTATTGGCTGGTTTATTATCGCTTAACGTATCGTGGATAGAAGTCAGCAAATTAAATCGAACAGGTTCACCCAGAGTCAGTGCAAATTTCCGTCCTGATAATCGGATTTCTTGCCCCTCTTCAATGCCTTTTGCTAATAGACAAATAGCATTACCAAAGCCTTTTTTCTCAGGCAAATGTAGGAAATACGAACGAGCAGACCCTCCTCCAATCTTTAACTGGGCACCACGACGCGCTTTACCAAAAGCAACCGCTCCTAACGCCACAGCAAGATCTGGGTGTGGGTTATCTAAAACGGTAACCGGGCTACCCCGCCAATTACTCAGGATAGTGGTGACCTGTTCAGTAACCAGTTCACTGTTAAAAACACCACCGTTAAGCAGAATACCTACAGGGACAACGATCTGATCGTTTTTTTCATCGTTCGTGGCAGCCAATCCAAGCGCATGCCTTGCAACTGATTGATGTTGAGAAATGAATTCAGCAATGTGTTTAGTAATTGCCGGGTCAGCAACATAAGGCAGACCAAATTCAATCACTGCTTTACGCCTTTTGTCCGGTAAATCGGTTATCTTCACCTTTGGAAAGAAACCATCTAGCGCCAATTGATGTACTTCATGCTTCGATAAATCCACACTTTTGGTACCACCAATAAGCCTAGAACCGCCACCCAACATAGTTATCTTAACTTGCTCTTGATCGGTTTTACTCAGCAGTTGTTCCTTTGCCTTACGCGTTTGCTGAATTAACTTAGAAAGGCTCGACGCGTTAAGTTTTTTATCCTTGTTAAATCGTTGCTCTGCAAGGTGCGCTAATGCAAGGTCAAGATTATCGCCCCCTAACATGAGGTGGTCACCAACCCCAATACGGTTCAACGCCAGTTCATCACCGTTATTATTCGCTTCAATTAAGCTGAGATCTGTGGTCCCTCCTCCCACATCACATACCAAGATAAGAGGCACATCTATTAGCTTTGATTTAGCTGAATCGCTATGGCGTGCATACCAGTCATAACACACCGCTTGTGGTTCCTCCAACAGCACAACTTTGCTTAAACCCGCCTTTTTTGCGGCTTGGAGCGTCAACTTTCGAGCACTTTCATCAAATGAAGCCGGTACCGTAATCACCACATCTTGATTTTCTAGGATATTGATAGGGTTATGGTAGTTCCAAGCTTGCCGTACATGGTTAAGGTAGCTCGCGGTGGCGGTAACGGGAGAGACTTTATCGACATCGTTGCCCGCAACCCAAGGTAGAATATCCGACTCTCTATCCACCGCTTGATGCGACAGCCAACTTTTGGCACTAGAGATCTGCCGCCCCTCTACCTTTGATCCTAATTCTCTGGCCCATTCACCAACAATGGCAAGATTAAGATCGCCTTCGACAGGTACATTTTCCCAAGGTAAAACCATATCATTTTCAGAAACTTGTTCTTTAGCAGGATGAAACCGAAAAGAAGGCAGCAGAGGTTTTCGACTTACTTCACCGGGAGCGACGAGCTGATCGATCTTAAAAATTGATATTGGTGAATCTTTTAGCGATTCAGTAATCTCGCTGTATGCAACAACAATATTCGTCGTGCCTAAATCGATACCAACCAAATAACGAGCAGAGGCCATGAGTTTTCCTTTAGGTAAAAATCCTTGCGGACGAATAATGTCAGTCAGTCAACAGAGGATTGAGCTTTATATAAATTTACCATCATTCCCGTGAAAACGTTATGCTGTTCGGTTAGTGCTAAATACTTCGTCATTCTCGTAAAAACGGGAATCTTGGTGAGTTTAGATCCCCATTTTCATGGGGATGACGTCAGTTTTCGTCAGGATGACAGGTATAAATAACCTTAACCGAGCAGCATTCCGTGAAAACGAGAATCTAGGTGGTATTCGATCGTCACATGGTGAAGATAACGGATTTTATTCGGCGTATTACTAAAATGTTTCGTTACTTATGGTGCTTATTCCGCGTTTGAAACGTCACGCACGTCAAACTCTACATGCCATTTCTGGCCGTTATCACTCGCCATTGCTTCCAAATAAAGCGTACCAAGTTCGGTCACCCGTGCCGCCAACGTAACGGGAACAATCTCGCCAACATTTCGTCCTTCTGATGCGTTAAGCGTAACCTGAATCTCTGGAAGCTCCTCAAGCTCTTCTGGCCTCCAGTAATCCAGATGTGTACCGGCTTGGTCGTCACGACGAGTAGTAGAACCATAAAACTGAAACTGAACCGGTTGACCGATAACCAACCCAAATTCTTTACTCTCAACCTGACAATATGACCCTTCTTCCATACCAAATGGCGCAACACAAATCGCCTCCATTGGTGGCGCTATTCCTGGGATTGCAGGCATAGAGCTTTCGATGCCTACGTAATAACTACTGGCAATACCACCGCGAATGCGGACACCTTTACCCTGCCTTACCGCTCCGTAATATGCCGCACCGTTAGCGACGGCTAGATCGAGGTCTAAACCGCTCAGCTTCTTAGCCGCTTGGCATATTGATCGCTCAGAACTGGTCTCTTGTTCAAGATGATTCGATTGCTCAAGCCATGCATTAATCGTTGAGGTAAGGCGTGCTTCTAGTAGGTGTGATTTCAACACACCACCATTAAACAGAATGGCGGTTGGCTTAATAAAATCAATGGCAGGTTGCTCACCATAAAACCCACCAAATACCTCTTGAGTTGCATTGCTTTGCTTACACAAAAAGGCGGCTATATGGCGAGTTATTCCGGCGTCTTGAGCGTACGGAAGCCCCATGTGAGTCAATGCACTACGTGCTTTTTGTACAGGGTGTTCGTGCACTTGAACCAGTGGAAAAAAGCCATCGACCAATGTCTGTTGAACCTCTTCTTTGGTCAGCTCGGTTTTCAGTGTCGAACCCAATAATTTTGAACCTCGACTCGGAATAACGATAGGCACAGACTGTATTTCCATATCGTTGAGTAAGGTCTCTTTTGCGTCACGACACGCTTGCGTTATTGCTTGAACTTGCCATGGCTGCAGGTCTTTACCCTCTTGGGACATTTTCATTTTAATACGATAGGCAAGGGCAAGATCCATGTTGTCTCCACCCAACAATATATGCTCACCAACTGCGACGCGAGTTAAGCTTAAATTACCTTCATCTTCTGTTACCGCAACCAAAGAGAGATCGGTAGTCCCTCCGCCAATATCCACGACCAAAACCACATCGCCGACATCAACCTCACTTCTCCATTGATCTTCGCTGTTATTTATCCAGCTATATAATGCAGCTTGCGGTTCTTCAAGCAGTGTTAAATGGTTGAAGCCAACGTTCCGTGCCGCCTCTGCGGTAAGCTCTCTAGCCGCAGGGTCAAAAGAAGCAGGAATGGTAAGGGTAAGATCTTGAGCTTCAAGTTTATGTTCAGGGTTTTTATGATTCCAAGCTTCTTTTAGATGCTCTAGATACAACTCAGTTGCTCGCAATGGCGATATCTTTGCAACTTCTTCTGGGCTCCCTAGAGGAAGGAACGCCTCACGCCGGTTCACTCCACCATGACACAACCATGATTTTGCACTAGCAACTAGACGTATTGGTGTTTTCGCGCCAAGATTTCGTGCTATGGCACCCACCAAGGCACTCGGTGTCGTGGTCCACGGAAGCACGCGGGAGCCTTCCCCCATCTCATATTCTGAAGGCTGATAAACAAATGATCCGAGTTGAGTTCTCTCCTCAACCTGACCCGGCGCGATAAGCTGAGGGACATTAAGTACTTGCACCGTCGCGTCTTCGTTGTTGAGTTCAACAAAAGATAAAACGCAATGGGTCGTCCCTAAGTCGATCCCAACGCTGTATTTAGGTATATCATTTTCCATTAAAGCTCTACCTCTGCAGGCGCAATAATGGCAGCATCATAGTTTTTAGCGAGCTTAGGCAAATTCACTTTATCTGCTCTCCAACCTTTGTGGATAAGCGTACCGCTAAATGGTGCGCTACCTGTCACATTACCAACTAGGCGAACGGCTTGAGGGTTAAAGCCTTCTTCGATGGTAATTCGAGTCTCTTCTTGCTCGTTCTTTATGTGAGAAAGCTCCACATATTCAGACAGTACTTTCTGGCCACCTGAATGGATAACACGAGCTGCCGCGCCTACTTCATCATCAGAAAAACCAGTTAGGTCTTCTTTTAGGAAGTCAATTAACCTCGCTTCCTGCTGCATAATTGAAAGTAATTGCATAGCAGAATCGGTGCTAGCGGTCTTCAATTGTGATTCAACTTCAATCACTCTTTCAACGACCTTTTCAACCTCAACTATTTTTTCTACTTCGATTATCTTCTCCACTTGCTTTTCCACTTCAACGATCTTTTCGATGGGCTTCTCAACCGTTTTTTCAATCACTTTAGATTGACGAGAAATGGCAACAATAAGCAGCATAAGAGAAGATGCAGCAAGGCCACCATGCAACATATCAAAGGTAGTAGGTATCAGATTTAAATCAAAAGTCATTTTTCGCTCTCTGTAAATAACAATTCTGGGTGTAACTGACAGGCGATTTTGTCGTCGGCTGCCCACAATAACCATATAATTGGGATCATTGTCTCATATTTAAAGTGTATATGGGCGACAAAATTTCGCTATAAATGCCAATCTATAAATGAAATATCTCGCTGATATTGCTATGGTAATAATTAAATGAAACACAGTGGAGCTAAATTGACAAAGTCAAACTCACAAGCCATCGAGTTTAAAGGTGTTGATAAATGGTTTGGCAACTTTCAAGCATTAGCCAAAATCGACCTTGCCGTAGCTGAAGGTGAGATAGTGGTTGTCTGTGGCCCATCAGGCTCAGGAAAATCAACGTTAATTCGCTGCATCAACGGACTAGAGCAGGTTGATTCCGGCAGTATCAACGTCTTAGGAAATACAGACCTTTCGAAACAAAAGGGGTTGGTTGGCATGGTGTTTCAACATTTTAATTTGTTTCCTCACTTAACCGTATTAGACAACCTTACTCTGGCCCCAATCCGAACGCTAAAGCTTTCCAAAAAAGAAGCCGAACAACGTGCACTGCATTTCCTAAATCGTGTACACATTGCCGAACAAGCCGATAAATTCCCGATCCAACTTTCTGGAGGGCAACAACAACGTGTCGCGATTGCTCGTTCTCTCTGTATGATGCCTTCCATCATGTTATTTGATGAACCCACCTCAGCACTTGACCCAGAGATGATCAACGAGGTGTTAGATGTGATGATTGAACTTGCAAGAGAAGGCATGACCATGGTGTGCGTCACCCACGAAATGGGGTTTGCTAAAAAAGTCGCGGATCGTGTCATTTTTATGGATGAAGGTGAAATCATCGAAACAGCACCACCTGAGCAATTGTTTAGCACGCCAAAACAGCCACGTACACGTGCATTCTTAAACCAGATATTAAGCCATTAATATGGTTAAAATCCTCAGACCCGTTTTCTCAGCACTGCTTCAAATTGCGGTTTTAATCGTCGGAATTATCTGGCTTTTAGACAGTGGCGCTGAGTCTATGGGTTACCGTTGGCAATGGGAGCGAATTCCCGATTACCTATTTTTTTACGAGGATGGTGAATGGTGGTCAGCCGAGCTAGTTGATGGTCTTCTCGTCACCATACGTATTTCTGTATTCAGTTTGCTAGCAACCCTCGTACTAGGACTAACCACTGCTCTACTTAGGTTGTCAGACTCTATCGTTGGCAGAGCCATTGCCCGTGGGTATATTGAGCTTATACGTAATACACCATTGTTGGTTCAAATATATCTGCTCTACTTTATTTTTGGTCCAGTGATTGGACTCGACCGATTCTCAACCGCCATACTTGCCTTAGCGTTATTCCAAGGAGCCTATACAGCGGAAATATTCAGAGCAGGATTAAACAGTATTCCCCGAGGCCAATTCGAAGCCGCTCGTTCACTTGGACTTTCGCCACTCGATAGTTATCGAGACATTATATTGCCACAGGTAATTCAAAGAACACTACCACCACTAACAAATGAGGTCGTATCGCTGATTAAAAATTCATCTATTGTTAGCGTCATGGCAATCTTTGATCTTACAACAGAAGGGAGAAATATCGTTTCTGAGACGGCAATGCCATTTGAAATATGGTTTACTATTGCGGCTATTTATCTAGCCCTGACCCTTTCACTATCCGCATTCGCAGCAAGGCTAGAACATAAGCTAGGTGCCCAATGGCGAACTCTATAATGGACAAACGAAAAAACACGGAGTAGGAATATGAGATTATTAAAAAGTGCAATGATTGCAATGTTGGGGGCATTACTATCTCTGCCTTCGGTTGCAGATAACGTGAACATCGAAAAGATTGAGCAACGTGGCACGTTACGCGTTGGTATGTCTACCTTCGTTCCATGGGCAATGCGTAATAAACAGGGTGAATTGATTGGATTTGAGATCGATGTAGCCACCCGCCTAGCGAAAGATTCTGGCTGGAAAGTTGAGTTCATCCCAACGGCATGGGACGGCATTATCCCCGCACTTTTGGCGAAGAAATTTGATGTGATTATAGGTGGTATGTCTATCACGCCGGCACGAGCCGAAAGCGTTCTTTTTAGCGCCGCGTATTCACATTCAGGCGTTCAAGTCGCCGCGAATAAAACACTCGCCGCCGGCTTTGATCAAATAAGCGATTTTAATTCTCGCAAAGTAAAAATTGCGGCACGTCGTGGGGCATTCACTGTACAAGTGGCGCGTGAAACCTTTCCTAAAGCCAAGATTCTTCAATTTGATGACGATGCGCAAGCATTCCAAGAAGTATTGAACGGCAATGCTCACGCGGTTATCGCCTCTAGCCCAAAACCCGAACATGAAGCTTTAAAACACCAAGATGTCCTTTTCCTTCCTTTCAATGAAAGGCTGTCAAAAGGTAACGAGGCATTTGCAGTCCGTCTCGGTGAAGACGACAAAAAAGCGTTCTTTGATAGCTGGATAAAAGAGCGAACCGAAGATGGTTGGTTAGCTGAACGATACGAATATTGGTTCTCTACGTTAGATTGGCAAAGCCAAGTAGCTCAAGGACAGTAATCTACAATGGAAACAATAAGCTCAATAAGACCAACGAAGGCCCATAACTCGAAAAGATTAAATCGATTAGATTATTTTCTACTTGGCTTGATGGCGTTTGCCGCCATCTGGTTTTACTACCGGTCCTCTATTGGTGTGAACTATCATTGGAACTGGTCTGGTGCTATTGAGCTTATTTTTACTCCAAGAGCAAATGGAGACACACCCTATTTTTTCCAGGGTGTTATTTCAACACTTCGATTGAGTGTATGGGGTGTTATTTTTTCGCTATTGCTTGGCGTCCTATTAGGTATTGCTAGACACTCAACACTATCGATATTTCGCGCACCTGCTATCGCCTATATTCAGCTTATTCGCAATATCCCACCGCTGGTTTTTGTGTTTATTTTTTACTTTTTCATTTCCAATCAACTTATTCCATTGCTTGGCCTAGACGCCCTGCTTAGAGAACATTCAGGTGGGACGAATGTTGTTCAGTCGATATTATTTGGAAAAGCAAACCTTTGGGAAAACTTACTCTCTGGTGTTCTTTGCGTCGGATTATTATCAGCCGCTTACATCGCCGAAGTTGTGAGGGCCGGATTAGAGAACATTGAAAAAGGTCAATGGGAAGCCGCGGACGTATTAGGCTTATCTACGTGGTCAAAATATCGTTATGTCATTGCGCCTCAAGTAATAAGTACCATTGCGCCCCCGTTGGCAGGGCAGGCTATTTCACTCGTAAAAGACTCTTCTATTGTTTCATTGATTTCTATTCAAGAACTGACTTTCGTCGGTACAGAAATGGCAAATTCATCTGGATTGATTTTTGAGATATGGTTGTTGGTCGGTTTGTCGTATCTTGTACTCTGCTTCGGGCTCTCTCTGCTATTTTCCAAACTTGAAGCGAACAGTCGAAAGCACTTACAAAAGTAGCGAAGTGCTTAGTTCAGCAATACTTATTTCAACGATTTAACACTATTTCGAACCACTAGCGTAGGCTCCAGTTGAACCTGTTGTATCTGCTCTGCTCGCTTTTCAATGCGTTTAAGTAAAGTATCAACGGCCGTTTTACCCAATCGAAATTTAGGTTGGTGGATAGTTGTCAGCGCTGGAACCATAAATTTAGCGATATAAATATCATCATAGCCAATAACCGAAAGGTCTTCAGGTACTCTAACTCCTTTTTCATTCGCGGCGTTGATTAAGCCCATTGCCATCATGTCATTACAAGCAAAGATAGCACTCGGCAACTTACCACGTTCATAAAGGAGATTAAATGCATCGTATCCGCCATCACACTCGAAGTTAGAAGGAACGACCCACTTGTCTTCCAGTGCTATTCCTTCGTCATCCAATGCTTGCTGAAAACCTGCAAAACGAATCTGGGCTTGATGACGATCTAATGGGCCCGTAATACACCCAATTTCACGATGACCATTGTCAATTAAATGCTTAGCCGCCATGTAGCCGCCAAGCCTCGAATTGTCTTTAATTTTATCACTCGGAAAATGGGTTTCACCCCAATCCATGACCACGGTAGGGATATCCTGATATCGGTCGAATACATCTAGGTATTTCCCCTCTAAACTTGAACAGAGCAAAAGTAACCCATCGACTCTTTTCTCCAAAAGGGTGTTAATAGACGCCTTCATTCGAGCATCATCCCCTTCTGTATTACAAAGGATTAGGTTGTAGTCTTGTTCATAGCAGTGCCTTTCTACTCCTTTTACAACTTCACCAAAAAAGGGGTTGGTTGAGGTTGTGACCAGTAAACCTATGGTACGAGTGCGATTCATTTTAAGGCTGCGAGCAAGAGCAGAAGGAGAGTAATTTAGCTCTTTAGCAGCTTGTTTTACTCGAGTTGTAATCTCTTCGCTTACGTAACGAGTCTGATTAACAACATGGCTTACCGTAGATGTAGAAACATCCGCTAGTTTGGCAATATCTTTCATTGAAGCCATGTGACAGCCTTAGTTTGTTGAGAGTGATTTAACTATTGTGTTGAGCACTGAATGCATCCACTTCCTTCCTGCTTGGAATAGAAGTTTGAGCGCCAAAACGGGTCACCGAAATCGCGGCAGCAGCATGAGCCAGAACGACAGATTGTTTTAGGTCCATACCATCCATCAATCCTGTCACTAAACCGCCATTAAAGGTATCTCCTGCCGCTGTCGTATCGGTTGCATCAACTTTAAAACCAGAGATTATTTCGCCTTCACCGCGTTCTTCACTAAGCCATACGCCCTGAGCACCTAACGTAATCAACACAGTTTCGATGCCTTTAGCATGCAGAATATCTGAAGCCACTTGTGCAGACTTCTCATCAAACACTGTCACGCCAGTGAGTATTTCCGCCTCGGTTTCATTCGGCGTGATGATATCGACACAACTTAGTAATCCATCGCTAAGTATGGTTGCCGGAGCAGGGTTAAGTACTACTTTTGTTCCCGACAACTTAGCTGTTTTCGCCGCCAATTCAACCCCATCCATCGGCGTCTCTAACTGCATAAGCAAGAAATCTGCCTGTTCAATTAACGGAAGATAAGGTGCAATTCGTGCCGCATTCAACCGGCCATTCGCTTCAGCAGAAATACAAATACTGTTTTCGCCTGTGTCCGCAACCTGAATCATTGCGATTCCTGTTGGCGTATTATCTTCAATCAAAACGGCATCGGTGTTCATACCTTCGTCTTTGAAGCTCTTTTTGATCGCTACACCAAACGCATCATCGCCTACACTCGCAATAAATCCAATATCTGCGCCTAATCGAACTGCTGCGATTGCTTGATTGGCCCCTTTACCACCAGGAATCACCTGATATCCACCACCGTGAAGCGTTTCACCTGGTCTAGGAAAAGATGGAACCTTTAGAACATGATCAGCATTAACGCTGCCAAGAACAATGAGTTTACTCATACATTCAACCTATTGAGTAGAGGATATAAAACCGAATAATTTAGTTACTTTACTGAAATAAATAAATTATTTAATTTTCGGGAAAGCTTGCCGATGGGTTTCCCCAGTAGTAAGTAATGCGAATAGACTCGACTAAACGAATGTCATCATGTCCGTCATTCCAATGGAAAATGGAACGACGGTTTTTAAAAAGTTAATGACGAATCCAATCTATCAACATTACCTATTTTTAGTTTTACTTAAGAACAAGTTTTAGAGGTACTGGGATGTACGTTTCAACTGTCTCACCTTTAAGGATTTTATCTGCTGTTTCAACACCAAGTGCACCGATCAATTCAGGTTGTTGAGCAACCGTTGCTGCTAGGTCGCCACGTTTAACCGCTGCAATACCATCATCTGTTCCGTCAAAACCGATGATCATAACGTCTTTACCTGACGCTTGAACCGCGCGAAGTGCGCCCAATGCCATTTCGTCATTTTGAGCAAATACCGCTTGAACATCTGGATTAGCAGCAAGTAGGTTTTCCATTACGTTCAAACCTTTAGTACGGTCAAAATCGGCTGGCTGAGTAGCAAGCAGTTCCATTTTGCTGCCTTTAACAGCATTCATGAAGCCTTCACCACGCTCACGTGCCGCAGAAGTACCCGCGATACCTTCAAGCTGAATAACTTTCGCATTATCACCAATAGCTTCAACAATAAAGTTACCCGCAAGCTCACCGCCAACTACATTGTCTGATGCAATGTGGCTTGCAACTTTACCACGGCTTGCACCACGGTCTAGAGTAAGCACTGGAATATTTGTTCCGTTTATCATACGGATTGCATTAGAAACCGCGTCAGAATCTGTTGGGTTAATCAGAATTGCTTTCACACCACGAACCGTTAGATCCTCAACATTAGAAAGTTCTTTACTTGGATCATTCTGTGAATCTAGAACGATAAGTTTATAGCCTAATTCTTTTGCTTTTTTCTCAGCGCCATCTTTCATGGAAACGAAAAATGGGTTGTTTAGAGTAGATACTACTACTGCTATTGTATCTTCAGCGAACGCCGTAGTGCTCATTGATGCAGATAAAACAGCGGCTGAGATAAGAGTTGCGATCTTTTTCATTATTGTAGTCCTTTGTTTCATAGTGAGAACTAAGGTTCACCTTAGCCCTATATTGGTAGAGTTATTTATTTTTATTATCAACTAAAACTGCCAGAAGAATGACGACAGCTTTGGCAATCATCTGATAGTAAGAAGATACATCTAGAAGGTTTAACGCGTTATTAAGAAAACCAATAATCAATGCGCCAATTAAGGTCCCCATAATACGTCCACGCCCACCAGCTAGGCTGGTACCACCGAGTACTACGGCAGCAATAGCATCAAGTTCATAGGCCATCCCTGCTGTCGGCTGAGCCGACGACAAACGGGACGTCACTATAAGACCGGCTAAAGCCGCGAGTAGACCACAGATGGCGTATACACCTATCTTTACACGATCAACATTAATACCAGATAGGCGTGTTGCTGATTCATTACCACCTAAGGCGTATACATAACGACCAAATCGCGTGTGGTTTAGCACATACCATGCGGCCGAAAATACAATAACCATAATCCATACCGGAACTGGGATACCTAGAGCATATCCAGTACCAAACCACGCAAACGTATCCGCGGTATCAGTAAATCCAGTCGAAATTGGTCGTCCGTCGGTGTACACCATCGTCACACCACGTAATAAAGTCATCGTAACCAGTGTGGCAATAAAGGCTTGAACCTTACCTTTGGCGATAATCACCCCACTAATTGCGCCTAAAGCCGCACCCGCTAGAAGTGCCGTTGGGACAGCGATAAACACCGAGACTTCCATTGCAATTAAACTCGCGGCAAAGGCTCCGCATAGTGCCATTACGGACCCTACACTCAAATCTATACCCGCGGTGAGAATGACAAGGGTCATCCCTACAGCAATAATTGCATTGACGGATGTTTGTCTCAAAATATTGAGAATGTTATCCATCGTAAAAAAATATGGGTTAAGAAACGAAACCACTGCAATCAAAAAAAGCAATGCGATAAGTGATTTCTGCTCGATTAGCCACTCTTTAGTAAATAGTTTTCTATCTTGCATGGGTTCTATCTTTTTGGTTGTTGTATCGTTGTTCATGCTGCTACCTCACTTACTTTTTTACCAACAGCACAAGCCATAAGTTTCTCTTGATCCGCTTCTTTTGCATCAAATTCACCACTGATGTGGCCTTCGTGCATCACAATAATTCGGTCACTCATTCCAAGCACTTCCGGCATTTCCGAAGAGACTAATATAATGCTCATTCCTTCCGCCTTGAACTTGTTGATGAGTTGGTATATCTCTTTTTTGGCGCCAACATCTACGCCACGTGTTGGTTCATCTAAGATCAACACCTTTGGTCTTGTCATTAACCCCTTCGCGATAGCCACTTTTTGCTGGTTACCACCAGAAAGATTGCCAATAATCTGGTTGCGGCTTGGCGTTTTAATATTAAAGAGGTTAATAAAATCTTCGACCGCCATAATTTCGTCTTTGTGTTGAATTTGGATCCCTTTCGATAGCTGTTCTAAACAACTAAGTGACATATTTTCTTTAACCGACAAGCTCAATACCAATCCATCGCCTTTACGATCTTCAGAGATATAGGCAATGCCTTGTGCTAACCCTTCTTGCGGGTTTTGCGGTTCGATAGCTTTCCCATCCAACATCACCTTGCCGGACTCTTTTGGTAACGCCCCATATATCGCTTTCATTAACTCTGTACGACCTGCGCCCATCAAACCAGAAATACCGAGGATCTCACCTCTATCTAATGTAAAGCTAACGTCATTAACACCCGAACCAGTTAGATTTTTCACTTCCAAACAGGTTGTTCCATGAACCGCATTGATTCGAGGATATTGTTCTTCAAGTTTACGACCTACCATCATCTCAATGAGCAGATCCTCATTGGTTTCCGCTACCGTACATTGATTGATAAACTTGCCGTCACGCAATACCGTAATGTCATCGCACATCTGGAAGATCTCTTTCAAACGATGTGAAATATAAACAATGCCACATCCCTCTTGGCGCAATTCCTCAATCACCGCAAACAGTGACTCACTCTCAGTATCGGTTAATGCGTCGGTAGGCTCATCCATAATGATGACCTTCGAATCAAATGAGAGTGCTTTGGCGATCTCAACCATTTGTTGTTCACCAAGACTCAGTGAACCAAGTTGGTCTTTAGAGCTATGTTTGACATTAAGACGAGCAAGCAGTGCATCCGCCTCTTTATACATTTCAGACCATCGAATACGGCCTAATGGTGATACTCTTTCACGGCCTAAAAATATATTTTCAGCGATCGTTAATTCAGGAATAAGATTTAATTCCTGATGAATGATACTGATGCCCGCTTCCTGAGAATGCTTCGGCCCTTGGAATGCCGCGTTGACGCCTTGATATCGGATGTCTCCTGCATCTAAAGAATAGATACCCGTTAGCACCTTCATCAACGTAGACTTACCTGCACCATTTTCGCCAAGCAGTGCCATAACACGACCTGGGTATACGTTGAGACAAGCGTTATCTAGCGCTTTCACACCTGGAAAGGCTTTGTCTATACCCGTTAGCTCTAAAATTGGTTGAGTCATTACTCTTCCTCGAAATGTCTGCGTTTAAAAAGTGACACCAGTTTGAAAAATTACATTGGCATAAGGCGTACATTCGCCCGTTCTTACTATTGCTTTACTGTCAAAAGAGTGAACCTTAAATTCTTCATGAGAGACATAAGTTATGTTTGTTTCTTTACCTGTACTCTGGCTGTCTTTTTTAATTACTTCAAGCAACTGAGAATGTAGCTCAGGACTCACTTGTTTTGTTTCTTCCGCAATGATGACACCTTCAATTTGAGACTCACTAAGTAATATTTTCACTGTCTGAATAAAACCAGGAACACCATGAGTTAACGCTAGGTCAATTCGTTCTACGCCTTCTGGGATGGGCAATCCCGCGTCACCAATCGTAATTTCATCTGTGTGCCCTAATGTTGCGACAAGATAAGAAAGTTCAGAATTTAATAAGCGTGTTTTTTTCATATTGGTGACCTAATTGTGTAACCCTCAAAACGAGAATCTTTCATTTAGAAAAAATCTGACAAGATTTTCACTAATCATCGAAACGTTTCGATGAGGCCAAATAAAACGCCATCGAAACGTTTCGATAGAATATAGCTGCTCAATTATTTTTTGCCTCATAGGAAAAATAAATGTGTGATGGAGGTCTAATGAAAATTCAAAATTTGAAAAGAAAAACAGAGATTGGTCACTAATTAAGTGATGTATTAATAAGAAGAAATGCACGTAAATATTGGAAAGAATAAACAACTGGTTCGCATGAAACTCATTGAAGCTCACTAGACTAAATAACCTAAATCGAGAAAAAAAGCACACCCTGAAGGGTAATGCCGACAATTTAAGACAAAGTAGTGTACTACCGACCTCATAGGTAACACTTTAAACCGGTCACATAGGTAACACTTATGTTGGCCGGATTACTCGACCAACTACTTCATCTACGATCCCTAATTTTAGAGTTCCAAAATGCAGCAACCAG
>NZ_JBCDMC010000089.1:0-226 GCF_042465995.1 Vibrio frigidus | reverse complement strand
TTTAAGTTCTTTTTGGCTCAATGAATACTGACTTTAAATTGCCTTCTACTATAAATAGTAGAGTGTTCTTTAAAGTTCACATTACTCCAACAGAGTAACGTTATTTATAACTGTGTTCGAAGCTAGTTCACTTTCACTTTAAAAAAGTAAAAACAAAATAAGCATCAAATTAGGTCACTCAGTTCATTGAAACCGTTGTTGATTTCGTGCCCTAAGGCAGAGAATA
>NZ_JBCDMC010000088.1:0-228 GCF_042465995.1 Vibrio frigidus | reverse complement strand
AATTTAAGTTCTTTTTGGCTCAATGAATACTGACTTTAAATTGCCTTCTACTATAAATAGTAGAGTGTTCTTTAAAGTTCACATTACTCCAACAGAGTAATGTTATTTATAACTGTGTTCGAAGCTAGTTCACTTTCACTTTAAAAAAGTAAAAACAAAATAAGCATCAAATTAGGTCACTCAGTTCATTGAAACCGTTGTTGATTTCGTGCCCTAAGGCAGAGAATA
>NZ_JBCDMC010000087.1:0-238 GCF_042465995.1 Vibrio frigidus | reverse complement strand
GTAAGCGTTGTGAGGCGTTGAGCTAACCTGTACTAATTGCCCGTGAGGATTAACCATACAACACCCAATGGGTTTTGTGGACTCAATGCAAGAACATTGAATGTGTGCGAACTTTTATTTAAGTCAGTAATCCAGATTATTAAAGTTTTCTAAATTATTAGGAAACTTTACCAAATTTGCTTGGCGACCATAGCATTGTGGACCCACCTGATCCCATGCCGAACTCAGAAGTGAAACG
>NZ_JBCDMC010000086.1:0-240 GCF_042465995.1 Vibrio frigidus | reverse complement strand
ACAGCATTACTCAACATCAAGCGATAGAACAAGTTAACGGTGATGGCGATATTAATGAGCTAACCATCGGAGTGGATGTTACTGATACCGATGGCGACACCGTACCAAATGCTGCCAATATCAACATCACGATAGCGGATGGTGCGCTCGCAACCGCGACCGATAGCAATGTTACTTTCACTGAAACACAAGGCGTTCAAACGATTACCGGCGGGGACTTAACCGTTGCCGTTGTTCAAG
>NZ_JBCDMC010000085.1:0-243 GCF_042465995.1 Vibrio frigidus | reverse complement strand
GACGGGACTCGAACCCGCGACCCACGGCGTGACAGGCCGGTATTCTAACCATCTGAACTACCACTCCACATGGTTTTCTTACGCTAATTAAAGTCTCATTAACTGTGATTTAATTAGTTTTTGCCTTCATCTTTTTCTAAAAGATAAAAACGATGTTAAAGCCTTGCGATGTCCTACTCTCACATGGGGAGACCCCACACTACCATCGGCGCTATTGCGTTTCACTTCTGAGTTCGGCATGGG
>NZ_JBCDMC010000084.1:0-247 GCF_042465995.1 Vibrio frigidus | reverse complement strand
TGTCGTTGCTATCATTGCCCGTATAAACAAGAACGGTTTTGCCGTCATCGCTCACCTTCACTGAAGTCTGTTCGTTATTGCTGGTTAAACTGTTCCAAGCCACATTATTTTCAACGGCGATATTAAAGGTGACAGATTCAACATCGTCACTGCCTTGAACAACGGCAACGGTTAAGTCCCCGCCGGTAATCGTTTGAACGCCTTGTGTTTCAGTGAAAGTAACATTGCTATCGGTCGCGGTTGCGAG
>NZ_JBCDMC010000083.1:0-248 GCF_042465995.1 Vibrio frigidus | reverse complement strand
GGATAAATCAGTAAGACGAGCAGCTTGAAAAAGCCTTCGAAATTAAAATGAAAAAGTATTTGACTCTTCACTTTAAATCGCTAGAATGCACGTCCGCTTCAAGGAAAGCTTTACAGCAACCGAGAAGCAACGCTCTTTAACAATTTAAACCTATATCAATCTGTGTGGGCACTCGTTGATGACAATCGAAGATGATTCTCTGCCTTAGGGCACGAAATCAACAACGGTTTCAATGAACTGAGTGACCT
>NZ_JBCDMC010000082.1:0-251 GCF_042465995.1 Vibrio frigidus | reverse complement strand
GTTCGGTTAACGTTATCTAAACCTGTCATCTCGATTAAAATGGGCCTATTTTCACGAAAACCAACGTCATCCCCATGAAAATGGGGATCTAAGATTCCCGTTTTCACGGGAATGACGAAGTATTTGGGTATTGACCGCCCACATAGGTAACAGATCTGACCGGGCACATGGGTAACAGGTGTTAATGTGTAAGCTTCATAGAGGAGAAGCTTATGCCTTGGAATGAGACCTGTATCATGAGTCAAAGAACA
>NZ_JBCDMC010000081.1:0-252 GCF_042465995.1 Vibrio frigidus | reverse complement strand
CGATGTCCTACTCTCACATGGGGAGACCCCACACTACCATCGGCGCTATTGCGTTTCACTTCTGAGTTCGGCATGGGATCAGGTGGGTCCACAATGCTATGGTCGCCAAGCAAATTTGGTAAAGCTTCCTAATAATTTAGAAAACTTTAATAATCTGGATTGCTGACTTAAATAAAAGTTCGCACACATTCAATGTTCTTGCATTGAGTCCACAAAACCCCTTGGGTGTTGTATGGTTAAGCCTCACGGGCA
>NZ_JBCDMC010000080.1:0-253 GCF_042465995.1 Vibrio frigidus | reverse complement strand
GGGCACTCGTTGATGACAATCGAAGATGATTCTCTGCCTTAGGGCACGAAATCAACAACGGTTTCAATGAACTGAGTGACCTAATTTGATGCTTATTTTGTTTTTACTTTTTTAAAGTGAAAGTGGACTAGCTTCGAACACAGTTATAAATAACGTTACTCTGTTGGAGTAATGTGAACTTTAAAGAACACTCTACTATTTATAGTAGAAGGCAATTTAAAGTCAGTATTCATTGAGCCAAAAAGAACTTAAA
>NZ_JBCDMC010000008.1:0-339568 GCF_042465995.1 Vibrio frigidus | reverse complement strand
TGTTCTTTGACTCATGATACAGGTCTCATTCCAAGGCATAAGCTTCTCCTCTATGAAGCTTACACATTAACACCTGTTACCCATGTGCCCGGTCAGATCTGTTACCTATGTGGGCGGTCAATACCAATACCACCAAGATTCCCGTTTTCACGGGAATGACGAAGTATTTAGTACTAACCGAACAGCATTACATGAAAGTGGAGATCTAATACCACCAAGATTCCCGTTTTCACGGGAATGACGAAGTATTTAGTACTAACCGAACAGCATTACATGAAAGTGGAGATCTAATACCACCAAGATTCCCGTTTTCACGGGAACGGCGGAGTATTTAGCTCTAACTGAACAGCTTTACGTTTGCATGGGGGCAAGCCCCCAAGACACCTTATTTTATAACGCTATCGAGCAATGCATCATCGGCAACGGTTGGGATCGTTACGGTTAACCTAGGCTCGGCGGCCATCGCTCTTTTAATCGCAAAAATAGCGCCATCGTTTCTCGCCCAGCTTCTTCGTGATATGCCGTTATTTACATCCCAGTGGAGCATCGATTTTACTCTTCGGTCGCAATCTCCTGACCCGTCCAGCATCATACCAAAACCACCATTGGTCACTTCGCCCCAGCCAACACCGCCGCCGTTGTGGATACTTACCCAGGTTGCACCACGGAATGAATCACCGATCACGTTGTGAATCGCCATGTCCGCCGTAAATTGTGAGCCGTCATAGATGTTCGACGTCTCTCTATAAGGTGAATCCGTGCCAGATACATCGTGATGATCGCGCCCAAGAATGACGGGAGCTGAGATTATTCCTTGTTTGACGGCGTCATTAAATGCCTCTGCAATCCGCATTCGGCCTTCGGCATCCGCGTATAGAATGCGCGCTTGTGAACCAACAACGAGCTTGTTCTGTTTCGCTTCTCTTATCCAGAGAAGGTTATCGGCGATCTGCTGTTTGATCTCTGAGGGGGCTTCGTTGTACATCGCTTCAAGTACATCACCGGCTATCTTGTCCGTTATGTCGAGGTCTTTTGGATCGGAAGAAGAACAGACCCATCTAAAAGGCCCAAAACCATAGTCAAAACAGAGAGGCCCCATGATGTCCTGAACATAAGAAGGGTACCTAAAGGTTCCATCCTCGTTAATGATATCGGCACCTGCTCGGCCGGATTCAAGTAGGAAAGCGTTGCCGTAATCAAAGAAATACATCCCTTTGGCTGTCAGCTTATTGATCGCATCGACATGCCTTTTAAGTGAAACCTCTACCGCCTTCTTAAATTCCTCGGGCTTACTCGCCATCAACTCGTTGGACTGTTCAAAGCTATACCCAACCGGATAATAGCCACCCGCCCAAGGGTTATGTAGTGATGTCTGATCAGAACCAAGGTCGATGGTAATATCCTCGATAACGAATCGCTCCCAAAGGTCCACGATATTGCCAAGGTAGGCCAAAGAGACCGGGGTTTTTTCTTCCACCGCTCGCTTCACTCTGGCGATCATCTTGTCCATCTCTTCATACACTTCGTCAACCCAACCTTGTTCCAACCTTTTATACGCCGCCTTCGGGTTTACTTCTGCCACGATACCAATGGTTTTGGCGATAACCGCTGCTTTTGGTTGCGCGCCGCTCATTCCACCTAAGCCAGAGGTCACAAAGATAGGAAGCTTGGATTGGTCACGATCTTTTATCATTCGTGCCGCATTCAAAACGGTAATCGTCGTACCATGCACGATGCCTTGCGGGCCAATGTACATAAACGAACCGGCGGTCATCTGCCCATATTGGGTTACCCCTAAGGCATTAAACTTTTCCCAGTCATCGGGTTTGGAATAGTTCGGCACCATCATGCCGTTTGTGACCACGACCCTTGGTGCGTCTTTATGGGAAGGAAATAGCCCCATAGGATGACCAGAATATAAAACCAATGTTTGCTCGTCGGTCATCTCGGCGAGATACTTCATTGTCAGCCGATACTGGATCCAGTTTGAGAAAACAGATCCATTGCCGCCATAGGTAATCAGCTCTTCGGGGTGCTGTGCAATGGCGTTGTCTAGGTTGTTGCTGAGCATGAGCATAATTGCGGCGGCTTGCTTGCATCGGTGCGGAAATTCGTCGATCGATCTAGCGGATATCTCGTAAGACGGCATAAACCGATACATATAGATTCGACCAAAGGTTTCGAGTTCTTGGTAAAATTCTTCTGCGAGTACGGCATGATGTTCAGCTTCAAAATATCTGAGCGCATTCTTGACGGCTAATTTCTTCTCACTTTTCGTCAGAATGTCTTTTCTTTTCGGGGGATGGCTTAGGCTTTCATCCCTCTCTTTTTTTGGTGGAAGAATCTTAGGGATACCCTCTAAAACCATTTCTTGAAAATTCATTTCACTCATCATTGGCCTCGTTTCTGTTCTCATTCTTTAGGGAATACAGTTGTGCCCCTGCCTCTATTAACGCGTTAATCATCTGCTTCAAGAGTGGGCTTATTTGTTGTTTCTTTGCACTATCCATTTGATAGCCTTCGACACTATCTTGTAGGTAGGTCGCTTGAGATAACTCCAACTGTATGGCGTGAATATCCTTGTTTGGTTGGCCAAAAAATCGCGTAATATGCCCGCCCTTAAAGCGACCATTGCAAACATGGCTATAGCCGCTAGCCGCAACGACGTTATTGACGCTTGCTAACAAATGGTCTGAGCAGGCATCACCACCATTGGTACCAAAGTTAAAGTCGGGCAATCGGCCATCAAACAACATCGGTACTTCTGCTGCGATACTGTGGGCATCAAATAAGATGGCATAACCAAACTTGGCCTTAATACGGGCCAGTTCAGAAGCGATTTTTTGATGATAAGGCTGCCAAACCTCGGTTTTTATCTGTTCTTTTCTCGACTCGCTATGCTGACTATCGTCTATAAACACGGGCTGAGCAGAGAATGAAATTTCTGGGAAAAGCCCGGTTGTTTTACTGCTGTATAAGGGCTTGTCATCGACCGGACGATTCAAGTCGATCACATAACGTGAATAGTTAGCGCTGATAACACTGACATTGAGATCGCATAAAAAATCATACAGTTCGGTAACGTACCAGTCGGTATCCGGCAGCGTTTTCGCCTCTTTACTCAGTACCTTGCTCATCTCTGGTAACAAGGACAGGCCCGCATGAGGAATGCTCACCAAAATAGGACTGTCACCTTGAACATAGTGATAAGGATTTTCAATTCTAGACATTACCTACCTCTCCGGATTTGATGCGGGTTTTAACCAAATTGCCACCAAGCCAATAACTGAGTTCGCCGGGGCTTTCAACGTCCCAACAGATAAAATCGGCCACTTTTCCTATCCCGAGTTCGCCATGGGTGTTGGATAAACCAAGTGCTTTCGCGGCGTGAACGGTGGTTCCGGCCAATGCCTCTTCAGGGGTTAGGTCAAAAAGGGTGCAGGCCATATTCATCATCAGTCGCAGTGACAGGACGGGTGAAGTGCCGGGGTTGGCGTCTGTAGCAATGGCTATCGGAACTTGGTACCGACGCAGCAAGTCGATAGGGGGTTTTTGTGTCTCTTTTAGTGTAAAAAAAGCGCCGGGTAATAACACGGCTACAGTGCCATGTTTTGCCATCGCGGCCACGTCTTGCTCGGTGATGTATTCTAAATGGTCGGCGGAAAGCGCCTGATAGCGAGCCGCGAGCGACGCACCACCAAGAGAAGAGAGTTGTTCTGCGTGAAGCTTAACGGGCAACCCAAGCGCCTGCGCGGTAGAAAAGTAACGCTCTACTTGAGCCGGACTGAACCCTATCCCTTCACAAAATGCATCAATGGCGTCGGCAAGCCCCAGCCTATGTATCTCTGGTAAAAGTTCTTCACATAGGTAATCGATATAGTCATCTGGGCGATCGCTATATTCTGGTGGCAGAGCATGGGCAGCTAAACAGGTGGTTCTGATATCAATGGAGTGTTCAACGGCCAATGACCGTGCAACCTGAAGCATCTTACTTTCATGCTCTAGGGATAACCCATAGCCCGATTTAATCTCAAGCGTGGTTACGCCGTCTTTCATTAGCGCGAGCAGCCGACATTTCGCAGAATCAAACAATTGTTGATGGTTCTCTTCACGGGTTGATCTGACCGAAGAAGCAATACCGCCTCCGTTTTCAGACAGGGTTTTGTAGCTGACGCCATTTAATCGTTGTTCAAACTCATTGGCCCGGTTGCCACCAAAGACCAAGTGGGTGTGGCAATCGATGAGCCCTGGCGTAACCCAACCGCCACCAAGATCATGCTCGGACTGGGCTTGATAGGCGGGCAGTTCCGCCTGTTTTCCGATCCAGCTAATACATTGGTTTGTGACCCCCATGGCGGCGTTTTCGATGACCTGATATTGGCCATCAACCATGGTAGCAACATGAAACCCATGCCAGATTGAATCAAATGTGAGTGTGTTGTTCATAGTCACCTCGGGCATTCGCTACTCGGTAATAAACCGACGGGCATAAGGTCGTTGTGGACCGCTTGTATCAACAGGTCATTGGCTTTCTCAATATCAGCAGCGAAGTAACGATCTTTGTCATAAAACGGCACACGAGCGCGAAGCTCTGCTCTTACTTGTTCAAGCCGTTCTGTTGATTTTAGCGGGGCACGAAAATCCAAACCTTGAACCGCAGAGAGTATCTCTACCGCCAGAATACCCCGGGTGTTTTCGGACATGTCTTTCAAGCGGCGAGCCGCGAAGGTCGCCATGGAGACATGGTCTTCTTGATTTGCTGATGTTGGTAAGCTATCGACAGAGGCAGGGTGCGCAAAGGTTTTATTTTCACTCGCCAAGGCGGCGGCGGTTACCTGTGCAATCATAAAGCCAGAGTTAACCCCGCCATTGTTGACAAGGAACGGCGGTAGTTTACTGAGGTTGCTATCGATGAGTAACGCCATACGACGCTCGGATAAGCTGCCAATTTCAGCAATCGCGAGCGCGAGGTTATCCGATGCAAACGCGACAGGCTCAGCATGGAAGTTACCACCGGAAAGGATGTCACCTTCTGCGGCAAAGACCAACGGATTATCCGATACGGCATTGGCCTCGACCAAAAGGGTTTTAGCTGAGTTACGGATCTGGTCTAAGCAGGCACCCATTACCTGTGGCTGACAGCGCAGCGAATAGGGGTCTTGAACTTTTTCGCAATCGACATGTGATTCGCTTAAATCGCTGCTTTCTGTTAGCAGGTGACGATAGGCCTCGGCAACATCAATCTGAGTTTGGTGTCCACGAACCTGATGGATACGGTCATCAAAAGGACGGCGGCTACCGAGTGCGGCTTCAACCGATAATGAACCACACACGACAGCTGATGCAAAAAGGTCTTCAGCATGGAACAAACCTTCAAGGGCAAAGGCGGTAGAGGCTTGGGTGCCATTCAGCAATGCTAACCCCTCTTTTGGTGCTAATGTAATCGGCTCTAAACCAGCAATAGCCAAGGCCGCCTGCCCAGAAATAATTTCACCTTTATAGCGCGCCTGACCTTCACCCAACAATACGGCGCTCATGTGCGCCAAAGGCGCTAAATCGCCAGAGGCACCGACCGACCCTTTTTGTGGGATGCAGGGATACACTTCTTTGTTAATCAGCGTGATAAGTGCTTCGATAACCGATAAACGGATACCAGAAAACCCCCGCGCCAAGCTATTCACCTTAAGCACCATCACCATTTTGACGGTGGCATCGTTCATTAACCTACCAATGCCCGCCGCATGAGATAAAACAATGCTGCGTTGCAAGGTATCGAGGTCTTCTTCGGCTATGCGAGTATTCGCGAGCAAGCCAAAGCCGGTATTGATGCCATAAACCGTGCGGTTTTCTTTAATCACGTCGTTTACGATCTGCGTGCTGGCGTGAATCCCTTCAATCGCGTTCTGATCCAGAGATAATTTTACCGAATTACGACTAATCTCGCGTAGCTCTGGCAAAGTGATTTTTCCAGGATTTATTGTCAATTCGAACATCAGGAACGTCTCCATTACATCTACTGTTTCGTTTTTTTGCTGCATTCATGAGTAACTCCAATTTAGGAATAACAAGATGATGCTACATGTATATACAAGTTACTATAAACAATAAAAGCAAATCCCAAGGAGTGCAAGTTTTTTAAGCAAAGGTAGCGAGTTTTGATCAAGAAAAGCAGGGCGGGTGAACGTTAGGCGTAAGCAAACCATTGTTTATTGCCACTATCGTCCACCAATAATGCCTTTTCGTCACACCCGTGAAAACCTAATGTTGTTCGGTTAATGCTAAATACTTCGTCATTCCCGTGAAAACGGGAATCTTGGTTGTTGTGATACTAGATCCCCATTTTCATGGGGATGACGAAGGGTGGTAGGGATGACGAAGGGTGGCAGGGATGACGAAGGGTGGCAGGGATGACGAAGGGTGGCAGGAATGACGAAGGGTGGCAGGAATGACGAAGGGTGGCAGGAATGACGAAGGGTTATAGAAATGACGGGTACTGGCAGTGATGACGAAAACTGACAGAACTGACGAAGAGGACTGTTTATTAAACGAGTTTACTGTCCAAAATGACCGAATAATTGAAAGCGAGAACCGGGAGATAAAAGCCGCGCGGTTGTGACCAGTTGATCATTAGACCAAGTACGGCGTTTGATCTGCAAACAGGGTTCGCTTATGTCTATCTGTAATAGTTGGCACTCTTCGGGTGTGGCTATTACCGCTTCTACAAGGTGTTCGCCTTCGGTCATGGGGGCCACCTTCATTAGGTAGTCATACGTGGCGTTATGTTGAAATTCCTGCTTATCGTAGTCGGGTGCGAGGGTGGCGTTGACGACACGCTCTTCTATCTGAATCGGCGACTCGTCTTCTAGGTGCAAGATTCGAGCGCGAAAAATGGGGTGATTGGTCCGAACGCCAAGGTTCATCGCCTCTTCCATGTTGGCTTTAGATTGCGTCAATTCTATTAACTCGGCCTTGTGTTGGTGGCCTCGTGCCGCGATTTCCTCGGCAATGTTGTGGACTTCAAACAGACCAGAATGCGCTTTTTTCTTTGGGAGGCTCTTTGCAACGAAGGTTCCGACGCCCTGTTGACGTGCCAATATCCCTTCGCCAGTTAGCTCTCGTAGGGCTCTATTCACCGTCATACGGCTAACACCCAAGGCCTTCACCATTTCAGATTCTGACGGCACTCGCTGATCGGTTTTCCATTCTCCGCTATCAATTTTCGCACAGATGGCTTGTTTAACTCTGGCATAGATGGGCGCTGGAGAATCCTCGATCGATTCCGATAGGCTGTACATCATGCTGGTGGTGGTTTCGACCATAGTTGTGCCTTGTTTGACCTGTGCGTATTGAAGAATAGCAGTGGTTATCGTCTGATTAAATGGAATTATAACCACTATTTCGCATGCATAACAGGTTTTGTATAGCAAATTACACAACTTGTATAGACAAGATTGATTCTGGTACACTGAATTCTATCAAGACAACAATCAAGAGGGTCCTCATGACAAGCCAAGTATATTTTGCTGAGCAAGCTTTCCTTGCAAAAGGATGGGCGAACAACGTTCGTATTGAGGTGCTTGATGGCGTGATACATACGATCACCCAAGATACGAAAGCCGATGAGGCGATTCGATTAACTGGCCCTACGCTACCCACCATGGCGAACCTTCATTCCCACGCCTTTCAACGTGCGATGGCTGGAATGGCAGAGGTGAGCCTAAATCCAAACGACAGCTTTTGGAGCTGGCGTGACCTTATGTATAAGATGGTGCAAAAACTGACGCCGGATGATGTTGGTATCATCGCGACCCAGCTGTATATCGACCTATTAAAGGCGGGCTACAGTCAGGTGGCAGAGTTTCACTATCTGCATCATCAGAACTCTGGTCAACCCTATAGCCAAAAAGAAGAAATGGCGCAGCAGCTTATTCAATCAGCCAATACCGCCGGATTAGGGCTAACTTTGTTGCCGGTACTTTATAGCCATTCGGGTTTTGGGGGGCAATCGGCCAGTGCTGGACAGGCCCGATTTATCAATACGACCGACCAATACCTGTCTATTCATCAAGGTTGTCAAAAAATAGTGGCGAATCATGACCTACACCAAATCGGTGTCTGTTTTCACTCCTTACGAGCGGTAACACAGGACCAAATCCACGATGTGTTGGCCGAAACTCCGGATAACATGCCGATACATATCCATATTGCAGAGCAGCAAAAAGAAGTACAAGACTGTTTAGGGTGGAGTGGTCAGCGCCCCGTGCAGTGGTTAGTGAACGAAATTGGCCTAGATGAAAGATGGTGTTTGGTGCACGCCACACACCTAAGCAATGAAGAGATGATGTCGATTGCCCAGCATCACGCGGTCGCAGGGTTGTGCCCTACGACGGAAGCGAACTTAGGTGATGGGTTGTTTCCTGCGGCTGAATTTATGCGCGAGAAAGGGCGTTGGGGGATAGGTTCAGATAGTCATGTGAGCTTATCGATAGCCGATGAATTACGCACATTAGAATATGGCCAGCGTCTACGAGATCAGCAACGCAATAGGTTGTATAACCCGCAGCAAAATCATGTTGGCGATTTTCTATTTCAACAGGCACAACAAGGTGGTAATCAGGCGTCGAATGTAAAACTGGGATTGGCTGTCGGTCACCGAGCCGACTTTATGGTACTTGATCATCAGCATCCTTTTATCGCCGCCAGTAAAAGTGAAGATATCATTAATCGTTGGATTTTTGCGTGTAACGAGAACCTTATTCGCCATGTTTATGTGGCAGGCAAACCTGTGATCAGTGATTTTAGACATGTCCAAGAAGACCAAGCCAACCAAGATTTTACGGCCTTGCTGAAGCGCTTATTTAAGTAATCGGTGTGGGCGATGATGTTGAATCTGGTAAAAGTGGTTCACCACGATGATTAGGGCTCAATTTCCTCGCCATCCCATGCGAAGCATTTCCCGCTGTCGGTTGGGGTTAGGTTTGCGACGACGTTGAGCAATGATGCGGCCGAGAACGCAGGCGTGAATAACTTGTCTTCTGGTACGTTATGCTTAAATGGCTCAGACAAATGGCTGTTCACTGTTCCGGGATGCAGAGTAACAACGATTGCTTGTTTGTTGCTTCTGCCTATCTCAATCGAGGCGCTTTTGATAAGCATATTTAGCGCGGCTTTAGACGCCCGATAAGCATACCAACCACCAAGCCGATTATCAGAGATGCTGCCCACCCGCGCCGAAAGTACCGCAAATATCGTGCGATGTTTACGATTCAGCTTGGGTAAAAAATACTTGGCGACAAGCGCAGGCTGAATGGTATTCACCTGAAATAGGCGCTGGAAATTGTGCTCCGATAGATCCATAAGGCACTTTTCCGGTTTGAGCTCACCGTCATGTAAAATGCCTGTCGCAACAATGACCATATCAAGGGGAACGGCTTTCGACGCCAACAAAGCGGCTTGTTGAATGGAATCTTCTCTTTCATAATCGATGGAATGACAGCGTAGATTATCGGTTTCTTCTGCCGTGTGATGTCGAGAGAAAGCGTGGATAATGGCATTCGGGTGTAGACTTGATAACTGCTGCATCAATGCACTTCCAATAGCACCTGAACTGCCAATGATTGCAATGTTGTTGACCATCGTTTTCCCTAAAGATTCGTTTTCCTTAAGTATCAATACGAGTGTTCTCTAACAATCGATCACCTTCTTTGCGTTTTATAGCAGCATGCGGCAGTAGATAATGCCGACGTTATTATGGTGACGTCCTTGGAAGTTTGTTTTCACTGGTATCAATGACCGTTGAATAGATCAACTCCGCGTCACTTGGTTCTTCAAACATGGCGTTTGCTATCTCAAACATTTGTGGAGATACCGAGAAACTGAAGGTATTGCCGGTTTCTGTATTTCGCTTTATCACTCGAGACTGACGTGTGGCGAGATCGGTAGTTAAGAAATAAAAATGTTTTTCAACATTCAACTCTTCGCTCAAGGTGTTGATTCTTTCTCGGTCGGCTATTTTTAGTAACCCTAGGTCAAAAATCACATTATATCCTAAGCTTATCGACTGCTTAGCGACCGACCATATTTGGTTTTCACACCTGGTAACTCGCTCAAATGTCCAATTAAGCTCAGGCATACCATTCATGTCATCGAAATAAAGCGTTTTAAACCATTCGTCGATGGAAAAAATCATGGCGTTGTGTTGCTTCGCTAACTGTTGAGCAAACGTACTTTTACCGGCCCCAATAGGACCAAATATAATATGTATGTTACTTTTATTCATAATAGATTTACCTTACCAACATCGTTTAAAAACGAATGAGCTTTAGCGATAATTACTTTATTTTGTTGTTTAGTTCGCTGAGCAGTTGCAGTTCTTTCTTCGAAAACAGAGAGAATGCAGATTGAGCGGTGTGTTCAACCGCGACGGAGGCATCCTGAAATAGCTGCTCGCCAGCCGAAGAAAGGCGGACCAAACTTTGCCGTGCATCCCTTGGGTTGCTCTCTTTTACCACAATGTGAATCTTTTCCATTGGCGCTAAAAGACGAGTAATGCCAGACGCGGTTAAACCAATATTGTTTGCTAATTGAATTCTGCTCATGACCATCCCTTCAGCACTGTGTAGGTGGTACATAATGGTATACTCGGTAAAGCTGATACCATGTGGGCTTAAGCAAGAGTCCACCTTTTTGTTTAATGTTGAACTGATAAACGAATGCTCGATTAAAAGGTTGGATTGTGGCATTAAAGACATAATTATTACCTTGTGTAGTCGTTGATTAATAATTGAATAGTAGTTGATTAGTCAAGTATATATCAAGGTAATGAAACGTCAACAATTGATTGTATTGGTATGACTACATCGCACTTTTTATCCGGTAATTGTTGGATTTGGTCGCGTAGAGTCATACGCGATTATAAATAACCGGCATCTTTCCCTTCCACTGATCCCATAGAACCTCATCACTGATCAGATTAAACATGAAATTGGCGACGTTTATACGGCTGGTTTTACCCGCGTCAAAAATGACATTCCTAAGCGGCGAGTTATGTAACTCGTATCGGCTGACAAAGGGTTCGTCTGTCAGGCTGTCTGGACGAACCACAACCCATTCAAAATGTTTATGTTGTTGGCCTATTTGAAGGCGAAGAAAGTCGGCCGCTTTTTCGTTATCGAGGTGTGGGGGCAGTACCCAACGTAGTGCAGAAATAACCATCCTTTGCGAAACGGGGGGCTTCTCGGGGATATCGTCATTGCTATTGCCTGTTGTATTCATAAGGATAAACTTTACCTCATGCTCTAGCGTCATTGTCTCTAGTGTATTGGCCACTTTTGTGACGGCATCGGTGACAAGTTTTCTCGGCTGGCCAAACATCCCCTTGGCAGTGAGGTTATGACCCAAACACGATATAACGGCGTTGCACGACTCAAGATGGACCGCAAGTTCATCGGTTGGCAGCATAGAGATGTCGGCCTTTATAACCTGTAAAAGTGCTTGTGAATGCAATTGTAAGGAGGATTGCTCGTTAAACGATTCCGGCAGTGCGCTTTCAGCGCGGACAATGGCCGTCACGTTGATACCTTTCTCAAGACACTGTTGTACCACTAACTGACCCGTTGCGCCGCTGGCCCCTAACACTAATACTGTTTTCATTGTGTCCTCCTGATTATTGTGGGTTCTTTACTATTTCAGATGGCGATCGTAACACTCGCCATGTAGGATAGGTATGTCGATATAAACACAACAGGTATGCATTTACGTATGGATTGGCAATCGATTAATTTTGACTGGAATAGGGCTCGTGCCTTTTTAGTCACCGCAGAAGAGGGCTCTTTCTCTGCTGCTGCACGGGCTTTAAAGATGACGCAGCCGACACTTGGCCGCCAAGTTACTGCGCTAGAGCAGGAGTTGGGTATTGTGCTGTTTGAACGTGTCGGACAGGGGCTTATTCTTACCCCCGGGGGGTTAGAGCTTCTTGACCATATTCGGGCAATGGGGAATGCCGCTAACCTCGCATCGCTTACCGCCTGTGGCATATCACAAAACATTGAAGGGACAATCTGTATCAGCGCCAGCGAGGTTCACGCGGCATTTTGGTTGCCCAAGATCATTGCAAAGCTGCGCAAACAACACCCGCAGATTCGCATAGAGATTATATCTACCAACAAAACCAGCGACCTAATGCGCCGAGAGGCAGACATTGCCATTCGGAACTTTCGTCCTACGCAACCGGAGTTGATTGCGAGAAAGATAAAGGAAGTGGCGGCTCGTTTTTACGCTACGCCCGCCTATCTTAATGAGTTGGGTAATCTAAGCTGTCTTGATGATCTAAATAAGGCCAGTTACATCAGCTTCGACCGCAGCGGAATGTTGATCAAAGAGCTTAATAGTCGGGGCTTACATCTTACGCATGATAATTTTCCTATCATCAGTGAAAACTACATTACACACTGGGAGCTAGTAAAACAGGGCTTAGGCATTGGTATCATGCCCGAGAATATCGGTGACTCGGAACCGTTGGTAGAAAGGGTGCCAACTGAATTAGACCCGTTTGTTTTTCCGATATGGCTGACCACGCACCGAGAGCTCAATACCAGCCGCCGAGTGAGAGTGGTGTTTGATTTTATTGCCGCTGAGCTTTTGGATTTTCTGGAGTAGTATTCACGTTGTTTTTGGGTGTCAAATCTTGTTTTACTGAACATCAGAAAAATGCGAATTCACGAACAAAATCAAACGTTCCGTAGTGGTACTCTACTTCATGTAATCACGATATTTCGTATCAACAGATTGAGGAAGTAGCCGCATGTATAAACACATTCTAGTTGCCGTAGAGCTTTCAGACGAAAGTGACTCACTCATTGACAAGGCGGCGGTTTACGCCAAAAAGTTTAACGCCGATGTCTCACTGATTTATATTGATAGCACCCACGGGGAAATTTACACCGAATTTTTCGACATGAACTTGTCGGAGAGTAAGTCAAACGTTTCGGAAAAAACCAACCGTTACTTCGAACGTTTTATTAGCCGTTCGGAAGTACCGATTAAGGTGGCATTAGTTGGGACAGGCAATATAAGTAACAAACTCCCTGATGTGATAGAAAAACATGAAATTGACTTACTGATATGCGGCCATCACCACGATTTTTGGAGTCACTTTATTTCGACGTCTCGCCAATTAATTAATACCAGTTTAGTGGATATTTTGGTGCACCCTATTGTAGAGAAGAAAGGGCAGTAGGGGTTTTCTCGTTCCCACGCTTCGGCGTGGGAATACATATGTAACTAAAAGATGATAAACCCCATACAGCCCATCCGTTTTATTCGCTTAATTAAATAGTTAAGCGCGGTTTTCATGAGTAGATAACCGAGTTATCCATGATGCTATCTTTGCTCTTTAGATAATCAAGCAGAACCACTATTTCCCTTCTGAACCGAATTTCAACAGCCTTCAATGCGAGCTCATGACGATAGGCTTCTCTGTCTATGTTTAGATTTTGGTGCCGAAAAAAGAGCTAAAGCACCAATGGAGTCGCCAAAACAGAATTTTTTTATTACTCGTGTGTGTGTTCATGAAATTGTTTTGCGTTATCGCCGATTTTTAACCAACTTGGTTTTTCAGAAACAAATTCATGAAATTTGTTTTCGATTTCCAACTCAGTATCTATACAGTGTGCGTTTATTGGAAAAGAGTCCATTTTCGATAGAACTTCACCAAGTGAAGTACCACAGACCGAACAAAAACATCGGTCATATTCATACGGTGGTTCAGCCTTAAAGGTCGTTATTTTTTCTCGGCCAGCAGTAATCTTAAATTGATCAGATTTGACAAAAACCAACGAGCTTGCCCCGACTTTACGGCAGCGACTACAATGGCAAGTCCCCATCATACTGGGTTCTTCTGCCAACTCGAATTGAACCGACTCACAACAACAGCTTCCCTTAATCATCTTGACTCCTTTGAAAAGTATTACTTGTATTGCATGACTTAATGGATAGATACACGATGACATCAATATTGAAATAACGGAGTTTGATAGCTCCGCTATAACACGATCAACTCATCCTTTTTTAAAGCACTAATTTTTGTATTTACACTTTATCTGCAAAATAGGCCATTATCTCTGCGGTGGTCATCTCTTTCGTTTCATTTGAAAAACAATAATAACTTGGCCTCATGTCACTGAAATACTGCATATCCATTTCCAATCCATTTAAGTTCGGAAACAGACCAACTGGCATGTTGTACTCGCCCGTTGCGTTAAGTTTATAAAAAAGATGAGTCCCACATTCGGAACAAAAACCTCTCGACGCCCATGATGACGATTCGTACATTTTGACGAAGTCAGTACCTTCGACTTCTACTTTTGAACCACATTTCACAGCAAAGAATGGTGCTCCGCCCCATGTTCTACATGATTGGCAATGGCACACAGTAAATTTAGGGTTTACTTCCTCTGCAATAATTTTTACCGAGCCACATAGGCAGCTAGTTTCTGAATGAGACATTAACGTCACACCTTATTAATTGATTTATAGTTTCTTATTTCTTCTATAGACAGATTACGGAGATACATACCTAAAGGCGCGTTTTCTACTTAGAAGATATAAAGCCAACAACGGGAAACCCTGCACTGGTCATTATCCCATCATTTAATGGCTTATTCGGCTTCTATGTGTCCTATAGATTGATAGTGTGAAAAAATCGAATTTTCCATATCCATTTTAGAAAAAATTTGTCGTGCTTTTGGGTTTTCCATCGCCTTTAAGGTTGCAGATTGGGCAAGTTCCGCGTTCTCCCAAACAACAATATCGGTCCAACGATTAAGCTCTTTACTATAAAAATAACTACGACTCTGAAAACCATCAAAATGTTTTACTACTGAATTTAAACTCTCCATTGCTTCTTGCTGTTCTTGATAATTAACGCCGTCAATAAACTTAGTGTTTACAATCTCAAATGTGGACGCTGCGCTAACAGAAGAGGCCAAAATTGCCGCGGTAAAACCTGTCGTAAGTGTTTTCATGTCTACTTTCCTTATTTAGACTTTCTAATAATTTGGTTAAGAAACGTTCATTACTCAGAGCCTATGCATTGGCTCTGTCTCAACCAGAAATGAAGTGTTATGCTAACGATAAATAAGACACTGAATGGCATATTTATATTGCGCAGCTTTCAAAATAGGCAAGAAAGGCTAGTTCACATTATTGGTCTATTAGAAAACAAAAATCTATGGACAGCTAGAGAACTAGCCAATTCATTAGGTGTTTCAATGAGAAGTATCTCACGAGATATTTCTTTGTTACGTCAACAAGGTTACGATATTGAAGCAGAGCGTGGTGCAGGAGGCGGGATAGAACTGAGAGGTATGGCTCGCCCTCCTAAGTTTTTTTTGAGTGATGAAGAAATTTTAAATACCTTGATGGCACTCGCACTAACCGAATCACTTAACTGCCCCATATTGGGAGACACCATATCGAGTGTGAAAAATAAGCTCACTTTTTTTCTAAACGATGAACAGAGAAAACGCATTAACCTCTTACGGCAACGCGTACTGGTAGGTAGTATCGCTTCCAACCCAGTTGCTAATACAGTAATGAATACCTATTCCCCTTTTTTAAAGGACGTTAGCCAAGCATTTATACAGCAGCAAAAACTCTCCATTGGCTACATTTCAGAAAAAGGGATAAAAACCAAAAGGCGGATTGAACCCCAGTATATATTGCTTAATTGGCCCGCATGGTATCTTTTAGGTTGGGACGAACTGAGAGCAGCACCGAGATTGTTTCGAATCGATAGAATTACCGAGGCCATTATTGAAAAAGAGCGTTTTCGCCTTAGAAGCTCCCGAGGTTTACTCAGTGATTTTGGGGATTGTTTCTATAGTATGTAGCGGCTCTAGTTTCCAAAATCAGCAAATGTGGAGTGGGCGCTTTAAGTCGAATTTTCTGTTGATCTGTCTTTAAAAAACAAGCCAAATGGATTACCTGACTTTTGTCGACGTTGATACAAAACAGTAATGGTTAGTAACAACGCTAAAAACTATGCAAAAACTTTCATAGGACACGCCGCTTAACAGTCTTATGTTAGTGACCGAATTCACCTTACCACTACAGGTGTTATACCTACCAATGTTAAAGCCTTGAATAAGATCATAGAACTAGTTACGTCTATCTGAAACCAACAACTTTGGCGTATGAAAAAGATCTGCCTTTTAAACGATCTTTGTTATATTCCCACTCAGTGGGAATATAATCTCACAGAATGGAAATGAGGCGACGGTCACAGTTAGGAAGACAGTAAAATTTTATATTAGCGTCGTTGATAGTTTGATTAGAAGAACAGTTATGAGTCAGAACCAGTCAGTCGTGAAAGCGATTAACATTATTGATGCCGTTGCAATGGGGGATCGTAACCTTAAAGCAATTTCTGAAAGAGTTAATATACCGAGCTCCACGGTTCATCGAATGCTACAAACGCTGATCTCTCTGCATCTCATTCGTGATGTGAAAGGTATTGGTTTTACTTTAGGCACGAAACTCATCACGTTGGGAAATATTG
Organism: Vibrio frigidus; assembly: GCF_042465995.1. Classification (NCBI taxonomy): domain Bacteria; kingdom Pseudomonadati; phylum Pseudomonadota; class Gammaproteobacteria; order Vibrionales; family Vibrionaceae; genus Vibrio; species Vibrio frigidus. The sequence continues at coordinate 323,010 of NZ_JBCDMC010000008.1, read as the reverse complement.
CAACTCAATCAATGCCCCTGAAACACTTAGCTAGACCATTTTTGGAAGAACTGAAAAACCTGACGAATGACACGGTTCATCTAGGGATTAAAGATGAAGACCAAATTTTTTATCTAGATAAAATTCCAGGAAATCGAACCATTCAATTACGCTCTAAAGTTGGAGACCGCCTTCCAATAGCAGCAACTGGAATTGGTAAGTCATTAATGATTGATATGCCTAAAACTGAATGGCATCGACTAATTCAAGAACAGATACCGAATAAATTTGATGATATGTTACTGAGAATGGAACGTTATTCACAAGGCGATTATAGTTTTGACTTAGAAGATAACGAAGATTTTGTTCGATGTGTAGCTGCTCCTATTCGTAATAAGAATGGTAATATTATTGCGGCTATTTCAGTGACTAGTATAAAAGATTACATGGATGATTATCGTATGAATGAATTAATACCTATCATTCAAAGCTATAGTAAGAGTATTTCTAAGCAACTTAATTAGATTAGAAGCAGTTTAATAATCTTCACCAGAACAAATAAATTAATTAAATTATAACCAATCAATCTTAGTCGTTTTATTAATGTCGAAAATTAATTAAAAAACCATATATAAATCTATATGGTTCCCGTTACGAGGCTAAAGAAGCTTCTCCTTAATGTAATAAGGTTAATACAATGAAAAAAATATTTAAAAATGTATTGATGTCTGCTGTTATCGCGAGCACATCTATCGCTACTACAGCTGGTGCAACTTCAACATATCCTGACGCGCCTGTAAAAGTGATTGTTCCATACTCTGCGGGTGGTGGTTCAGATAGTGTAAGCCGTGCCCTTGTTGAAGCTATTAAAGATAAGTTCCCAGAAGGTATCGCAGCAGAGAACCGTACGGGTGGTGCTGGCGCTATTGGTATGTCTTATGCTCAAAATAGTAAGCCTGATGGTCGTACTATAGGTATGGTTGCCCCTGAACTTGTGATGCTTCCGCACCAAGGTTACGGCGCTAGCCTTGATTATAAAAAACTAACGCCTCTTGCAATTGTAAACTCTGGCTATGCGGCAATTACTGTACCAGCAGACTCTCCATATAAAACCCTAGAAGACCTTGTCAAAGACTCTAGAGAGAACAACCTATTGTTTGGTAACTCTGGTACAGGCAGCATTTGGCACCTTGCTGGTGCAGGTTTAGAAGTAAAAGCAGACACACAATTTACTCACGTCCCTTACAAAGGTTCTTCTGCTGCAATCACCGCCCTACTTGGTAGCCACTTAGACGCTGTTTCAGTTTCATATGCAGAAGTTGCTGCACAAGTGGAAGCGGGAAAATTACGCTCACTAGCAGTTCTAGCGCCTAACCGTTTAAAAGATGCACCAAACGTTCCAACTGCACAGGAACTTGGTTACGATGTAGTGATTGGTACGTGGCGTGGTTTCATGGTTCCTAAAGGAACGCCACAATCAACGGTTGATTTCCTAACTGATGCAATTTTAGAGGCAGTGGAGACCGACACATTCAAAACATTTATGGCAAACACGAACAATGATATCGAAGTAATTAAATCAGATGAGTTTGCTAAGAAACTAGAACGTGAAGACATCTTCTTTAAAGAACTTATTACGAAACTAAAGCTGAACCAGTAAATACCTGAGAGGCTTATTCATTAACGAATAAGCCTCATCAACTTGAGAACGATAATTATGCGTAAAGCCCATTTAACTTCAGCGATAATATTTATTTTATTTGCTGTAACTGCTTTATATTTTTCTAATGACTTGCCAGCCTCTCGCAGAGGGATACCCGGTCCGGCTGTATGGCCAATTCTTATTTCCTGTGCCATTTTGGCTTCTGGTGTTATTTTTTTAATTAAAACTTTTGGAAGTAAAGTTAGCGAACCATTAGAACTCTTGAATAATGATAATGTAAGAGTTTATATGACAATGGGGGTTCTTGTCTTTTATTTTATTTGTATGAATATAGTCGGCTTTGTAGTGAGCTCGTTAGCGTTAACTTTTGGTTTATTTACTTGGTACGGTAACTTCCCACTTATTAAACGAGTGTTATTTTCATGCGCCATTGTTGGTATGGTTTATGGTGTATTTAACTACGCACTAAATGTGCCATTCCGTTTTGGAATTTTATTCTAAGGTTTATTTAAAATGTTAATTGAAGCATTAGACTTGGTGCTACAACCAAGCGTCATTTTATATCTTCTGGTGGGCGTAGCTGGTGGTATGTGTATTGGCTGCCTACCGGGATTAACAACCACGATGGGTGTTGCACTTGTGCTGCCTTTAACTTTCGGAATGGAAGCGGTTCCAAGTATTCTTTTGTTAATTGGTGTGTACGTGGGTGCAGTGTATGGTGGTTCTTTATCCGCGATACTGCTTAATACACCAGGAACACCTGCGTCAGCCGCTACCGCTCTTGATGGGTATAAAATGGCTTCGCGAGGCGAGGCAGGTAGAGCACTTGGTATTTCTACTATCAGCTCTTTTATTGGAGGAATAATTAGTTGTGTTTTCCTCATTTTAATCGCTCCAATTTTAGCCGAATTTGCTTTAAAGTTCAGTGCACCAGAATTCTTTATGTTGGCCGTGTTTGGTCTGTGTATTATCTCATCAATATCAGGTAAGTCTCTGTTCCTTGGTTTGATCAGTGGCTTCCTTGGTATGTTTATCGCCACTATCGGACTTGATGATATTACGAGTAACCTCCGTTTCACTTTTGACAATGTTAACCTGTATTCAGGAGTCAATTTCATTCCTGTCATGATTGGCCTTTTTGCAATGTCTCAAGCATTCATTGGTGTTGAAGAAATCAATGTAAAAAGTAAAGCCACAGGAAAAATTAAACGTGTTCTTCCAAAAGGTTCAGACTGGAAGGTCATCATTAAAACTAGCATCCCATTTGGTAGCTTAGGTGCATTTGTAGGTACGATTCCGGGAGTCGGTGCCGATATCGCTTCATTCATTGCCTATGGACAAGCGAAAAGTATTTCAAAAACCCCAGAAGAATTCGGTAAAGGATCACCTGAAGGGATTTCAGCTCCAGAATCTGCAAACAATGGTGTAACAGGTGGTGCGTTAATTCCGATGCTATGTCTTGGCGTTCCGGGTGATGCTGTAGCGGCAATTATGATTGGTTCTTTAACGGTTCAGGGTATTCAACCGGGTCCACTGCTATTCCAAAACGATGCATCAACGGTTTATGCCATTTTTATTGGTTTATTGATCGCTAATGTTTTCATGCTAATCCTAGGTTTGAGCTCAGTTCGACTTTTTACAAAGGTTCTTTCTGTCCCTAAACCAGTATTAGTTCCAACCATCATGCTGTTGTGTTTTGTCGGTAGTTACGCTCTAAATAACAACATGTTTGATGTTATCGTGATGCTGTTTTTCGGCATTGTGGGTTACTTCTTCCAAAAACTCGATATATCAGCTTCTCCTGTAATTTTAGGTCTGATATTGGGTCCAATGGCGGAAAGTAACTTTAGACGTGCTCTGCTTATGTCTCGTGGAGATTATTCGACATTCTTGTCAACCGGAATTTGCTGGATTTTCTTTACTCTTATTGTCGTTTCACTGTTATTTCCGATAATTAAAAGTAGAGTGGTAAAGAAGAAACAAAACAACATAAATACAATGGTTTAGAGAGAATTTTATGAAAATTATAGATGTTATTCCTCACGCAATTTCAGTTCCACTGGATAATCCATTTTATTTTTCTCAAGGATGGGCAAAAAATAGAAGTGCGGTAATTGTCGAAATTGTTACTGATGAAGGAATTGTTGGTTTTGGTGAATCACTTTGCCATGGTCTGCAAAGCCCAATGATCGCCGCTGCAATTATTGAGCATAGCTATAAGGCTTTATTAATTGGGCGCGACCCTTTTGATGTTGAGTGCTTATGGGAAGAGATGTACAACCTTTCTCGCCCATTTGGGCAAAGTGGCGCAACCGTCAATGCTGCAAGCGGTGTCGATATTGCCCTTTGGGATATTATGGGTAAGGCGCTTAATAAGCCTATTCATAAATTGCTAGGCGGCGCATTTAGAAGTGAAGTGACGCCTTACGCGACAGGTTTCTACCGTGTTGCCGATGGCCAATACCCACAAGACTCTCAAGCCGAAGCCAGGCTGCATGTTAAGAATGGTTTTAAAGCGTTTAAATTAAAAATCGGTTTCGGCATTGAAGAAGATATTAAACTTATTAAAGCAGTGCGTGAAGCCGTTAGTGATGATATTAAAATTATGGCCGATGCAAACGGTGCTTATAATGTCGCACAGGCCCGCAAGCTAATTAGTGAAACCGAAAAATACAATCTTCACTTCCTTGAAGAGTTACTTGCTCCTGAAGATATCGACGGCTACAGAGAAATCAAATTAGGCTCTCCGACTTCCATTGCTGCGGGTGAACAAGTGTTTGGCAAGATGGGTTATCGTCCATGGCTTGAGAAACGTTCGCTAGACATTATCCAACCTGATTTATGTTCAAGTGGTGGCTTTACGGAGTGTAAGAAAATTGCCGCTATGGCTCAGGCTAGTCACACAACGTTGATCCCTCATGTGTGGGGTTCCGGCGTTGGTATTGCCGCCTCATTGCAGTTTATCGCTTCGATTCCATGTAATCCATTATCTCTAAATCCAATTGAGCCTATGCTTGAATTTGATCAATCTTCTCATCCATTCCGAAAGGATCTCATTTGCGATGGTATTCATTACGTGGATGGGAAAGTGACCATCCCCACGAAGCCGGGTATTGGTGTGGACATCGATATTGACATTATCAAGCAATACAAAATTAATTAATCAGCGAGTTCTAATTACATGTTATCGAAAAAAGATATCGACTTTCTAATTGTCGATTGGGGCACGACTAACTTCAGAGCCTTTGCAATTAATCATGAAAATAACGTTCATGCCCAAATTGAACTGCCTATGGGCTTGAAACAAGTCATTGATGGTGAGTTTGCAAAAGAGCTTGAACAAGCATTGGAGCCTTGGATTTCAGGCTATCAAGAACTTCCTATTTATATGGCTGGAATGGTTGGAAGCTTAAATGGATGGGTCAATGTGCCTTACGTGAGCACGCCAACCAGCGTGAGCAAACTGGCGGATAAAACGTACAGATTTACGCTACCTTGGGGTGCAACAGCATACATAGTGCCAGGAATTAGTCATAACACAGAAAATGACGAATTTGATGTAATGCGAGGAGAAGAAGTTCAAGTATTCGGTCTCATCAATAAGGTTAATAATAGCTCGTTTTCTGCGGTTTTCCCCGGCACGCATAGTAAGCACGTTATCGTTAGAGGTGATGAATTAGTGCAGTTTGATTCATACATGACGGGTGAACTGTTTTCTGTGATCAGAGAGCACACCATTATCGGCAGAGATCTCCCTCAACAAAATTTGTCGCACTCAGCATTCGTTAAAGGTGTGCTGTCTGGGCAAAATGGCGGAGCAACAAGCCAAATATTTAAAGCAAGAACAGGAAAACTCTTCACTCAAATAGAAGAGAGTGAAGTTGATGACTTCTTATCTGGAATCTTAATTGGAAGTGAACTGAAAGAGCTTGATAGCGAATCGACCTATCTGGTCGGAAATGAAAAATTATGCAGTCGCTATCAACTAGCATGTGATACCACCCATAAGGCAAGCGAATTCTATAGCGGAGATGCGTGCTTTATTGATGGTATGTTACTAATTAAACAGGAAATTGAAAATGACACAGCAATTTGATCCAAAAACTGATGTACCTTTGATTGCTATTTTACGAGGTATTGAACCAAAAGATGCACTCCGTATAGGTAAAATTCTTATTGATAGCGGCTTTAAAGCGATTGAAGTGCCGTTAAACTCACCTGACGCGCTTAAAAGTATCGAGTTAATGGTGAACGAGTTTGGCGACGATTATCTAATCGGTGCGGGTACGGTTACAACAGCTGAGCTTGCTGAACAAGTTATTGCAGTGGGTGCTAAACTCATTGTCACTCCTAACTATAACGAAAGTGTTGTTAAACTTGGTGTAGCAGCGGGTTGTCAGGTTTATCCAGGTTTAATTACGCCAACGGAAGCTTTTAATGCACTTCAGGCAGGAGCAAGCGGAATTAAACTATTCCCTGTAACAATGCTAGGAACAAGTGGTGTGAAAGCGTTGAAATCCGTTTTACCAAAAGAGGCTCTCTGTTTTGCTGTTGGAGGAATTGACCCTGATGTAGACAGCATGAAGCCATATCTTGACGTAGGTATTGACGGTTTTGGGCTTGGTAGTTCTCTGTATTCACCTAATCTTTCTGATGAAGAAATCAGAAAAAATGCACAGATGTTCATCAAGGCTTATAACGAAGCAAGCTCTCAAAAAGGCTAATTATGGCAACTTACTTAATCACGGGTGCAAGTACAGGGATTGGTGCTACCACAGCCAAGTTTCTTGCCGAAGATAATGAGTTGATTCTTACCTATTATCAATCTTCTGATGAGGCTTTTGCTTTAAAGGCAACGTTGTTGCAAGACTATCGGGCCAAAAGCGTTGAGTTTATTAAAGCGGATTTGCGTACTGAAGAAGGGTGTAATGAGCTTTTTGCGAAAGTGGCTGATATGACTGATAAGCTCGATGCTCTGGTCAATAATGCAGGTGGGATGATAACGAGAGAAAAAATTGAGAACTTCAATTGGAAAACGATGGAATCAATTTTTAGGCTGAACACGTTTAGCCTATTTCAAGTAACCTCTCTTGCGGTTCCGTTATTGAAAAAATCAGAGGCTCCTTGCATCGTTAATCTAACCTCTATTGCAACAAGGCATGGTGGCCCGGGTACCACACTGTATGCGGCGGCAAAAGGTGCGGTAGATACTTTCACCAGAGGTGCAGCAAGAGAACTCGCACCAAAAATCCGCGTGAATTCGGTATCTCCTGGGGTGATTGAGACACCGTTTCATGAAAAAATGAGTACGAAGCAGCAAGTCTTAGATTGGCGTGAAAATAACCCGTTAAAACGAAACGGAACGGCCGATGATGTTGCTTCTGCTATACGATTTTGTATAGAGAATACCTTTGTAAACGGCGAGTCTATTGATGTAAATGGCGGGCTTTATACTCGATAAATCAAAGTGTGGTTGCATCTTTTAAATCATATGAGCTAGAGAGAAAGCTCTAGCTCATTCTTGTTCAACATTGAGTTCAAAGAGATGTCGAAGGGCACTCACAGATATAAGCAACCACTTATGTTAAAACTGCAATGCGTCTCCTTGCTTCGGGAAGATAAAATTGACACCCAATTTGTTTTTATTGGCCAATTGTTTTTGAATGGTAACTTTAGGGTCTTCGCCATTTTTTAAGCTGTATTTAATGTGGCTTATAACCACATTTAACCCTTCTAAAGAACCAGTACCATTCATTTCTTCTAATACCGTTAATTCTTTTATCAACCAGTTTGGTGTTAAATGGCCAAATAAAAATTTATCAGGTGTTTTATTAGTGAAAGAAACCTCAATGACAATGCCCTTTAATTTACCTTGTTCAATAAAAGTGGCCAATGTTGACCAAGCACTATGCAATGCCGAGCTTTTTTCAACTTCATCTGGACCCGTATCACCAAAGTAAGCAAACACATCATCCTTACTATTTTTCAAGATAAATACGGTAGACTGCCCACCAGAATGAGAAAGAGGCAATGCCATAACACTCATTGTCGTATTTGAAATCGTACTCCATTGAGTAGGGTTTAGGTCAACATAATTGTATTTATTAAGCTTAAAACCACGTCCTTTGTTGGTAAAATTAGGCCATGCTGACCAGTTAAAATAGTTATTCATCAGATCTTGATTGGTTGCTTCTAATGCGTAAATAGGTTTTTTACTGTCATCTGGTGAGGAGATAATCAAACCCGCTACATGATCTAAATGCGCATGACTAATTAAATAACCTTTAATCTTTTCATTTAAAATATAACCCACTTTGGTAAACGGTGAATTATCTGGCAAAGCAATGTGATCAAATGCGCCTTGTTTCTCTGCAACAATTAATCCATTAACAACTGTTCCTGAATCGAGCATAACAAAATTAGGATCTTGTTCACTTTTAATTAAAAAAGCCGTTAGGTTACCATCTTGTATCCCCCCTTTATTCCCTAAAACAACGGTATCAAAACTGGCGGATTGAGCGATAAAAGAAAAAACATATAAGCAAGCGGTAAGTAACACCGTTAATTGATTTTTAAACATATAGAACTCCATCTATTGAGTATTTCTTGCGCGTAAACAGTATCATACTGCGATTGAGTGAATAAACTATGTACTATTTGTGTCAAAAAATGCTGTTTCGACGCGATACAAAAACTCGTCGCGAATACACTAGAAAAACTAACGGTAATCTCTCATTTCCATTCAAGGTCAGTAACCCTTCGTTTTATTGTAAGAACAATCTACGATAGGTCGTATATCTCAGGGAAATTAGCAGTTATGGTCTTCAATGCATTACCTAAAAGGTAATAAAATGTAGACCAATATGACGAAGAAAGATAAATTATTATCTGCATTTTCAAGTGCAGTTAAGGCGGGTGGCGGCATCCATACCGCGCCAGAGTTGGCCTATATGCTTAGCGATACTGGTGACATTTCACAAATACTAATGGATAGGCTAACGGTGGTCACAAAGGGACGAAATGGAACATTTTCAACCCCATATGGCGTTATTGAGTTCACACACACAAAGAAGCCAATCGCCCGGGTTTGCCACGCCAGAAAATGCATATAGACGTCTGTGCTATTCCATCTTTTGATGCTGAAAAGAGAGCGCTGATAAACCACTATAATATTGTTGTGCCAACAGAAGGTCTACTTATCCCTGTTCAATCCTTAGAAGAAACATTGGCCGATAAATTTATTGCCTTGGCGTACCGTGCAAGGCGGATAAAACCGCGTGACGTGTGGGATATTATCTAGATAAAGCAGAGAGGTATTGGTGTTTCAACTGTTCTGATCGATAAAAAACTGGAAGCGAGAAACAAGGCTAAAGCCGACTTTACGCAGGCACTTCATATTCAAGTTGATAAGCTACTGCAAGAGAACGAGGTTCGTAAAGACTTTAACATGGAGATGAGTCGATTTGTTCCTAAGCACATTAAAGAAAGGACGATTGATGACCCAGATTATTGAACCTACGTGCAATCAGAAATCAAGAGTATATCGTCCCAAATACTTAAAGGAGATAAACCAAACAATAAGCTTGATATGAGCCTCTAAAGTTTACAGGGACATGGTTCTCGTTTCCACGACCATGCCTTCTCTCGTTCCCACGATCTCGCGTCTCGCGTCTCTCGTTTCCACGCTCCAGCGTGGGAATGCATACGTAACTTAAAGGCGAGAAGCATCTCGTAGTTCATCTTCTATAATCAGCTCATTCAAACAGTTAATCACCGTTGTCATTTCTAATTCGTTCTTATCTGTGCAGGTAGGTAGCGTGACGTTAACTCGGGTCTATCACCATCAGTGCGCGATATTCGTCAAAGGCAAATTGGTCGGTCATGCCACTGATATAGTCTTGAATCAGTCGTACCCGAAAATAAAACTCCCAAACATCAGGTGTAAAGTCATAAGGTAGATTGGCAATTGCCTCTTCTTTCAAGGCATTGGTGTAAGCACGTAGGTGCTTACTCGGGAGTTTATTGAATAGGCGTGTTTCATAAAGGGGAGTATCCTCTTCGCCTTCAACAATTTGAGTAAAAGTCTCGTTATCAAGCTCGATAAGCGGTTTATAGATATCCAACAGCCCGGTAATAATTCGATAACCTTGTAATTTGCGGGCGTCCACTTCTGGCGCGCAGATGGCGTATTTTACTGCGATGTTCTTAAGTGTTTGCACTAACGCATGTTCGGTGCTTTCGTCTTCAATTAATGCTCGATTAAAGCGCCCGTGATAGATAGCATCAATGTTTTCAATAAATTGGTTAGCGGCGTAATTCGGAACTCGTTTGTTGATCTCCATTCGAAGTGTAATGAAGAAATGGCTAGTTGCGCAATTATTTGCTCTATGGGCACTTTCTGAAGCCAATTTTACGATGTCTTTCATTTCATTAGCGGCTGCGTTTTTATATTTGGCTAATAGATTGGAATACTCATCAATTAAGATTTTTTCTAAGTGGGATGGGTCAATAATGTTTTTTTCTACGGTATCTTCTATATCGGCAATACCATAAGAGATATCATCGGCGGCTTCCATAATATAAGAGAATGGCGAGCGGCAGCCTTCTTCCATGCTTAAGCAGGTGCGTAAACGAGAGACGTAGTCGTCTTCACTCACGTAATAACCGACCTTCTTTTTCAAATAACTCAATTCATCGTTATAGTTTGGATTTTGTTTTTTAAGTTCTTTGGGGCTGAGTTGGTCTGCCCGACGAGTGTATTTTAGAATGCCGGATACCTGTGAGAAGGTCAGGTTTAACTCGAGTAGAGTGTGGACCAATCGAATGGCTTGGGCATTACCTTCAAAGTTTGATAGGTCTCGATAAAGTGGCTCAGGAAGTTCGATTTTAGCTTCAGCGGTATTGGTGGCTATAAGGGTATGTAATTGTTTTTTAAACCAACAATTAATCGCTTGTTCACCAAAGTGACCAAAGGGTGGATTACCAACATCGTGCATGAGGCAAGACATCTCAACAATAGATTCAAATTGTCGCTCCAACTGATCTAAGTGATAGTGCTCTTTTTCCTGTTTATCTAATAGCCTAAATACCTCTTGGACAATATACCGACCCACTTGTTGAACTTCCATTGAATGGGTTAAGCGGCTTCGAACAGCGGAATTTCTTTCTAAAGGGAATACCTGCGTTTTTTGTTGTAAGCGACGAATGGCAGCCGAATTGATGATTCTTCCTCTGTCACTTTCAAAACTGGATAAACTGGCTGGTTTTATATTATCAGGGTCAAATATCAGGGCATTATCGATGTTTCCACTAGAGCGATAGAGGCGATTAAAACGTACTTTACTGTTGAAGTTAATGGTCATTTTATCCCTTATATGCAATCAATAATGTTACCGAAGTTATAGTAAGAGATTAGGTTCGTATAAGCTAGTAAATCAATAACTTGAGAGATTGCTTGTTCTTAAGTCAAATACACCCTTGCTTTCAACCGCTTTAATCATCACAGCGATAATTTCTGTGCTGTCTAATCGCGCCCCTTGTACTTGTTGAATTAAGAGAGGGCAAAATTGTTCGAATCTCAATATGGTTATTGCTGTGTGCGGCAATGATGATGAACCGTTCACAGTATGAAGATATGTTTCATTAACTATGAAAATAATTTTCAATATAGATCACACATTTTCTCCATTTCATTTGAAGAAAATCTTCATGCGTCTACTATCAACGCGATCCAATGAATATTTTCACTCATCAAAAGAAATAAAATATCTTTTAAAACAATTAATTAATGGAGAATGTATGAACAATATTTTTTCAGTACTTCAACAAATCGGTAGGGCATTCATGCTGCCTATTGCCGTTCTGCCTATCGCGGGTATTTTGCTCGGTGTTGGTGGTGCTTTTACTAGTGGGCCACTCATCGAAACGTACAATCTAACCTTCTTAGCCCCAGGAACCGTGACTAACCAGTTCCTAGTGTTGTGTTTTAAATCGGGTTTATTTGTGTTTGCGAACTTACCGCTTTTGTTTGCGGTTGGTGTGGCTATTGGTATGGCGAACAAAAATAAGGAAACTGCCGCGTTATCAGCTGTATTAGGTTTTCTTTTGTTTCATACCGTCATCGGTACGTTGTTGGGCTTTCAAGGTCTTACACCGGAAACAACAACCGTTGATGCACTTATTGCTGCAGGCGCAAGCCCCGACGGAGCCGTTGGTTTAACATCGTTGTACACGAAAGAACTGGGTATTTTTACACTTCAAACAGGTGTATTTGGTGGTATCGTCTGTGGTTTGTTGTCGGCTTTTATTACTAATCGTTTCTCGAATGTCGCCTTGCCTGATTACTTAGCTTTCTTCAGTGGCAACCGTTTTGTGCCCGTGATGACCATGTTGCTCTTTATTCCTCTCGCCTTCTTTTTCCCTTTTATTTGGCCACCTATTTTTAAATCTATCATATTCGCAGGTGAAGCATTCTCTGCTATGGGATATATAGGCACTTTCTTCTATGGTTCATTAATGAGATTGCTGAATGTATTTGGACTCCATCACGCGATATATCCATTGTTCTGGTATACCGAGCTTGGCGGTGTTCAAGAAGTTGCGGGTGAATTCGTCTCTGGAGGGCAGAAAATTTTCTTCGCTCAACTCGCTGATCCAACCACTGTTCATTTTAGTTCAGAAGCGACACGCACAATGACCGGCGGCTTCTTGCCAATGATGTTTGGTCTTCCTGCCGCCGCTTTAGCTATGTACCGCTGTGCGGATGATAAGAACAAAGCGAAAGTAAAAGGCATTTTGATTTCAGCCGCGCTTACTTCATTCTTAACGGGTATCACTGAGCCTTTAGAGTTTACTTTTCTGTTTGTTGCACCAGCACTTTACGCGATACACGCGGTACTTGAAGGTGTGGCATATATGCTAATGCATATGCTAGATGTCGCGGTTGGTATTACGTTCTCTCGCGGAATTATCGACTTTACGTTCTTCGGCCTGTTACAAGGCATGGCGAAAACATCGTACCAATGGATTTTGATCTTGGGGCCAGTTTACGCCGTTGTTTATTATTATGTATTTAGCTTTATGATTCGTAAATTTAACTATTCAACACCTGGTCGCAATGACTCGGATAACAAGCTTTACACCCGTAAAGATTATAACGGTAAAGACTCTGGTCTAATCGACGATATAGTGACAAACCTAGGCGGTGTAGAGAATATATCAACGCTAGATGCTTGTATTACACGCTTGCGTGTCAGAGTAATAGACAGCGCATTAGTAACGGATGATGATGTTTGGAAATCATTGAATGCAAAAGGAGTGATTCGTTCTGGTGATGGCATTCAAATAATATACGGAACTCAAGCTGAAACCTATAAGAATCAAATCATAGAAAAGTATAATCTATAACAACTTATGGATAAATGAACCCAACGCCCGTTGGGTTCTTGTTTTATTCGTCGCGACTTGCGTTATACTCGTAGCGAATAAAAATAGAATGAAATTCATCATGAATACGTCCACTCAAACTAACATGCTCACTCGACTGCGTTATAACATTGATAGTTACAGCCCCAAGCTCAAGAATGTTGCCAACTTTATCTTATCAAACTCGGATAGTGTTCAGTATTTTACGATTACGGTACTTGCGAGAGAAACGGCCACGAGTGAAGCGACGGTTATTCGCTTATGCAGGGACTTAGGGTTTAAAGGATATTCTGATTTTCGCATGGCGCTGGCGATTGAGATTAATCAGCCACAAGCTCGTCAAAAGCAGACAGAACGTGGTGATAATAGTGATTTGATTCATGTTGCCACTAAAAATGCGATGACTAGCTTGCAGGACACCAGTGATTTAATTGATAGAACGCAGATTCAGCGCATCTGTAAATTAATCCATGAATCTAACAATATTTATTGTGTGGGTGTTGGCGCGTCTAATGTGGTAGGGCACTACCTTTCCTACCGTTTAACACGTATAGGTAAATGCTCGATAATATTTGAAGACACACACATTGCTGCCATGCGCTCGGTTACGTCTAAGCAAGGCGACATGTGGTTTGCAATATCAAGTTCAGGTTCTACTAAAGATGTTGTTTACACCGCCAAGAAAGCGCAAAGCCAGCAGGTACCCGTGGTGAGCTTAACCAACATTCGGCACAGCCCGCTTTCGGCAAGTTCAGACGAGGTTTTAGTGGCGGCTCGTCCGGAAGGACCGTTAACTGGCGGGTCATTTGCCTCAAAAGTAAGTGCGTTGCTTCTGATAGATATTCTAATTAACCAGTTGGTGGATGAGTACGAGCAGTATTCAAAGGCGGTTACCGAAACGGCCGAAGTGACTATGCAATTTATGGTTTAGCCAGCTAATCTGCGTTTATACAAACAAGATATTCTCGTTTCCACACTCCTGCGTGGGAATACATACGTTGCTTAGCGATTCCGCGCATAGTTGATATCCAACGATATATTTCATTTCAAGTCCCCCACAACGGTTAAACGGAACGATCATTAATCTGAAATTATTTGTTCACGTTAAATATATATGCTTCGTCTATTTACAATAAGGATACCATCATGGATAGACGAACTCTGCTTAAAGGCATTGGTCTTGGCACGTTAGCAGGAGCAGTACCCGTTCAAGCTGTAACATATAACGCAAAAGAAAAAATCAAATTTAAACGAGCTCCCGTGAACCATCAAGGATATCTGGAAGCCATTTATATCCCTAGCTCAGACGGTGAGCCTCTGCAGCTTAAACCTAACATGAATTTTGACTTACGCGTTCTCCATGTAAACGACCTTCACCATCGCTTGATGTCTTCCTCTGCTAAAGGGGATACCTACCAAATGGCGCAGCTTGCAAAACGGGTGAGCACGGCCAGAAATGCAGCCAAAGATAACGAAGTCGTGTTGTTTGTTAGTGCCGGTGATGATCATATCGGCTCTGAATTTGATGAGTTACTGGGCCTCACCCCTGCGTCATTTGAGATGAGCGCGGTTTATCGTGCGTATAGTGCTGCGGGGATGGACATGGCTGTTATCGGCAACCATGAGTACGACAAACAAACAGAAATTGCTCAGTTACAGATAAATCAAGATGCCCATTTTCCAGTACTCAGTGCCAACGTGGTGAACTCCATTTTTGATGATTATCATTATCCGTATGCGGTTGGCATTAGCAAAGGCGTGCGAATCGGGTTTATTGGCTTAACAACGGATGAAGCAATTTACACCCAAACCGCGAGCGACCCTAAGTTGACGATCGCCGATCCGGAGCAAGCGCTTTCCGATGCTGTTTTGGCGTTAGAAGAGCACGTTGACGCGTGGGTTGTACTGTCTCACATCGGTTACAATGGGGACTTATTGGGCGGAACAGAGCGGCATGTACTTAGCTTTGGTGATGTTGAGGTAGCTAATTTTATGCGCACACACTCAAGCAAGCCTGCAACGATTATTGGAGGGCATACTCACACGGTACTCAACAAAAATAACCTAGAAGCTAGAAATTACTTTGGAGTAGCATCCATTCACCAAGCTGGTGCGTATGGTCGTTATATTGGTGAAGCGCTTGTTCAAGTGAGAAATGGGAAGCATCAGCTGACTGAAGCCCAATTGCTGCCGGTTTACCCAGGTAATGGTGCTGACCGTATCCAGAAAGCGAGTGATTTTGATGCCCAGTTCCAGGCAAGTTATATCGCCCCACTTATGGCGAGCTTGCAAGAAAAACTTGGCGAATATCTGGGAAAAACAGCGAATATCGAAACCCTATCCGTTGAAAATAATGACATTGACCGTTATATAGGCGAGTCGGCTATCGCCAACTTTATGAATGATGCGATAGAGCATCAGAGCCAGTATTTCCCATCGGGAGCGGTCGACATTGCGGTATTTAATGGTACTGGTGTTAAAGGTCTCCCTGTTGGTCAGGACATTACGTTAGGCGATATCTACAAAATGATGCCATACGCGGATGATATCGTATTAATTGATATGACAGGCGCACAATTGCTCGCGATGTTAGAGAGCAACGTGAAGAGAGTATACCTTCGCCAAGAACTCACAACATTTGGTGGTAATCAAGACCCTAGAGGTTTCTTGGAGCGCGGTTTCTTGCATTTTTCCTCGCGCCTACGTTATCGCATAAAAACGGGTGAGAGCTCTGCCGATAACCAGTTAACCGATGTAACATTTGATAACCAGCTTATTGACCCAGACAAAACATTTAAGGTGGCTATTAATAGTTATCTTGCTAATGGCCGCGGTAACTGGGCGGGCAATGATGTCACTCTTGGGCTACCAAAACCGGCCCTTGGATTTTCTATTGAGGGTATCGCCAAAACACTATCAGTTGAAACGGGGTTGTTATATCGAGCTGAACTTATCAATTACATTAAAAGCACCGCGAAAGGCGATATAAGTGAGAAAACCGGGGTGAAAGTGGATGGCCGCGTAGTTGTTATCTAATGCCATATGTGTCTGCGGATTAACCCTGCGAGCGTGGCGGGGTTATGATGACAATGTAGATTTATTATCTCTTGTTCCCACGCTCCAGCGTGGGAATGCATACATAACTTAAAAGCGCGAAGCACTCCGCAGTTCATCTTCTGTAATCAGCTCATTCAAATAGTTAATCACGGTTTTTATCTCTAATTCGTTTTTATCCGTGTAGGTGGCGTAAAGCGTCGACAGGTAGTCGCGGGCGAGTAGTGGGAGTGTAGAGTTGTTCAGGTTTGGTGTTGAATTTGCGTTTGGCAGGGTAACCTCCGTAAGCGATAGAGCGAATCACCACCGAAAGGTATCAATCATATTAATCCTTATGTGTTTGAACTTAAAGGGAGCGCCATTTCAACCAACCCTTTCACATCAGAAGTTCTAACAAAGCCTTTGGACTCATATAGTTTGATTGCTGGGTTTTCACTAAACACGCGTAGAACTAGCTGAGTAGACTGACAATTGAGCGCATGTTTAACAACTAACTCAAGAGATTCAGACCCAACACCTCTACCTTGAAACTCAGGTAAAAGCTGAAAGTCCCTCAGGAAAGTAGTATCGCCACTATAGCTAAAACGAAGAACACCAACACGCGTGTTGTCTAAGTGAACTTCATAGTTATCTAGCTCTTCCCAACTACATAGGAACTGGTTGTTATCCCAGATGATATCGCGAGCCTGATAGTAAGCCGCCATATTAGTCTTGGTTAAAGACTCTGCGAATAAGGGGTCACTACTTCTTACAAGCTGTATTTTCATACTGTTCCCTCTGGTTATACATAGTTCTTTATTCGGCTCTTGACCGTACTTTACAGTCATATGATGCTGTCTTTCGTTTGTAATTTCAATTTAAATCAAAAGCTTAGTAATTAAACTAAGAAGTTAGACAGCTATATCAGGCATAAACTCTGAGTGAGCTGAATTCGGAAAACTTTTGGTAGGGTAAAGGCATGTCCGAAAAGTACAGTCGTGTATTAACTCTAGGCAGCAATGGTGAAAAAGCTTGTTAGTCGTTCGGTAATCACACGTGTGATCACATGGCGGTATCAACCAAACTCGTATCTCTCTTGTTCCCACGCTCCAGCGTGGGAACGCATACGTAACTCAAAGACGAGAAGCATCTCGTAGTTCATCTTCTGTAATCAACTCATTCAAATAGTTAATCACGGTTTTCATTTCTAATTCGTTTTTATCCGTACAGGTAGCGTAAAGCGTCGACAGATAGTCGCGGGCGAGTAGTGGGAGTGTGGTGTTGTTTAGGTTTGGAGTTGGGTTTTCGTTTGGCATAGTAGCCTCCGTAAGCGATTGAGCGAATCACCACCGAAAGGTCCTAAGCTTATGGGTGGTGAACTGAACAGGGTTAGGACTACCGCCACTTACGAAACGGCCAGCCGAAGCTGCCCCGCTCAGCCCACCATAATTCTAAGTGTGCTGGGCTACACATGATGATTTTAAAAAATCAATGTGTCGTAAGTGTGTAGGGCGGGGTCCTAAACCCGACACTGGATTTTGCCAGTGCCGCAACAGAGTATAAAAACATAGGGTTAGGTGCAATGGTTGTTTTGTTAGGTTGGTCTAAGAATCGATAAATTGGTGGGTTTGACGTAAAGTTAGTTCTTTCTGCGGGATTAATCTGGGCGTTGTTTTGTCTTTTGAACATCTAGCTTTCGAGTCAATAAAAATCACTTTCTATAGATGATTTATGTGTGCATATCAAGCTGATTTTTGTGTGAAAATACCTTAAAATGAACTATTAAAGTATTATATTTCAACATGGATTTTAAATGAAAAGTATCGAAGTAGTAGCAGCCATAATCCAACATGAGAACAAAGTTTTATGTGTTCAACGCGGTCCTGCAAAGTTTGACTATATCCATCATAAGTTTGAATTTCCCGGTGGGAAAATAGAAGCTGGTGAAACTGGTGAACAAGCTATCATTCGTGAATTACAAGAGGAACTTCATCTTGATATTACACAAACGGAATACTTTATGACGGTGAACCATACCTATCCAGATTTCCACATTACTATGCATGCATATATCTGTCCGGTAGAGAATCGAAATATAGTCCTTACAGAGCACATTGATAAGAAATGGTTATCTATTGATGAGTTAATTGAGTTGGATTGGGCGGCAGCAGATATTCCTTTTGTTGAAAAACTAATGGCTTAGTACATGAATCATCAAATGATAAAACTTCAAAAAGCATTAGAAACAGGTTTTATAGATAAAAATTTCATTTCAAATCATTCGCTTCAACCTGAGTTTCTTGTCAACGATGGACAAGGTAAGAAAGTGGTGACAACAATTAAAGAACAATTGCAGCAATGTGATAGCTTTTGGTTTTCTGTCGCGTTTATTACGTCCAGTGGTTTAGCCTGTTTGAAGCAAGAATTAATAGAACTCGAAAAGAGTAATATTAAAGGTAAAGTATTAGTTTCCCAATACCTTAACTTTACACAGCCTGAAGCCTTAAAGCAGCTACTACAATTTAGCAATATTGATGTCCGTATTGCTATTGAGTCAAATTTTCATGCTAAAGGTTATCTATTCAGCCAAGGAGATATTCATAACCTTATTATTGGCAGCAGTAATTTTACGGCTAATGCTCTAACATTAAATAAAGAGTGGAATCTCAAAGTGTCCTCTAGTAAAAATGGGGAGCTTTCATCCCGAGCAATAGACGAATTCACTATGGAATTTGAACGTTCAACTATTGTGACGGAAGAGTTTATAGATAGTTATGAGATTATTTATAAGCAACAGAAGGCACTTTCGAAGCAATTACAAGCTTCATGCAAAATACAAATTGATGATGATATTCACCCTAATGTAATGCAAGAAGAAGCGTTAATAAACCTCTCTTTACTTAGAGATAAAGGCGCCTCTAAAGCCATACTCATTTCTGCTACTGGCACAGGTAAAACGTACCTATCTGCTTTTGATGTTCTAAATGTAGATCCATCTCGTATGTTATTTGTCGTACATCGAGCTAATGTTGCAAAAGCAGCAATGAGAACTTATCAAACTGTATTCAAAGCCCAGAAAACAGTTGGTTTATATTCAGGTAATAATACTGAGTTGGACAAAGACTTTATTTTTGCAACAATTCAAACCATATCTAGAGATGATCACCTTACCAAATTTGATAAAGATGCATTTGATTATATCGTTATCGATGAAACACATAGAGCAAGTGCTGCTTCCTACAAAAAAATATTAAAATACTTTAATCCGAAATTTCTTTTAGGAATGACTGCAACACCAGAAAGAACAGATGGTGATGACGTGTTTCAGATATTTGATCACAATATTGCTTATGAGATCCGACTTAAAAAAGCACTTGAAATGGATATACTAGCACCGTTCCATTATTACGGAATTACTGAAGTCATATTAAATGGCAATACCATTGATGATAAGTCTGCTCTTAACGTTCTGGTACAGGAAGAACGGGTTAAACATATCCTCGAACGTATCAAGCAGTATGGTTGTGATAATGGGAACGTTAGAGGTCTTGTTTTTTGTTCAGAGGTTAAAGAATGCGAAGCGCTTGCATCGGCATTTACTAACAATGGCCATAAATCTATTGCGTTAACTGGTGAACATACTGAAGCTCAGAGAGATGTTGCTATAGAAAGGTTAGAGTCAACGAACCTAGAAACAAAAATAGATTATATTTTCTCTGTAGGCATTTTCAACGAAGGCATTGATATCCCGTCAGTTAACCAGATTGTCATGTTAAGGCCTACAGAATCAGCGATTATATTTGTACAGCAGCTTGGACGAGGGCTTAGGAAATCTGATAATAAGGATTACTTGACGGTTATTGATTTTATTGGAAATTATAAGAATAATTTTTTAGTACCAATTGCATTATACGGTGATGAGTCTTACAATAAAGACACATTAAGGAAGTTAATGTCTAATAGTGATGCTTCTATTCCTGGTGCATCTACAATTAACTTCGATAACATAGCAAAAGAGAAAATCTATAAAGCCATTGATTCATCGAATCTACAAACCAAAAGAGATTTGGTTAAAGATTATAACTTATTGAAATTTAAGCTTGGCTATGCACCGCTTATGATGGATTTTATAAATCATGGTTCTCGTGATCCGTTTTCATATGTTAATTATAGCAAATCGTTGTTTAACTTTTCTGAGCAATTTGAACCTAAGCTGGTAGGAAGCCTCAATGAAAAAGAAAGTAAGCTTTTACAGGTACTTTCTAGTGAAGTAAATAATGGTAAAAGAGTAGGTGAGTCTTTCATTTTAAAGCAACTCTTAAGTAAGTCGATATTGGATATCGATGAACTGAAAATCATGATGCAAGCAGAATATGATTCAATTATAACTGAAAGTACAATTAGTTCTTTCTCACACAATTTGAATCTAAATTTTGTGACTGGGAATGAAAATAAAAAACTTAAAAAATTAAGTGAAATATACGGTTTTAAAGTTGTTCAGATAATAAATAACGAATTCCATTGGCATCCAGAGTTTTTATCTTTACTAAAAAATGACATATTTAAAAGGTACCTAGAGGATAGTGTCGATTATTCGATTTCACAATATAATAAGTTTTTTGTTAAAGATGATTTTATTGACGGATTTCAGCTATATAAGAAATATTCAAGAAAAGATGTATTTCGGATCCTGAATTGGGAAGAGAACCCTGTAGCGCAAAACGTCGGGGGTTATATTGTAAGTTCAGATAAATCTAATTGTCCGATCTTTGTTAATTATCACAAAGAGGATGGGATATCAGAAACCACTAAATATGAGGACCATTTCATCAATAAATCGGTGTTCAGTTGGATGTCGAAGTCTAAACGAAAGCTTAGTAGTCCAGATGTTAAAGCCATTAGAGATTACAAAAACGGATTGCGTCTACCATTATTTATTAAGAAGAGTAACGATGAAGGTACTGAGTTTTATTATATGGGAGATATTACCCCACAAGATGATAGTTTCGAGCAAACTAGCATGGAGTCAAAAGCGGGAGACGTATCAGTAGTGAAAGTTATGTTTGATATGAATCGCACTGTTAGCTCAGGAATGTATAACTACCTACTATCGAAGTAAGTAAATATGTAGCGGGACAATAATTGATCGTGACTCGAAAAATATCGTTGTTAATTTTCGATGGTTTAATTTTG
The DNA here is from genome assembly GCF_042465995.1 of Vibrio frigidus. Lineage (NCBI taxonomy): Bacteria > Pseudomonadati > Pseudomonadota > Gammaproteobacteria > Vibrionales > Vibrionaceae > Vibrio > Vibrio frigidus. The sequence continues at coordinate 301,718 of NZ_JBCDMC010000008.1, read as the reverse complement.
TTAGATATTTTTAGGTGTATTTATTATGTAGAATAGTATTTAGATAAATGCAACTTCTCATTATGGGAAGTTGCCAAACCTCGTACCACCTAGCTAAACGAATAGTAAATTAACAGAAACTAGCACCTTAGACCGCATGAGAATGAACCTTCTCTGAGACAAAGATCACAATACTTAACCCATTATTAAACCTTTATAGTCCTAAGTAACCAAGCCAGATATCATTAAGTAAAATTGGCCTGCGGTTAACGTTATGTCTACAACCTCTTCTTTTTACAATGAAAATGCTCAGCAACTATCTAAGCAGTATAACGCCGTCGAGTTCGAGGTTGTTCATCGCACTTGGGCTAATTACTGGCCAACGGTTGGTCAGCGAGTTTTAGATGTTGGCGCAGGTTCTGGCCGTGATGCTAAATGGATGACAGACCTAGGTGCGGATGTTCTCGCAATTGAACCTGCGTTGTCGATGCTCACTGAAGGAAAAAAAGCGACAGGAAGCAAGGTTACTTGGTTACAGGATGAGCTTCCTTGCCTTAAAAAGGTCGATAATTTGGGCATTCGTTTCGATCTTATTCTAGTCAGTGCGGTATGGATGCATTTAGCACCGACACACCGTGCTCGCGCCTTTCGTAAATTATCAAACCTATTATCACCTAATGGTAAGTTGGTTATTTCACTTCGGCATGGTGAATTCAATGATGGGCGAAAAAGTTATCCTGTGTCGGTAGAAGAGTTAGAACGTTTTGCTCAAGATACGGCCTTATTGGTCAGGCATGTATCGAACTCTGATGATAGCCTTGAACGTAACGATGTTACTTGGCAAACGGTTGTGATGACACTGCCAGATGATGGCACTGGCGACTTAAATAAAGTAAGGCACATTATTGTTAACGACAGCAAAAGTTCTACTTACAAGCTTGGCTTGTTGCGTGTTCTTCTACGTATAGCTGATGCACACCCGGGTTGCGTGATAGACAAAACCGATGGGGAAGTATCTATTCCGTTAGGGCTTGTTGCGCTTTATTGGATTAAGGCCTACAAACGTTTAGTTGACCATAGTCAGCTCCAACAAAATAGCAATTCTAAACTGGGTTTAGCCTTTATTACCTCAGATGGTTGGGAACAGATTACCCATCTTTCAGCGGACGATTTGGCCGTCGGAAGTCTATTTGTTGGTGATGAAGCCAAAGCGATTCAAAAAACCATTCAAGCTTCGATAAAAACGATGAAAAATGGACCAATCAAGTTTATCTATAGCGGCTCGATGTCAGAGAAAAATCAAGAATTTACTACTCAACCGCCAAGGAAACACCGAAAACTGCAATCATGCATTTATCTTGATAACCAATTTTTCGAAAGTTTTGGCTCACTGGTCTTAAAACAAAGCCTTTGGGAATGTTTCCGCTTATATAATTCATGGATTGAGCCATTGGTCGTCAATCAATGGATAACGCAAATGCAGCGATTTGAACTAAATAAAAAAAACGAGATATCACTGCAAACTTATCATGACTCATTAATATGGTTAGACATAGGTCATGATACAAGCGGTGTCCGTAAGCGAGTGGATGAACTACAGAAAAATAGTATCAAACTTACCAGCGTCTGGAGCAGCACCAAGCTTGCAAATGGTTATCATGTAGACCACTGCTTGCCTTTTGCTTATTGGCCAAACAATGACAAGTGGAACCTTTTACCAAGTACAAAAACTGAAAATCTGAAGAAAAAAGATAGATTACCAAAGAGAGTTCGCTTAGCAGAATCTAAACATCGTATCTTAAATTGGTGGGAGCTTGCTTGGGGTGACGATACTGCCGCCACGCAGCGATTTTTTACTGAAGCTTCGTTGTCTCTGCCCAATATCCCACCGCAATGTAATGAATTCGAAGAAGTATTTGAGGCTATGGGCCTTCAAATTAGCGGGGTTAAGAGTCGGTTATTAGTGGGCGAGTGGTAATACATTGCTTTCCAGCTACCTAGAAACACCAGAAGTGATTGGGCTAAGGGATGACATGACGTTTCGTATTATGCGTGAACACAAACCCTACCTTGGGTATCATCGGGATACCTTGCTTAAAACCTAACGCGCATTGCGGTTCTTAATTGCTACATTCTACATTCCCACACTGCGAGATCACTACAGTATTGCCCCTTGCACTCTCAAGTGTTCTGTCCCTTCTATAAGAATTTTGCTGCAAATTTATTTTATTTTGTCCACTTTATCGATGACACATTAGCTGTTTTTCCCGCCTCACATTCATTCATCAACTAAATATGACTTGCCAGTCATATTGTTGCGTGATAATTTATGACCATGCAGTCATAAATAGAGTTTCTAATGCCAAAGAAGACGTTTTTAAACCTAAATGAAGCCAAGAAAAAACAGATAACCGATGCTTTTTTAAGAGAGTTTGCGACCAAACCTTTTGATGAAGCTTCTTTAACCGTTGTGGTAAAACAGCTAGGCATCGCGAAGGGCAGTATTTACCAATATTTTGAAACAAAACTGGATCTGTTCCTTTATCTTATTGGTGAATGTGGTGCCACCAAAATAAAATATGTAGGCTCCATATCACGAACCGATTACCCCGACTTTTGGCATTATTTCCGCTCGCTATATGAGCATGGGGTTCAATTCGATAATGAAAATCCTTTGCAAAGCCATTTTCTGTTTAATCTCATCAGCAACCTTAATTCACCGTCAATTAAAGACTTGTACGAAGACATGGTTAAACAATCCATATCCGCCTTTGAAGGGATGGTTGAACATGAAATAGAACAGAGACTTTTCCGTGATGATATACCGGTTAAAACCATGGCGTTCATGTTGTACAAAATGGGTACCAGCATTCAAGAGAATATGATATTTGCAGAGGTCATTAACCCGAAGAAAAGCATCGAAGAAAATACCTCTGTATATAAAGGTAAAAAAGACGAGTTGATGACAATGGTGGATGATTATATTCGATTAACAAAGCCATCATTTGATAAATCCACACCGAGAATAAACGAATGATACAGATAGAAGATTTGGTATTTCAATACCCAAAAAATGATACCCCGACGTTGAAAGGGCTGAGTTTTACAATTGCAAAAGGCGAAGTCTTTGGGTTTTTAGGCCCATCAGGCGCAGGCAAAAGTACCGCGCAAAAACTGCTGTATAAAACTTATCAAAAATATGAAGGCATGGCAAAGGTAGACGGAAAAAACCTGTCCGATTGGGATAATACCTACTTTGAGAAAATAGGGGTCGGTTTTGAATTACCCAACCATTATTTAAAGCTGACAGGAAAAGAAAACCTGAACCTGTTTTCCTCCTTTTATGAAAAAAAACCAACCAAAAGTATAGAAGACCTTTTTGAAATGGTGGACTTACTAGAGGCAATTAATCAGCCCGTTGAAGCCTATTCTAAAGGGATGAAAATGCGCCTAAATTTTATACGGGCCATACAGCATAACCCAGACATACTGTTTTTTGATGAACCAACTTCTGGGCTTGATCCTGTTAATGCACACCGGATAAAACAGCATATTTTAGCGTTAAAGGCGGAAGGGAAAACCATCTTTGTAACGACCCACAGTATGGAAACCGCAGACCAAATTTGTGACCGTGTTTCCTTTATTGTTGATGGGAAACTACAGGTAACGGATACGCCTAAAAATCTTAAAAAACAGTACGGACGCGAAGCGGTAATTGTTGAACTAAACAATGGTCATTCCGTTGAGTTTCCATTGAAGAACTTGGGCGAGAATCAAGAGTTTTCAGCCTTCATCAAGGAAGATGAAATCAAACGAATTCACACGCAAGAAGCCACGCTAGAAGAAGTCTTTATCCGTATAACAGGTAAATCACTTTAATATGAAAAAATTTATAGTGCAGTTAAAATGGCAGTTTTTACTGCTACAAAAAAACAATATTATTGGTATCAGCGTCGCGGTGACGCTTATCTATGGTGTGCTTTTGTACCTTTTAAAAGAGATGGGCAGTGTAGACATGTTGCTTGTGTTTTTGGTGTTAAATGATCCTGCTGTCATTGGGTATTTTTTTGTGGCATTGGCGATTTACACAGAGATTAAGCATCAAATATTGCCCGCAATATTCATCACACCTTTAAATATGCATACCTATCTTTTGTCTAAAACTGTTGCCATTTCAACTATCGGACTTGTCTGTTCTTTGGGCTTAGCTATAACCGTAAAAGGTGTGGATTTTGATATGTTGCCCTTCATTATCGGTACGATGGGAATATGTGTGCTCTCTACTTTGTTAGGCATTTTTATGCTCACATTCGCCAATGAGTTCATCAAGTTTGGAATGCTATCAATCCCTGTATTTGTAACCTTCATTAATGTTCCACTCTTGCAATATTTGGGTGTTGTCGATATGGGTTTTATTAAATATCTATTTCCTATTCAAGGGAGTTTGGACTTAATAGACACCGCAATTAGTGGAACAGACATTAACTATTGGGGCGCATATGTTTCTGTCCTTGTGATGGTGCCGTTGCTTTATTGGTTGGCATTTAAACAGTTCAGTAAAAAGGTGGTGTATCAATGAACAAAGTACTAAAACTTTCAATCACTGACTTCAAAATTATTTTTCGAGATAAATCTTTGAAAGGGATGTTGTTGTTACCTATATTCCTATTTGTTTTGATCGTGTGGGGGGTACCTGCTTTAGTCGAAAGATATGATTTCTTAGTGACCTATTTGAACCTATTTTTAATTATTGCCGTCATCGAGAATACACAGGCGTTTTCCTTTATCAGCACGATGGTTTTGATAGACGAAAAGGAGAATGATGTTGCTAAGGTATATGGTGTCGTACCTCTCTCTAAGTTTGAATATATTGTTTCTCGATTCCTTATTCCTTATTTAATTACGCTGCTCTTGAATGTGGTTTTATTTATGGTACAGCCTTTCTTTGACATTGAATTCAGTGACAACGTATTAATATCTATGCTTGCCGCGTTAGTTGTACCCGTTTATGCGTTGTCGATTAATTCAATTGCTCAAAATCGAATGCAGGGAATGATTTACATCAAAGCCTTCAATATGCTGGTTCTTTTGCCTGTTTGCGCTTTTTTTGTGCCTGAAAAACTTAAGCATCTTTTCGGTATCTTTCCTACGCATTGGATTTTTCAGAGTGTAGAGAATGCCACGCAAGGGCTGCCTATCGGGTTTATGTTAACTATTGGATTTATCATTTTCACGGGTATGTTTATCTATGTATCAAGAAGCTTTATTAAAAATCATTTTGTATAGAGGTGGGGTGAATACCCGTAAATAGAAGCATTAACACTAAAGAGGGGAAGAGCGGTTTCGTCTTTAATCTGACTATAGACAATACGAGTTGGTATTGACGCTTTGAAGGGGATGGGAATGCGTTGTGTAAAACCTAACGCGCATCCCAACTTTCAGTTCTCAACGAATAACGGCTAATGATCAGTTGTTCAGTTTTCAAGAAACCGACTCCAAAAACCACAGCACTACACCACGATAATGTTCACCCCTTGGCCTCTCAAACTATCAAGCACATCTGAATCTGCGTCGCTGTCGGTGATCAGGGTATCAAGCTGTTGTGCTGCTGCAAGAAGTTTGCCTCCGTGTTTGCCCACCTTAGTGCTGTCTACCATGGCAACCAGTTTGGCACCGTATTCAAGGAGTTTTTTCTCGGCCATGTAAACTAATAGGTCAGAGGTGTGAATACCAGCGGTGGTGATTCCAGAGCCGGTAAAGAAGACGAAGCGGCTTTTGTGGTCATCGGCGGCTTTCTCATCAGGAGAAATAGTAATCTGACGCTCTGGCAGGTATTGCCCACCCAATATGATGACACTTTGATGGTCTTGGCTGATCAATTGATAGGCCAACGGCATAAAGTTAGTGATAACTTGAACATCGCGGTGCAGTAAGTGCTCGCCCATTAGGAATGTCGTGTTACTACCACTCACAATAATGCTGTCATGCTCATCACACATGTTCGCGGCTGCTTTTGCGATGCGGTTTTTCGCGGAATACTCTTCTATATCCGGTTCGCTTGGAATAAAGCTATTTGGTGCATGGGTGGCCGATTCCGCAGCATTGCTGTTTATGCTCTCTGCACCATTACGAATCTTCTTTAGTTTGCCTTCTTCACCTAGTTTAGTGATGTCTCTGCGTGCTGTAGATAATGAGATATCCAACATTCTTACGTATTCACCCGTCGTCATAAAGGTATGACTGTCTAAGTGATCTAATAACCTTCTATGACGCTGAGCTTCATTCATTGTTTTAATCCTAATTTGGTGTTGACCTATTTTGACCGAATATGAAGTTTTGAGCAAATTAAATTCTATTTTGACTTTATTTGACGTTTAATTGTGATCTAACGCATTATTTTGGTCATAAAGCGTCACAAGTGACTTTACATGACCTAACTTGACCCTTTATAGTTGCTTTGCGTCACGAGAGGTCATGGAGGCCAATATGAAGTATCAAGCCGTTATTATTGATTTGGATGGAACACTGTTAAGTGATGACGACCAGATTTGTGCGATGAATAAAGAGGCCATCGCTCTTGCGCTTAATAATGGTTACAAGGTTAGTTTGGCGAGTGGCAGACCGCACGAGTTGATGATGCCCTATGTTGAACAGCTCAAATTGTCCCTTCCGATAATCTGTTGCAATGGCGCTTACCTTTATGACCCGAAAACCAAGCAGGTATCGAACCAACAATCTATCGATACAGGTTTTGTCACAGAGCTACTTGGTTTACTTAACGACAGCCATTTTGATTTCACCATTTACTCAAGCAATGGTGTGTTCGCTCAGCAAACGTCAAACCACACAACAAGTTTAGAGCACAAGGCCAAGACCATTTACACCGATTTAACGGTGAGCATTGTGCCTAACGTTGCCGAGCTAATAGCTCAAGTAGGCGATGTCTATAAAGTGTTGGTTTCTAGCCAGGATAAAGGGGCGCTTAATCAATTACGCGACGCTTTGCAAACTCGTTGTCAGGCGGATCTGTCTGCACCGAACAAACTCGATATTACGTCATTAACCGCAACCAAAGGTTTCGCGCTTGAACAGTGGTTAATCACCCAAAATATCCCAACTCACAACACCATTGCTTTTGGGGATGGAGACAACGATGCCTCTATGTTCCGTTTAGTCGGAGAACCAGTTGCAATGGAAAACGCTAGCCCTGCATTGAAAGGGTTAGCAAATCTTATTGTCACCAACAACAACGGTTGTGGAATTGGCCAGTACCTGCGCTTAACCGTGCAAGAAGGTCAACATAAACACCAACACTCATTTAGTTATTAAGGAAAAATCATGAAAAAAGTTAAAATTGCAGCGGGTCTTGCTCACGTTGATTACGGTCATATCGCTGATGTTGTAAAAGAAGTGTCTGATGCTGGTGCCGATTATATCCACTGTGATGCGGCGGATATGCATGACCTGAAAAACCTGCAACTTATGGGTGGACATCAGATCGTTGAAGGCATTCGTCCTTACACTGATAAGCCAATTGAAGTGCATGGTTATTTCAAAGATTGCGACCGTCTATTCATAGAGAAAATCGCGGCAGCGGGTGCAGACATGCTTATCCTTCCTGCAGAACATTTCATCGGCGCACCACTGTGCTACATCATCAAATACTGTAAAGACTTGAACATGAAATTCGGTCTAACGGTTGGTGCTCTAACGCCAGTTTCATTCGTTAAAGAATCTATCTATTACTTGGATCGTCTACACATTGTTATCCACGGTATCAACGACAACGATGACGAGTGGTTATGGCGTGAGTCTGCTATTGCGATGATTCGTGAAGCTCGTGAGCTTATCAACGAACGCAACCCTAATTGCGAATTGTGTGTGGATGGCGGCATCCGTAACCACAATATCGAATTGCTACTAAATGAAGATATCGACGCGATGGTGGCATCAACAAATATCTTCGGTCACAAAGATGGCATCACAGCCGGTGTTCGTGATTTCCGTGCGGCGATTGACCAGTTAGAAGATAAGAAATAAGAAGCGTAAACCGTTTCGTTGCCAGTGCTGAGCTACCCCCTAAATATTGACTAGCTTAGCACCCTTACCAAGGAATTAACCATGACACAGTTTCAACACTATCAACCGACAAAACTGACGTTTGGTGCGGGAGAAATTCAAAAAATTGGTCAGCTTGTTGCTCGATATGGTACTCGCTGCCTCGTGGTGTCAGAACCAATTTTTGAAGCAGTAAAGCCTGCCTACGAACGTATTTTTACGCTGTTGGAAGAGCAAGGTATCGACATTACTCATTTTGATGGTGTCGTGCCTAACCCTCCAACAACCGTCGTTGAACGTGGCCGCTTGTTAGCGGTAACAGCAAATTGCGATGTGGTTTTGGCTATCGGGGGTGGTTCTTCTATTGATACAGCAAAAATAATTTCTGCAACCATTAAAGCAGAGTCATTGAACTGGGCTGATTGGTTTGCCACTTATGACTCGCCATTTGGTGAAATTGAGGCATTACCAGCCAAAACGCTGCCTTTGATTGCGGTACCAACCACGTCTGGGACAGGTTCTCAGGTCACGCATGCTGCTGTGATCACGGATCTAGAACAGCACGCAAAACTGACCTTGTTCCACCCAGAGTTCTACCCATGTGAAGCGTTGATAGATCCTGAACTTATGCTGACTCTGCCACCGCGCATGACAGCAATGACGGGTTTTGATGCCTTTTCACATGCCTTTGAATCGTTTACTGGCACTCGACCATCTCCATTTGTGGATGGAATGGCGCTAGAGGCGATGAAATTAGTGGTAGAAAACCTACCGAATGTTGTCGATAACGGCGCAGACCTTAATGGTCGTTGCCAGTTAGCGAAAGCCGACACCTTAGGTGGCATTGCCTTAGCGAATGGCGGCGCGGGGGCGCCTCATCCACTGGGTGAAATCCTTGGTAGTAGTAAAACTAATCTGCCGCATGGGCTAACGCTCGCGGTGGTTTACCCAGCTTATGTTCAACTTCAATGGTGTAAACAGCCAGAACGTTACGCGCAAGTGGCTGAGTTATTTGGTGCTATGGGAAGCACTGAAGAAAAGGCGCAATCGCTTGCCGCACATTTGGTAACGTTTTTAGACCGCATTGGACTTGAGTCTAATTTGACTCAGATAGGTGTGACAGAAGATGACGTCAAAGCATTAGAACCTGCGTTTTGTTTCGATTTACCGCTGACCAGTGGTGAAGAGATGAAGAAGATTCTACGTGCAAGTTTGGCATAGATAATATTCGTGGTGCAGCTGACATATAAGTTAAAAGACTCAATGTTAGCTCAAAGACGAAACGTTAATAGAAACAACAAAGAAGGCAAAATTATGGAAAAAAATATTGATAACTCGTGCACCGCAACAATGGAATTGGAAAGAGAGGAATTCATTGTAGGTGATGTACAAGCATTGATATTTGATTTCGATGGCCTTCTAGTCGATACCGAAACCTGTATGTTCAGAGCTTGGGAAGCTTTGATGAAGCCATACGGTGTTGAAGTGTCGCAAATTAAGATTGCTGGCCTAGTTGGAAACGCTATGCCAGCAACTTATCTCTACCAGCAATATCGCCAAGTCTCTGGTGAAACGCTCACGAATGATGAAATTGATAAGTTGTTATACGCCAAAGCGTATCGGCTTGTCGAAAATATGTCTGAACGTGACAGTGTTCGAGAGTATTTGGATTTCGCCAAATCAAAGGCGTTCAAAGTCGCTTTAGCGACGAGCTCGAGTTCAGAGCACTATTTGCCAATTCTAACTCGTCTCAACCTTGTTCATTATTTTGACTGTTTTGTTGGTGCGGAAGAGATTGCACTGACAAGGCGTAAGCCTCAACCAGATGTGTACCTAGCTGCACTCAATAAATTGGGTGTTTCTGCCCATCAAGCCATCGCATTTGAAGATTCTCCACCCGGAGTAAAGGCGGCTCGAACCGCAGGAATACCAACCGTTGCCGTAACCAATCTACTCACTCGTCACCTCGATGTCTCGCTAGCCAACGTGGTGCTGAGTTCGATGAATGAGCAAACGTTACCGGAACTGATTAATAAACTTACTGAGAAATAACGATGAATAAATTAGAGCAATTGAAAAAGTACACCACCGTTGTTGCCGATACCGGCGACATCGATGCCATTGCGGCGTTTCAACCAGAAGACGCTACAACAAATCCTTCGCTTGTCCTTAAAGCTGCAGAGATGCCTCAATATGACCGCTTAATTGTCGACGCGGTAACGTGGGCAAAAGCGCAAAGCAGCGATAAAGCAATGCAGATTATTGATGCGGGCGATAAATTGGCCGTCAATATCGGCTTAGAAATTCTAAAAACCGTCCCTGGCCGTATCTCTACAGAAGTAGATGCGCGCATGTCATTTGATAAAGATGCGAGCCTTGCTAAAGCACGAAAGCTGATTGGAATGTACAACGAAGCAGGTATCAGGAACGACCGTATTCTGATCAAACTGGCCTCCACATGGGAAGGCGTGTGCGCGGCGAAAGAGCTGGAAAAAGAAGGCATCAATTGCAACCTAACCTTGCTGTTTAACTTCGCTCAAGCAAAAGCGTGTGCAGAAGCGGGTGTCTTCCTTATTTCACCTTTTGTGGGTCGTATCCTTGATTGGTTCAAAACCAATACCGACAAGAAAGACTATCTACCAAATGAAGACCCAGGTGTGGTTTCGGTTTCTGAAATCTACAACTACTACAAAGATCATGGCTACAACACCGTTGTGATGGGTGCAAGCTTCCGCAGTGCTGGTGAAGTATTGGCGCTCGCAGGTTGTGACCGATTAACGATTGGCCCCGCCATTCTAGACCAACTTGCCGCACAAGAAGGTCACGTGGAATGTCAGTTGTTTGCTGAACGCGATGCAATCCAACCCGCACCGGTAGTCATGATGACAGAAGCCCAGTTCCGCTGGGAAATGAATCAGGACCCAATGGCCACAGAGAAATTGTCTGAAGGTATCCGTAACTTTGCTGTCGACCAAGGCAAACTAGAAGCCATGATCGACGCGCGTCTGTAGGAGAAGCATGATGATTTCACGTTCTAAATTAGCAGACACTATTCGCGTATTGAGTATGGATGCAGTGCAAAAAGCGGCTTCAGGTCATCCGGGCGCACCAATGGGTATGGCGGACATTGCCGAGGTACTTTGGCGCGACTTTCGAAAGCATAACCCAAGTAATCCCAACTGGACCGATCGCGACCGGTTTATTCTGTCTAACGGTCACGGTTCAATGCTGATCTATAGCCTGCTGCATCTTTCTGGTTATGAATTATCAATGGATGACATCAAATCCTTCCGCCAGTTGCACAGTAAAACGGCAGGTCATCCAGAGTATGGCTATGCACCCGGTATTGAAACGACCACAGGCCCACTTGGGCAAGGTATCACCAACGGCGTAGGCATGGCGTTAGCCGAGAAAGTCCTTGCGGAGCAGTTCAACCGCGAAGGCCACGATATTGTTGACCACCATACCTACGTATTCATGGGCGATGGCTGCATGATGGAAGGGATCTCTCACGAAGCCTGTTCATTGGCTGGAACGCTTGGCTTAGGTAAGCTTGTGGCATTTTGGGATGATAACGGTATCTCTATTGATGGTGACGTTGAGGGTTGGTTCTCAGACGATACGCCAAAACGTTTTGACGCGTACGGCTGGCACGTTATCTCGGATGTGGACGGCCATAACGCCGACGATATCCATCGAGCGATCACGGAAGCAAAAGCGGTCACCGATAAGCCAACGCTAATTTGTTGTAAAACCGTGATAGGTTTTGGCTCGCCAAACAAGTCAGGCAGTCACGACTGTCATGGTTCTCCTTTAGGCGCAGACGAAGTGGCCTTGGTACGTTCGAACCTAGGTTGGGAACATCCAGCATTTGAAATCCCACAAGACATTTATCAAGCATGGGACGGCAAAGAGAAAGGTGCTGTAGTAGAAGCAGACTGGGATACGCGTTTTGAAGCGTACCAACAAGCCTACCCAGAGCTCGCCGCTGAATTTAGTCGTCGTAGCCAAAACGAATTGCCAGAAAACTGGCAGGCGCATAGCCAAGATTTTGTTAAAACCTTGCAGGCGAATCCACAAACGATTGCGAGTCGCAAAGCCTCTCAAAATACCATTGAAGCGTTTGGTCCAATGCTGCCAGAGTTTCTTGGCGGCTCCGCTGACTTAACACCGTCGAACCTAACCAATTGGACGGGATCGAAAGCAATCAGTGCAAAAGATGCGTCAGGTAACTACCTCAGTTATGGCGTCCGCGAATTCGCTATGTCAGCCATGATGAATGGTATAGCGCTGCACGGTGGATTTATCCCTTACGGCGGAACCTTCCTGATGTTTGTGGAATACGCCCGTAACGCACTCCGCATGGCGGCGCTAATGAAGCAGCGCAGCATCTTCGTTTACACCCACGATTCTATTGGTTTGGGTGAAGATGGTCCAACGCATCAACCGGTCGAGCAGATCGCGTCACTGCGTCTGACACCGAATATGAGTACCTGGCGTCCGTGTGACCAAGTAGAAACGGCCGTAGCATGGATATCCGCTATTGAACGTTTTGATGGCCCAACGTCGCTGATTTTCTCTCGCCAAAACCTGGTTCAATTTGAACGTGATGAAACCACGCTCGCCAATGTGGCGAAAGGGGGCTATATCCTTTCCGATTGTGAAGGTGAACCTGAACTTATCCTGATTGCGACCGGCTCTGAAGTGGCCCTAGCCATGGAAGCGAAAACACAATTGACGGAGGTGAGATGCCGCGTTGTGTCTATGCCGGCTACCGACGTGTTTGATGCGCAGAGTGCTGAGTACAAGCAACAGGTGTTGCCAAGCCACGTTGTTAAGCGTGTTGCGATTGAAGCGGGTATCAAAGATTACTGGTTTAAGTACGTTGGTTTGCAAGGTGACATCGTAGGAATGACGAGCTTTGGTGAATCAGCGCCTGCTGAGCAATTGTTTAAGATGTTTGGTTTCACGGTTGAAAACGTCGTGGCGAAAGCCAAAGCGATTCTGGAGAAATAATATGGGGTTGGTGCAATGTTTTATTGAAAACACGAGCCAAGATTGCCTGCGTACTAAGGCGGCGAAAGTCGCCTTAGACCACGTGCTAAAAACGCTTACGCCTAGCTGCGTGATTGGTATTGGTACCGGGGCAACGGTGGAAGTGTTTGTTGAGTTATTGAAGCAAAGTGAGGCTGAGTTTGCCCACTGTGTATCGAGTTCTGAGCGTTCGAGCAAGGCGATTCAAAAGGCAGGCTTACAAGAGATCGCGATCTCTGATTGTGAGCGTGTGGACTTTTATATCGATGGTATCGATGAAGGGTTGGATAACGGGGTGGCGGTGAAAGGTGGCGGCGCGGCACTAGCAAGAGAGAAGGTGCTTGCTACATTGGCGATGACGTTTATTACTATCGCAGACAGCGGTCGATTGGTCACACAATTAGGTCAGTTTCCGTTGCCTATCGAGGTGTTACCTGCGGCTCGAAAAGCGGTATTCAATGTCTTGCAGAGCCTTGGTGGGAACCCAGCTCAGCGTGACGGTTGTGTGACAGATAACGGCAACATTATTTTAGATGTTTCTGGATTGGACCTTTCACAACCCAAGGCGTTGGAGCAACAACTTTGCGCGATTGCTGGTGTAGTAGAAAACGGTATTTTTGCACAGCGTAGTGCAGACTTTATGGCGTTCTCTGACAGCAAAGGAACGCAGTGGTTTTCGAAAGAGCGAGTTATTGAAGAAATGAGATCTCGATAACAACTCTATTTATACAACTCTCAATAAGATAAAATTTGGAACCAAACATGACGGAAAGCAATTTTTCTACTCAAACACTCGATTATCTTGATCAGAATTTTTCAGCACTGCTCAATGACCTGTCGGGTTTGATTGCTATTCCGTCAGTACGAGATAACGCGCCGCGACAATCCAATGCCCCTTTTGGGTTAGGGATCAGAGCGGCGTTTGATTATCTAATTTCTTGGGCTGAACGAGAAGGTTTTGACGTCCGTGATCACAAAGGTTACGCCCTAGACATAAGCTTTGGTGAAGGAGAACAAGAGATTGCCATATTGCATCATGTTGATGTTGTTGAAGCAGGGGACTTGAATGCTTGGCTTACACCACCATTTGAAATGCATCAACAGGGTGATTTGCTGTTCGGCCGAGGTGTTACCGATAATAAAGGGCCCTTGGTTGCGAGTCTGTATATCCTCAAGATGTTTAAAGCGCTTAATGTGAAGCTCGATAAGAAGATCCGAGTCATCATTGGTGGCGCAGAAGAGACAACTTGGGAATGTGTAGAACATTATTTTCAACACAATCCTCAACCGGATTATGGTTTCTCTCCAGATGGCGACTTCCCAATCGTTAATGGAGAAAAAGGGATCCTATATACGTCATTACAAAGAGCGTTTCCAGCTCTTAATGATTTAGGTTCCTGTCAGATAGTTAGCATAGAAAGTGAGCGGGATAGAACCTCTACCTGTTATCAACTGACTGTCTCTCTGTCTGGTGATAAAGCAGGCGAAGTTTCGGCGTTGTTTGCTGATTTTGCCAAGGTAACTCGAACCAATGAGTTATATCGCGTTGAGCTATCAACGCCGTGGGAGAAATCCCGCAACCCGCATAAAGTGGACAACTGTATGGATCAGTTTGTTCACCAAATGCGGCATGTTGAAGGGTTAGATTCTAATTCACGACACCTTATTGCGTTGCTTGATGCATGGTTTGCAGATTCAGCGCAAGGGTCGAAGTTAGGGTTGGCTCATCAAGACGATGAAATGGGCGCAACTACGTGTTGTGTCTCCTCCATCAACTTGGACCAACATGGCTACAATTTGGATTTTGATTTTCGGTTTCCTAAGGGCCTGACGATCGATCAAACTCGTACCCAACTCCACCATTTATCCCAACAATATGGAGTGACGATGATCGAACAACAGTACTTACCTCTATCTTACCTCTCACCCGAAAGTGACCTTATCCAAGCGATGGGAAAAGCGTACTCCGAAGTAACAAAAACGAACGCTCAATGTTTTAGCAAAGGTGCAGCTTCATACGCACGGGCGCTAGACAATGGTGTGGCATTCGGACCAACTTTTCCTGGTGACGTGACTTGTGTTCATCAGCCCAACGAAAGGCTAAGCCTCAAGTCACTAAAAAAAGCAATCACAATATACGTGAAGGTTCTCATATCACTTTAGGAGTAAATTATGAGAGATAGGATTCAAGCACTTGCTGGCGGTATGATGGTATCAATCATCGTACTGGTTATCGCAGGGTTATTTATTGGCGTTGGCGCGGGTGTTGTTAATCAAATGACAGCAACCGACTCTGTATTTTTTGCATTTTTTAAACTGATGCTCGATCTTGGTTTGATGGTGATGCGTAACCTACCGCCGTTCTTTGCAATTGGTCTGGCGTTCGCGCTGGCAAAATCAGAAAAGGGCTGGGCAGCATTTACCGGTTTCACCATGTTCATGTGTTTTAACGTAGCGATTGGTTCTATTGCTGCTTTCCACGGTTGGACGCAAGAAACCACAAGCGTTACTTCATTAATGAATGATTTTGGCTACGAAAAAGTGGCGGCACAAAACTTTAATTCATTATGGGGCGAGTCTCTAGGTGTTTTTGCTTACAACATGGGTATCTTTAGTGGCATCTTTGTTGGTTGTATTACGGCCTGGATCCACAATCGTTTCTACAAATTTGAAATGCCAGCACTACTGAGCTTCTTCTCTGGCCCACGTGCAGTTGTGATTTTCTGTTACTTTGCCGTTATGCCTATTGCACTGTTTGTGTACTACGCATGGCCGCCAATTGCAGGTGGATTACAATCGGTCACTACTCTTATCACTAGTTCTGGTATTTTTGGTTCATTCCTATTCGGTGTGTTTGATAAAGGCTTATTACCATTTGGTTTACACCACCTAATTGCTTTCCCTATTGAGTACACTCGTGTGGGTGGCATTATGGAGATTGATGGTGTGGTTTATGAGGGTGTTCGTAACATTATGAACGGCCAAATGAGTTCACCGGACGCAACGGGTTATATTACTCACAACTTCACAAGTGGTCGTATTCCTATCCAAATGGGTGGTCTAACGGGCGCGGCTTACGCAATGTATGTGACGGCTAAAACAGCCAATCGTAAGAAAGTTGCTGCCATCATGGTGCCTGCTGTGTTTACTGCTGCTGTTATCGGCATCACTGAACCGCTTGAGTATACGTTCCTGTTTGTTCAACCATTCTTGTTCTTTGCTGTACACGTTCCATTGAATGGACTTGCGTACGTCATTACCGAGATGATGGGCGTATCCATTCAGGGTAACCAGTTGTTATTCATGGTTCCTAACTTACTGCAGCCAGAGAAAGTGCATGCATGGGCACTGCTATGGATTGTTCCACTCTACTTTGTTATTTACTTCTATACATTCAAGTTCTTTATTCTGAAGTTTGATGCTAAAACACCAGGCCGAGAAGAAGATGATGCCGAAATTGCATTATTCTCCAAGGAAGACTTGAAGAAGAAGAAAGAACAGACATCGAAGGGTCTACCGGGTGAAATTATTAAAGCGCTTGGTGGTGCGGACAACATTGAAAACATCTCGAACTGTGCCACTCGATTGCGTGTGTCCTTGTATGACGATTCGTTAGTTGCCGATGACAAGAAGTGGAAGCAAGAGCTGAATGCGATTGGTGTTGTGAGGATGACGAAAAGTATCCAAGTAATATACGGTGCCAATGTCATTACGATTGCATCTGGAATCAAAGATGCGTTGGGTATTGATTCTTAATTAGTATTTGGCGATATTGATACTGAGCAAGATAGTGTACTAATGAACCTTCCTGTGGCTAAGCGCGACAGGAAGGTTTTTTGTTTTCTAATAGTGGGCTAAATAAACAAAAACTCAGTGATAACATGGACGTAAAAACATCGCCTAATGTATGTTCGCATATTAGCGATGGACGCAATATTTCCTTCGGAATGGTCCAAATGTAGGCTGATGGTGTTTGATTAGTTAACCTAAGTGCTACTCAATTGCTTACGAAAACTCTCCATCACCCGAGGCAAATTGTTTAGAGATACGGAACTGTGAATGACTCCAGCAGCCATATGTTTGTGACCCCCTCCAAAGCCAATGCCAGCATCATTGAGAAGCGTTTTAGTAATGCTCGCAACATTTGTCTTGGGGCATTCGGTACGTAAAGATATGTAGGCGCGTTGGTGATGGGGAGTAATAAGAACGACATTATCAATTTTGTCTAGGCTTAATAAAAAATCGCCCAATACACCAAGCATTTGTGTAGAACATCGAGGCAATATGCAGTACGTTAAATTACCTTCACGTTGTACGTCATTCAATAGTGTTTTGAAGTCTGACAGGTCTTGATATTCGAGTTGGTTCCTAAAAATCTTATTCGTCAGAACTAAGTTAGCGTCTTTTCTTAACGTCAACATGGCATTGATGTCGGCGGAGCCAACACCACGAGTAAAGCTGTTTGTGTCGAACATTAATCCTAAAAGTAGAGCAGTTGAGATAGCTTTAGGTATTTTAATGTTAAAGTACTGAAAATATTCCACCATGATAGTAGCGGTTGAGCCGTAATTAGGCCTTATATCTGCATACCAAATGTAATCTGGTGCGTCCACTTGATGGTGATCAATGACGGCAACCTCGACACCTGGCATATCTGTTACGTTCTTCTCTCCAATACAGCCATCCATTACAATGATTTTGTCATCGGGTGTTAACGCTGAATCATTAATATGTACAATGTCAATTGATAGCCAATCGGTCATGTTCTTAAGAGAGATTCTGTCGATATAACCGTTGTAGACGATTACGCAGTTATACCCAAGCTGTGTTAACAAATAATGCATAGCAAAAGAGGAAGATACCGCGTCATGGTCAGGGAAGTCATGAGGTTGAATAATCACGCGTTTGTTATGATCAAGTTTGGTTAAAAAGTGTTCAAAGAACTGGTTTGCCATAGAGATACCCAAATATTATTTTTTAACTAATCGAGCTGATGAATAAATATTTAACTCAATAATATAAGTCATATTATCGTTGCATAAAAGAGACAATATTGATCAAAATTCATTATTGACAGTGTAGTCACTAATGAATAAATAGAATATAAAGGAGTAACTCTATAGAGTCACCAATATAATTCAACCTGAACAGCCTTGTTATCTTAAATTTTGAATCTAAACTGTACAATTAATAAGCGATAGTTGATGTTGAGTTGGTGAGTTTTGCATAAAAAACTCTAATGAGTTCAATTTATTTTTACTACTCTCATCACACTATTTGAACAAAGTTAATTTTATTTAAATAACACATTTTTATCCTAATTACCTGATAATGTAATTGAAATGTTAATTATTTTTTAATTAATTGTGTAGCTGCAACTTTTATTCTGCACCGAAATCACTTTTTTATAGTTATTACCTGCTGTTCATAAACTGAATGAGTAACCAGTTTCGGCTTATTAAACTCAACAATACTGGGCTTTGATGAATTTAGTTTCATAGGGATTCATGAGGGAGATTTAATTTATAATTCTATTTATATATAGTTCTATCACTATTCTAACTTGTCCTAGGTTAATATCTAATTCCATATACATTTATTTAACCAATTGGTTTCATAAAAAATATGACCTATTTAATGGAAGATATCTGACTTTAATGGCAAATGATAATTTGCTATGTTCTCAATATGCTGTTGACGTTTTGTTGACATCAACCTGACATTCAATTCTGTTTGAAGCGATGAGATTTTTTATTCTTAGGTGATATTTTGAACGCATTTAAAAAGATAAACTGCATTGTATTTATATCTTGCATCCTGTTTCTTACGGCCTGTCAATCAACCAGTAAACCTGATTGGTATGAAGTGCCTAAGTCTGATACTTCAGAATATATTTATGCTGTTGGTGAAGGACGCAGCTCATCTCAGGCGAAAAAAACGGCGGCAAATCAAATAAATGAAAGGCTCTGGACTCAGGTTGAGTCTTCATTTTATATGAGAGAAACCTCGTCGGAAGGCAATAGAAATCAAAACTATCAAACTTTTGTAGATAATAAAATTAATACAAAAACGGCCAATTTAACTTTAAATGGCATTGAATATCTTCAGCAAAATCAAAACGACATTGGCTTTTATGTAGAAGCCAGAGTAAAAAAAAGCGTGATACGTAAGCAATTAAAAGAAGAATTAAGACAACTCAATCTAGCCGCAACTCGAGAAATGAAAGCGCTTAATAATAGTGATTCGTTTTTATGGTGGCTAAATAATAAAAATATAAATGAAATTAAAGAACAAGCGTTAGTTCGAGTTGGAATGTTATCAGTCGTAGATGAGAATAATCTCTATAAAACAGATGACATTTCAAATTTGCAAGAGAAAGTTGCTCAAGTGAAAAGTCAACTTTTTGTTTATATCAAGGTTAAATCTCAAGACAAAAAAATGGCTATATTGATGTCAGAGAAACTATCCTCTCAACAAATAACAACCACTTTCACAAACAATAGACGTACGACACATGCCTTAACGTTAACGACAGAAAGACGAAAGAATAAAGTTGGTGACGCATATATAACCACCTTAATTACAGATGTAGTCATGCGTAATAACCATAATAAAACAATAGCGAGTAATGAAATTATTTCTAGCGGTAATTCTGTTACTAGTTACAAAATGTCAAGTGAAGGTGCCATTCGACATTTTTCAGAACAAGTTGAAACCCATGGCTTATGGGAATCAATAGGCTTTAATTAACAATTATAATCGGAGATTTTATAATGTTTAAAAAAACGGCAGTGGCGGCTTTAGTTCTTACAGCGTTAAGTGGTTGCGCATTAACAGGTGGACCAGAACATGTTTGTACTCCTGATAACCGCGTTGAAATCCCTGTTGCAGATGTTGAAGTGAAATCAGCTAAAGACCAACGAGTCATCGTGTTACCTGTTGATATGGAATTTAATGACTCAGCAAAGAAAAAACTTCAGAGCGTGGTTAGGAATGATTTAGAAGCTCAGATTGCTGCTTCTGGCGCGAAATTGGTTGACAGAAAACTTGCTAACAAATTGAAAAACGAAATTAAGTTAGCTGAGCAAAGCGGACGTTACAACACTAAAGGTGTGCCGATTGCTGACATCGCGGTCTTGACGGAGATAACCGCTTCAGAATTTAGCAAAGAATACGTTGAGGCACGAACTTGGACAGATGATGACGGCGACTCGCATTACATTCCCGCTAAATGCCGCTTTGAGGTTGAAGTGAAAGGCGTGACTAAAGTGGTGTCATTACCGGGTATGGAACTGATTAAGCGTATGGAGTTAGAAGGGGATCAACGTACTTCAACTGAAACTCGAAACTCTAGTTGTAAATTCTCTAGTGCGCAATACGCTAGCTTAGCAAGCAAAGCTGCAGCTGAATCAGTATCATATAATCCTGAGTTGAAGAAGCTTTTAGCACCGACCGCTTCTGTAATGGAACTTCGTACCTGTGAAGAAGGCTCAATGGTAAAAATAGCGATGGGAAGTGACAAAAAGGTAACACCAGGAGCTGAAATCGCGTTCTCAAAGCGCATGAAAGTTGATGATGAAATTGAAACATTTGGCTATGGAGAAGGTACCGTCGTTAATATCCCTGAACACGGGATAAAATCGAAGTATTCTTGGGTTGCCATAGATGAAGAAGTCGCACTTAAAGTAAATAAAGGTGATGTTGTTAAAGTGGTACCTAAAGTTTGTGAAAGTATGTTGGACTTTGAGTGTCAAACTCAAGATTTATTGGGAGTAGATTTATTAGGACTTGGACTATAGACATGAAAAAATTATTAATTTCCGCTGCAGTATTAACAGGCTTATTCGGTTGTGCGAGTAATGATATAACCGTCAATGAAGCCCAAAATTTTGCCGAATGTACATTCCCTGACGCTTATGAAATAGAAGCTCCAGCATGGATTTGTGACGTGATGCCGAAAGATTTGGCTGCAGGCGCAACAGGTTATGCTAAAAAGAGTATTTCGGGCATGGCTATAATGCGTAAAGTTGCAGTGAATGACGCACGTACAGCACTGGCTGCTCGTTTTGAGACGGATGTGAATAATTTATTCAAACAGGCGATTGAGAGTAGTGTGTCTACATCTACTGAAGCTGGTGTGAATGAAGACGTTCAAGAAACGGTTGAAAACTTAACAAAAACAGTGGTAAGTAAGACTTTAACAAATAGCAGGCTGATTGTTAGTCAAGTGAGCCCAACTGGAGGTCTATATGTGTTGGTTGGCATGGACCAAGCCGCTTATGACAATAATGTTGCCAAGGTTGTTGATGAAGTGACTGGTGAAGACTCAGTGCTTTGGAAGAAGTTTAATAATGAGAAAGCGTCAGAAGACATAACGAATGCTTTAGATTCTCTTATTTCAAAATAACAGAGTGTATTAATTATAAGGCTACCCCTCGGTAGCCTTTTTATCATAACGTCAGTGGATTATGACGCTAGGGAAGATAAAGGTAATCAAATGAAAAAAACAACTATCACTTTAGCGATCCTTTCAGTAATACTTAGCACTAATGTAGGAGCGAGCACTGATGGGTTTTCTCAACTAGATCAAGAAACAAAAAAAATTCATCAGCCAAAAAAAGAAATATACCAAGAGTTTCATCAATATCTTAATAAGTACTTAGATGAGTATGAAGCATGGCGAGATGAATACACCCATCAAATAGACGAACAAAAGGCTGATCTGATCAGTCAATGGGGTGAAGGTGCCATATCAGGACAATCAACCCAAGTCGATTACTCTAAAAACAATACAGTACGCACTAAAGTTGATTATGAAAGTAATACAGCAGTTGTATCGGTGTTGGTTAATGCAGATGACAATAGTGCTGATGCGAAAGATTTACTTGGCTCTAAGAACATTGAAATTGATGGGAATATTTTACGTGTTGAAGTAGATAAACCTGTCGTGCAAACCATTACATATTCGACTGAAAATGAGAAAAAAGAGCGCACGTTTATTGTAAGTCAAACCAAAGCTCAAATGAACGATCTAGACGTGAGAGCGGAACGATTGATTCGTTCTGCGATAGGCATACCGGATAGTTTTATCTATGAGCGAGCTCATAAACAGAAATTGGCATTACTGAACCAAGCTAAAGTTCGCGTAGAGAAACTAGCTCAACTTTATAATGAGATGAGGTTGCTCCACGGAGTCTCCACTATCGAAGTGAAAAATTCGGCCGAGGTATCTAAAGTAAATTCAGAACCTACTAAAGACATTCCAGATGCAGTACCCACTAAACAGGCCGTCGTCGTTCCAGATATTGCACCAGCTACTGAGCTCACTAAACCGATTGTGCCAATAGAGAAACGTACGATAGCGAAGAAAAAAATAGTGAGCTATAAAGTAAAGCTACCAGAGAATAGTCTGAAGAAACGAGCGAAAAAGTTCACATCATTAGCTGAAAAAGAGGGTGAGGCGTGGAAAGTTGACCCCGCATTAGTGATGGCAATTATGCATAGTGAATCGAGTTTTAGACCGGAGGCAAAATCACATATTCCAGCATTTGGTTTAATGCAAATTGTGCCTTCAAGCGCGGGGCATGATGTCAATAAACAAGTCAGGAATATAGATTCTCCAATGAGGGCGAAAGATCTGTATGTACCGGAGATAAATGTTGAAACAGGAGCCGCGTATCTCAACATTCTAAATTCTAGATACCTACGTAGTATTAAAGATGAGAAAAGCCGTTTGTACTGTGTTATATCGGCATACAACACCGGCGCTGGTAATGTAGCTAAAGCATTTAATACCAATAGATCGACCAGCGTCAATAAGGCTGCAAAAATCATCAACAACATGAGTTCGGATGAAGTTTACAACCATCTAATCAATAATCTGCCTTACGATGAAACTAAGAATTACCTTAAGAAAGTGAACGGTAGAATTGCGTTATATAAATAATTGACTGAGTGAATAGATAATTATGTTTAAAATTTTAGCATTAATAATTTTGGTTTTTGGAATTGGAATTGGAATTTTTCTTGGTATGAATTATAGCGACCAAATAGAAGATATTTTGGGTTCGGATGTGGTAGAAGCAATCCAGATTCAAGCTGAGGATGGATCTGATGCTCTGATAGGAAAATTAAAAGAAATGAGGAGCTAAAGTGACAGATAATAATGTAATTAAATCCGCTGATGAAGCGCAATTGGATGGCACGCAGCCGCTCGTATCTCCTTTGCGCAATATTGTGAAGGATAAATGGACCCGAACCATCGGTTTAGTTTCCCTTGTTTCTCTTGCACTTGGTAGTTTTAATGACACCATGGAAGCTTTAGAAAAAATATATAACATTTCACTCTCTCAACTCACTGATATCCCCTCGAGAAATAAGCTTTCTAAAATTTACATTCGAGCCTCAGCCTCTGTTCTAGATGAGAACTTTGGTGCGCCAGTGTATATCAAACGCTCCAGTTCTGATGAAATAATCAAATACTACTTGGATGATAATTATTTGTTGTCAGCTATTACCAGTGATGATGCTATCGTTGCCTACTTAGTCTTTCCTTCTCTAGGCTATGAACCTAATACGGTAGAGCACGCTGGTCAAGAGGACTTGTTTAAACAATCATTTAGCACAATAGAAAGCATCAATGAAGTACGAGCCTCTTATGCTAGAACCGGCAACTATTACATGGAAGAAAATAATGGTGGTCAATTCGGATTTCTCTATTCTTCAGTGAGTGGATTCTCTGAATTTTTGTCGCCAATGGATAGCAATGAAAAAAAATTGTTATCCGATGTTGTTGATGCGCAGATGTTTGAGGATAAATTGGTCGAATCGGTTGAATCATTTCGTGAAAATATGACGCCTAACTTTTTTGGATACACAACGTTAGGGTTGGCCTCATTGGAAGAGGCCGTTCTATCTATCACAGAATACAAGCTTATTCTTAAAATATAGATAACATGGCAAGTTTTCAATCAAGGTATCTTATGAGAAGATCTAGTTAAAAAGGGCTAATATCTAAATACGCTATCCTAAACCATAATGATGGCAACCGTTGCAGAGACAAAACTGACGAATGCAATCCACGTTCTAATGGTATGCATAGATGCCCATTTTTCTAGTATAGGTTTTGCAACCGCTACATCAGTTGTCTGCGAGAATGTTTTATTGGCACTGCGAAAGAAGAACAGATAAAAGCCTAGTAATAATAATGCACTCACCGCGCTGATGAACCACGCAGTTTCAACGAACCTGTTTGGGGTTGATACAAAAATACATGCCAGGATAGGAAAAATGGTTCCCATCACGGTTAATGGTGCGAAGTAGCGGTAAAGGCTCGGTGCCATTGTATGGTGAAGTTTCAAAAAATCTTCTGTCGGCATTTGTTGCCAATAGGGTACAAGTATGCGAGCTTCGGTTAATAATCCACCCGCTAAAAGGCCGGTAGCTACAACCGTTATTAATTCTAATATGATAATGATGCTCCTAAAAAGTACAGGTTTGGTAACAGAGTTAGGTCAATACAAGTTGAGGTCATCCTCGATCTCCTTTACTAGGCAGTAATATTTTTTTTAGTAATCCAGCGAACTGTTTTTGCTCCTCGCTATCAAGAACGTCAATCATCCCTTCCATATTCGCGACATGCGCTTCCAAAGCGATATCAAGTTCGGTCACGCCTTGAGCCGTCAGTTTTACTTTGCAACTTCGACGATCTTTTTCACTGGCGATTCTTTCTATCAAGCCACGCTGAACCAGTATTTCAATACGGGTGCTCATGGCTCCGGACGATATCATCAATGTTTGATAAAGCTCGGTCGGGGTCAGTGGTATCTGGTTGCGACGCAGCGTCGCAAGAATATCAAATTCGATACTCGTCATTTTTTTCTGCTCGAAGACGTCGTCTAACTGTTTTTTCCAACGCCTATTTACTCGACGTAAACGACCAACAATCCCCATTGAAGAGCAATCTAGATCCGGTTTAGCGTCACGCCATTGTTGCAAAATGTGGTCAACTTGATCCTGCATAAATAACTCCTAAGAAAATAACTTTTCAAAAAGATACTTGATTAAAAGAAAAATATCTATTACTTTATAGAAAGTATCTTTTACAAAAGACACTTTCTATAAAGATTATCTAGCGAGGAAAACGTATGAAAGGGATTCAATTGTTAGGAACGATGATGCTTACGGCTATCGCAC
Organism: Vibrio frigidus; assembly: GCF_042465995.1. Taxonomy (NCBI): domain Bacteria; kingdom Pseudomonadati; phylum Pseudomonadota; class Gammaproteobacteria; order Vibrionales; family Vibrionaceae; genus Vibrio; species Vibrio frigidus. The sequence goes on along the minus strand of NZ_JBCDMC010000008.1, from coordinate 276,452 downwards.
CCATCATTTGGGGAAGTACCTATATTGTGACGACCGAGTTGCTGCCTGAGAATAGTCCGTTGGTCGCGTCAACATTAAGAGCCTTACCGGCCGGTTTGGTGTTAGTGCTGCTAACCCGAATGTTACCTACAGGGCAATGGTGGGGGCGACTCATCATTCTTGGCTTTCTTAATATTGGCTTTTTCTTTTATTGTTTGTTCTTTGCGGCCACTTACCTGCCGGGCGGAATGGCGGCTTTAGTTATGTCGGTTCAACCAATCTTAGTCATGGCATTGAGTTATGTTTTGCTTAATAACACATTAAGCCTTAAGCAAGTTCTGGCTAGCCTAGTCGCCATCGTTAGCGTTGCTCTATTGGTTCTTAATAATCAAGCGGAGCTAAGCACGAGTGGAATAGTGATGGGACTTTTAGGCACAGTTAGTATGGCCTCTGGCGTGGTGATGACGAAGCGCTGGGGCAGACCTGACGGAATGTCCCTACTAAATTTCACCGGATGGCAGTTGCTGTTCGGTGGGCTGATGTTGCTACCCATGGCTATCTGGTTGGAAGGGTTACCGAACGAACTCAGCCTGAATAATGCACTCGGTTATGGCTATTTAAGTGTAATAGGGGCGATGTTGGCCTATTCATTATGGTTTTACGGAATAGACAAGTTGCCGACTATTACGGTCTCTTTTCTCGGCTTTTTAAGCAGCGTTTCGGCGGTCGTTCTTGGCTACGTTGTTCTGGACCAGTCATTAACCTCGTTACAGTTGCTGGGTGCTGTCGGCATTTTGACCTCGATCTGGTTAGCGGCTCCAAGGGCCGCTATCAATCATCCTATTACTAACAATCACCCTATTACTATCAATAGACCAATTACGATCAACCAAACCACGACAATAAATAACGCTCAAAAGGAATCATCATGAAACTGACCATCATTGCGGGGAGCCAACGCGCTCAATCACAAAGTCTTAACGTGGCAAACTATTTAAGTAACGTTGCTCAACCTCATTTCGACCAGATCAAGGTGTTTGATCTGCATGAACAGAACCTACCGTTTTGGAATGAAGGTGTTTGGGGCGGCACTGATGAATGGGCACCGTGGCGTGAAATGGCGAAGGAACTTGAGTCGTCAGACGCCTTTATTTTTATCACACCAGAGTGGCATGGGATGGCGACACCAGCATTGAAAAACTTTCTTTTATTAACTACAGACAATGAGCTGGCCCATAAACCAGCTCTTGCGGTCAGTGTTTCCGCAAGCGTCAACGGGGTCTACCCGATCAGTGAACTGAGAATGACCGCGAGCAAAAACAATCACGTTTGTCTGCTTCCAGATCACCTGATTTTTCGTGATATTGAAACGTTATTGGATAAGGAACTTAACTGTAAAAATGAGCACATAGCCGAACGAAGCCAATACACCATCGGTTTGCTTGCGGCGTACGCTAAAGCTCTACAGCCGGTTCATAAATCGATGCTTGATGCTGGTAAACCATTTCGTTATGGAATGTGATTAATTGAGCCTTGTAACCCTATCAACTGGCTGTAATTGATTGAAATACTAGCTGGTATAATTTTTGAGATGTGCTATTGATTATAGAGATCAAATAGAACAGGATTGCAACGGTAGTCGTCGCTTCAATAATTATAAGTTGGTTAGGAGAATAGAATGAACTGGTATCTGTCGGTCTTAAAAAATTATGCCGTTTTTGAGGGAAGAGCGAGACGCAAAGAATATTGGATGTTTTTTTTAGTCAATATACTCATTAGCATCGCATTTCAAATGGTAGATGGCGTGCTAGGCACGGTATTCCTAGGGCTAATTTATAGTTTAGCCGTATTTGTCCCTTCCTTGGCTGTAGGGGTAAGAAGATTACATGACGTTGATAAATCAGGTTGGTGGTTATTGTTGGTGTTAATTCCGGTTGTTGGTGTGCTGGTACTGATATATTTCGCGGCCACCGAAGGAACTCAAGGCTCGAATCAATACGGGTCTAGTCCGAAGTAATAAAAATGGCCACTATCATCCAATAGTGGCCATTTTTGCTTGTGTGGTTTAAAGGCTGACGGTCGTCTTTCTGCATGAGTTTGTCACTTTAAATCGCTGATTTTTCATATCCAATCTAAGCTAAGCTACGTGTTGTTGTTGCTCTAATGCCTTGATTATATTTTCTTTAATTTGTAAAGCCCATTTCTTGGCGACATACGAAGGTTGATAGGTCAGATAAAATGGCGTTTCGTTTAGATTTTCTTTGAATATGTATAGGTCTTGGTAGTTGGTTTGGTCAACGAAATATTCTGGAAGAATGCCAACACCTGTATCCGCAATGATCGCTTGATAGATGGCAAAACTGTTGTTGATTACCTGCATATTCTTATGCTTATGAAAGCTTCTACCATGCTGTAGAAAGAGCTTCTCCCAGGTGTTACTTCTTTCCGAATTTCTCACTATTAAACGGTGGTGTTCGTTGATTTGTTCAAACTGTGAAAGCTGATTTTCTAGCGCGTATCGCTTACTACAAAGCAATAGGTTTTTCGCTTCCAGCAGGGGTAAATATTCCAAACCGCTTTCGTCAGTATTGATTCTGATGGCGAAGTCGAATTTACTCTTCTTAAAGTCTACCACGCTGTCGGTAAGATCTAGGTTGATGATCAATTTATCCATTTCAAGTTGAGACAGCGTGGGCGTAAGCAGCTTCACACCTAAATCCACAGGTGCCGTCATCTCTAACTTGGTTCGATTTTTATTCAGCTTGGTGTCTGAGACCACCTGATTGAAATTCCGCTCTAGAACAACGTATTCCTGAAAGAGTTTATTGCCCTTAGAGGTCAGTTCTACCTTGCTTCCTTGACCTCGAATGAAGAGCTTAAATCCGAGCTTCTCCTCTAAACACTTGATCTGATAACTTATAGACGATTGAGACACGGCTAATTCAATCGCCGCATTGGAAAAACTAAGGTGCTTCGCGACGGCAGAAAAATAGGGCAGATGGTTAGCGAGATGTCTAAGCATTGAAAAATTCGATATATAGATAGAATTAATCTATTTTATTTATATAGTCCGAATAAGGCAATATATAATCTATCGAAAGCCAGTCTGGATTACTGATGTCTCTTCCAATCTATACGCTGCTAACGTCTTATTTATTGAAGAGTAATGATGTTCACGAATCAAAACATGAAGTAAGAATAGGGTAAGGATAAACAATGAATAATGCACACGTAGGCGAAATGATTCTTGATACTATCCAGATTAAAAACGGCGTTACTCAGGTAGCACAAAAGCTTAATAAAAAATTTGAGGGCCAATGTGCGGTTGTTATCACTGTTGTACCGGGCGGAATACTATTTACGGCGGATCTGGTGAGAGAATTAACCTTTGATATCTGTATGGACTATATCTCTTGTCCCCATACCCCCGGGGATAGAAATAACGATTCCGAGATCGTATTCCACCAAAATATTGAACTGAAGGGAAGAAACGTCATTCTTGTCGACGACGCGATTGAGTCCGGAGGAACGATGAAGCGAATAGCGCATTACCTCAATGACCAGTTCGAGTTGAACTCACTGATGATCGCGACTTTGTTTGTCAAACCCGGTCGAGTGAACATTCCGGTAGAACAATATTATGCTTATGAGATGCTGAATGACGACCTATTGGTTGGATACGGCTTATCTTGGAAAGAGAGACAAAGGAACCTTCCTTATGTGTCAAAACTCGTTAAGTAAACAAGCGTCTAATCATTTGTGTTCGCCTAAGAGACCACCGTTATGACGAACGTAGTAAAAATAAATCATACCAAGCCCTCTGATTATGCGCAGCCTGAAAATAAGCATAACACTTTACAAAGCAGGGTAAAAAATAGGATCGAACTTGAAGCCCATTTGTATATGTCGTCGCTGTTGACGCTTTTTCAATGGGAAGATGAGAAGGATAACGAAAATGAAGATTGATCACGTAGCAATTTGGTGCCTTGATTTGGAAAAAATGCGGTATTTTTACGAATACTTTTTTGACACCAAGTGCGATGAGAAATACGAGGACAAAAATGTTGGGTTTGCTTCTTATTTTCTGACGCTTCCAGATGGTATTCGCATTGAATTAATGGCAATGGATACGGTAGAACTTCCGATATCAGACGTGTATACGCAGTTTATCGGATTGGCCCATTTGGCTTTTTCATTAGGCTCTGAAACAAAAGTCGATGACCTAACAAAAAAACTGGTATCAGATGGATACGAGCTATTAGATGGCCCCTGTAGAACGGATAATGACTACTACGTAAGTGTCGTGTTGGATCCAGAAGGTAACCGGTTGGAATTAATGGTGTAATTCCAACCGTGTCTATTACTTGACTCCTCTTTCTAACCGTAACAGGACGGCCCGATTTTGAGCAGGAAAGAAAAAAGAACGGGTGCTTAGCGCTACAGTAGATATTGGCTATACACATAAAATAAACATGGTTTTACTTATTCACAGGGTGGGCCTAAATGAATAACGGCCAATCCACCGAGGGATGTCTCGCGATATTTTTTATTCATATCCTTGCCCGTTCGATACATGGTATCTATCACTTTATCCAATGATATTAGGCGCTTACTTGTTCTTTTTAATGCCATCCGGGAGGCGTTAATTGCCTTCATCGCTCCCATAGCGTTGCGTTCAATGCAGGGAACCTGAACCAATCCACCGATCGGGTCACATGTCATACCAAGCGAGTGTTCCATAGCAATCTCTGCTGCGATACAGATCTGCTCATTGCTCCCGCCAAGCAAAGCGGTTAAACCTGCAGCGGCCATCGATGATGAAACGCCGATCTCTCCTTGGCATCCTACTTCTGCGCCTGATATTGATGCATTCATTTTATAGAGTATACCAATGGCTCCAGACACGGCAAAAAAGTCTCGCAACTGTTTTGTATTCAATGGGTTAATAAATTTATTGTAATACATTAGTACCGATGGAATAACACCAGAAGCACCATTGGTTGGCGAGGTTACCACCTGACCACCCGATGCATTCTCTTCGCTAGCGGCAAAAGCATAAACGTTTATCCAATCGAGCATTTCCATTGGGTCATTAATCAATGCGTGATTGGATTCCAATGTTTTTAGCAGTGCAGGCGCTCTGCGCGTAACGTTCAAACCGCCGTCTAAAATGCCTTCGGTATTGAGCCCTTTTGTTACGCACTGAAGCATCACTCGCCAAATTTTGTGTGTAAGTTGATCGATTTCTTTCTCGGTACGAAAGGTGAGTTCATTGCGCATAACCAAACCGCCTAAACACAAGCCAGCTTTGTCCGCTTTTTTAAGAAGTTGTTCGGCCGATTGAAAAGGGAACTCTACGGAATGACCTTGGCTAGCGGTTTGATTATTAAACTCATTTTCTGTCGTAATAAACCCGCCGCCAATCGAATAATAGACTTCTTTGTCTATCTGCTTTCCGTTGGTGTCATAGGCCGATATAGCTAACGCATTTTCATGTAGCGGGAGGTTATCACTGCGAAAGACAATATCAGTTTCCACATTAAATAATATAAGATGAGTACCCGAAAGAGAGAGCGTTTTAGATTGTGTGTTTTGCTTGAATAACGCGTTTGCCGTTGCAATATCAATGCTATCTGGTTTATTGCCCATAAGGCCAAGGATTACGGCTCTGTCGGTATGGTGTCCTTTCCCTGTCAATGATAGCGAGCCATATAGGTCAACTTGAATTCGATGGATCTGGTTGAGTTTTGGCTTCAGTTTACAACCAAACGAATAACCCGCGATCATTGGACCATTAGTATGAGAGCTAGAAGGGCCAACGCCAATTTTATAGATGTCAAAGATAGATAACATAGAATCACTTATTTAAGATAACGCGGTTAACAGCCAATCAGGGATGTAAAAGCAAGTACTGATAGTGATAGCCGCGAAGATTAGCAGCATAAACTGACTCTTCGTTGGCTTCTGGTATAGGCTTTTTTGTGTTTCAATAAACGCCATTTGCTCTGGAGTATTGGTTCCCCAGTAGCGACTGGTGAGTAACCCAGAAATCAGAAAGATTGCGGTTCCAATTGGAGCATACCAAGGCCACGATATGTCGCCTGTTCGGCAAATCGCAATGGCAATAATACTGAGAACGCTACCGACGATAACGCCTTTTTCGTTTGCTTTAGCAAAACCAAGCCCCAACACAAATGACCCCAAGCGAATTCCAACAAACACAGAAGTAAGGCTGGCTATCGTTTTGAGTACCGATTCATTCGATATAGCGAAGAGAGCAGGAATAACGACGACCGCGGCAGTGACGAGGCTTAGTATTCTTGCTGTTTTTTCATAATGATCAACGTGTTCATTTTTTCGTACAAAACGCTTATATATATCGAAGGTTGCGACAGTCGCGATGGAATTATAGGTTGAATCTAGCGTCGACATGGCGGCGGCGGCAAGCGCTGACATGATTAACCCGATAACAATTGGGTTGGTATGATTAAACACGAAATCCAAAATGATATTGTTGCTGTTCTCAAACGGTTTTCCTTGATAGTAAATATATAAAAGTACACCAATGATGCTAAAAAATAGGTAGATAAAAAACGCACCATAACCACAAAGCAACATGGATTTCTGTGCATTTTTTACGTCTTTGGTTGCCAATGTTCTTTGAATGATCAACTGGTTGGTACCATAGACACTAAGATGCAAAAAAGCGACTGCGACGACACCCGACCAGAGGCTGGTATCAACACTTAGATTAAAGTCTAAGTTAATAATATTGGCTTTCTCAGTGATAGCAGAAACTTGTTGTACAGTCGTTCCGTCTTGTAAGTTGAGCAGAAGAATAACAAAAATGGATATGCAGCCAATTAAAAGGACCGCAGATTGCAGCATGTCGGTCCAAATGACAGTAGAAATACCGCCAGAATACGTATAAATGGCAGTAAACAGCGTGATATAAATGATGGCTTCTTGTACGGATATGGGGAGGATTTGAACGAGGATTAATGAAACGGCATATAAGATGACACCAGCAGAAATACATTGCACCAAGATAAATACCAGTGAATTTATCGTCCGCGCAACGATACCGAATCTATGCTCTAGGTATTCGTAGATCGAGGTTAGTCCCAGTTTATAGAAAACTGGAATAAAAAACACAACGGCAAAAAAGATAACGATGGGATAGTTTAAATGTATAGCGAACGCTTGCATGCCGCTAGTATAAACCCAACCTGGTTGGCCAAGAAAAGTCATCGTACTGATATAGGTCGCCAATATGGACACGCCAGCGGTAAACCATCCAAACTGACGATTCCCTGTGGAAAAATCGCCTTTGGTTGCACTACGTCGGTTAACTAAGTAACTGATCATTAGAGTTGAAATGGCATAAAGAGCCATAATCGCAAAGCTTGAGTACGTAACCATTTCTGTATTTAACCTATCACCATTACGAATATATTAAGTGTTATGTTCCTTGTTATTCCTATCATTATAGAAATTACGATGAATTACTAGTCATCATCTAGCGTTTTTCATATAAAATTCTACGAATTTAACAGTAATCAGAGAGATTGTTAGGAAATGTAGATCATGGTCACATAATTCAATAGATTGGGTGCGTAGTCATTTTAAAGTCGATGCATGTCACGGTTTATCACATCAAGAAGTGTGTAATATTCACCCACTGGATGAGAGATGACAACTCATCGAACTCAAGAGATACACATTTATTAAACTTCAGACAGAGGATAAGTCGCTCATGACCGCTAAAATACACATGAACGAAGTGCCATTGATACAAAGAATACTCGCTTACTTAGCTATTTTAGTGGGCTATTTTTTCTACTGCTACAATTTTGTTATTGTAGATTATGTAAGGCCATATATTGTAGAAGCGTATGATGGCATTACTTTGGCCGATACTGCACAATTCTATACGTGGCAATCGGTAGGCGCACTAATTGGTGCATTCAGCTGTGCTTGGGTAGCATCAAATATTGGTAAAAAACCCACTCTTATCGCAATCACAGCGCTAAATGGTGGTGCAACCATTATTAATATGATGTTCACGGACTACACTACTTGGGCGTTAATGCGTTTCATCATCGGTATTTCACTTGGGGGTTACTTCACGGTAGCGGTATCGACAATGATTGGTTTGTTTGAGCCAAGCGTTCGTGGAAAACTGACTGCTTTTGCATCAAGTATGTTTTCGTTGGCATTGATGGTAATGGGTGCGTATGCAGCATTTATTACTAGTATTGATGCGCCATGGGAAAGCATTATGTGGATTGGTGGTATACCGCCGCTTGTGGCTGCGGGGGTGATGGTATTTGTACTTCCATCAGATAAGAAGGTAATAGCTTATGGCGAAGAAGACCAACAAGGCACTGAAGACGCACCAGCGAAGAAAGGTTCTTGGGCTGAGATGTTTAACAGCACCCATCGTAAGATAACCTTATCTTGTTTATTACTTGCTGGCCTTAACTTTTATGGCTATCAGTTCTTCGGTGGTTTCGTGACGACTTACCTAAAAGAAGTGCGCATGTTTGATGGCGCAACAATAGGTATTATATTCTCTATATCTGCATTTGGTAGTCTGTTCGGAGCTTGGGTTTGGGGAGTTATTGCCGACAAATATGGCCGAAAAGTTAATGCTTTTGGTTTTGTTATAGCGGGTGCTATGGCGGCGATCTTCTTCGTTGCACCGAGTGACGTATTCGTTGGTAGCGTGAACCTTCTCGCCTTGCTGGGTCTTATCTATAACTTTGGTCTTTCTTCAAGTGCGGTATGGGGCGGGTACTTCTCTGAGTTATTCCCTGCTCATCTTCGAAGCTTCGGTGCAGCACTATTCCATGGTGGTCGTATTATCGGAATGTGGGCGCCAATGGTGTTGGTATTCATCAAAGATCGCACCGATTTAACGACGGCCATGTGGGGATCACCAATCGTATGGGTTATTGCTGGATTAGTTTGGTTCTCACTTCCAGAAACACTGAAAGGCGGTATCTTTTATAAAAAGAAAGATTTAAACGAGCCAGCGACTAATCACTAAACCTATTTAATGCTATTCGTTTACTGAGCGAATAAGATTTCACTCAGTAAACGATATAAAGAATGACAATAACAGGATTGCCCAATGAGTAAATATCAAGAAACCAAGCGCATCGTCCGCAACTATTTTGATGCGATAGAAAATGCCACGTCAGAGTCTATTGCATCAGTGCTTAAAGACTACGTTAGTGACGACTACCTATGGCGTGGTGTATATCCATTTCGCGAGCAAAAAGGAGCCGATGCAGTCGCGGATACTTTTTGGGCGCCAATCTTAAAATCGATGAATCGCATGCAAAGGCGACAAGATATTTTCATTGGTGGCACCAATGAAATTAGTGGTGAGCAATGGGTGATGAGCATGGGTCATTTCATGGGGCTTTTCGATACTGAATGGCTTGGAATTCGACCAACAGGTAAAATGATGAACATCCGTTATGCTGAATTTACTTGTGTAGAGAATGGTAAAATCACGAAAACAGGTATGTTTATGGACCTTCTTGGTGTGATGGATCAAGCTGGCTGTTATCCACTTCCTCCGTCCACTGGCCGTCATTTTGTTTACCCAGGGCCTCGAGACCATAACGGATTATTGTTTGATGATGCTGCTGAAGAAGAGGGTGTAACAACTTTAGCGCTAGTCAATAAAATGGTCGACGACCTCAGCTCTTTAAATGATAGCGGTGCAATGGGTTGCCCTCCTGAAGTGCTGGAGAAAAGCTGGTCTAAAGATATGATCTGGTATGGCCCTTGTGGTATTGGTGCGTCTTATACTATTCCCCGTTACCAGCAACAACATCAACTCCCATTTCGGAATAATCTGACTGACAAGAAGTTTAATGGTCATGTATGTCGTTTCGCTGAAGGTAATTTCGCATGCTTCTTTGGATGGCCTAATTTGTCTAATACTCCGGTTGGTGGTTTTCTTGGTCTACCTGGCGGTGAGATCCGTGCAGACATGCAAGTCGTTGATGTATATTACCGTAAAGGCGACAAATTATCTGAAAACTGGGTATTAATCGATATACCATATTGGCTAAAACAACAGGGTGTGGATGTATTTGAGCGTACGCAACAAATTATGAACCCCGAACTTTAAATCTAAGCTATTTTGCTCTGATAATGTATAAAAACGCCCTTATAGCTGAGGGCGTTTTGATTTTTAATGCGTTATAGTGCTGTGAATTGACTTCAAAATTTAACTTATTGAACCTCTAACTCAGTGAAAAATATAAGATACTTAGAATAGAATCGAATGACTACGTAGTAGATAATTCTGTTACAATCAGCATGTACTGGAATTATGATGGTAATTGTGAAATGGCAGATAAGAACATAAGTGTGACGTCCAAAGATGTGGCAAAGTTGGCAGGGGTTTCTCAGTCTACCGTGTCTCGCGTATTCATTGATGGCAGTTCAACGTCTGAAAAAACGCGGATAAAAGTATTGGATGCAGCCAAATCGTTGAATTATCGCCCAAACGCCTTTGCTCGAAGCTTGACGACGAAAGAATCCAAATTAATCGGTTTAGTTTTTCCAGACACAGATTACCCAATCCATATGGAGACATTGCAACTGATCAGTGCCGAACTCCAAAGGAACGGTTATTCTGCGGTGTTAATCCCATGGGAACGTGATGATAGGAAACACCGTACAATACCAAATATCTTTCAGTACAAAGTAGATGGTGTTATTGCCGCATCAGCTCAATTTAATACCGCGATATATGAAGAATGTCAGAACTTTAATATACCTATTGTTCAATTTGCCCGAGTGGAAGAAGGAACGAAGTGTAGTTATGCTATTAGTGATAACTATGCCGCCGGATATAAAGCCGCGAATGAGTTTATTGAGCGCGGAGCAAAAAGGCCAGCCTATATAACGGGTGAAATCCCTACAGCCACCAACGCCGAACGTTTAGCTGGTTTTTCGGATGCGACGCGAGAACGACTTAATATAGAACCTGTCTATGTTGAGGCGAATTATGATTACAATCTGGCGCAAAATAAAATCAGGCATATGTTAACTCAACAAGACGCGCCAGATGCTGTATTTTGTGCAACCGATATTATTGCGATCTCATTGATGGATTTAGCCAGATATGAGTTGAACCTATCGATTCCGAATGAACTTCAAGTCATCGGCTTTGACAATATTCCACAGGCCGATTGGATGAGTTATCAACTCACTTCATTTAAGCAAGATTACAAGCGCCTTGCCCGAGAAACGGTAAAAATCGTCGTTAACCAGATACAAGAGCAGGACGATACTCTGGTAAAGTTAATGATTCCTGTTGAACTGATAGAAAGGAAGTCCTTAAAACCTAGGCAACGATAAAGGTTGCTTTGGCTTAGTAATCGCACTGCCTTTAGGGCGTAAATGACAATGAACCATCAGAATGACATCGTAATTCCAATGCCTGTTGGACAAAGTCTTTAATACCAGGTAAAACACTTCGATTTTTTAGCCAGGAAACGTGCTCTTCTACTACATTGTCTACCTCTTTAATCGGCCTAATACAAAAGCGCGAATCGGAATGTATGTCATTTTCTAAGACAAAACCTATCCCTAGGTTGTAAGCAACTGCCTCACAAATTTCCTGACGATTATCCATCACTATCGATGTATAGGGTTGTAAATTAAGCAGATTGAAGTAGTCGTCAACCACACTTTGAGTGCAGGTATACGGGCGAGAGTAGATGAGTGACTCACGTGAGAGTTGTTCAAATGAAACCTCTGAACACTGCGCAAGAGGATGGGCGAGGGGAATAATAGCGACAAGAGAATGGGTATGAAAAGGAAGTTTTGATACGCCTTTCAAATCGTCACGCATGGGACACAACGCGATATCAACTTCTCGCTTGAGTAGCAGATCACAACACTCTGCGGTCGGCGAAGAAATGAGCTTCAAAGTAACATCAGGAAAGCGCTGGCGAAATTGCGCGATCAGCGGCATAAAAACAAGCGTAGAAGCCGTGGCGACTTTCAAGGTTACATTTCCGGGGTGCTTGTCTGGGTTGGCTAATACATCGATTGCCTTGTCGAGGTCTTCGTATTGACAAGTGAGGTGGTAAAGTCGCTTACCCAACTCGGTGGGGTTAACCCCTTTGCTAAATCGCTCTAATAAAGGATACTCAAATCGACTTTCTAGCTTTCGGATTTGGGCGGTAACGGCAGGTTGGCTGACGTTAAGTTTTTCAGCCGCACGGCTAAAGTTACCGCATTTTACGATGGCATTATACGCTCGGATTTCAGAAAGAGAGTAGTCCATTGAAACCTCCTAAATTGCGCGCTTCATAACAATGGATTGACTCATTACTGGCGTCATGCTGGAGGCTTTACCCAACCTAACCACTTCCAATTGGTTTTTGTCTTTTCTCTGTTCCAAGAGTGATATCGAGGCGATCAGCTTCTGAGTGTAATCACGTTGAGGGGCGAGGAATATTTCTCGCACTGTACCTTGCTCCACTAACTCACCATTTTTCATTACACAGACCCAGTCACACAGGTTAGCAATAACACTCAGGTCATGTGAAATAAATAGAATAGTAATCCCCAGTTCTTCTCGAAGTTCCTTTAGCAAATTAAGGATTTCAGCCTGAATAGAGACGTCTAAAGCGGCGACAGATTCATCAGCAACAATAAACTTGGGTTTGCATACCAATGCCCGTGCAATACTGATGCGTTGCCTTTGACCACCAGAAAAAGCGTGTGGAAAGCGGCGTAGATGAGATACATCAATATGACAAAGTTTGGCTATCTCTATCACTCGTTGGTCCGTTTCTTCTCTATTTCGGGTCAATTTCATGGCTTCGAGTGGTTCTGCAATAATGTCTCGTACCGTCATTCTGGGGTTAAGAGAACTGTATGGGTCCTGAAAGACTATCTGCGCTACTTTAGCCAATCGGCTGCGCTTATATTTTTTCGTAGAACCAAACTCTATTGGTTTCTCTGTGCTGTGGTATTTCACCGTTCCATTGCTGATGGGGGACGCCCCAAGCAACGCTTTGCCCAACGACGTTTTTCCGGAGCCACTTTCGCCTACCAACCCAATTATTTGCCCTTGTGGTAGATCGAGAGAGATGTTTTTGACTGCGACAAATTTCTCGGTTTTTCGGGTGCTTCCTGACATCGTATAAGAGATGGATAGGTCCTTAATGCTGACCAAAGGATCCGGTTTGCTTTTCGGAGGCAGAGGTAGATCATTAAGGTGTGGTAGCGCATCAAGCAGTCGTTTTGTATAGATATGTTTGGGGGAAAATAAGACATCGTCGGCGGTCCCTTCTTCAACCACTTCGCCTTTGCGCATTACGGTGACATTATCCGCAATTTTGGATACAACACCGAGGTCATGGGTGATAAACAACATGGCCATGCCGTATTGCTCGCGAAGTTCCAGCATCAAGTCCAGTACCTGTGCCTGAATAGTTACATCCAATGCAGTAGTCGGCTCGTCAGCGATGAGCAGTTTTGGTTTCGTTGAAAGCGCCATCGCGATCATGGCGCGTTGACGCATACCACCAGATAGTTCAAATACGTATTGGTCAAAACGGGTCTCGGGGTCGGTAATGCCGACGCGTTCAAAAAGCTCTATTCCCTTTTTGCGCGCGAGGGCTTTGTCGTAGCCTAAATGGATCTGCATGGTTTGTATTATCTGATCGCTGATACGAATGGCAGGGGCGAAACTGGCCATGGGTTCTTGGAAAATCATCGAAACCGCGTTGCCTCGCACCAGTCTCAAATCTCGTCCCTGAAGTGCCAACACATTGGTGTCTTTGCCTTCATGGTTTAGCTGAATACGGCTTGGCTGTTGGATAATAGCGTTGCTTGGCATTAGGCGCATAATACTTTTTGCACTGACTGATTTACCAGAGCCACTTTCGCCGACCAGCCCCATTATTTCGCCTTGGTCTACTTTCAGGTTGATTCGATCAACGGCTCTTACTAAGCCTTCATCGGTTCGAAAATCGACAGTCAGGTCTCGAATCTCAAGTAGGCGTTTTTTGCTACTGATTAAATTAGTCATGTTATTTTCTCCGTTAACTGTACTGTCTATTATTTTTCAGAATATGGGTCGGCAGAATCTCGAAGCGCGTCGCCAACAAATACAAAAGCCATGATTAATGCAACAAAGAGCACCACAGGATAAAATTGCCACATCATGTTTTGTTGTATGTCTGGATCTTGCGCTTTCTGTAGTAACACACCTAGGCTGTTCACGGGTTCAGTGAGACCTAAGCCGAGAAAACTTAAACTGGTTTCTGCCAAAATCACATACGGGAAGTTGATCAGGGTATCGACGATAATGTAGCTAGAAAAACTCGGCACCAAATGACGCCATATAATACGCCACGTGCTGGAGCCACAAAGCTGTGCGGCGAGCACGTAGTCTTGGTTGCGCTCGGTCAAAATATGAGTGCGAAGGCGACGTCCCAAGGTCGCAAAATCCAATGCACCTATCACGACAGCGATAGCAAAATAACGCTGAGTTGCATCGAGTTCTAGTTCGGAAAGGGCAACGGCACAGGCGAGGTAAATAGGGATAGACGGGATGACCCGAACCGCCTCGGTGATGCTCATCATCACCGCATCCACCTTGCCGCCAAAGTACCCACTGACTCCCCCAACAAGCAGCGACACCAGCAGTTTCACGATAAGAGCGACAATGGCAATACTGATGGTGACCCAGATAGCGTGAAGGGTTCGGCTCAGCACGTCTTTTCCATCTTCATCGGTCCCCAATAGGTGTATCTGTCCTTGCTCAACACCGAAAAAGTGCCTGTCCCATTTGAGGTTAAACTCATAGCCTAGAACGGTGAAATCTATCAGTTGGTATTCCCAGCCTTTGAAAAAAAACTGAAGATAGCGACGCTGATCGGGGTCGGTAATGAACTTGTTCTGACTTGAAGAGGTAAGGGCATCGCCAGAGGTGAGCGCATCTAATGCGGCCAGATCGCCACCCAGAGAAGAGAGATCAAGTGTGGCTTTCTCTTTGTGGTAGCTGTAGGTAAACGGCCTCAATGAGAAGCCATTTTCGTCCCAGAAATAGACAACCTGTGGGGCGCCTCGGCGATACTCTACGTTCGCGCCACGAATCGTTGGGTCATTGGGTGCGAAAAACGGGGCAAAAAAGCCAAGCATCACGAGTGAAAATAAGATCCAAGCCGCAATAACGCCACTGGTTTTACTTTTAAAGCGGGCTTTTATTAGCGCCATCTGTCCTGCGGTGTAATAGGCGTCATCTGCCTGCGTCTTTTTTTTCTTACGACGGAGTATCGCTGTAAATGGTCTTGTTAATTTACGAATCATTGGTTATTTCCCCAGTACGCTTTGTCTAACCCGAGGGTCGACAGCGGCTAACACAACATCGGTAATAAAATTCATCGCTATCACGACAAGCGCTACTAGAAATAAGATTGCGGCGGCGAGTTCCTGATCATTGGTCATTGAAAGCGCTTCAATTAACAGAGCGGCCGCATCGGTAAGGCCGATCACAATGGCGACAATTGGTAGGTCATTAAATACCCGTTGAAAGTCAAATCCGATGCTGTTAAACAGGGGGCTAATTGAATGACGAACCGGGTAACCGGCCCATAACGCCATACCATCAACGCCTCTGGCGCGTGCGGCATCGACATAAAGTTTGTTTGACTCATCAACCACCAGCGCTCGTACGGTTTGAAGCTGTAATGCAGTGGCAGACCAACCAATAACGAATATTGGCAACCATATATGGTTTAGAAAATCGCCTAACTTTCCATAGGAAAAACCCGTTTCGGTAAACCATGCGACCCCTTGCCATTCGTCAGAATAGAGCCCAGTTGGGGCCGGCTCGCCAGCGAAGACATAGATAAGAATAATGGTGAGCGCCAATAGAAAGTTCGGCAGCGCCAACCCTAGATAACTAATAATACGAAGCTGCAAGTCGACCAGTTTTTTCAATGACAACCCAAGTGTATTGATGACTCGTTGTCGAACTGGGTGTTGCGGGTTTTTGTCTGTCCACGACTTATTGATGGTAAAAGCCGAAAAAATACCAAAGGGAACCGCCACCAAATAGGACAGGAAAAGTGCCGCAAGACAAAAGCTAAGGCTCATCCAAAATCGGTCGCCCAGAGCAAGGTTAACGGACTGACGTTTAGCACAGCTAAAACCCAAGTCCCCGCGCAATGTTAAGTCAGTCACCCATTTCCCCCAACGTAAAGGCAGCGGTTTGTCCAATCCCATCCGAGATCGTTCCGCGTCAATATCTGCCTGTGTAATGGTTTCACCTTGCGTGTTTTTGTAGGCAATATACTTTTCAGCGCAGTCACCAGGCAGGGCTTCCATTAGCGAAAACACAATGGCGCTTACTATCAGCAAAGTAGTCAAGGCCAAGACATAGCGGTTGAATACGTAGTTGAAATATTGACTACCGCGTCCGCGAATAAAGAGGAAACCACCTATCAAAAGCAGTATCCAGAACAGCCACGTTTGCGAAAGAAAACTCATCACTTTGCTCACCTTTAAATACAATACAAACCAAAAATGACATGGGCTTCCTTGCCCATGTCTACGCGCTTATTTTTCGTTATGTTTTACTGTTAACGACGTGAATTAATTGCTTGCTTCATCCAAGTACCATTGCGTTGGTAGATATGGATATACGCGGTAGTAATCATAAGAAGAGGTTTTAGGAACCGAGAAATTAACTAGTTTTCGATTGTGGTAGATTGGTGCTACCGCTTTTACCGTGCCGATAATAAATAGGTCGGAAACTACTTTCTCTGCTATTTTTTTGCCAAGCTTATTTGACTCTTCAGAGCCAGAAGGCAGAGTGACAAAGCGATCCGCCATGACCTGCATTTCGTCCACTGTTTTCGGTGGCTTCACACCTTCAGCGCCGTTGGTCTCTCTATACTGAGACCAAAGCATGCCTGTACGTAGGCCGAAAAAGTTGTCGTAAGGAGGCAATAAGTTTTCATTGTTACTCGCAATAGTGGCAAGAGGTCGTCCCATCACCCAGACCAGAACCGACAAGTCGTTCGCGGTTTGCGAGTTACGATATTCATCAGATGTTACCTCTTTGATGGTGGTTTTTACGCCCACATCCACCCAGTTTGCGGCGACGATCTCTACCACCTCTGTTGCTGCGCCTTGCGTTGCGTATTGAATGGTTAACTCAAATTTCTTGCCGGATGGTAGGTCACGGAATCCGTCACCGTCTTTATCTTTAACGTCGGCTTTGTCTAGCAGATTTTGAGCCTGTTTCTGGTCAAACTCAGTCCATTTGGTTTTAAGTTCTTCAGTGACGAAGTTAGCGGTATCGGCATCAAATGCCGTGTATTGCGTCGGTTTGCCGAGTTTGAAGTAAGCAATTTCATTGATGTAGTTGCGGTTGATGGCAACGGACATCGCTTGACGGAATTTAACGTCGTTGAAAACGGCTCGTTTCTCTAAGTCTTTGTCGGTCAGGTTAAAGGCAAAGGTCGTTTCACCCATTGTTGGACGCAGACTGACGTTGTAATTACCCATATCGCGATTCTCAAGCAGCACAGGAGCAGCAGGAAGATTGACCGACTGAGATTTGTAATCAACTTCGCCTGCGATTAGCATGGTTGTTTGAATATTTTCATCACCAATATAGACCTCTTTGATCTCATTGATATACGGCAACTGATTACCAGCGGTATCCACTTGGAAGAAGTAAGGGTTCGCTACCAGACGACGGCCTTCGAGTGTGTCTTCTACAACTAAATGGGACTCAAGTGTCGGCGCAATACCGGTGTACCCAGCGGCGGCGAGTCGCTTGGATGCGGCCTCGTCTTTTAGCAACGGTGTAGGAATATCTTTCCAATCTGATTGGCCGTAATAGAAGTGAATGACATCGTAACCGCTGTCGAATCCTAGTGATTTTGCTAGCTTGTCGGCGTCTTTGTTGAAGTCTGGGTGGAATCTGCTCAAGAGATGCTGTGGCTGGAAAGGTTGCGCATAATCAAGCGCAAAGTTCGTTAGCAACCCTGGCTTTGGCGCGTTTGTTGTGAAGCGGATAGTGGTATCGTTAATCGCTTCAACTTTCATCTTCTTGCCTTCTGAAAGAAAACGTTCTTTTGGTTTCTCGATGATCTCACTGTTCATTAGGATATCGTTGTACCAAAACGCAATATCTTTTGCTGTAAATGGTTTGCCATCAGACCATTTATGCCCTTTTCGTAGGGTGATGGTTAACTGAGTGAAGTCATCATTCCACAACCAAGACTTCGCGACATTAGGCACTATCGTTTCAAGATCATCATTAAAACGGACCAAGTTTACGTGGCGAATGGAAAGCAAATCTGAGGTGCCAGATTCGGTCGCCTTAGAGATGCCATCTAACACACCACCGTAATTGCCGATGCTAAGATAAGGCGCTATAACCAATGGCTCCGACGGTAAGCGTTCACTTAATGGTGCGAGTGTGGGGTTACCGGCAATACGTTGATTAAGTGCGTTGATATCGGGATTTTCTCTAAAGGAAAGGCTGCACTTGTACTGTGCTTCAAACTCAGCTTTTTCAAATAGGTGCGGATATTGGCCGCCTGCATCCTTGCCTGCAACGTTAGGACATGCTGCCATGGCTTGGCTTGATAATAGTGCCAACGCACCAGCGAACATCAGTCTAGACATTGTGTGTCTCCAGTTGTGTTAAATGAGTATGATTTGAATGATTTACGTTATGTAATTGCGGTTTTTCCCAGCGGACTATTTTCCAGTTTTGCTGAGTTGCGATCTGTCGCAACTGCGTGTCCGGGTTAGTAGCGACCGGATTGTCGATAAGCTGCAACAGAGGTACATCGTTAATAGAGTCGGAGTAAAAATACGCCCCATCCATTGTTTCATTATGTTTAGCTACCCACGCTTGTAGACGGCTGATTTTTCCATCGCGAAAGGATGGTGTGCCTTTGATTTTTCCGTTATAGAAGTCGTTTCCGTTGTTATCCACGTCAGTTTCAAGCTGGATAGCTAACACATGGTCTACACCGAGCAACGTGGCTATCGCTGTGACGATGAATTCTGCGGTTGCAGAGACGATCACTATCGTATGGCCTTGTTCCTTTAACTGTATAAGTAATTCCACCGCTTCTGGATAGATGACATGACTTATATGATCGGTTAAAAAAGTGGGTAAAAGCGCATCAATATCCTCGACCGAATATTGCCTTAAGGCATCAACAAAGAAGGCAATATAGTCATTAATATCCAGTTGCCCAGAGTTGTAGAGGCGCATATAGGCGGCATCTTTTTCTACAAAATTGGCATCGATTAATTGATGCTCAACGAGATACTGACAAAACAGAGAAGCGCTATCGGCGGCTATCAAGGTTTCATCTAAATCAAAAACGGACAATGTCATCTCTACCCTCTGATTTAATAAATGAAGCGGTCATGTTTTTCTGATGCTCAATGCCTAGCAACTGGCATATCGTGCCGCAGATTTCAGTTTGCTTTGGTTCGCATTTGTCACTGTGAGAAAATGAGTCGCCAATAACGTAAAGAGGAACCATACGTTCACAACTAAGGGTGCCGCCGTGGCTTTTGTCGTCATTCATGCCATGGTCTGAGGTGATAAGGATTTGATAACCTTCGCTTATCCAGCAAGCAATATGGCTGGAGAGTGTTACGTCGGCTTTTCTTGCTGTGTTTCGGTAATGAGTACTGTCAAACCCCGCTTTGTGTCCTGCATCATCTATATTCATTGAATGAATTAAGAGAAAGTCTGGGTTATAAACCCGGCGAAGAGATTCAGCATCAAGAAATAGATGGCTATCTGGATAATGGTCTTCATGATAAAAACAGCCGTGTTGGATCTGTAGTTCTTCGTCATGGGTATGACGGTCTTGTACAGGGTTATAGGGTGCATGATTATACAATTCGCTCATCCAATGATAGGCGGCCGCGGCTGTTGTTCGTCCTTGCGATTGAGCAAGGCTAAAAACGCTTTCTTGATTAGAACGACGAACAACGTTATTGCTAATCACGCCGCTTTCAACCGGTGTGGCGCCCGTCAATATTGTTTCATACAAAGGTCTGGAGCTAGAAGGCAACTCTGCCTGTAAGCGATACAAGGTTGCTTTATTTGACTCAACCAAAGCCTGAAGATACCCCATACAACTTTGGCTGGTATCGAACGCTAATCCATCCAAAATCACGAGAATAACTTTAGGCGTGGATTGCTCTATTGTTGAATCGTTTGGTCTTTGCATAAAAGACATCATTACCACCCGAACATGTACATGGTGTACACATTATTAATTTGATGAATAAATACTAAGCAAACAATGTGAAGCTTTCGCTACAGCTATAAGATATTTTGTTGACGATAATATTATTTAGGCTATCGCTATAAGTAGGCTTTATAGTTGGTCATAAAACTGACATAACCACCTGAAAAACAGGTGGTTTGAAATGGTGATATATTGATCTGGGTTTAGAGAGAGTGGCGGAGGTAAAAGACGAGATTAAGGGCGCTCTCCTGCGAGTATGCGATTATTAATCGCTTCCACTACTTTAGGAAAATCAGAGATAGTGTCTATAAGGTAATGAGGGGATGATTTTTGCAGTCGAGCGCGCGCTTTTTCACGAACGATATCTAACGTATTGTCATCTGCTGCCAAATATTCTTCGTAAGTTAACCCGGCTTCGTTACCGGAAAGCAGTAATCCCACCGTCCACATGCCTGCATTATGGCCTTCTTCAATTCCGGGAATAGCGTCGTCAACTTTAATGCACGCTGCCACGCTCGTTACGCCCAACTCGATAACGTTTTGCAGCGCCATGAATGGTGATGGTCGACCACCGTGCGGCAGGTCATCTGTGGCGACAATACAATCGGGTTTATAGCCGTAATCTGCGGCGGAAGGGGTCAACACATCCATAATCTGTCTTGGATAACCGGAACACGATCCTATCTTTATACCCGCGGCTTTTAAGCCCTCTACCACGTCAATGGCATTAAGGATCGGAGTGGCGTGGTCCGCTACTTTGGCTTTTTGCAACGGCATGAATGCGGCATAGATAATGTCGATTTCATCATCTGTCATCGAACGGCCAAACCTCTCTTTCCAACGAGTATCGACTGAAGGCAGCTTTCCAACCGCGCGGATGTGATCCCATTTGCCTAATCCCATAGGTTCGCGCGCTTCTTTTAGGTGTACTTCAAAATCGAAACCCTGCTTGAAGGCCTCAACAAAAACCGTGGTTGGCGCAAATGAACCGAAGTCGACAATCGTGCCTGCCCAATCAAATATAACAGCCTGAATTGGAGATGGATTATTCATGATGGATCCTTAAAGTGAGTTTATTAATAGCCAATAGGTATCGAATACACGTGATCAGCTGACATTCCAGATCATAACCGAACGTATTGCGTGAATAAGGCGGTCAATATCTGCGGGATGTACATCGCCTATATTGCCGATTCGAAAGCAGTCGGCGTTAGAGACTTTTCCGGGATAGATAACAAAGCCTTTGCTCTTGAGGTGATCGTAAAAATGCCGGAACTGGTATTTGGGGTCGATAGGAGAATGAAACGAGGTGATAATTGGGGAGTGTAGCTCATCATCCAATAAGGTTTCGAAACCGAGTGAACGCATACCCTCTACTAACGTTGTTTGATTAGTGCGATAGCGTTGATAACGTGCTTCGATGCCCCCTTCATTTTCTAGTTCAATCAGCGCTTGATAAAAAGCGCGAACGGTGTGTGTGGGGGAGGTAAAACGCCACTTGCCATGATTTACCTCCATGCATTGCCACTGATCGTAGAGGTCTAAGGTGAGTGAACGAGCAAGGCCTTTGCATCGTTCAAGACAGGTTCTCTTCGCAATAACAAAACCAAACCCCGGCACCCCCTGAATGCATTTATTGGCCGAGCTAATCATAAAATCTATGTCGAGTTCCGCGATATCCATTGGTATACCGCCAAAGCTCGACATTGCATCAACAATTACTTGCTTATCGAAGCGCTTTGCAAGATTCGCTATATCGGCAATGGGGTTGAGCATGCCAGTGGTGGTTTCACAGTGAACGACCACAACATGGGTAATGGCGGCATCCGTTTCTAATATCGCTTCCATTTCTTGCAAGTTAGGTTGAGACGTTTCTCCGGGAGAAACAACGTGGCATGGAATGTTGAGAGTGTGTGCAATTTGTGCAATACGAGCACCATATGCGCCATTATCGACAACCAACAGTTTGCCTTGATTATCGACGACGCTGCCAATGGTTGCTTCTACCGATGCGGTACCACTGCCCTGCATCAATACACTGGTGTATCCCTCATGTTTAGTCGCGAGTGCCACTAACTTATGACGAATCACCTCTACAATCCCTTTATTATAATCATCGTCCCAAGTACACCAATCCTTGAGCATGGCCTCACGAACGGTTGATGAAGTAGATAAAGGCCCCGGGGTTAGAAGTAGATATTCGTTTTTCATATTATCCTCTTATTGGACTACACCAGATTTGAGTATTACTCTACCAAGTTAAATTTGACGACGTAAATAGCTAAAAATGGAATTCATAAAACATTAACCTCAATGAAATAAACACTTGTGAAAAAAGAGGTGTATTTAAATGGCAAATTATTTACCAAAATGATTGTTTTATTTTGCGCAAGGAATCATTATGTTTTAAATTATCAGTTAGAATGTCAATCTGGTTAATACCAGAATGATATCGCCGGCATCAGGTTAGAATTAAGTTAAATCAGAGGGTAGATCGTGCAATATATAAAAATTAAAAACGTTATCGTTGAGCAAATTGAGTCTGGACTGTTACCGTCACGCCAGAAACTGCCTTCTGAACGGAAGCTTGCCGAATCTTTTAATACAACGAGGGTTACCTTAAGAGGGGCTCTTTCATTGCTGGAAGCGGAAGGGCGAATTTATCGAGAAGATCGACGTGGTTGGTTTATCTCGCCAGAGCCTCTTCGTTATGACCCAACACAGACGCTAAATTTTTATAATATGGCTTTAACGCAACATCGTGTACCGAAAACAGAGTTGGTTTCCGCCGCCGCGCTCCTTGCGACAAAGCAAGCGACGAGGCTGCTTAAGTTGGACCCATTCTCCGATGTATACCGGATTGACCGGGTACGCTATCTGGAAGACAGGCCAGTTGTGTATGTAACAAACTTCGTTCGACCAGAGCGATTCCCCAACTTACTCGATTTTGATTTATCTCAATCGCTGACCGATATCTACCGCGACCATTTCGGTATTGAATATCATAAGGTTCAGTACCGTATCGTTACCACAACGGTGCAGGATGAAATAGCGCAAGCTTTGCGAGTCAGACCTGGCTCTCCGGCTATGTTAGTGGAACGGAAGAATTATGATCAACAAGATGAAATCATCGATTGCGATATCGAATACTGGCGCAATGATGCTATCTGTATCGAGTCTATTGCACATATTGAACGATAGGCTGTTTGGTAGTAGATAATAAATGGAATTTTTTTATGGCTTTCTGGCCAAGTATCATCGTTATTGTGTCTGCAATTATGCATGCAGGTTGGAACGTTTTAGGTAAGTCTAATAGCCATTCCAGAATGGCATTTTTCTTAGCCTCAAGTGTGACGGCTGCGCTTATTTTAACGCCTTATCTCATCTGGTTTGTTGTTATCGTTGGCATCGAAGCACTGGAAAATGACTTCTGGTTATTGCTTATTAGTAGCGGTGTTTTTCAAATGATTTATCTGCTCGGGCTCGCCAATGCCTACAGACAAGCGGATATCTGTGTTATTTATCCTATTGCGCGGGCGTTGCCTGTTTTGATGGTAGGGTTTGGAACGGTACTGATGGGGTATTCATTGTCATACAATGAATGGTTCGGTTTCATTCTCATTACCGTTGGTTGTCTGTTTGTGCCGTTGTCTCAATTTGGTGAGCTGAAACTGAAGGCGTATCTCAATTTTGGCGTATTCTGGGCGTTATTTGCCGCGATAGGGACGACAGGTTATTCGATTATAGATAAAGAGGCGCTCTCGTATCTCAATATTTTGGTGTCAAATCAGTCGCCTTCGTATTATTCAGCCGTGTTCTATTTGGCGATCCAGTATTGGGCGATCTGCGCGTCGTTATGTTTCTGGTTACTTTTATCCAACAATAAGCAGGAATTTATAATCGCTTGGTCGATAAGAAAACGCAGTGCTGTTGCTGGGATAATGATGTCTTCAACCTATGGTTTGGTACTTTTTGCTATGACGATGACTGATAACATTAGCTATGTTGTGGCGCTTCGCCAGATAAGTATCGTTTTTGGTTTAGGGATGGGGATCTATTTTTTGAAGGAAAAATGGTACTTAACCCGAGGCGTTGGCGTGGCCTGCATTACGTCTGGGCTTATTATTGGGCTATGTTTTTAGTGTATTAAAGCAGAGTGATGATGCCAATTATTTGAGAATTAATCGTCATCGTCACTTTCGTGAAAACGTAATGCTGTTCGGTTAGTGCTAAATACTTCGTCATTCCCGTGAAAACGGGAATCTTGGTGATGTGAGGTCCCCACTTTCGTGGGGATGACGCTGGTTTTTTCATGGGGATGACGCTGGTTTTCGTGGGGATGACGGAGTTTGATGTTTTAAGTGCAGAAGCGATATCTAGTACTGCATTACTTAACGTCCATCTCTTCTGTATTTACTTGGGCATCGGATTGTCGTGCGACGATCTCAGCTTGATACCAGTTTTGAACCTCATATGTTCGTTTTTCTAGTTTGTTAAGCATGAGTTTCGCCATTGCTTCGCCGACACCGTGAGTCTCGTATTTTAGAGACGTAATGGACGGTTTTGCGTAACGGCTGTGTTCGTAATCGCCGTAGCCAGCAATGGCGACATCTTCGCCGGGTCGGTAGCCTAATTCTTCACAGGCAGCTATTGTGCCGAGTGCCATTGTGTCGTCTGCACATAAAATTGAGGTTGGACGTTTGGCCAACGACATCACTTCTTTGGTCATTTTCATGGCCGCCCCTTCGTTGAGGTCACCATTCAATAGCCAGCGATTATCGGTTGGTAATTTGGCTTCCTGCATGGCTTGTAAGTACCCCTGTTGACGGGCCTTAGATAGCGTCAATTCTATCGGCGCATCAAGGAAAGCAATACGTGTATGCCCTAACGCTATTTGACGCTTGGTTAACTCATAAAAGGCGTGTCGGTTATCGACGTCCACAAAACTGTCGGTAGGGAAACCGGTATCAAAACCGTGGCAAACGTAAGGGAATTGATGTTTTTGCAGCATCGCGATGCGTTCGTCATTGCTACGCGTACGAACAATGAACAACCCATCAACCAAGCCGCTGGTTATAAAATCTAGATAGACCTGTTGCTCGTCCTGCCATTCAGAAATGGTTGTCACGATTAACTGATATTCATGCTTGGCTAAGAATGCAGCCGCGCCTGCTAATACCTTAGAGAAAGCAGGAGAGACAAACATTCTAGAACTTGCCGGTAGTATAATGCCGACATTTCGTGATTTACCTGAGGCTAAACGCTTAGCAGTAGGGTTTGCTTTATACCCAATCTCTTGAGCCGCTCGTAATACCTTTTCTCGAGTGTCTGAATTTACATCTGAGTATCCATTCAACGCTCTAGAGACCGTTGATTTGGATATGCCTAGATGCTCAGCAAGTTTCTTAATGGACATAAGTTACCCTAGATTTAATAAACAGTTA
Source organism: Vibrio frigidus (assembly GCF_042465995.1). Lineage (NCBI taxonomy): Bacteria > Pseudomonadati > Pseudomonadota > Gammaproteobacteria > Vibrionales > Vibrionaceae > Vibrio > Vibrio frigidus. The sequence continues at coordinate 250,735 of NZ_JBCDMC010000008.1, read as the reverse complement.
GACAATACATCGTGTGCTTCTAATGGAACCTGCGTTTCCAATAAGCTGTCGTAGTATTCGTTCCAACCCTTGAGGTTAGCCTCAACCTGTGATGATAATGAATTTTCACAATAATCTAAACACTGAGTGAGTCGTAATGCGCCACTATCAAGATAATCTGAACATTTAACACTGCCTTCAAGCATAAATCGTATCAAAGCAAGCGTTACTGGGGTTTGCGAAACAAACGTACCGGTAAACGGGTAAAGTTTCTCTTTGATGGCCGTTAAATCAATAGAATGACTATTTGCGTAGGCGCTGAACAACAAGATTCGTTCAATATCGCCTAACGCCTTTCCTGCTTCTGCGACCTGCATTGCTCTTCCAGCAAAGGCATCTTTGTCGTGTCGCATGATGAGACCCGGTCGATGGCTATAAGCCAAATATTGGTCGTCAATCGGGTTCGCTAAGACCGACAGGATGAAGGCTTGGTCTTCAGCTCGATGGATAAATGTTGGGGTAAAAGGACGGTATTTGTAGAGTGCTTTAATGGTAATGCCGTTTGTTCCCCCCGTGACATGTACACGCTGAATATCATGTCGCTTACTCAGGATCTCTTCTTCTGTTGAGATGGCTTGTGGCCAGCGAGCACAGAATAACTGTTCATATATGGCGTAGTCACTGCCATCTGGAACCTTAACGTCCGCAGTGAATAAGCCTTTGTGAGCATCGGACTCATTGACTAATCCGCCCGCTAGCAACCCTAGGTGCACGGAATTGCCTTCCGCATCTACGCCATCTGCTCCCCAGTTTGATTGAATCATAAGCTCAAACGCTGATCGGCCCGTTTCCTGAATGAGCATTGCTTGGTCAAAGACTTGGTCCAAATCTATCTTAAAGGTGGTGTTAAGTTGTGGGTTGATGGTCTGTTGCCATAAGGGAGCTATGGCTTTAAGAAATGTATAATGTCGGCCGTATGCTCCGTTTACACCAAAGACATCTTTTAGTTCCGTCGACGCGCATGGGAAAGCCGCAGCTAATACGTCTTGGCATTCACGCTCGCTAAATAATGCCACCTGAATGTGCTTTAATTTAAGGTGTGTTCGAATCTCATATTCTACGTATTCTTTAGCGATGTTTGCTAAAGAAGGGTGAGTCACTGAGCAAGACAACACAACGGTCAGTTTTTGTTCTTCTGTCATATTGCCGCGCTTTATCTCGATTGATAATGCGCTATCCAAGTGTTTTAAGCCGTAAAGGATCTCATTCTCGTTGGCGTGAATGCCGACAGGAATTGGATGGTCGTACCAATACTCTTGTTGTTCTTGTTGGGCTAGCTGAACGGTTTGATGGAATGGTTTACCCAAATCGATATGTTGAATGTCATCATTCTCTAGAGGAACCGTCAACAAGATGTTGCTTGTCAATAATAGCTGTTCGGCGACATTGGATAGAAGGTTGTGAGGTTTTTTAATATCACGGAGAGTGCGTGCTGCTTGAATTCTATCTCGTACAGCGATGGGGTTTGTTTCACAATCGATCGCTTCGGGACTGAACATCGCCCAGAAAGGGTGGGTGCTATCAGGTATAGAAATACCGACTAATTCTTGTTCGATTTTTGGTAAACATCGCTGAGCAAACTGAATAACCGGGTGATCACTGTTTTGCTCTATCAGTGATACTGCAGGAATGAAGGCTTTATGTTGCGGAGATTGCGCGATAAACCAAGCGTGACATAGTTGACTTGATAGGTCTTTAGCGTGTTGTAGCGAAAACGTATTCGTGGTGTTCAGTCGTTCACATATGTCGGTTAATAATGACATGGGTTAATCCTGTGAACCCCCTTTGTGAGCAAAGGGGGGAGGGGAGCAAAGGTTATAGGTGAGTGACCAGCCTATAAACAAGTAAAAAGATCAGAGACGTTGCTCGGTATCGTTGTCAAAAACCAACACACGGGAAAGGTCGACGATGAGGTCCATTTTTTCGCCCCGTGTCAATTCTGAACGCAGATCGAGTCGCGCTTTTATCGGCCCGTCACCCAGTGTGAATAGCACCTCTTTATCGAAACCCATTGGTTCAATGAGATCGATGGTTACTTGATTGAAGGTGAAGTTCTCTTCGCTTTCGCCAAAGAAGCTTTTGTCATTAAAGAAATCTGGGCGTATACCGACTTTTACGTCTAAACCATGTTCTGGAATATCGTTCTTGTATGCAACGCTTGATAGTTTCTCACGTGGAAGGTCATAACCCCCAATATGTAAGGAGTCGTTATACAGTTTACCTTGCATTATGTTCATGGATGGTGAACCAATGAATTGGGCCACAAATATATTCACAGGGTTGAGGTAGATCTCCATAGGCGTGCCCGCTTGAGCGATATGACCGTCATGAAGGACCACAACTTTGTCTGCTAATGTCATGGCTTCTACTTGGTCATGGGTAACATAGACACTCGTACGACCAAATTTGTTATGGATCTTGCCAATCTCTGTACGCATGTGTCCACGAAGCTTTGCATCTAGGTTTGAAAGCGGTTCGTCAAACAGAAACACATCCGCTTCACGAATAATGGCTCGGCCCATCGCGACGCGTTGACGTTGTCCACCGGAAAGATCTGCGGGCTTGCGATCTAATAGCTCGTCAAGTTGCAGCATTTCAGAGACTTCGACAAGGCGACGTTGAATCTCTGCTTCGTCAACCTTTAGTCGTCGAAGGGCAAAGACGATATTCTCTTTCACAGATTTATGCGGGTATAGCGCATAGTTTTGAAAGACCATAGCAATGTTTCGGTGTTGTGGTTCGACATCGTTGACGACTTTGTCACCAATAATAATTTCGCCTGAAGTGGCTTGCTCTAAACCGGCAATCATTCGTAATGTTGTTGATTTGCCACAACCAGAAGGGCCGACGAGCACAACAAATTCACCATCTTCGATCTCTAAGTCTATGCCTTTCACTACTTTCGTTTCGTCGTAGTTCTTAACGATATTTTTAAGTTTTATAGAAGCCATGATTAACCCTTAACGCCGCCTTCAGTATTTCCGCCTTTCATAAAGCGAGATGCAAATAAGAAACAAACTACAATTGGTGCAAGAGTCAGCATTGATGCCGCCATGATCCGATCCCAAATTGCATTTTTCGATACAAATAGTTCTTGCAAAGCAAGTGGTAGAGTGTGGAACTCTGGGTATTGCTTTAGGAATACTGATGCAAACAAGTACTCGTTCCAACCGATGATGAAACAGTAGATAAAGACTGTAGCCAGCATAGGTAAAGAGAGCGGTAAGACTACTTTGATAATGGCTTCCGTTCTGGAACAACCATCCATCATTGCGGCTTCTTCGAGTGCCACCGGAATACCACGGAAATAGTTACCAAGCATATACATGCCGACGGGCAGTGTCTGAACTATATAAATGAGGAAAAGACTGAATACACTTCCCCACATAGACGACGCTAACCCTATGTTCATGGCCATTTGATAAAGTGGCACCATCAATAACACGCCACCGACCATATACACGAATAGGACAGAGCGCTGTATGACTACCTTGCCTTTGAAACGGAGCCGACTGATGGAATACGCGCCCATGACAGCAAAGATAAGAGAAATCGTTGCCGCACCTACTGAGAACATCACGCTGTTCAACATGTACTTTCCAAATGGAAACAGGTTGTCGTTAGCGGTGTATTTCGCTGCAATCGCCTCTTTTTTTGCTTGAGGCAGCTTTGGATTATCGAGTATTTTTTGAATCGCAACAGGTATTTTGACCTCTTGCGTTTCGGTTAACCCGAGCAACTCTTTATAGGCCTCAAGGTTGATAACCTGAGGGATAAGTGATGGATTACCCCAGTCAAACTGGTGCTTGAGAGAAGTAGAGAGGATTTGGGCAAAGGGAAGTAAACTAAAGCTTACTAATAATCCCACTGCTAAGACGAATCCAAGGCGTCCTTTTAATGATCGTTTTCCTAGCATGATTATTTACCACTTCATGATTTTTTTGATATAGAACCAGATGAATACGCACAGGACACCAAGTTGAATGACGGAGGTTGCCGCCGCTAATCCTTGGTCAATAACGCCTGTGAATGCTTGGTAGTACGTAAATATTGGTAATGTCTGCACATTGGGTGCTAACAGGTACACATCCTCGAAACGGTTAAGGTTCCAAATGAGGCGCAGCAATACCACGGTGGCAAGAACAAAATGGAGTTCTGGTAACGTGACATGGAAGAAACGACCTATAGGCCCGTAACCGTCAATAGAAGCGGCTTCATATTGATCACGTGAAATTGAAATTAATTTGGACAAAATTAACATGTACGCGATGGGCGCGTGTTTCCAGATGTCAAAGATCACCACAACCCACAAGGCTGAATCAGGATCACCAATAAGGTTAGTACGCTCGCTCCAAAGGCTAAACACATCAACCATTAAGTAGTTAATAACCCCGGAAATAGGGTCGAACAAAAACTGCCAACCAAAGACGACAGAGATGACTGGTGCGACATAGGGAAGCATAATTGCAGCATTCACCAGTCCCCGGCCTTTAAATGGTTCACGCAGCAATAAAGCCATCGCTAAACCGAGAAGCGTAGTACCAACGACGGTACCAAATAGATACAAACCGGTTGTGCCGATAGCCGAATAATAATCCGGATTTGAGAGAAGTTTTGTGTAGTTTTCTAACCCGACAAATGCTTTGTCACCATTTAGCTGAACATCAAAAAAGCTCAGGTAGATGTTATACACAAGAGGGTAAAGAATGAGTAAGCTAAGAATCACAATAGTTGGCGCGACTAGCTTCCAACCAAACCTTGCTTCAGCTCTTTCTAATGGAGTCATGAGTTTCCCTTGAGACGTTTTTCTTGCAACAAATGTGGGGCGACAATGTACCCCACACTCTATTTGACGATGATTACTTAGCAACCACTTCCTGCATCTGCTTTTCAGCCCAATCTAAAGACGCTTGTGTGTCTTTATTTTCGATTGTTGCGCTATAGATCATACGAGGGATGATCTGTTTTGCAAAGATTTCGCCAGATTTAGGGAACGTTTTACCGTCTACAACAGAGAAGTTTTTGATGTTGTCAAAACCCGCGACGATCTCTTTAATCGATTCTTTTCCGTATTGAGCAAAAATACCTTTTGGATCGTTCAGGAACTCATCTGTTTCCGCAATATCACGAAGCATAGGTAGATGACCACCAACCGCCATGTGTGAATAGGCGACAACCTGATCTTTCTCGTTCATGTATTCAATGAACAATTTCGTCGCGTCTACTTCTGCTTTGTTGTCATTTTTCATCACGGTGAACCCGACTAAAGTACCGAATGATGAAGGCGATGATTTGGTAATGGTGGTGGCTAAACGTGTATTTTTTGCGAGTTTAGGGTCAAAAGCAGCCCCTTTAAGATCACTAAAATTTTCAGAGCTTAGCGAGCCAGCAGCGGCTTCTGCAAGGGCGATATCGTCAAGGATATAGGACGAATAGAAGAACATCGCTAACTTACCTTGTAAATAGTAGTCACGTGCACGCCATGTTTGTGGCCCGGGAGGATTATACTGAGAAAGTGTTTTGTAGAAATCGAGCACTTCAGCTTGGGCTTTGGAATTAAAGACGAGTTCGCCATCTTTATTAAACTGTCCAGCGTCATTTGAAAGGGCAAACTGGGTATAACACTGCTCGGCATAGCTATCTGCTTTGGTACCGATAAGAATACCGTATTGGTTTTCTGTTGGCTTGTAGAAATGCTTGGCGGCTTTTTCAATCGCTTCCCACGTGGTTGGTGGCGCTAGGCCTGCGTCTTTAAACCAGTCGGCGCGGTACCAAATACCTTGTACCCAACCTCGATAGGGAACGGCGACATACTCCTTGATGTCAGGATTTTCGACAAGAGTAAGTGCGCCATCATAGAAGCGTGATTTACCAATGCTGTTAATAACATCTGTATTTGCAGTGGTATCAACAATGCCTTCTTCAGCAAAGGCTAAAGACAAGTTAGATCCGACTTCAATCATGTCAGGTAGTGTGTTAGAAGCGGCCGCAGCGGCAATCTGCTTCGGCATGTCGTTTTCGTCAACCGCAACAATTTTTACATCGATACCTGGATTTAATGCTTCAAATACATCCGCCATGATTTCGATGGTCTGAATTCGGTCTGATTGAGTTTGCGTCGTCCAATACTCAACAGTGGTTGTATTCGCTAAACTCGGAAGAGCCAATCCAGCTGCTGCGAGTCCGAGGGTTAGAGTTTTGAGTTTCATCGGTCTATCCTTTTTTGATGTTCTTAAGTTATTAAAGTCGTATCTATAACGTCGACATTCTATTTGTTGTTGCTTAGCCACATCACTTGGTAGGGGGCAAGCGTTATGGTTGTTTCTACTCGTTGGTCGGAAATTAAATCCCTATTTAATTGAGTGAGTAAAATAGAGGTTTCTAGTTCAACGGTTTCATCACTAATGTTGATAACAACCGCGATTTGCTCATTACGTACGAATGTCATTAAACGGGAGTCAGTTTTGACCACTCGCTGCGATGCATTCGGCATAAATGAAGGTTCATTTTTGCGCAAAATTAATAAGCTTTCAAAGCGCTTCAATACTTGATGACGCCTAGTCTTCGGGTCATTTAGTTCACTTATGACGGTGTCCGCGTCCAGTTTCTCGCGATTAATTGCTCGGTTATATCCAAGAGATTCTAGACCGTCGATGTCATTTTGCGACCCCAATAGGCTGTGAATATAGAGTCCTGGAACCCCCGCTATGGAGAGTAGAATAGATTGTGCGGCCATGAAACGATTTAAGTTGGTTTGTTCGTCTGCTTTACTATCACGAACGGCATCGAAGTAATTGATGTTTAATTCATAAGGACTCTGTGTCCCGTCGCCGTTGTCTTTATAAGAGACGCGTCCACCGTTGCTTTCAACGCCTTTAAGCAACCCTTGGACTTGTTCTTTATTGAGAATTCCTTCTACTGGACGAACGCCAATACCATCATGTGATGCGAGGAAATTAAAAAATGTGGTGGTGTCAGAGCATGGCTCTAAGCTTGCCATCCAATCAACAATCTGGTCACTTGTACCGGTTTGGATAGTGTGCAGCGTGAGCGGTGGTAGAGGGAATTGATAAACTAGGTGTGCCTCATTCTCTCCATTGCCAAAATAACTAATATTGTCTTTATGCGGTACGTTTGTTTCGGTAATGAGTTTCAAATGTGGAGCGACAGCGCCAAGGATGGCACGCATTGCCTGAATGAGAGCATGAACCTGTGGTTGATGTAGACAAGGTGTATCAAGTTCTTTCCACATAAAGCCAATGGCGTCAAGGCGAATAAAGGATGCGCCTTGTTCGACATAAAATAGCATTAATTCAACGATTTTTTGGAACACCTGTGGGCATCGGAAGTTGAGATCAATTTGATCTTCACTGAAGGTCGTCCAGACATGTTTTGTGCCATGGGCAGTCTCAAACGCCGTTAACAAAGGTAACGCTCTTGGTCGAGTAACTGAACTATAATCTCTGTCTGGGTTTGCCTCGACAAAAAACTCACGGTATTGTTCTTCACCTTTTAAGTAGCCCTGAAACCAATCGCTTGATTGCGAAATATGATTAATAACGCCATCGAACATCAACTCATAGTCATTGGATAGGGCTTTAACGTCGGCCCAATCGCCAAGGTCTGGGTTTATTTTCCAGTAGTCAATGACGGAAAATCCGTCATCCGAGGTGTAAGGGAAACAAGGTAAAAGGTGCACGGAAGAAAGTAGGTTTTTAGCATGGTTATTGAGGAAACGATGTAACGTTTTAAGTGGTGCTTCTCCTGCTTTAACTATTGAGTCACCATAGGTAATGAGCATGATGTCGTTCTGGTCTACCCAATGTTTCTTATCTTCTGGATTTTGAACGCCAGATGCAACGCTGATTAGCTGTGGAATAAGTTGCGAAAGCTGTGCTGGAGAATAGACACCCGCAAGAATCTGTTGCAAATCTTTGGTCGTATTTTTTAGTGCGATGTTTTCTACTGTCATTTTTGATATACCACAATATTTTTGGGTTCTAAGTCATGAACGTATAAGACATTTGCCTTTACAAAACCGGTTTTGTGTTTTAAGAAAAAATAATGAGAACGAATCTCATTGGTTTTATAAAGGTAGTCATGCTTGCCTAATTATAGTCTAGTACAAGTTCGTTTGATGGTTTATTGCGCCAAATCACACTTCGGGAATTCACCGGAACCGGTTTTGGTGATTGTGAAGTGTGTCACTAATTTTGAGGCTAACGATTGGCAGATGAGTATGTAGACTCTAACCTTGCTTTACTAAAAACACGATTAACTTACCTACGCATAGATTGGATATTCGATGAACATACTGTTAGCACACTTTCGAGTGGGAGAAACCGATGGGGTTTCTTTAGAAATGGATAAATGGAAATGGGCGCTTGAGGCAATGGGGCACAAAGTTTCTTATTTAGCTGGCAGTGCGGGTAGTTGTGAGGCGGACTTAATTCCTGAGCTTCATTATCTTGAACCATTTAACGACAAAATCATTCATAACGCATATGTAGAACGAACCGATTTTGAGTCAGAAGATGATTTGCTTGAAGCAATTGAGACCCGCGCGACTATTATTGCAGCAAATATCATTGAGATCATTCGACGACGAGATATCGATGTTGTGGTTCCAAACAATATCTGGTCGTTGGGCTATCATCTTCCTGCGGCGATAGGCCTAATGAAGGCGATTGAGCAGACCCAGACGAGGGTTATCTGTCATCACCATGATTTTCATTGGGAAAGGGTTAAATACTCCAATCCGACGTGCGATGGGATCGGCAAATTACTGGCGTCACACTTTCCTCCAAAGCACCCATTGGTTGAGCATTGCGTAATCAACAGGATTGCTCAAGACGAGATTAAAAAAAGAAGAGACATTGATGCCACGGTTGTGCCCAATGTGTTTGATTTCCATAACAGTGACTGGAAAATTGACGAATACAATCAAGACCTAAGAGGCCGATTTGGTATACGCTCGAATGACGTAATGTTTTTGCAAGCGACGCGTATTGTTGCTCGAAAGGGGATTGAACTCGCGATTGACTTGATAAACCAAATATCACATCAACGGACATACTGGGAAGGTAAAACTCTTTATAACGGAGAGGTTTTTTGCCAGCAGAGTCGTCTAATCTTAGTCTTTGCTGGTATGTGTGAAGAGGAGCGTTATCGCCGTCTGTTGAAAGATAAAGCACAAAGTATAGGTGTCGAACTTCTCTTTATCAGCGATTGGGTCGGTCATTCACGCGATGAAAGAGAAGGGCAAAAAGTGTATTCGTTGTGGGATGTATATTGCCATGCCGATATTATTACCTATCCAAGCTTGCTTGAGGGGTGGGGTAACCAGTTCCTTGAAGGTCTGGTGGCTAAGGTGCCAATGGTAGTTTATCGCTATCCTGTATACGATCTCGATATTGCTAATTATCAGTTCGACATTATTGATTTAGGCAATACCCACGAAATCGACTCGCAAGGTTTAGCTTATATAGAATCTAATAAGCTCGCCCACGCCACGACAGAAACTATAACCTATCTATTTGATAGCGAAATGCGTAGCCAGCGGATGAAGAATAACTATGGCATTGGCGAACGGAATTTCTCGTACCTTGCGTTAAAGGCACTTTTGGAGAAAGTGTTTGTTTGAAAATTGGACGATTTGTCCTTAGTTTCACTATCATTAGAAGTGTATCAGTCTATACTTATTGAATAATCGTTTTACCAAAATTGCGAATGGGTGTAAATTAATTGGTTCAAACATTATTCATGTAGATAAGCATAAAGATGCAAGAGAGAAAAATAGTGAAGAAGATGGACGCTCCGCTAGATATGCAAAATGGAGCCAGATTTAAAACAAATAAACATGGATATGTGACAGTAGTGGAATATTATAATTGCCACACGGTCATTGTGACGTTTGAAAATACAGGCAACATTCGAGCAATCAGCGCAACAAAATTAAGACGAGGTAATGTGCCTGATAGATCAGTGCTACCGGAATCAATAATGGTTGGAATCAAGGTCGAATCAGTCAAGCATGGATCACTTATCATCACTAAAGTTGAATCTGAAAATATTGTTGTTCTCGCGAATGAAAACAATGAAGAAATTCGCATGTTGTTACCCGCCGTACAAAGTATGATAGATAAAGCGGGTGAAGCCGACCTAGATCATGTTGATTTAGATAAGCCTACCTCATTAAAACAGTTAACCAAACGAAATAAGAAAGCCAAAGACGTAAACCGCTTATTTAAGAAAATATTGTCTGATTATGGTAAATAATTGAACATAAGGCTACATCTACGATAAATAGGTAAAATGTTACACTAACGTTGCCTTTATTAACTCTTTTTCCTGATTTTTTCCTATATTCCCCGTCTGAGTTTTCAACTAGAAGCTTGTTGATTGAATCAATAAGCTTCATTATTTTGACCGTGCACACTTAAAATATGTGATCTATTTCACAAGGTCATTGTGACTTTGTGATGGGGATCCTGTTTGATTTGTAGCCATTCTTGTATGCTTTGCTCAAGGCCTTACAAAAACAAAAATATATATTTTATTTAATCCAATGAGAGACAAAAATAACATGAAAAAAATCTTGGTTGTATGTGGAAACGGTTTAGGAACATCTCTGATGATGGAAATGGCTGTAAAAGAGGTGGTAAAAAAACTTGGCGTTGAAGCCGAAGTAGATCATGAAGATTTGTCTTCAGCTGCCTCTAGTAAAGCAGATATTTGGGTTGCAGCATCTGATATTGCAAACCAGTTAGAAGAGGCAGGAAAGAAGAATATAATTAGTTTAAAAAATATCTTTGATAAAGAATCTATCGAACAACAATTAAAAACATTTTTGTAGGGAAATATCATGACAAACTTTTTTGAATTTATGCTTGGCTTATTAAAAGAGCCGGCAATTATGGTTGGCCTAATTGCATTTGTTGGTCTTGTTGCTCAAAAGTCCGACGTATCAACCATATTGAAGGGAACAATTAAAACCGTAATGGGATTCTTAATTCTCGGTTTTGGTGCGGGTGCATTGGTCGGTGCACTGAATAACTTTTCAGTTGTATTTACAGAAGCTTTTGGTGTAAGTGGCGTTATTCCAAATAACGAAGCGATTGTGGCATTGGCGCAAGAAGCGTTTGGCTACGAGATGGCTTTAATAATGTTCTTTGCTTTCGTTGTTAATATTATATTGGCCCGTGTTACTCCATTAAAATACATTTTCTTAACCGGCCACCACACTATGTTTATGTCAATGTTGGTCGCGGTAATCTTATCAACATCTGGAATGACAGGTGTGGCGTTAATTGCCGTTGGTTCTATTCTGGTTGGTTCTTTGATGGTTATTATGCCTGCACTTGGTCAGAAATATACTGAAAAAGTGATGGGTACAGACCAACTTGCTATCGGGCATTTCTCGACTCTCTCCTACATTGTAGCTGGGTATGTTGGCAGCAAATTTGGTGATACTTCTAAAACAACAGAAGATATCCAAATGCCTAAGAGCCTTATGTTCTTGCGTGACACGCCTGTTGCGGTTGCGACAACTATGTCAGTATTTTTTATGTTGGCGTCTATTTTTGCTGGCGGTGAGTTTGTATCGACGGTATCTGGCGGACAAAACTGGGTTGTATTCACTGTGATGCAATCGCTTATTTTTGCTGGTGGCGTTTATATTGTTCTTCAAGGTGTAAAAATGCTGATTGCCGAGATCGTTCCAGCATTTAAAGGTATTTCAGACAACCTTGTACCGGGTGCAAAACCAGCGCTAGATTGCCCTATGGTATTCCCTGTCGCTCCTAATGCAGTGTTAATTGGCTTTTTGTGCTCGTTTGCTGCTGGACTTGTTGCGATGGGTATTCAAGGTTTGTTCGGTTGGACAATTATAGTTGCCGGTGTGGTTCCTCACTTCTTTGTGGGTGGTGCTTCGGGTGTTTATGGTAATGCGACTGGCGGTTTACGTGGTGCTATCTTGGGTTCTTTTGCTCAAGGGCTGTGTATCTCATTCTTACCAATGCTATTGCTACCAGTGCTTGGTGGTTTAGGGCTAGAAGCCACAACGTTTGCCGATTTTGACTTTGGTGTGGTTGGTTTGATTCTTGGTTGGATCGTTTCATGAGTCTATACGACTTAATTGGACGTGACGGCATTGTCGTCACTTCAGAAAAGAACCTGTCGGTGGATTCTGCACTAGAGTTGACGTGCTCTGTATTACTCACAAGAGGTGATATTGAAGCGAGCTACTTAGACGCTATTAAAGTTAAACACAGAGAGATTGGTGCGTATTATGTTTTAGCACCGAAAATAGCCATGCCTCATGCTCGTCCAGAGGACGGGGTAAATAAAGCGGCGTTGCAAGTTACTGTGTTTAAAAATGGTGTTGATTTGGAGTCGAGTGATAACGGCGATGTTTATCTTGCGATTACTCTAGCGGCAATGGATTCTGACAGTCATATCCATACGATTATGGCATTGTCTAATCTGTTTCAAAACGATGATGATATTGATCGTATTATCGCTGCGAATGACGAATCCGAAATAATAAAAATACTACAAGCCTATTAAAGGCGACTAGATTAACAATAACAAACCTAGCATCGTGAAGTGATTCTTTATGAGCTAGGTTTTTTGTTACTGATGGCTTCATTCTCGATGTTCATCTAACCACGTTTTCAACTTGTCCACTTTACTTAACATCTGCTGCATCTCTTTTTCATCCCAATCTAGAAAACAGGCGTCTAATTTAGGGATAAAACTCTCGCGAGCATTTTTTACCTTCTCCAAGCCGGCGTCATTAATAACTACCCATTTTTTTCGGCCATCATGGTCGTCTTTTGTGATGTCAATAAGACCGAACTCGGCGAGCCTATTAATTACTTTGGTTATGCCAGGCTGGTTCATCTGCATCACCTGGGCGAGTTGACTGACCGTTTGTGATCTTTCCGGTTGGTGAGAAAAATGATTGAGCAAATTGAATTGAGATTGATTTAATCCTATTGGTGCTAATGCCTTAGCGATCCAGTGGTCACTAAGTTGATGGATAATACCTAATGATATGAATAAGTTAGTGTATATCTCTTGCTTGCTTTTGGTCATGACGTAAAAATACCTTGTAATACATTCCATGGAATGTATATAATCATTCCGTGGAATGTATATTATCAGTGTATTGGATGGAGTGAAAGAGATGAACAGAAGAAATTTTATAAAAGTGATGGGAACAGGGGCTGTCGTTCTAGCAGCAACTCCTCTTTTACTCGACCAAGTAAATGGTATGAAATCTGAATCGTTTAGGCCAAAACATACCTATGATGACATTAGGAAAACACTGCTAAGTTATGCGATGTTGTGCCCAAATGCTCACAATAAACAGCCGTGGAAAGTAACGCTGCATGGTCAAAATGAAATCAAACTCTTTGTTGACACAGAGCGCTTATTACCTGAAACCGACCCTGTCCATCGTCAAATTCATATAAGCCAGGGTTCATTTATCGAAAGCCTAGTTATCGCAGCAACTTATTTTGGTATTAAAACGGACGTGGATTACTTCCCTGAAGGGGAGTATGACAATCAAAGCATAGCAGCGCTCCCAGTGGCCTCAATCAAGTTAACAAAACAGACGGATATTCAAACAGACCCATTGTTTACCCAGCTACTAAGTAGGCAGTCGAATAAGACACCTTACACTGATGAGAAGGTGCCAAAGTCTGATAGGGAGAAGCTTGAGAAACTCGTTGAAGACAGCCCGTTTTCGTTGCGTATAGTTGACGAGCCTTCGGATAAGAAAAACATGGCTGAATTTGTCATTGAAGCGATGGAAATAGAGGAGAAAGAACGAGCGAGGAACATGGAAACTATCGCCATGTTTCGTTTTAATGATGAAGAATTTGCAAAGCACCGAGATGGATTCGGTCTGCCACAAAATGGGATAGTTGGCTTGAAGCGTTTGGTTGTTGAATCATTTTTTATGAATCGAACCCAGACAGAAAACGACCCCTCTAGTTTTGGTAAAGAGGGGGTGAAGCTAACGCAGAATGTCGCAAATAGCACCCAACATTTTGCGTTACTTTCGAGTCAAGATAATAGCCGAAAGACACAGGTAGAAATTGGACGGCTATATAACCGCCTTAATCTAACAACATCGGCATTAGGTATTGCGCAGCACCCCATGAGCCAAATATTGCAGGAGTATGAAGATATGTTGCCTTTGCAGGCGGAGTTTAAAAAACACTATTATGTGCAAAACCATGAAACCGTGCAGATGTTATTTCGTCTAGGAAAAGCGAAGGCAACGCCGTTATCACCAAGGCGAGAAGTACAAGCCTTATTAGGGTAAATACCGTTGCTACATACACGGTTTCGCATCATTTCTATAGCAGAAACAATTGGCATTTTCTCATATCGTATCGGCACTCACTAATTCGCATTGGTAATCATTTATAAATTGCCTGTGTAATCCATATCCATATGAATAATGTATATGTGTAACAACTGTTTACCTAATTCTGGTATGTTGTGCGCTAAATTGAGATTTGTCCGAGAAATACGGGACGCTATTGACGAATAAACTTGGCTAATACTGAGGATATAATCAATAATCAGTGTTTAGATATCATATTTTGGGGAATGACAGTCGGCATGAGCGTCTGTATCAACGCATCTAACCGCTAATACTATGGAAAAAATATACGGAAAAATTCTGCAGGCTTTGCGTCCCGGCAATCAAACAACATTTAGTTCACCAGAGATACCCGGTGTGAATTTCGCAGTTTTTGTTAGTGAGCGATTTGATGTGCTCTCTATCACGACAGAAATTCAAGGGAATCCGTCGACTATTCGTGTCGGTGTTAATTCACAAACCGAATTAGTATTAGATGAAGAGATCGATTCATTTGAAGCAACGATTGCGGTGAGTATTTATGGAACGTTGTACAAAGAAATGATGTTACCGGTTAAGCATAACCAATCTGAAAGCAGCGGATCACTACTAACCACTTTTAGATTATGTTTACAATTTATAGAAGAATTTGTACCAATTTTAGAACGCTTTATCGATGAGGTACTGTCATCAAAAGCGATTGAGTTACATAATAAAGCGGTTGAGCAACGATCTTGGGAGTAATTAATATCCTCTTAGATTATGTTTAATGATAAACACAATTTTAACAAAAAATAGCCAGCAAAAGGTTGCTGGCTTGGTAATAAAGTCGAAGGCAGTGGACTTTTATATATCGAAGATAAAATCTACGTATCTATTTCCAAAGTAATTTATCGAACGCTTTGTCTACTGGCGTATTTGCTAAATGGTTAGTGTAGTTACTCATAATTTTCTGAGATAAACCCAGCACAATTTCAAGCAATTGGCGCTGACCATAACCAGCAGCAAAAAAGGTTTCAATATCCGCATTTGAAATCACGCCTCGATCACGCACCATTAACAATGTTGTATCGTGAAGAACCTGTAGTTTGTCCGTTGTCATTTTTCCTCTGTTGCGTAGTGCTTCAGTTAACGTTGGGTCGACGTTCATCATGTTTGCTATTCCAGTGTGTGCCGGTACGCAATAGTGACATTCATGTTCAACGTTAATCGTCTGCCAGACAACAGTGAGCTCTTCAGCATTGAATGAGGAGTCAGAGAACAATTTGTGTAGTATTTGATAACCCTCCAACAATTCCGGCGACTCAGCCATTACGGCATGTAAACCAGGAAGCATACCGAATGCTTTTATTGAACCCTCTAACAATTTCTTGCTTGCTTCAGGTGCCGTTTCTACAGTGTGAAGAGTAAATTCAGTCATGTTTTTATTCCTTGTCATATAGCCAGTCAAAAGTGATGTAACGATGGTGATGTACGTAGTGCATATCATGTTGATGTGAAGGACTATATTATACAATGAACGAACGTTCAATAAATATTTGAACAATCGTTCATTTTTATTTTATTATATTCATCAGGGAATTTTATTCCCAGTTGATTAGAAACTATTAATAGGTTGAAGAAGCAGGAAAAATTAAGCGCTACTGGATAAGAAAAGAGGGAGATGTGACCTAAACGTTTAATAATAAAAGGCGTAAAGAAAAATCTTTGCGCCTTTTATAAGGTAAAATTGACTAATATCTACCATTGTCTAAAGGAAACCATTGTTGTTCAATGTCGTCTAGTAAATATAAATGTCCGTCAGAATACTTAAGTTCGAATGACCTTTGTTCGCTATCAATATAAGCGAGCCTAATGTCATTTGGTATCGCACTTGTTACCAGTAAATGATTAGGTTTAACGCTAGTGATGTCGATAAATCTATCGAATGCTTCTTTAACTTGATATCGCATATCCCCTCCTGAGAATGAGATCCTAATCAAATATAGATCACATATTTATATTCAAATGTGACATAGATCACCTTTGTGTTTGAGGCGACTGGAATGTAATTGTGCAAAAATAACGCGATCCAATTTAGGTCTGCATCTGACATGACGAGCTAGAGGCTGATAGCGCCAATAGCTAATATTATAAATAGTCCAGCCGTGATTTTTCGAATCAGCACGAGTGGCAGTTTATCAGCAGAGAGTTTACCAATCAGAACCACGGGGACATTAGCAAGTAACATACCGATAGTCGTCCCGAGCACCACTAACGTAAGGGCATCGGAATACTGTGCACCAAGGATAGACGTTGCAATCTGAGTTTTGTCTCCTATTTCTGCTATAAAGAAGGCGATAAAACTGGCAACGAAAGGCCCTTTGTTCGATATGCTTTCGTCTTCATCTAATTTATCAGGGATAAGTACCCATCCAGCCATCGCTAAGAAACTAACGGCGAGAACCCATGTGAGCATTTCAGGGTTAATATAATCCGCTACTACAACGCCTAAATAGGCAGCTAAAGTATGATTTGCAATAGTTGCTAAGAAAATAGCCGCAATAATAGGGATGGGTTTTCGGTATCGACTTGCAAGTAACAAGGACAGAAGTTGGGTTTTGTCGCCGATCTCGGCTAGTGCTACGGTGGTGATAGATATGGCTAGTACACTCAAAATAATCTCTGATAGGGTGGGAATTATAAAACCTAAGACAACGCACACCTCCCACCTCGGTTAGTGTTCATTGTCTATGGTCTCACTAAATTCGATATAAACCGAATCTTGAACGCCATGATGATTTTGCATCAATTATGTTGACGGACAAACCATTAACGCGACGAGGCGTTTTGGCAAGTTACTCCCCAAAGACGCTGCGGATATTAATGGTAAAATAATTTTATTGCAACACCAAAATAACGTTGGTCGCACTGGTTTAACCGTACGCTATAGGATAGAGTTATATTAGACTTACCTTTAATGCATTTTCTATAGATGCGTTGTATTCAGAGTATGGATTACTGTATGAAAAATGCCTTTGCTAGTGCCCTCAATCGTTTTAAATCTGCTTCGAAGTTGATAAGAATTTGTACTTATGTATTAGTGAGTTATGGCATTTATGTTGGACTGTTAGGTCTTGTCGTGCCTGCCGTTTTACAATCTCAAGCACCTAAACAGTTGACAGAAATTCTTGGACGAAAGGTCGAAATTTCAGAAGTTAAAATTAACCCGTTTTTGCTGCGAGCGGAAATTAATGATGTGGTTATTGCAAAACGAGATGAATCGAGCGCCTTTGTAAGTATTAAGCAATTAAAGATAGAATTTAATTTTTGGCAAAGTATCGTTAGTCTTACGCCGACCGTAGAATACCTGACGGTTCAAAGCCCCTATATTTTTCTTGCTCGATTAAATGGTGAGAAGGAAAAGACGACCTTCAATTTTAGTGACATAGTCCAAAGGCTGACGGCTAAGCAAGCAATTGATCCAAGTTCTGATTTGGAATCCGCCGTAGACGAGCAGGAAAACAAACCGACATCCGATAAACTGTTTGCCGCAAAAACACACTCTATAAGTTTGAACAATGGTCAGGTCGATTTTGAAGACGAACAGACAGGAGTAAAACTTGGGTATCAGAATATCAATTTTAGCCTCAGTGAGTTGGATACGACCGCATTTACACTAACCGCACCCCCAGTGATAGAATCCAACACAGAAATACCACCGATCAACTCAATTGCCAATATCTATCGTTTGGGGATGACCGGGATAGATCAAAGCCAGTTGCAAGTGAATGGCCAGTTTCAACTCCAACCTTTGGAAATCAGCGGTGATATAAGCTTAGCCAAGTTGCAGCTTGCGCCACTTTGGCCCTTTACTGAACATGTTATTGAGGCCGAATTGAGTTCCGGTGAAACGAGTTTTACTTCTAATTATCATCTTAAACAAGACAATGTTCAGCTAGGGTTTATTGCGAGTCAGGGGCAGTTTTCGTTAGCGGATGTCATTTTCGACTATAAACAAAAACCAAAACTGAAACTACCGACTCTAGAGCTTACTGGCATATCAGTTGATACCACTTCCCAACTTATTGACCTAGAGAAGCTCTCGCTAACGGGGCTTTGGATAGACGGTGATCTGAGTAATAAGGGGCTTGATTTACAGCGTCGTTTTACGGCGAAGGCAATAAATACACCGCCTTCCGAGAAGGATGACTCAACGAGCAAAGAGGCGTCAACGGAAAAAGAAACGTCGGTATTGAGTGCAGATGAGACTCGGGGTCCAGTTGCTGAAGATAAAGAGTGGTTGGTGCAACTCAATTCATTTGATATGCAGCAGACGGATATCAACCTCAAAGAAGGAATGGTTAGTGATGGCGTACGTTGGCGAGTACATCCGCTCAACATTAGCGTCGGTCCCGTAAGTAGTGATCTTAGCGCTCCAGTCGATTATACCTTTGATTTTGGGATTGGTTCAGAGATTAATAAGCAACCTAGTCGTACGAGAGGAACCTTTAGTAGTCAAGGGAAATTAGATATAAAGGCGCAGGAGATAGCCAGTCAGGTGCAATTAACTGGTTTAGAGTTGGCTCAGTTTCAACCGTATTTGGATCCACATCTGAATATTATATTGAGTAAAGGTTCCCTCAGTACGAAAGGTGGGTTTTCTGCGAACAGCCGAGGAAAAGCGGTTTATACGGGGCAAGTGGCGATAGACCAACTGCTGATTAAAGATGTTTTGCAGAAAGAACCGTTATTGAAATGGAAAAAAATGTCTATTGATTCGTTGATAGCCGATCAGGCGGATAACAGCCTTAAGATAAAAACTATTTTACTGAATACGCCTTATGCCAAGGTGATTGTTGCCAAGGATTTACGTACAAACATCGGTGCAGTTTCTAAGTCTAGCGCAGAAACAACAGAGACGGCGGCGTCGGCTCCACAACCGACATTAAACGCAACTCAGAAAGATAAACAGAAAACCGCGACGTCGAATAAAACAAATGGTTCAGATCTCTCGGTGGATATTGGAAAGATACAGATAGTTAATGGATCCGCATTTTATGCAGACTATTCACTTACGCCTAATTTCGCATCGGGGATTGAATCGTTAGAAGGCTTTATAAAGAATATCTCTACAACACCAGGTACCAAAGCGTTAGTCGACATAAAAGGTAATATAGATAAATATGCACCGGTTTCGCTAGTTGGAGAAATAAACCCTCTTATTGAATCCCCTTATCTCGATCTGGATTTCAGTTTGAATAGCGTCGAGTTAACCTCGGTTAATCCTTACTCTGGGACATACGCTGGCTATTATATCGATAAAGGGCAGTTGTCGCTCGATATCAACTACCGCCTTGAAAATAACCGATTAAAGGGCACCAATCACGTCGTTGTTGACCAGTTAATACTCGGTAAACCGAGTGAGTCATCGTTGGCGACAAGCCTGCCAGTTACACTGGCTATTGGATTACTTCAGGATGGCGATGGGGTGATTGACCTTGGATTTGACGTCAATGGTGACGTAGAGAGCCCTGAGTTTAGCTTTGGTGGTGTTATTCTAAAGGCGTTAGTGAATATAGTGACCAAGGCGATTACTGCACCATTCTCTCTGCTTGCCAATTTAGTTGGCAGCGATGAAGAGCTCAACCTGATTCAATATGAAGCAGGGATTTCAGTGTTAGATTCCTCGGGACAAGAGCGATTATTAAAGCTTGTCGAAGCCCTTAATGCCAGACCTAACCTGCGCATCAGTGTTGAAGGGGCAGTATTGCTTGCAGAAGATAGTAGAGCTTTGGCAGAAACGAGATTACAGAACAAGCTTTTGAAGACGAGTGGCTTACCTGAATTACCAGCCGATTTCAGTGCAAGTCGAATACCAAGTACGGGTGGTTTGCCTGATGCTCTGCAAACGTTATTTGTACAAGAGTTGAAGCTGGACGTAAATGAAGAGCTAATTAAGGTTGAACAAGTTTTAATCGATTCAAATGAAGGCGTTGAGGTCACCCCTGAACAAATCACGACAACACTGCACATTGGTATGTATAACCAATTACTCAATGCTCAGGAGATCAGCGATACCGATTTGGGCGGCCTTGCGGAAGAGAGAGCAAGAGCGGTTAAAACATTCTTAATTGAAAATGAGATAGACCCCGGTCGTGTCTTTATTCTTGATAGTAAGAGTAAACTTAAAACTGAACAGAGACAGGCGCTGATGACAATTGATGCGGGTTAGAGTATAGAAGGGTTCTTATCGTGTTATTCAAAGCCACCTGTTTATAGGCAATGCCGTTCGGTTAACGTTATCTAAACCTGTCATCTCGATTAAAATGGGCCTATTTTCACGAAAACCAACGTCATCCCCATGAAAATGGGGATCTAAGATTCCCGTTTTCACGGGAATGACGAAGTATTTGGCACTAACCGAACGGCATTGACCTGTTTGTAGGTGGCTTTTTTATTTGTGACTTTTTTGATGGTCGGTGGAGTGACAATCATGTTGATCACAAACTTACTTAGTTTGGTATTATTAAACAGCAGAAAGATCCCGTTTCAATGCCTCTTTGTTTACTTGATTCTTATCGTTTTGCATTAGTGGCATAAATTTCTTATAAACCACTTTGTTAGGAATCATATAAGAGGCAAGGTGTTTGTTTAGTTCAAACAGGATCTCTGTTTCACTTATCTGACTTGGGGCAGAGTAGACCAAAACAATCTCTTCTTCGATAAGCTCATTCTCTAATCCAAATACGGCACAACGATCGATGGCAGGGATGTTTTTCTCAACGACAGACTCCACTTCAAAAGGAGAGACGCGGTAGCCCCGAGTTTTTATCATGTCGTCGTTACGAGAAACGAAGTAGAAATAACCCTCCTCATCTTTATAGACGTAATCACCGGTGGCAACAACGGTTTCATCGACCAGTTGGCCCTCTAGGTTGATGACATCCTTCAGTATTGAGACAGACTTAAAGCGTTCGGCCGTCTCTTCCGGTGCATTCCAGTAACCTTTATAGATATAACCTCCACGGTGGATAAGTTCACCCACTTCGCGTGGTGCGCACTCTTTTCCATCTTCGCTTATCACATATAACTCTACGTCGGGTATCGGCTTACCTATAGAATTAGGGCGAATTTGTACCTGTGAGGGGTCAAGATAAGTGGATCGGAAGGCCTCGGTGAGTCCGTGCATTGAATAGAAATCGGCATTACGGAAAGTGCGCTTGCAGTCGTCTATCATTCTAGCCGTGACGTTACCGCCTGAAGAGGTAATGGTTTTCACTCGATCAAACAGTTCGGCACTTGGAATACGAGTGGATTCTTCATCAAACATCTGAGAAATATAGACGGGCATGACAGGGAGCACCGTTACTTTGTCGTCTATCAGATGGTTAAAGAACTCTTCCGGTAGAATAAAACGGTGCATGGCTAAAGTCGCTTTCTTAATTAGCGTACAGAATAGTTGGTTTAAGCCGTAATCTAGATTGAAGAACAGTACTCCAGAGATAACGTCATCGGTTTCTAGTTTTAGATACTGAGAAACGACTCTCGCGGAATCGATAAGATTACGATGCGAGATAACGATGCCTTTTGGTGTTCCAGAAAGACCGAAGGAGTAGGTGATGACCGCTGAGTCGTGGCCACTTATATCGCACTCATAGGGCTTGTTGTAGTATTTGTATATCTCTTCAAAAGAGGCGATCTCTTTATTAGCGGTATCATAAGAGATGACATGGCCGTCAAAATCGATCTCTTCAATGCTTTCTAACTTCATATTATCGGTAATAATACACTTGATATCACAGTCTTTGATGATGTACTTAACCTGTTCAGGTTTAAGCATTTTACTCATCGGCACCAAGATATAGTCGGTTGAAAGTACGGCGAGATCCGCAATCATCTGCTCGATGCGTTTATTAGAATAGATACCAATGCGGGTGTTTTTAGGCAGGCCAAGTTCCTTCAAGTACAGCGCAACTTGATTCACCTTTTTAAACAATTCAGCGTAGGTGAGTTGACTGTCGTCTAAGACGATGGCGGTTTTATCTGCATGCGTCTCAACGGCGCTTTCTAGTAGGCTTCGAATACAGTTTATTGACATTCTAATTTTCCTTTTGCACCAAGAGTCCAGATATCATAATTGCTGTCTAGGATGGTGACGGGCTTATGGTCGGACGTCATGATTTTTTTATAGAAAAAGGCGATGATGTCTTCTATCTCTTCGGATGAGAGCACTTTGGTAATTCCGCCAGTGATCACAATAGAGTTAATCGCCAATAACTTGAGATTAATATAGGCTTTTCGATAGTGTGAAATTTTGCATAAGACTAAAAAGATGGAAAGCTGCATCAGAATCTTCGTTGCTTTTTCACTTTGCTCCTCAAAGATATTCTCAGTGACTTTTAGGTGCATCAACAACTCATAAACGAATTCATTGTTTTGTGCAGCGAAGATCAAAGACTGTTTAGACTTATAGACCCCGAGTTTTTTAAAGACCAGACGGTCGTACTCGTTTTCTGTCACGATGTTGCCGTCAATGACGAGGTCTTTGGAGTAATGAATATCTGTCGTAGCACCACCGATATCAAGCAAAATAAATGGGTCGACAACAGAATAACTCGCATCGACATAAGGTAACGCTTGGTTAACGATATAAGGTGTCGAGTAGATCTGATTAGAGGTGACCTGATATAGACCTTTGATATCTTCCTTACCTTCAATATCGAGTTGATAAAGATTGGTGAGATACTCTTTAAGGTTATCTTCAACGATGTGCAATCGATCGTCGACAATGTTCGGTAAGGTGACCAAACCGCCCACTTTTTCCGTGAGCGTTAGCGCGTCCGGTTCGTTACCAACGAAGACAATGTTGGAATAGTTTAGCTGCTCTAAATAGCGATAGAGTGGCTCGCCAAAGATACCGCCATTCGCGTTAATCCCCCCCACAACAATCACAACGTCTACCAAGTCACTAGGAATCGAATAATCAGCGATGTTTTGGTAGAGAATAGTATCAATGATGTTGATACCGGAGTTAAAAGCAATATTCGTAGCATATTTTAGTGAGAAGGAGTTGGTGACGCCGATAATTAACGTGCTTAAACCGCCATTCGCGGACGAGCAAATATGGACATCTTCTTTCTCATATTGGCTGACTCGTGAGCCGCACTTGTGCATCAAATCATCAAGTATGTCTTTGTTGAAGTCTCGGAAATGTTGCTCAATCTGTTTTGAATCGGACACCTTAAAGTAGGTACTACCGATATCAATAAATAGTTTGTCTACGTTCTGGCTCATTGCATAATGCCTATGTCATGAATTATGTCGTTAACGATGCTGGTGGTGTCTTTATTGAGGTCGCATTGCGAGCGCTCATATTCAAAACAGCGATCTGGGATTGGTACGCCACCTCGGTCGATGATTCGGATATTTTTGTTGGCATCACGAATAGTTATCATCTTGTTGTGGTTAATAATATGCGGAGAAAAGGGCACATCGATTATCCCGCATTTAATGCAGTTAAAGGCTTTTCTCCAGAGTGTATCGGCTGGATCGTTAAATACGGCATCCATAATTGCCATCACTTCGGCTGTTAATATCTCTTCTTCTTGCTCATCAACGATATTCGGCAATCCGTTAAGTATACGGAGTGTATATTGCGTATCGGCAACAGTTTTTGCATTTGCCTCTTTTGTTGGAATACCAACGGCTTCCTCACGTGTTTTGGTGATGATTTTGTCTGCGCCGACCATGGATGCAATAACTGTCGACATGTTAATCAACTGCTCTGCATAGCTTTTGTTAGTTGGGAAAGCGCCCATCCATTGGTGATAAACTAAATGAATACTGGCATCGCTACAACCAATCGCTTCTGCGTAATGTCTGGCTAATTTTTTAATGACCGCGCCAGTGACAATATCTTGATTCATCGAACCTTGCTGCGCGAACGATACAGAAAAAGACTTAACCCCTTCCTCCAACGAAAGCAGCATCTCTAACAATTGAATAACGATAGTAATAGAAGGTGGCACTAAAGTGGCCGTTAATGGGCCAAACGATTCGCGATTAATCGGTTCATTAAGCTTAGAATAATTCGCGCAAACACGTTCTACATATTTCCAATACATGAACGCTTTATCTAATGGGAAGTTCTTTGAATAAGGCAGTAAATAGGTAATTGGACCGCCTTCAATTTCAAAAATACCTGAAGCAATGGCTGTTTCGATAAGTAGCCTCGCATCTGGTGTTCCGTGTCGTAGACTGACCGGTTTATTGAAATGCGTGATCATTTTACGTGTGGTGCGATAGCCGTGGTTCACCAACGGATAGCCGTTAAGCATATCTACGTCATTTTCTTCACTAAGGCGAAGCATTTTTTTTGCTGTACCATAATCGTTAAGACGGGTGTTTGAATCTATCGTAAGAGGAAGCACATCGACGTTTGCGTTAACGAAAAACTCATTCAGAGCGAATTGTTTTTTATAGGTAGGAAAACCACCGCGAGGCTGAACGAGCATTTTCTCTTTTTTCTTGAAATGGTGAGAGATAAACAGTTCTTTGCTAGCGTTTGTGACGAATTCATTTACTTCATCAAAATCAAAGGTATCGACGTACTCATTGCTGAGAATTATCTCACGTTCTTCTTGAAGCAGGCTCATGCTTGACCTCTCCTTTCTATAAACTGTTCTAAAAGGTCAAGGCCAGTATTAAGGTCGATTTGGTGACAAACCAAGTCAAAGCCATATTTTTTGTACTTTTTAACAATTTCATCTGCGTCACCCGCACCCACCGTTAGGTTGCCACCAATCATCATGATGACGTCATCCAATCCTTTATAGTGAGATTTTAACGCTCTGACTTCTCGACTCCATCCTTCTGCTTCACCATTAAGTGAAGAGATGAGCAGTACTTCGGCACCGGTCTCCACAACCGCGTCGAAGAATTCTTCTAGGTGCGTATTCACACCCAAATTAAACACTTCATACCCTCTCGCTTCGAGCGAGAGTTCAATGAGCCGGTTGGCCACAACGTGGATATCGTTGCCAACTACTCCAGTCACTACTTTCATAAAAAACCTTTCCTGATTTCCGTATTAGGATTGTCTGTCTGTTTGGATGGCTGAATTGAAATTCTGCTCGTATTTATACCAATGTTCATTAGGCGTCTGGACATCTTTTTAGATCCAGTTGCTTGCAGCATACCACACTAAAAAAAGATGTAAAAAGAGTGGGTGTCCAAGTGCCAATAATTTTTTACTGAGCCAGTATATTGGGGTTACTTGGCTATATATGAATGCTAGAATGCGAAATGAACTTAAAAGTCTAAAATTGATAAAAACAAGGATGATTTATGGAATTTTTTACCGCAGATATCTGTGATGAGCACCCAGAAAGAACACGTGTTTTGGGTGCTGGGTACCAAAATTTTGGTGGTGCTGATAAATGTCAGGGTGACGTTGTCACCATTAAGTTAAACAAAAACAATTCAGATCTGATCACGCTTCTAAGAGATGAAGATGGCACAGGTAAGGTTGTTGTTGTTGATGTAGACCAAGAATACTTTGCTGTTGTTGGTGAAAACCTAATGAAATTTGCACATAACAATCACTACGCTGGCATCATCGTAAATGGTTATATTCGCGATACGTTTCAAATCAAAGACATTCCGGTTGTTCTTTATGCTTTGGGCACCTGTTCAAGAAAATCTATTCCTGTCACCTCTGGCGAGAGAGACGTTCCATTGTCGTTTGGTGGCATTGAAGTAAAAACGGGCGACTATCTGTATGCAGATACCGACGGTGTTATTGTTAGCGCTGAGAAGATTGTTTAGCCCTTTATTTATGTAGCATTAGATAAAGAACGTTGAATCCCTGATCATGACAAAATGAGCAGGGATTTTTATTTTCCACCACTAAATTACTGCCTATAATTTTGAAAAATTCTACGAAATAAAAAAGGCCCGATGGTTAAGTAATGCTGTTCGGTTAGTGCTAAATACTTCGTCATTCCCGTGAAAACGGGAATCTTGGTGAGTTTAGATCTCCATTTTCATGGGAATGATATTGGTTTTCGTGAAAATCAGTGAGAAAGCGACAAAGCATGAGGTAAAGGCGAATAGATACTTCTCATGGTGGACTGATTTTTCTCTTCCAAGGTTTATCCTCTCGACTTAATTCTTTACACTTGGCCTTCAACAAGAATTTAGCCAAAGGGACAACAAATGACAAAAGCTAAAATCGGTATTGTTACGGTCAGCGACCGAGCAAGCGCGGGTGTATATGAAGACATTTCTGGTAAGGCAATTATTGAAACTCTGAATGAATATTTAATTTCTGAATGGGAACCTGTCTATGAAGTGATCCCAGACGAACAGGATATTATCGAAGCTACATTGATCAACATGGCTGATAATCAGAATTGTAGTCTGATTGTTACAACCGGAGGCACAGGACCGGCAAAGCGCGATGTCACTCCTGAAGCAACAGAAGCCATTTGTGATCGTATGATGCCTGGTTTTGGCGAACTTATGCGTGCTGAATCGCTGAAATTCGTTCCAACCGCTATTTTGTCACGCCAGACCGCTGGTCTTCGTAATGATACTTTAATTGTAAACCTACCTGGTAAACCGAAATCCATCCGTGAGTGTCTGGATGCGGTATTCCCTGCGATACCTTATTGCATCGACCTGATGGAAGGTCCTTACTTGAAATGCAACGAAGAGGTTATAAAGCCTTTCCGTCCTAAACAGAAATAACCTATTTGTCCTCGTTCCTGCGCTCTGGCGTGGGATCGCTAAGTAGTGTATGCATTCCCACGCTGGAGCGCGGGAACGAGAAATAGTAGATGTTATTCGAAGTATTTTCTTCTTCTGAAATTCGTAATTTGGAAATGTCCAGCAGCGTTTTATAGTCGAGACAGTTGGTATCCATAGCTCAAAAATCCCCCATTAAGTGAGTTGCAAGCAGTGGTTAGATAACAGCCGAACAGATAGATTTGCACCATTTTGTGTTACAGTACGCCGCTTGGGATTGAGCAAAAGCCATTAATCACCTTCAGCGGAGATTATTATCATGTTTATATGATGTGGCTAGCTAATCAAATAGTAATGGATATGGAGTTGCTCCTTGTATTCGTTGATTCGGATATGTGAACATCATAATTTATGATTTTTAAATCAAAAAAATACAGTATTGATTCTACTGATTATCAAGTTGGTCAAGATAACATCAGTAAATGGGGTATGGACTTCCATAACACCGTTTTCGTCGCCTCAGTCGGCTTGTCTATTCTCTTTATTGTCACCCTTCTCGCATTACCGCCAGCAGATGCAAAAGCCGCTATCGATTCCATTAAGGGTGCGGCGCTGTCAAATTTTGACTTCCTCTTTATGTGGGGAGCCAACATCTTGTTAATTTTTGCCATTATTTTAGCGTTTTCACCTCTAGGTAAAATTCGCTTAGGTGGTGAACATGCTACTCCGGATTATTCAAAAGCATCTTGGATTTCGATGCTATTCGCCGCAGGTATGGGTATTGGACTCATTTTCTGGGGGGTTGCAGAGCCAACGGCGTTCTTCACCAATTGGTTTGGTACTCCACTTAATGCAGAACCTTACACAGAAGCGGGTCGTGAATTGGCATTAGGCGCAACCGTCTTCCACTGGGGCTTACATGCATGGGCTATCTATGGTATGACCGCACTTTGCCTTGCCTACTTTGTTTACAATAAAGGGTTGCCACTCTCAATGCGCTCTGTTTTTTACCCCTTGTTGGGTGATCGAGTTTGGGGCAAAACGGGTGATGTAATTGACATATTAACGGTACTGGTTACCTTGTTTGGCCTAGCGACGTCTCTTGGTTTAGGGGGCACGCAAGCGGCTAGCGGTATCAGTCATGTTTTTGGGATAGAAAATAACATCTACCTTCAGCAGTTCATTATTGTATTGATTATGGGCTTAGCGATTGTGTCTGTTATGCGTGGAATGGATGGTGGCGTTAAGTTTTTAAGTAATCTGAATATGGTTATTGCGTTTGTATTTCTTGGACTTATTGCTGTATTGAATTTCACTACAGTATTGGATTCTTTGGTTACCGCTGTGACGGGCTATGTGAAAAACATTCTTCCGTTGAGTCAAACTTCTGGCCGCGACGACACAACTTGGCTGCACGGTTGGACTGTGTTCTATTGGGCATGGTGGGTCGCGTATGCCCCTTTCTTTGGCATGTTCGTAGCACGTATCTCTAAAGGACGCACCGTTCGCGAGTTTCTTCTTTGTGTAATGCTTATCCCGACATTGGTAACAACAGCTTGGATGTCTATTTTCGGTGGCGTTGCTATTGAACAGGTGATCGACAAGGTGGGGCAGTTAGGTCTTGATCAAGGTATTACGGATGTCTCTCTAAGCTTATTCTATATGTTAGATGCTTACCCGTTTGGAAATGTTTTATCCGTTATCGCGGTAGTACTGATTATCGTTTTCTTTGTGACAACATTAGACTCGGGCTCTATCGTTATTGATGGCATGACGGCGGGTGGTAAATTAGAAGTGCCGGTCAAACAGAAAGTGGTTTGGGCTGTTATTTCTGGTCTTATCGCAATGGTTATGTTGTGGATTGGTGGTACTCAATCTATTCAAGCTTTGCAATCCATCACCATTATTGCTGCATTGCCGTTTACGATTATTCTGTTGTTGGGTAGTGTGAGCTTACTTAAAGGGTTATTGACGGAAGTGGATAAACCTCAGAAATTGACTAATCAAGTAAACTAATCTCCCGTTTAACTCTTTACGGTAGTTAATCGTTAGATGAATAATTAAGCTTACAGTCAAACTCTCCGGTACTTCGTGCTGGGGAGTTTTTTGCTTTTTAAAGAAAGAGAATGAAAGCCGTAATGGAGTGAGATTTTCAGTTCTAACTTTGAGTCTAAACTTTAGTGCACTTGTTCCT
Organism: Vibrio frigidus; assembly: GCF_042465995.1. NCBI lineage: Bacteria > Pseudomonadati > Pseudomonadota > Gammaproteobacteria > Vibrionales > Vibrionaceae > Vibrio > Vibrio frigidus. Next base: position 221,393 of record NZ_JBCDMC010000008.1, on the reverse strand, counting down.
GCGATCCTGCTAAGTGTAGCGGTGTGGTGAATTGACCCATAGATAATGTTTATCGTAAATGTATTGGATAGACAAGGTGAATATAGAAAGCTAAATAACTAAGAAATGATGCTGTGTCCAGAATTAGTCATCGGTTTGATATGGGTTCAAAACGCCAATTAATCCTATATCTTTAATAGGATAAGGATTACTTTTAGTACATTCATTATGATAGCCTACTGAAATAAATAATTATTTTTAAGAATGTAGATTTATGGATGAATTGACTTTTTTCTTTGGCGCTGCTCTATTTTTTCTGTTGCCCATTATCATATCTATCGTAGCGTTTAATAAAGCAAAATCATCCAGTACATTGACAACACAACTACGTGAGCAATTGGAAAGGCTCAAAACGGATCATACCTTGTTGCGTATGGAATTCGAAAAGCAACAAACTAACGATAATGAAATCCCAATTCCAGCGTCTTATAAGGTAGAAGACGAAGACTTTCGTGACCTTGAAAATAACGCGGAAGACTATGTCATATCGGATGCTCAGGCTATGACTGTTCCTGAACTTGAGGGAACGATAAGCTTAGCCTCGGAGTCAATTCCACGAAGAAACAGCAATTATACAGCCAAATTTACTCGTCTGCTTTATCGGGTAAAACAAGCGCTGCCTGATCCAATTACTCAATTTATTGATAAAATCAGCCCTATTGCTTTGGTTGGTCTATCGATTGTATTTGTTGGGCTGTCATTTCTAATCAAACTAACTTATGAGGCGTTTAGCGTACCGCTTGAACTTAAACTGTTAGCTGTAGCGATAGCGGGTATCTGTTGTGTTGGTCTGGGTTGGAGGTTACGGAACAAACCGAACCATTTCGGTGTTATTTTGCAAGGTGGTGGTATGGCTTTGCTGTATCTTGTGTCGATAGCCGCGGGGCGCTATTTCTCTCTCTTGTCTATTGAGTTAACGTTTGTATTAGTTACCATATTGGTCGTCATCACTACATTACTTGCCTTACTTCAAAATACACAAATTATGGCCGTTGTGGCAGCCGTCGCGGGCTTTGCTGTTCCTGTATTGTTGTCTACGAGTACCGCTGGAAATCATCTCATTTTACTTGGATATTATCTGCTATTGAATGTTGGCCTTGTATTTCTGGCCTACAAGAAAAGATGGTATTTTTTGGAAAAATCTGGCGTTGTATGTACTTTTGTTTTAATTGAAGCATGGTTGGTTTTTTCATATCAGCCAATATTAATGTTGGAAACGCTGCCGTTTTTAGCAAGTTATTTTGTGTTGTATTTTTTACTGGCGCATTCTCACGCGGGTGAAGAATTTTCAAAAAATACGCAGATTATCTCTAATAGTTTAGTGTTCACTCTTCCTCTTACTTCTTACGCTCTCTTTTATACAGCAACAGAATCCATTGCGATGTATACGGCTTATTCATCACTGTTTTTGTTCTTATGTTATGCGTCAGCGGCGGCAATAACCTTTAAATATCAAAAAAATGATCAGCTAGTTAGTGTATACAAAAGTTTCGCGTTGCTATTCTTGGCAATGGCCATTCCAGTGTTCGTTAGTGCTTCTTCAACGGCCATTATATATGCGTTAAAAGCAGCGATCATTCTGTGGTTGAGCAATCAACAGAATAGGAATAAGTTTGCGTTGGTTGGGCTTGGATTTTTAGTGGCGAGTTTGTATCAATTGTATCAGTGGCAAGAAAGCATTCTGTTTCAACCTTTGACGATATGGTCATGGGTCATTCAAGTTGTGTTAGTCGCGTTTGTGCTGGCTTTTTATGCCTCTGATTGGAAGTTTAGTTATAAGACACGCTGGTTAACAGTGACTAATACGGTGGTTTCCATTATTTCGATGGTGACGGTCGTGATGGTAATTGGTGTCTGTTGGTGGTGGGTGATATCGACAGAATCGAATTATCTATTGGTTATTCAACTTCTATTTGTCGGTATACTTTTATTTTGCAGTCACAGGTTCTCTAGACCAACGCTCTGTTGGAGTACGTTGCTATTACCGTTAATAATGGCTCTCTATTTTTACAGCTCCCAACTAAATCATCTTGTTGTTAGCGGAATAGCCATAATGGTTTCAGTGGCATTACTGTATAAAACGACCTTTTCAATGTATTCGAAAACGCTTTCACTTTGCACTATGGGGTGCTTTAACGTGTTGTTAGGGGTATTAATACTAACCGCGTCAAGTCGCGCAACTTGGCATGTCAGCACTGATCTAGTTCTGGCTATTTACCTTCTTGCTGCTCTTTCAATCTGTTTCTTTTTGTACCGAGCGACACGTTGGTTACCAATCAGTCAGTTGTTTTGGCTATCACCTCTTTGGATTATGTTATTGGCGGTTTTTGTCGTTGCGCCTGAAACTCACGTTGAATGGACGGAACGAGGTGGGGTAGTTGTGGGCGTTTTTGCCATACTTTATGCCTTTATAAAATATGACATATATGCTGCCATCACTGATCTTATTAATCATAAAATCGCAGTAAAACGCGTTGTTTATGGCAGTCACGCGATTCACTTTTATGGATTGGCACTATGCTGTTTTATCTACATATATCAAGTATTCGATCTTAACATTGAAGAAGGCGTTCTATTATTACCATGGTTATCTACAGCCTTTATTTCGGTTTGTTACGTGCCCAAACTTAAAAATAAGTGGCCTTTGAAACCATACTTACCATTATATCAACAAGCTATTTTGCTTCCTATGGTTGCTATAGTTGCTGCGTTCGTCCTATACAGTTTGCCTATATTTAATGTAAAGATAGCGAATGTTATGTGGCTACCTATTTTGAATGCTATAGAACTCACTGCCATTGCAACTGTCATCATTGTTGCCGTTTGGTTACGGAATAAAAACACCCAAATAACGATAAACAGATATATTCCGGTCCGGTACAGCGTGAAAGTACAAATCGCAACATGGTGCGCAGTAACGGGTGTTATATTTGCACATTGTGCATTAGCTCGAGCAGTAAGCGGCTACACGACAACCAGTTATACGCTTCCATCTTTGTGGCAATCTGGTATTTTTCAAGCAGGAATAGCCATACTTTGGAGTATGTTAGCCATGGTGGCAACCTCCGCCGGTTCGCGACTTAAAATAGTGAGTTTGTGGTGGCTTGGTACGTTAATGTTTGGACTCACCGTAGTTAAGATGCTTATTATAGATTTGAGTAATAGAGATACCATCGTGATGGTTTTTGCTGTTATTTTTGTTGGTGTTGTTATGGTTTTAGTCGGCTATTTTTCACCAATGCCAAAACGAATTAAGTCACATAACTAGTTTATAAGTAAGGTTATATCACTGTGCTAGATGCGTTAGATATTGGCTAGTGTCAGACTAGTTATCTATTGTCATTAAAGCGTATTGCATCGAGTCAGTATTATAGGGAGTTTAAAACTCTGTGAAGCTCCCGTTGAGTAATAATAAACAGGATTAGCAATAATATTATCGACTAATGCTAATCCTTTTCGCGCGTGTTTATTCGGATGAAAGCTTAAGATTTCTTTGCCAAGGCAACATGAACATTGGGTTCATTCCATGATAGGTTTAGCTTTTTACTGTAGGTTGCATATCCTTTCTTGCTTACTTGAATGAGATATTTGCCATCTCTGAGTATCATTCCTTCTTTGTATTTTGGAGTGATGTTCATTATTTTAACGGTGGCATTGCTAGGGTAAGTAAAGACCTTTAAAGGAAACTGTTTTTTCTGTTTTTGTTGACTCGTGACGGTAGGTAAAGCCGAAATGATAACGGGTTGATTAGTCTTTGGAATATTCACATATCGATAGAGCGCTTTTTTACCCTTTTTATCTTTGAACGTGACCGCGACGTACTTAGCTGGCAGTTTGATATTGTCATAATTGCTGAGATAAACATAACCCTTATTTGGGAAATATAAACCTAAGTCGTATTGTCCTAAGTCGGTAAATTTTATCGGAACGCTGTTATCTGCATCAGCAAAACGGACGTCATTTTTCTTTACAAATTTATCTAATGATCCGAAAAAACCAACAGATTCGTGAGTGACCGTTCCGAAAAGCTCTTCTTTAAGATACCGATAAACGGTGCCAGTGATTCCTGAACTTGCCATCGCGTTACTTGAAATGACCAAGCTTAATAATAACGTAAATAGTCTGATCATCTGTTAATCCTCTATTAAACCTGAAATTGCCATTGCGGCGACTTCCGCCATAATGGAGCTTGCCATTTCACTGAGTAGCTCTTGCTCAATGCCCAGAGATAGCAGTTCGCTACTTACGCTGTCTAGTAATGAAACAAACATCACCGGGTCATTCTCTATCATGTTTTGTATAGCGATATCCATCGCTTCACTGGTGAGTTCATCTAATACCGCGGACTGCACGTCGTTTGCCAGTTCTGTATATAACTCATCAATCTTGCGTGCCGCGGCCATCGAGGTTTTTACCCCACTACTAGGTAAAGGAATAAATAAGGTTTCGATTACAGAAGAGATTATTTTTACTTTTACTATGTTGGTGCAGAAGCTTGGTATTTTGTTTTCTTTTGGCTTTGGCATCTTTATTTTTGGTTCTGACGTTAATGCCTTGTTTGAAATATCAGTAATTTGAGGATTCTGCAATGGTACTGACTTCGAGCTTAACAAAAATCCAGAACCAAGAACGTTGGTAGAAAGTTGATAAGACGGGGTTGCGAAAAGGTAGTATTTCTCCCCTAAGGCAAACTGCACGATATTATCAGCATTATCCGTATAATCGACAGATGAAATAGACAGTTTTATTCGAGTGGTACTGTCCTTAGAAAATGTGACCAAACCTTTAGGTAAAATAGCGTTTAGCGAACTTTCAATACTGTCGATGAGTGGCTTTTCAATCGTCTTCTTGATACTTTCCGTTGGTCTATCGTCTTGCCAAACAAGGGTATGGGTTTTTTCTTCGGAGTTTGATTTTTTAACATTTCGGCCGTATGTTGTCAGGTGTTCTAACTTAGGGTGAGGCCCTTCAGCCTTCAATTCGATATCGATACCGAATTCATATTCACCTTTAAGTAACATTTTTGCGACCCAAAGCGGAAGATAGCCTTTTTCACTGGTGTTATCGAACATTCCATCGGACGAGGTATTAGCTCGAATGTGGATGCTTTTGGCAATGGCATAGAATGCCTGTGAGAGTTCTTTTTGAAGGGATACTTTTCTCGTGTGGCACAGCGTTAATCGACTTTTCTTATAGTAAAACCGATAAAATGGTTTTCTCTGTATTGTATCAATCCATTCATTTAGTACGACCAAACTGGTGCAATCATTGATGGCCTGTTTAGTCATTTTCCCTTGCGTTTTTGCTGGGGTTGATAGATGGATAGTTACAGGGCGTCGTTTTATTTTTTTTCTATAAACAACGACCCAAGCAGTGAACAAAATGAATATTAAATATTGAGTGAATAGTCCCTCACCTTGGTAGCTTTGTTTTAATTCTCTTCGTTGCTTTTCCGGTATTCTCTTGTACAGATCAATACCACCAGTTTTTGTATCATGGTCGATATACTTGGCCACTGCCAGCCATTCAAATGGAAGTACACGATTAATTTTCCACGCGACAAGATAGGATTTATTGTCAATAACTACCGGTGATTGTTCTAGATCAATGGTGTAACGTGCTGGGCCTGCCATTGAGGCGACAACATAAATAACAATCAAGGCCGCAACATTTACACCGATATTTTGTAAGCGAGGTTTGTTCTTCTTAAAACCAAGGAGAGCGAAAAATAAGCCAACCAATAAACTAATTGTAAGAAATTTCATCTATGCACTTTTCTGTGTATTTTATTATATTCGCGAATTATAGGGTAGTTTCCCAATCAAAACCATATACGGTTAAAATAAATTTTTGTAATTTTTTCATCATGTTATTGTTGGGATTTATACCGTATAGTTGTATAAAGTGAGAGCAAGTAAGATGAACGTTAAAGCCATCAGTTCAGTGACGGGGTGATGCCTAATGAGCTACTGGATAAACTAATTATCTACACCGCATTACGCTTGAAATTCAATTCAGATTACACTCTTTCATCGTGTTAAAACCTTAATCATCCAGCGCTAGGACTCATTAATGAATAAATATAATCTCGTGAAGGCTTTCTTTAACCAAAATCATATTTTTTGGAATGGTAATCCACTCGAGACGACCTTTTTAGCGAGCAGTAAATCTCTCTTACCCATCGTACTCGTTGCCATAGACAAATTAATTAACGATCCACGTCTTTTGTCGACAATGTTGAACTATGACCTTGTGGTTAATAAGGAAGGATTGTGTTTCGTTGAAGCGATAAATATCGATATTTTGGATGAAGAAAAAATCATTACTGCGATTAAAGAGGCGGGTGGTACAACGCTGATATCTGATCATTTTAACCTTATTGCATCATCTGATGACAATAACTTGAACTATGATGTCTCAACGTTTTGTACTCAAGTTAGAGAGAAGTTTGTCAACTATGAACAAGAACATAGGTTACATATTGAATCGGATTTTGATTTTCTAACCATTGAAAAACAGGTGAGCAATGTGTCTGATGCCGATGTGAATGATCTTCATAATCAAACTGCGTTAGATGAATCACCATTGGAACAATCTATGTCGAATCAGCCAACTTCTTACGAATCAATTACCTATGACACGAATGACCATGGGTCGAATAAATCGAAACCTCTTCTCCCTTTTGCACTAGCAGAAAGTTATCCAATGATGGATAACATAGGAAAGAATTTCATTGAAGAAATTGCCGTTATTGCCACGGGCGAATACCTATCTCAGCATTCGGATAAAACAATTGAAGATTTGGAGAAAGAGGCGGCATTAGAACTTAAGGTGACGGAAGCGACGATACTGGCTGCGCTTATTCATGAAACTGCCATATTAGATAAACTTGCTTCGAACTTTCAATGCCAAAGCTATCAATTGATGTTTAGTGAGAAGGTGTACGCACTGCGTTCAAACCTGTTTCGTTTTTCAGAGAGTCGCAGTTTTGGCGACCCTTCTTCTACTTGGTATCAAGTCGCGAAGAAATGTGTTTCAAAACTGAAGCTCTCTTCTTATGTCCAACACTGCTTCGCGAACGCTTTTACCGATAACAAAATGGGTACAGGGGTATTTGTTGACCAATTAATGCTCAGTAACAATGACGATGTCAGCTATATAGAGTTCAATAACAGAAGAAAAAATAATCTGGTTTTTAGGTCCTTATCTAGCCAAGGTATAAAACGAAAGCTGAGTAAGAAAGTGATTGGTCAGGAAAGTGCGATAAACAGTTTATGCCAAGGATATTTGACGTCGAGTATTGATTCCCAACAGGGACCGCGCACTATTTATACGTTTGTTGGCCCATCAGGCGTCGGGAAAACATTTCTGGCTTCTCAGTTATTGAGCGAGTTAAACGAATACGAAAAAACCGGCTATGAATTCAACGTATTTAATATGGAGCACTATGCAGACAGTCGTGATGGCTTAAAGCTATTTGGTACTGGGATTCAATATGTAGACGCTAGCTTAGGTATGTTGACCCATGTTGTTAGGGCGCAACCGAGACAAATACTGTTGTTTGATGAAATAGAGAAAGCGCACAGCACAGTCATTCAGTCGCTGTTGTCGATATTAGACAGTGGACTCGCTAAAGATCAAACCAGTCAAGAAGTGGTGGATTTTAGCCAATGTATCATTATATTTACGACCAACCTTGGCCAAGATATTATAGCGAATAACCCACAGAATCGTTCTATTAGTATCTTTGACATTTTGCGCAGTTCTAAAAATCCGTCGAGTAAAACGCAATTGTCACCAGAATTTGTTAACCGATTAGCGAAGGGTTACCCCATTATTTTCTCATCACTCAAGATTAACCATTTGTTGCGTTTGGCCGATCGTGAACTAGAAGAAAAAGAAAAACCTGACCCGCAACTTACCTTTGGCTGGCCTGATAACTTTGCCGGATTCTTGCTAAAAACAATGGCGCCGGACATTTCGGTTCGAGGGTTAAAGGGCGTTTCAGCAAAAGTTCAGTCGCAAATCCTGAATAAGGCGACGCCATTTTTTGAACAGTTTCCTCACGACAAGATGGTGTTTGACGTTCAGGTCGACAATGAAGAACACGGACAGCCACATTCTCATAGCAAACTACTGCTGTTAGATAATGACTCGAGAGTTTTTGAATTACTTAATTGTACCAGTATGAAGAATGATGTGTCTCTTTGCAGTGATAAAGATAAGATAAAAAGCGCCATAGAAATACACCTTCCAGACGCGCTGCTTATTGATATTGATACGATAGAAAATAGTCACAGTTCGTTGCTGTATTTTCTTTCTGATGAGTTAGAAAAGCACAGTAAGCTACCTATCTTCACCTATCGTATAGTGAATGAAGACGAACAAGATGACTCGGTTAGCCTGTCTCATGATGTGAGAGAACACTTTAGTATTGAGCTGTCAAAATTTGATCATTCGTTTCCCTCAATGATAGAACGAATACAATACTACTTAGCGATAGAGCACGATTTATCCAGCATGACAAGACGCAGGGAGGCATTGAGCTATCACTGTTCTGTCACCCCGTTTGAGCAGGGCTTTAATGTTCTATTTCACCGTCAATCAGTGAACCAGGTAGTACAAACGGATGACTTGCGAGCAAACGACTTATTTAAAATGAGTCTACCAACGATTAAATTAGATGACGTCATTGGATTGGAGAGAGCAAAAAAACGGCTGATAGACGTCATTAGTTGGCTTAAGACACCAGAAAAACTGAGCCATTTTGGCGTGCCTATACCAAGTGGTTTTCTGTTTGCAGGACCACCCGGAACGGGTAAGACGCTTTTAGCGAAAGCCGTGGCAGGGGAGAGTGGATTGCCATTTTTTGCGGTTTCAGCTTCTGAGTTATCATCTTCTAGTTCTGGTGGTACAACACAAAATATTAAAAAGCTGTTTGCTACGGCAAGAAAATACGCCCCGTCGATGGTGTTTATTGATGAGATCGACGCGATTGCATCCCGTCGTTCCGACAGTGAACAAGGTGCCGACCGCGATCGCAACCTGACCGTCAATGCCTTACTGTCAGAAATGGATGGGTTTGTGTCGGGTGATGATGCGGTATTTGTGATGGCGGCAACAAACCACCCGCAGCTGTTAGACAGTGCTATTGTCCGCCCGGGCCGATTTGACGAAACTATTTTTTGTGATTTACCTAATCGTCATGCACGAGAGCAATTCTTTACCAAGTTTTCGGCGAGGCATAACGTTGAGTTTGTCACCGCAGACTTAAATGACTTGGTTGCATCATCAAGAGGGATGTCTTCCGCTCAAATCGACCAAGTATTTAGAGAAGCAATTTATCAAGTGGTGGGAGAAAATAATCCACTGACGGTTGAAGTGATCAAAAAAACTATGGTGCGAGTGTCCTACGGATCGCCAAGTGAGAATATTGTATTAAGCGAGCGCGAAAAACAACGTACAGCCTATCATGAAGCAGGGCACCTTCTTGTTTCTTCGTTGTTGTTCCCTAAACAAGAGATTGATTTTGTTACGATTGAACCGCGGGATCAGGCGTTGGGTTTTGTCGCGACTCGAGCAGAAGAGGAGTATGAAGGTTATTCGGTCGCTCGTATTTTGAATCAGTTAGAGGTGTTATTGGCGGGAAGAGTCGCTGAAAAGCTTTTTTCCGCAAAAGCAGATGAAATCAGCTCAGGTGCATCGAATGATATAAGCAAGGCAACGAAATTAGCGATGCACGCCATATACGAAGGCGGACTCGAGCCTTCAATTGGCCCGGTAAACGTTGGAATGCTCACCAAATACGAAGAGAGTGAATTGCTGTTGAACGCCCAAACCGCGGTGCAGCAATGGATAATAAAAGCAGAAAAGTCAGTGGAACAGAGGTTGACTGAACATCGGTCTTCATTAGATTCAGTAGCAGATAAACTGTATGAAAAAGAGTCACTACTGGGTGAGGAAATCGAACAATTACTTTTTTCTTTAACACGCTGATCTGTGCCTGAAAATACCCATAATTGCACAATCGCTAGGATGGCCGAATTCTAGTGATTGTGTTCTTTCTGAACCGCTTAACTATTCGCTTGTGAATGTTCCTTTTGTAGTAGATTAAAATCCACGGAGGACGACAATGGAACGATTAAGGTGGCATAATGACCTAGTCTTATCTGATATTATAAATAAGAGGCTAAAGCTTTGGATCTTAATCTACTCACTACCTTTATTGCGGTATATAGACAGCGTTCAATCACTGTAGCATCTGAACAATTAGACTTAACCCAACCAGCCGTTAGTGCTGCAATCAAACGTTTAGAAACGGTTGTAGGTAAGAAACTTTTTGTTCGTGAAGGCCGAGGAATCGCTCCGACTGGCGCGGCGGTATCACTCGCGAATAAAATCGAGGACCCACTCAATATTATGGGGAGCATCGAGAAGCAAGCGGATGATCTCAATGTTTACTGTACCGAGAGCCTAATCCACTTTGTAAGCGACATTAAAGGGGTACGATTCAGCGAAGCACCACTTGAAGAGAGTGCGCTGTTTGACGCTCTCATTTCTCAAAAAGTGGACATTGTGATAGACGTAATATCCAGTAAAAAGCATTCACTAATAGAGGAGGCGTTGTTCGAAGATGAGGCGGTTTGTCTCACTCGAATTGGTCATCCACGGATTGGAGAAACCCTTAACCAAGAAGACTATTTCCAAGAGCAGCATATAGCGCTTAAATTTAGGCGTGGCGACATGAATACGGTGGAGTTTCTGTCTGACAAAGATATTCAACCACGTAATGTTAAGATAGAAACGAGTTCCATATCGAGTATGTTGATGCTTGCAAGCACGACAGATTTGATCGCCGCCTCTACGCGTTCTTTTGCGGAAAAACTCGCACCAGTACTTGGGTTGAGAATTCATACTATTCCACTTGAGCTCAATACCATTAAGTTTCGGATGCTATACCATCGGCGCTATTTGAAGGATAAACAACATCTACAAGTACGAGAGAAATTAAGAGAAGCGCTCTCTAATCATAAATGAAATTTATAATTCAAGCATAGATAACCTGATTACTATAATTCAAATCTAACTTTATAATCTCCAGTAGCTAATCAAGCCGCTTATTACTGGAGACACACATGAAAAAACGAAACCTACTTAACGACGCTCTCGCGATAGCGGGTGTTGTTCTATTCTCAGCAGTACCAACCTACGCCAATGGGCATACTTTGGTGTTTGATGAATTACAGTACGATTCTGTGCAATTCAACCTAGATCAGCAGCAATGCTCTGATCTACTCGTTAATGTAGGTCAACATGAATCAGCTGGAGCCGCTGAGCAAGGGGTTAAACGAGGTCTACGAGGCGCAACCACCGGAGCGTTAGCGGGGAGTATTTCTGGGAATTCGGGAAGCAGTGCAGCAAAAAAGGGTGCCGCCATCGGGACGACTGTTGGGGTGTTATCAGCCAGAGGCTCTAAAAATTCTGCCAAAAATACAAATCAGAAAGAACGGGACGAACTAATGAGGAATTGTATGCAAGGTAGAGGATATCGCGCTTTGAATTAACCCGTTGAATCAGTTATAAATTTCACAACAAACAGACGTTCACATTTATAAAACAAGGTGCTTATTATGTCATTTGAAAGCGTTCTGCCCAAGATTCTTGTTATTGGAATTATCACATTTATGTTTGCTGCGAGTGCGTAATCTTAAGTGTGTTTACTCGAACACGATCCGACTCTTACACTCGTTACCATGCTCCCCACTACAAGTCTCGTTTACACACAATGGGGCATTTCTGAGTGACGAAAAAATGATACTTTGAGTAACTACAGTGACACAAAAAAACCAGGTGTTTCCTTCTAATTAATGGTCAATTTACTCCATTCACTCTAATCGAGGGGTTCGTTTTCATTAAAATGATGTTAAGTTGGATAATCGTGTGATCAGGTGATAGCTACCTTTAAACTATTCGCTACTAATGAGTACTGCATTATAAATTATTGGAGTTATTCAGAATGAAAAATGGCATCATAAAGCAACATTTAAGACCTGTATTTATCTTCGCGGTAGGCCTCATAATTATACAAACTCTTAATTCCTTATCGCTTGGCTACGTATCAAGTTGGGGGATCTTACCGAGACAATCTATTGGCCTTTTGGGTATACCACTGGCACCTTTTATTCATCATTCCTGGTCCCATCTCGCGTCTAACCTAATACCCATTTGCATACTAATGCTGCTGGTTCGTCAATTAGGGTTAGCTATTTTCTGGCGGATAAGCATCGGTATTACTTTATTAGGAGGAGGATGTGTATGGATTCTGGGGAGCTCCGGAGTACATGCTGGGGCGAGTGGACTTATCTTTGGTTACTGCGCTTTTTTGATAAGTTATGGTTTACTGAATAGAACTTTAAAAAACCTATTTATAGGCTTGTTGGTTCTCGTACTATACAGCGGTTTGTTATGGAGTTTATTTTCATTTCAACCCCATGTCAGTTGGGCATCGCATGTCTATGGAGCCGCAGCAGGTGTAGTGATGTCTTGGATAAATAGGAACTCTACAAAAGGGCGCACACCGTTAAGAGGCGGGGGTTAATCCAAGTATTTTTATGTACCTCTAAGCTGTTATCTAAATAGGCCTCACTAGGTTAGCTTTCTCGTTTATCAAACCATAAACTAGAGAGCGTCATTAACCCTAATGAGTCCGTACTTCCTCCTCTCAATGATTTGTGTGTTTGGAACGATATCTTAGTGTCAACAGGAGTGAAAGGCGAATTTGGCAAACACTTTATGACTGGAGTTGGTTACTCCAAAGAAACAAGTGGGTATAAGTCTGGTCAATGGCTAGTCGACGTAGGATACCGATTTTAATTGACTAGATATTTAAACAGCTGTTCTTCGCTATAATGAATCTGAATCTGAATCTGAATCTGAATCTGAATCTGAATCTGAATCTCAAAGCTATTCATATCTACCATACTGATTATTTGTAATTTTATAGTCAGCATGGCAGATTTGTACTTTGACCCAGTTAATTTCTGTGAAAAAGGTTAGAGCTTGTATGTCGTTCCAACATAGAACGAGCCAATACTTTGAGTTAGAAGTATACTCACCATCACGCAAAATCAGTATAACCTGCCGCGCCTCAAAATTAGAAGCTTTCCAGCATCATCGCTTAGTTCCCAATCATAAATAAATCTACTGAAAGCTAGCTACTATATTCATTGGTCTAAAATCTCGCTAGCAAACAATGGGCAGAAACGATTTACAAGCTTCAGACAAAATCTATCATTCAATTGGCTTCTGCTATTTCAAAACGGCAATCAGTAACGGTCACATACAGAGTTTTCTAGCTGGTAACGACCCGAAATATTAACTTTTCTATCATCGTAGTTAATTTCAGCGAGAAAATACGATAAGACAACGGCGCTCAACAGGAGCTTAATTAACACTAGGCTGCATACCTATCAGAAGTTAAAAAGTCAGCCTACAGACCGGATGGGAAGTTGTCCACTAATGATAAAACTAACAGCCAAATGTTTGAACTACCTCTTAAATGGACATCAGTTAGTTAAAGCTTAAATTCTAAAAGTGACTTCTGGTAATAGAAAAAGTATACCTGATCTTGTGGCGCACAATGAAAGGCCTGACCCTAATCTAGCGAATATTAGCCGTAGCGTGCCCGATAAGATGAGCACTAAATTTGAAGGTGTATGTCCACGTTAAACTCACGTTAAAATTGAAATCATTAACTAAGCAGATGTCTTATGCTCTGTGGGGTTACACCTGTAATCAATTTAAAACTTTGGGAAAACTGTCCGTGATGGGCAAACCCATATTTATACGCAATATCACCTATAGATAAATCACTCAAAAGGTTCTTCTTTAATTTAGCTTCAATGTCTTTTACCAAATAACGCTTAATATATTGTTTTGGTGAAATACCTATACTTTCAGAAAATATCCTCTCAAGTGTTCTTTCCGAAGTATTGGTCACTTTACATAACTCAGCAACTGGAACGTTATAGTTAGATGCATGTATAAACTCTAACGCTGTTGCGAGTACCTGAGAACGCCTTTTTTTTGATATTGTCTCCTTAGCAACAATTTGGGTTGCAAATAGCGTATGTAACATCTGGAATACCTTCCATTCAATATCTCTTGTACTTTGATTACAATTACCATAAAGAAGGTTTTTCAATTTCCTACAGAGTGCCAAATTCATGATTGGTGAACAACTTAAAACTTTTTCATCTGGAGAAAGTAAGTACTTATTTCCTCTACACAATATTAAATACCACTCTTCTGGAATGGCTATTGTAAATGCACTAAACCCGCTTTGAGAGTGCGACTCCATTTCTCCTCGTTCATTAAAAATCAGTACTTGATTCGGGAATATGCGCCTTCGATACCAAAACAAAGAGGGCGTGTTAGCAGGTAAAATTGCTATCGTTCGAGTATTTTTAGGTGTTTTTGCTGCCTGAATTGTATTTACGCCTAAATAGGTGTAACCAATATGGAGTTTCTCAGTTATTAATTGTGTGAACTTAATGCATTCATCTTCTGTATGATTCAGAGGAGTAAACTCTACTTCCCAAAGTTTAACAAAATCTCGAAATTCATCAAAATCATTGCTTTCGAATTCAATCTTAAAAGGTTGATGCATTTCTTCTCCCCCTATCAATGATTTAAAAATGTCGGTTTTTAGATAACACACTATCTATTTCACTATCTAACATAATTATGAATGTTATTCATCATATTGCACGGAGGTTAAATGATTTCTCAACATTTAAATAAAATAATAAAATTATTTTCAATACTCGGCTTAGCTACAATCACCAACAACCTAATGGCTAACCCCGTACCAGTTCAAGAACCATCATCTAAAGAGGAAATACAATCCGTATTAATGGGAGGGGTGCCAGCGGGTCGTTGGAAAGAAGGTTTGCTTTACGATGGAATTAGCCCGCAACCTTGGCTAACAAGTGCAGCAAATTGGTTCCCAGGAACAGAAGAAGTTCAACCAAAAGAGATGCGAATTACTTTCATGGGAACATCTCCTACCATCCGGCCCGGACAAATGAACACTTCCATTTATGTCGAATTGGGCAATGGCGATAGCTTTGTCTTTGATATTGGTGAGGGTTCGGTTGCAAACTACGTTTCTGCACGTGTAGCACTTAATGAAATCAACAATATATTTTTAACTCACCTTCATGTTGACCATTTTGGTGCACTTCCTTATGTCTATATGTTTGGTGGTTGGGCTGGTCGATGGCATGAGCCACTACGAATTTATGGCCCTTCTGGTCGTAAGCCCGAATTTGGAACAAAATCGATGGTCGAGGGAATGAAACAGATGCTTGCATGGCATAGACAAGCATTTAATGTATTCCCTGTTGGTCAAGGGCATGATATTGAAGTCACTGAATTTGACTATAAAGATAATGGTGGTGTGGTCTACGACCAAAATAGTGTCACAGTAACTCATTGGCAACGGTCGCATGCGATGGATGGAGCGTCTGCATATCGTTTAGACTGGAAGATCAGTGACACAGAGAACTTATGTTTTGTTTGGACTGGTGATGGCCGTCCAAGTGAATTAGATGCTAAATACGCTAAAGGTTGTGATGTCTACGTGACAGAGTTGCAACAAGAAGTTGTTGAAATCAACTCTGGCGTTCAGGGGGTTCCACCGTTCTTAGCTCGCTATACGATCGACACGCACCATACTCCAGGCTACGCGGCTGGTTACGTTGCAAACCAAGTTCAACCTCGCATGTTTATGAATACGCACATGACGTTTGACCCTTGGTTGAATGAAGAGACGGTTGCTGAAGTTCGTGAGCACTGGAAAGGGCCATATCACTTTGGTGCACCAGATGGCATTGTTGTAAACGTAACAACAGATCAAATATGGGTGCGAGAGGGTATTCTTCCTGACTTTCCAAATAGTCGAGCTCCACAGCAAGACTTTACAAATGGTCAGCTTATAGTACCCATGCCTAAATACCAACGAGAGGACTTACAGGGGGCATTTGTTCGCGAAAACGAAATTGATCCAAAGAAATATTATCCGAAGGGTTACCAACCTGACTTGTTAGATAAATGGCCTGTAAGTGGTGATTTGGTTGTACCGTACGAAGCGTTACCAGATAATCTGCGCAAAAGTATGGGTGCGTCTTGGGAGCTCAAAAATCGCAACTTGAAAAAACTAGAAAAATAAGCACTTGTACTTAGCGCTCAATATGGGCAAAGCACGTCTTTGCCCACTTATAAGGAAGAAGTATGCGACCTTTTGTGTTACTGATTTTGTTTTACGTCCCTCTATTTGTCTATTCACAAGAGCTAAGAGTACTTCATTGGGATGATCTAGTTCCTGATAAAGCCCAAGAAATTCTACGAACATCTAAGCCTCGAGCTATCAATCATGATGGTTCGCTAGCAGTACAAAAAGACAACATAGAGTACAATTTGCTCAATCATGAATTAACAGATCAGTACGTAAAAATACCAGGGTTCGTTGTACCATTAGAGATGCAAAATAACAAAGTGATTGAGTTTTTTATTGTACCTTATTTTGGTGCCTGTATTCATGTACCACCTCCACCACCTAATCAATTGCTGCATGCCACTAGCAAGATTGGCATTGACGTTAGTGATCTCAATCAGCCATATTGGTTTCAAGGTAAGATAACGGCAAATATGACTGAAAATTCGATAGCTAAGGCTGGGTATCAATTATCTCTTGATGAAGTGGCACTTTATGATGGCTACTGAAACGTATAAAAGCAGCAATTTGTCTAAATGCGTTTCAGAGAACCATCCTCAATGCCCACCTCGCTTAATGATGGGAATAAATGTGTTATTAAATGAGAGAGTAGTTTGCTTAAGTTAGATCTGTTCTGAATCTGATCTCGATACTTAATAGAGAGTCCACAAGAATAGCCTCTCATGGCAATCCCTTAAAAAACAGGTACAATCCGTGCTCAGAATTATCCTATCACGCGGCCTTTAATATGCATTCGCCTCAACACTGCTTTACTCGATTCAACACTGCTATTGAAGGCTATGATTTGCCGGAACAATTTACGTTTCCGTTCTACTATATATCGCATCCTTTATGTGTATTGGCAGCCGAGCAACTACAACAACACCTAGAAACTCAGGCAGATTTCGAGCACGACTTTG
Organism: Vibrio frigidus; assembly: GCF_042465995.1. Lineage (NCBI taxonomy): Bacteria > Pseudomonadati > Pseudomonadota > Gammaproteobacteria > Vibrionales > Vibrionaceae > Vibrio > Vibrio frigidus. Next base: position 204,158 of record NZ_JBCDMC010000008.1, on the reverse strand, counting down.
GTTTAGAGAGTGAAGGAAGTGGCCGTGGAAAAATGTTCGGAGTGCTGCTCGTACAAAACCCGCAGGGAGAAATCGGTTTTTTGAGTGCGTTTTCCGGAAAAATTGCAGACCGGAATCTATTACCCCGTTTTGTTCCGCCTGTTTTCGATATGCTTAAAGAAGAAGGTTTTTTCCGAGGTGAGAGCGATGCGATCAATACAGCTAACGCCGCCTACAAAGCGTTGGCCGCAAATCCAGAAATGGCTGAGCTCAACGCGCAAATAGAAGCAGACCGCGCCGCTTACCAAGAAGAAGAACAGGCACATCGCCAGGTGATGATTGATAGTCGCGCAACCCGTAAGCAGCTACGGAAAGAGGGTGAACAAACGCTTGATCCCGATCGGCTAAAGGCTCTATTGGATGGTTTGAGCAAACAAAGCGTGACAGAGAAGAACATACTCAAGCATTTAAAACGCGTGTGGGGTGAGAAATTAGCCATCAAAGAGCAACGCATGGCGAACCTTCAGGTGCATTTAGCAGAACATAAAGAACAACATAAAGCACTGTCTAACGCCTTACAACATAAACTGCATAAACAGTATCGTTTCCTCGATAATCGTGGCCAGATGCGCGATTTAGTTGATATCTTTGCCCCGACAAGCCACCCCGTTCCACCCGCTGGATCTGGCGAATGTGCTGCACCAAAACTGCTGCACTTTGCCTATAAACACGGCTTTAAACCGCTAGCTTTGGCAGAGTTTTGGTGGGGTGTACCACCAAAATCAGAAATTCGTCAACATAAGACATTCTATCCATCGTGCAATAACAAATGTCAGCCTATCTTGGGGCACATGCTGCAAGGCTTGAATGTTGAACCCAATCCTTTGGAAAAAAATTGGGCGGCAGACAAGGAACTAGAAATTGTATTTCAAGATGAAGCGATGGTCGTTATTAATAAGCCATCAGGCTTATTATCGGTGCCCGGAAAAATCATTAAAGACTCCGCCTATACACGCCTGCAAGCCTTATATCCAGACGTTGAAGGCCCGTTTGTGATTCACCGGTTAGATATGGCAACATCTGGTTTATTGGTGTTTGCACTGACCAAACGTGCAAACAAAAGCTTACAAAAACAATTCATTACACGTGGCGTGCAAAAGCGCTATATAGCGCTTCTAGCAGGCGAACTCACCCAATCAAAAGGGGACATCTCCTTACCAATGCGTGGAGACCCTGATGATCGACCACGGCAACTTGTGTGTGACGAACATGGCAAACATGCGGAAACACACTGGCAATTGATTGAAGTGAAAGGTGGTCGAAGCAAAGTGTACATGTACCCAAAGACTGGTCGCACCCATCAACTTCGTGTCCATAGTGCCTATCACTTAGGTTTAAATATGCCGATAGTGGGAGACGCATTATATGGTGAGAAAGCCGATCGTTTGCACCTACATGCAGAGAGATTAGAACTCGATCATCCATACAGTAAAGCGCGCATGACATTTCAAGTAGGCTGTGAGTTCTAAATACTGACGTCACTTTTTGTAAGCGTAATTGGTGTTCTCGTCAATCACACAATATCGATGCGAATCTACTATTCCGGTGACTTAGATTTGAAATTGCAGGTGTAAGGTCAACCCTAGCTGGCAGAAATGCTATGCTTTGATGAGCTATTTATGAACAGGCAATTTAAGGTGAATCATATATATGGATTTGGACCGTATTAAAGCAGTTGTGTTTGATCTTGATAATACGTTGGTTACGTCTGGAATGGATTTTCAAGCCTTACGAGGTGTGATTGGTTGCCCACTAAACGAAGATTTACTCACCTATTCGGATTCATTATCCAACAAGCAAGATAGAGACCGCGCCCATCAGATTATCTTAGATCATGAGATGAGTGACGCGTTAAGTTCTGAGCCTATGTCTGGTTGTTATGAATTGCTCGAATTTCTGTACAAGAACAATTTTCATACGGCGGTTGTGACCCGTAATTGCAGACAAGCAACCGCGTTGAAATTGAGCCACAATAATATCGAATTTGAACAAGTAATAACCCGTGAAGATTTCCCTGCTAAACCTGCACCAGACTCGCTTGTGGCATTAGCAAATGGATGGAACCTGTCAACTGTTAACGTACTTTATGTAGGGGACTATCTCTACGACCTACAAGCAGCAGCGAATGCCAATATGACATCATGTTTGGTAACACATGGTCAAACACCGAATTTTGCAGACCAAGCATCGCTAGTAGTGAATGAATTAGATGAGTTACTTACACTGCTACGTTGCGGTTAATTGGCTAAGTGAGACGACTGAACATTTTTTGTGCTTAAGTGGAAACGAGGCAATAAGGACACAAAAAAATGTGGAAGAGCCTAAGCATCTTCCACATTTGAGGTGGAACCGGTAAATCAATGACTTGTATTAGTTGATACTCAGAAGGCGTCCATGTTCGATGTCTTGTTTAATCATTTCTTCCTTTAGCGTTTCATGGCCACTATCATCATGTCTATGATTGTGTGCGTTCTGATCATGGTGGTTGGTTTTCTTCACTTTCGCCAATTTATTGTTGTCTAAGTAAGTACTGGTTAGCTCTGAACAAAACGCTTCATTCCATAACATCCTCGATTCGTCATCACTCATAATCTGTTCTGCTTTTGGTCCTAATTTATCCATATAAAACATGCCTAATTCCTCACCGGAAACATCGGCGTAATTAATCAGATTTGTAAACGCAGGTTCTTGTTCTTCGTTGGACAAATATCCATTTTTGTAGCAGACGGTTAAGCCAACAATATCATTGCCTAGCTGTTCTAATGTCGGATTATAATGGTTATGACTGTGGTCGTGTGTTGCCGCTGAAACATTAGCGGCAACCGCCATTGAGCATAAAATTAATAGTGATGTTGAAATGCGTTTCATAGGATATTACCTTGTATAATATGAATCAGAGCTGATTGAAAGTGAGCAAACATTATTCTTTTTTGAAAGAGCATGACCATCATGCCCTTACTTTGAGATAGTCCTATTTTTTGTCTGTTCCTGACCCTTCACTCGGTTCAGTTGGACGACTCACTGACTTTCGCTCTAGATTGTGGTGTTCACGTACTCTGTCCATGTACTCTTGTTTTGTATTCATCCCTTTCTTCATCGCTTCTGGCACCTGCTCTGCCGGGATAACAATGTCTCTCTTTACTGGCCATTCTGTTAATAGTTCTGGATGGTAACCTTCTGGGTAGTACAATCTTGGATCCAACTCGAGATCTCTAATCTCTTGTTCTTGGATATCAGCACGGGATTTTTTTGGCATCGGAATTCTAAAATCTGAACCGTCTGCCATGTCAAACTGTGGCGCACGTGCATTCGGAAAGTCAGGTAAAATTCCTTCACGTACCCATGCATTGTCTTTTGTCATATTGACGACTATGCCGTCTGGTGCGCCAAAGTGATAAGGGCCTTTCCAGTGTTCACGTACTTCGGCAACCGTTTCCTCGTTTAGATACGGGTCGAATGTCATGTGCGTTGTCATAAACAAGCGCGGTTGCACTTCATTTGCCACATAACCAGCTGCATAAGCCGGTGTGTGGTGTGTATCGACGGTGTAGCGCGCTAAGAACGGTGGAACTCCTTGAATGATGGATGAAATGCCAAAGGTTTCTGTTTGCAATTCGGTAATGAACAAGTCAGCACCTTTTGCGTATTTCAAATCAAGCTCTGTTGGACGACCATCGCCTGTCCATACAAATGAAAGTACGCGGCCATCTTCTTGTGTCCAATTTAGACGATAGCCAGAAGCACCATCTTTTGCATGGCTGCGACGCCAGTGAATTACCTCTACATTGTCTTGATCGTAGATCACACCGCCATCGTCTCGGAAGTCGAACTCATGCACGACAAGGTCGTTGCCCGATGGGAATACGTCAAACGCATCGGTATGCCAGTTCAACATTTGTTGCATTCCCTCTACCATGTGTCTTGTGCCATATTCTGGTGTCGCACCACTTGGGCCATAGATGTTTAACGGTTTTTCCCAACGTCCATTCCAACCGCCAAATTGATATAAATAGGGCAGGGAACCGTAATGGTCAACGTGTAAATGGGTAATGAATATGTGATCTAATTCATTCATTGCGACACCTGCCGCCACATAGTTTGCTATTGAGCCTTCGCCTAAATCAAATACGAAATTCGAACCGTTACCGAGTTCCACATAGATGGATGTGTTTGCCTGTCCTGGACGAATCATGGGAGAAGTCCCCATAAAGGTCACACGCATTTCATCCGGTTGTACTTCTTCGGTACGTGGGAACCAGTTTGCGCCTGACACCATATGGTCACCATAAGGGGCAATACCTTCAAACATTAAACCTTCTTTCCAACCTGTATTGGTTTTACCGCGGTAATCACCGTTATTCACACCTCCCATCAATACGGCAAGGACCTCTTCTTCAGAAGAATACAGCTTACCTTCGGGCTGTGTGCTTATATATTGCTCTAACGTCTCGCCTTCGTGATATTCGAATTTTTGAGTGTTTTCTAGATTGTTATTCGTTTTTTGCGTGTTGTATTGCATCATTGGATCCGCTGCGAACGCCGTTGTTGCGACAATCATGGCAGTCGAAATTATTGATAGTTTTGCGAAAGTTCTCATAGTTCCACCTATTGGGTTAATCATCTTAATTTATGAAATGAGATTCCTTGCTCACTTCGATGCAAATAAGTTTATTCATAAATCAAAAGCGAATACATAGGGTTGTATTGACTTGATATATAAATTTAATTTATATATAGATGAAAAGGGGGGGAGGTGAGTATTCGTGCTGAAGCATGAAAGGTTCATTGGGCGAATATATCCGAAGGAATTTTGATGATGGGGTACGTTAGTGCCGACCCTTTTATTAGAGGTTATGATTGACCGAATGATGCAAAATTAAGTTTTAAATGGATTTCTTAGATGCTGTCCAAATACATTAATTAGTGCTCCGGTGACAATAAATGCGCCGCCTAAATAACTCCACATCGAAGGTATTTCGCCAAAGAATACAACACCTAACAAAGCAGAAAACAGTATTTGTACGTACGAATAAGCGGATGCTTTTCCAGCGGCTTGAGTCTGCATTGCCTTGGTTAGACCAAATTGACCAATTTGTGTAAAAACACCAAGCATCACCAGCATTATTACGATGTGAATACTCGGCCAAACAAAGCTATCACCTATTAATAATAGAGAGATAGGAAGGGCAACAAGTGGGAAATAAAAGATGATTACAGAGCTATCTTCGGTTTGACTTAACTTTCTTACTATCACGTAGGCAACGGAACTAAACAGTGCTCCCAATAAGGCAATACCAACACTAAAAAGTGGTAAGTCGCTGGTTAAGTTACTGTCCATGCTTGGTTTTACCATAAAGAATAAACCAAACAAACACATCACAATGCAGATAATGGTTGAGACTTGAATCCGCTCTTTTAAGAACAGAACGGCTAGAAGGGCGGTAAACACGGGATTGACATACTGCAAAATGGTCGCTTCTGCTAATGGTAACGTCGTCACGGCATAGTAGACGCATATTAACGCCGATGTTCCCATCACGCCTCGAGAGATAAGCAGAGGTTTGTTATAACCCCATAAAGAGATCCTTTTCCGCTTAACATCTAGGTAGCTGATGACCCAAGATACGATTGCCCTTGCTGCAACTATCTCAAATAACGGAATGCCATGATTGCTGACGTACTTTACGCACGCTGACATTAGGGCAAAACCGAAAGCAGATAGGATCATGAAGCGGACCCCAGCAGGAAAAAAAGTATTCATATTGGTAGACATAAAATCGTATTTTTTTAAGTTCTGTGGGCACTCTACCACAATAAATTCGCTGTTGGTTAACTCACTTTGACTTGATTTCTGCCCGATCGCTTTGCGAAATACAACGCGGAGTCAGCTCGTTCGAAAATCTTATGAACCTCTAAGTATTCATCTCTGAGCGTTGAGCAGCCGATAGAGACGGAATAAATTATCTGATCGTTTTTGTGAATATAAGGGTTATGTTGAATGGTTTTGCAGATTCGTTCTCCTATGACAAAGGCTTCTTCTTCATTGGTATTCGGCAATAGAATCGCGAACTCTTCCCCACCGATACGAGAAATATAATCTATTTTGCGCAACGATTGTTGACATAGCTCGGTAAATTGACACAACACATGGTCGCCAACAGAATGACCATACGTATCATTAATTCTTTTAAAATGGTCTAGGTCTAAAACGACCAACGAAAATTTCTCACCTGTTTTTTTATATCTATCAATGTGCTCTTGTACCAGTGATTCTATTTTTCTTCGGTTAAGTATGCCCGTGAGTGGGTCGGTGGTGGCCTCATGTCTTAGGCGTTCTTCCGCCTCTTTCCTTAAGGTTATATCTAACAAAATACCCGCGAGTACATCGCCACTATGCTCAGTACTATCATCGATTTTGGCTGATAGTTCAATCCAACCGTACTCACCATTGTCTCTTCGGATTTTTAAGTCACATCGAAAAGAATTCGAACTACTTTGACTAAACTGACGGACGACGCGAAAAAAATCCTTTCGATAGTCCGGGTGAATCTTTCTGATACATTGTCGGAATGAAAACTGTAGGTTATCGGTTTTCTCTGGAATATTGCTGAGTATCTCTGGTGTACACCATAAATGCCCTCTACGAATATCCAACTCCCAAGCGCTGCACGCGGTAATTTGTTTAAGGATATCCAGTTGGCGACGTTTTGCGCTTAACTGATCTCTTAGGATTGCACTAGAGATAAGAAAACACGCCGTTCGCAGTAGTGCAATTTCACTGGATGACCATTCAATGCTACGTTCACAATCATCAAAACCCAGTGTGCCCCACCATTGGTTTTCCACAAAAATAGGAATGGTTAGCATAGAGCAAATATTTTGTTGTATAAGATAGCCTCTTAGCCAAGAATCAGGAAGACGATTGACGATGAGGTGTTGGTATTCTCCTCGAGTGCGGCTTTCTATCAAAGAAACATATTCAGGCTCTTTGGTATTAGAAGTAAAGCGGTTGAAGTTAGGGAGCCCAATCTGTTTGTACTTGATGTTAGCAGCCCATTCAAAGACGTAGTCTTGTTGGATACAGTTATCTTCTAATTTTAACGTTTGAAATATCCATACTCGGCTGACTTTAGTGATTTTGCCTAGATCAGCCAATAGTGCGTCGACACCTTCAGGCCAGCCGCGTCCATTAGATAGATTTTCTGCACTACGGGCAATCGCCGTCAATAGTTCATTTTCGAGATGACTAGGTTCGGTGTGGTCTAAATTTTCAAAGTTACCAGTTTGGATTACCATGTGTGCTCTAATTGTGACGAGATGTACATCTTTTCATGTGTAGAGAGTTTCATCGCTAACTTCTGTCGTTAACTATAGTACTTGCAAGCAACAGTAGGATGAAGATATGTGTTTAGATCTCATTTTTATCGATAGCAATCACAGATATTACATTAATGTTAGTTGAAACGGGTGTGCGGTTACATAAAAATTGGTTTTTAAGGGCACCATTACGCCAATGGGTCAGCCTTATAATATTGGTTTTTGCTTACAAACTAAATGTGTACGGTGAGTCTAGGCCACTGAATCAACCAACCTTTGCTCGATACCCTTTGCTCAAAGGTTGTTCTGTCTCGCTTTGAGTTATAGGTGAGCTTTAATTGAAATAGGCTCTCAAAACCAAATGCGCTAATGCACTCAATTTGATGACTGTCCAATATTCTTGCTGCCACAGAGGTCTCTTTCTCGACCCAGTAACCCATAGCGTCAAGGGTGCTTTTATATGGTTTGTCACCGTTTCGCATGTGCATTTTTGCTTGATTTCGAACCTGCCAATTAAGGTTTGGCATCATTTCAGACAATTGTTGTTCATAATGCTCATGGACATTGTTAGACGACTCGTTGCTATCGAAATAGATCACATCAACATCATTGAGTGGTGTCGAAAAGCGATAATCATGTACAAAGTCCCAGACCATATTTCTGATAAAGCCAGCCGCAACATAACAATCTGGCAATTGCAGTGATTGGACGCAACGCAAAGCTCGAAGCCTTAAGACATCCTTCTCTAGTAGCTCGGTGACTTGAGTGACTTCGTTTCTCGTCATTATCGCTAACTCATTCATTGTTGTTTGGTTTGTTTATACTTAATAAGCAAAGCATACACTATAGAAAATGATTATCATCCAGTATTCCCTTGCCCCAATATCTAGATTAAAGCGGACTTCAAAGTCTCCGTGCACAAAAAAACCAGATAACCTTGGTTATCTGGTTTGAATTTATTAATAAATCGGAACCTGCTCTCATCACGCCGCAATTGGATGTTCGAAAATCAAAGTCTTAATTACTTACCAACTAAACCCAGCAGTAACACCTAGGTGCGTACCACCTACATCGACGTCTTTATCATCAAACTTGATCTCAGCTTGGGAATATCGAGTTTCAAATCCGATATCAAAATGTTGGGTGAAATTCCACACAATACCGCCGCCGACAAAGTACCCCACAGCAGAATCTTTCTGTGTCACACTAGACTTAGTCAGCTCACCTTCAATATGAGCGACACCACCCATTACATAGGTGTTAAATGGAGAACCACCAATAGGGAAGTGTTTACTTATGCCAAATAACTTCTCTACGGTTTTGCCTTCGTCATCACCACTGTCTCGCTTGTCGATGGAGGCATTCATACCAACATAAAAATTTACTGGTAGATTGGCGATGTTAACATCTGCCGCGACACCAAACTCAAACTGAGAGTCAAATGGTTCCCACGTATTATCACTAATATTTTTAGTACCGATAAAGGTGCTGACTCGTGATGGTGGTGCCTCTGCTGCTGCGCAAAATGAAACGAAAAGTGTGAAAAGAACAATTGCTGCTGACTTCATGTGTTGCCTCTTTATTTATTGATAGAATGAATGGATAACGTACAAACCTATTCTCAAGTTATTGGACGATGATTTCTATCGGGAATTGTCGGGTATTGTCAGCAGGATTGGCTTTTAGGTAATGGTTAATCTGTTGATAATCGAGATATAACGTCCTAAACGCATTTGTATATCAAAGGTAATGGTCTGTATATGTCGACAAAAACAGACAATTTAAAATAAAGCGCGGAGATTCGCGCTTACCTGTCGAGCAGAACATAGCCTTTTGAACGTATGGTTTTGAGTTTTACTGGTTGTTTTGGGTCATCACCTAGTTTTTTTCTTAATTGACTTATAAGGTTATCGACGCTTCGGTCAATACCGTCGTATTCATAGCCTCGTGTTTTTTCGACGATGGTGCTTCTCGATAATATGACGCCAACGTTTACCGCCAGCAATACAAGCAGGTCATATTCGGCATCGGTGAGGGAGATGAGTTCGTTTTTAAGATGGGCTTGTCTTAAGGTGGTATCAACTTTGATATCGCCTATGGTTAGGCTATCGACGGGTGCTGATGATGGCTTATTTGTTCGTTCTTGCTTGCGTAAAAATGCTTTGAGTTTGGCTAATAAAATGCGCGGCTTAACCGGTTTTGTAAGGTAATCATCTGCGCCAATTTCTAATCCTACAACCTGATCAATCTCATCATCTTTAGCTGTAAACATTATTATGATGCCATCATATTCTGAGCGTAAATCTCGACATATAGATACGCCATCTTTACCGGGTAACATGACATCAAGTAAAACAATGTCAGGTTGCCAGTCGAGAATGGCTGCCTCGGCTTCAGAGCCTCTAGAGATCACTCGAGCATCGAATTGCTCAATAGTGAGGTACTCCCTAATTGACTGCGCTAATGGGGCATCATCTTCAACAATCATTATCTTTGCATTCATTTTTTTACATCCGTTGAAGTAGAGTTAGGAAGCGTCAACTGGAAGTTTGCCCCTCCCAATGTCGATTTTTTAACGTTAACTTGGCCGTTATGCCAATCCATGATGAGTTTTACAATGGATAAACCCAATCCTGATCCACCTTTGTCCCTGTCTACGTGTTCAGTGCTGCGATAAAACGGCGTGAAAACGTCATAACGTTCAGTATAGTCGACACCGAAGCCGTTATCTTCCACTGAGAGTTGAAGGTGCTTTTTTGTCTTGGTTGTAGAAATGACCACAGTACCATTACCGTAACATATTGCGTTTTTGATTAGGTTGTTTAGTGCTCGATTCATATAAAACTGGTCAAAGACGACATCCATTGAGTCTTCAGTTTTTACCTGTATATCGATATCAGGGTAGGTAGTTCGCCAAACATCAACCTGTTCGCTAACCCAATCATTCACATTGATTTTTGCGAGTTTAAGGGGGGGGGCTTCTCTATCGAAGCGAGCATACATCAACATCTCTGAGACCAATTTATTAAGCTCATCCACGGAAGATTCGATTTGACCCAACTGGTTCAGGGCATAATCTCCGCTAACATGTCCCCGTAGTAACTCGATATTAAATTCTATTCTCGCTATCGGCGTTCTCAGTTCATGAGAGACAGTATTTGTCAGGGTTTTATGAGATGAAATCAGTCGCTGAATCCGTTCTGCCATGACATTATAGGTTTGAGAAAGGTGGTTAAGTTGGCTCAAAGGAATTCGCTTCACGCGGGTACTAAATTTGCCTTGTCCAAGTGAGGCGGTTGCTCTCTTAAGCTCTTTCATGGAGAACCAAGCAGGTAATAGCCAAAGTAATATAGGAATAAGTATAAACAGGCCAAAGCAGATGTAATAGATGGTGAGTAGTACGTAAAGTTTCTCGATGACTGTTGGCGAAAAAGGACCAACGTAGATGACTTTATTACTATTGTTCACTTTTTGTATTGCATAATCTGCAGGGTAATCGATGGTCTCTGAATCTTCGGTTTTCAACGTGACGATTTTACCGCTGTTCAGTAATGCTTTATTTTTTTCAGAAAGGTCGAGCGTGCTCATGTCTTTTAGTTCTATAGGGTGCATATATTGTTTTTGTATATCCACAAAGGCCTCGTCCCAATCCTCTTGTGGGATGGACCTTAGCTCCTCTTGGACTAAATAGAGTGATCCCATTACAAAGCGCTGCGCTTTGCTCGTCAAATGGTAAGGCACCTCATTAGTTAAAACAAAGCTAATATATTGGTTATCACTGATAAGTTGATAAGTTGAATCTTTATAAATATCGACAACGGTTTCACCCGCCTTTAGTTCTCTTAGTTGGTCTTCGTCAAAACTGTGGTTCTCCAACGAAGATATCTCTACAAAAAAACCAATATTTTTTCTCAATTTTTCAAGCGCCTGCTCGCGCTCGTGCTCTGGCAATGGCGCAATTACATTTGCCAACATTCGGATTTGCCCCGCAGTTAGGTATTTCAACTGCCATGTTTCAGAGTCTTCTGTCAATGTGCTTTGGAATGAAGGGAAGATGACAACCTGAATTAACGCCAATGAAATCATCAACAGCGCAGTTAGCATAATGAGGGCAAGTTTCATAAACAGTGTTATCCGCTGATAGTTACATTTTACATAATAGCATTCTGTTTAACAGAAGCTGTCTAGATATGTGTTGGATTGTCAGGAATTGTCGGATGAGCTGGAAAATAGTCAGCAATCGTATTTGGATGTATTGAAAGGCATCGATTCCTATCGTCGTGTGCTGTCTTTATCTTATTGTTTTTATAGTAACAAATAATATTTTCCGTAATTTGTCTCGGTTTGAAAGATTTGTAAATCCTGATTTTTTTGCTACGTTCACCGACAAAGTCGAACAGTAAGTGCGTTATTTTTCATCTAGTATTTTCATTCATCAGCACAATGAATGTGTTTTGAGTATTAGATGTGGCTATTGGTTGGCTGCGTATACCTGATAGGAAGGATTTGAAGTGAAAAATGTAAATAAGATAGCGAACGTCGCGATACTGAGTGTTACGTTTTCTGTGCAGGCAAGCGCATCCGAGTTTTTAAACGGTCATTTTAGCGGTGAATTCGGACTCAATACGGGCATGATGTCTGTGGAATCGAATCTTAATACCGAAAGTAATCAAGTATTAGAAGGGGATATTAACCGCAAAGGTGATTCAGAAAGCATGGCGTTGTTATTTCCTGTCGGCGTGATTGAATATAATTTCGGAAAGCAGCAGTTGTTTGCTGGTATGTCGAGAGACGATATTGCTTCTGGCGATTTTGTCATGGCATTTGGTTATCGAAATCAAATAGTAGAGGGGACCGTTTTAAGTCTTTCTTATGTACCAACCTTAACAGCGTCAGAAGTATGGCAAGACCCGTATTTAACCGGAACCAAAAGGTCGGTTACCGATAGTGAAAGTGAGGGCTACCGAATTCAGCTTACACCAAGTTCTGGAGCAGGCTTTTCATTGGATCTCGGTTACGGCACTAATGAAGTAGAAAATGAGTTGTCAGGCAGTTCATTGAGCAACGAAGAGCGATCTATTTTGAGAAGAAGCGGCGATAGTCGTTATCTTAATGTGGGTTATCAACTCCCCTTAAGTAGCAATATGTTCCTTTCTCCAGCGGTAACTTATATTGACCATAACGCAGATGGTCGCGCCATGTCTTTTCAATCTTATGCGGCAAGCCTAGGGTTGATTAATCAGTTCGGACATCATGCTTTGTCGGTTAACGTCGATTATGCCGAAAGTGATTATGACGCTATCAATCCTGTTTTTGGTCTCAAGCAATCAGATTCTTCTTATGGTGCATTTGTGGCTTATGAATACGCCTCGCTCTTTAATGTTGATTACTTGTCGTTCATTTCGTTTGCTGGAATGTCCCAGACTAATTCGAATATCGATTTTTTTGACTCTTCACTATTGGCATTTTCAGTCGGTCTTAACCTCAAGTTTTAGATCTAAAATATGACCAATATTGGCACAATTTAACAGATGAAAAGGTGTTGAATAATGAATAAATCCAATCTAGTGAGTGCTCTTTTCATCGTTTTAATTGGTGGATGGATGTTTTCCGGTAGTTTTACTTCTGCGGAAGTTATTGCTCAAGAAAAACCATTAAATGACGGTGTTTATACTGTTCGTGTGAAGCAATTTCAGACGAAAAACATCGTAAAGAGTATAAAACTTAATGGCCGAACAGAGCCGTATTTAACCGTTACGGTAGCGTCGGAAGTAGAAGGGAAAGTCACCAAAGTGCTGGCTATGCCTGGCAGCGTACTCAAAACCGGTGATCTCATCGCTACACTGGATGTTGATGGGGTACAAGATGATTTAGATTACGCGCTGGCTAATCTAAAGCAGAAGGAAATCGAATATACCAGCGCAAAGAAACTAGCAAGTAAAGGGTTCCAAGGAAAGATCCAACTGGCTAAATTGCATACCGAGTATAAACGAGTGAAGTCTTTGGTTGCCAAGCTGAAAAGAACGATTGATAGGTCCTCTATTCGGTCACCTCAAAATGGTGTGATGAATGAACGTTTTGTTGAAGCAGGGGATTATGTGTCTGTTGGTGATGCTGTGGCGAGGATTGAAATGTTAGATCCGCTTATTGTCAGCGGTTCCGTTACAGAGAACGATATCTACCTTTTACGGAACCAGAAGGAAGCAAAAATTCGAACACTGGATAACCGCTTAATAGAGGGTCAAATAAACTACTTATCAAGTGTTTCAGATCAAGCAACGAACACTTTCCGTATCGAAATAAAGGTACCGAATCAGGATAACATCTTGTATGCAGGAACCAGTGCAGAGATTGAGCTCCCGTTAGGGATTGAACCTGCAATCAAAGTATCACCTTCGATCCTAGTGTTAGGTACTGACGGTGAGCTTGGTATTAAGAGTGTTGTCGACGGAAAGGTAAAGTTTGAGCCAATTGATATTCTAAAAACGGACCAAGATGGTGCGTGGATAAAGGGGTTGAGTAGTGGCGTGGACGTTATTGTTTTGGGTCAAGGTTTTGTAAGTGCAGGAGAATCGGTCAATATTTTCCGAGTAGAGGCAACAAACAATGAATAGTATTATTCGCTTTGCAATCGAACGAAGTCGTACGTTCATTCTGTTGTTGATCATACTTATCTTCGTCGGAGCCGTTAGTTATAGCATTGCTCCGAAAGAGTCTGACCCCGATGTGCCGCTCCCCTTTATAAGTATTTCTGTGTCGCATGATGGTATTTCACCAGATGATGCTGAGCGTTTATTGCTGCGACCAATAGAGAAAAAACTCAATGATATTGAAGGTATCAAAGAGATGCTAAGTGATGCGAACGAAGGGCTTGTGACTATCTCTCTCGAATTTGAACCCACCATAAATAAAGACATCGCACTGGCGAATGTTCGTCAACAGGTTGAACTTGCGAAGGGGGAACTTCCACCGGATACCGAAGCACCAATCGTTAAAGAGATCACACTTGCTGCGTGGGCTCCAGCTTTGACAGTTGTACTTTCTGGCAGCGTACCAGAAAGCACGTTGATAACATTGTCTAAAACGGTTCAGGATAAAATAGAAGCGTTTCCTGAAGTACTAAATGTGGATATTGGAGGAGAACGCAAAGAGTCGGTTGAGGTGTTATTAGACCCGCTGTTACTGGAGAGCTATCAGCTTGATCACTCGTCTATTTTAAATCTGCTTTCTCGAAATAACCGCCTTATTGCTGCAGGAAATATGGACACAGGTAAGGGGCGATTTGCCATCAAAGTACCGTCGGTTTTCGAGGAGATGTCCGATATTTTGTCTATGCCGATCAAAATCTCTGGTGACAAGGTTGTTACCTTTGGTGATATAGGTTCAATTCGACGTGTTTACGAAGATCCGATAACCATTACCCGCCTTAATGGCCAACGGGCTATTACGTTAGATGTTAAAAAAAGGGCGGGTGAAAACACCATCAGTACGGTTGAAAAAGTTCGTGCTCTGATAGATGAGGAATCGGCTTCATGGCCGAGTAGTATTGATATTAGTTATGTCGGTGATACATCAATTGATGTGAAGAACATGCTGTCAGATTTGCAAAACAATGTCGCCAGTGCGGTGATTCTTGTTGTGATAGTCATCGTCATGATTTTAGGTTGGAGAAGTGCCGCTTTCGTAGGCGTGGCAATACCTGGTGCGTTTTTAACTGGAATAATTTTATTAGTCGCTTTCGGTATGACCATTAATATTATTGTCCTATTCGGCTTGATCATGGCTGTCGGTATGTTGGTCGACGGGGCGATAGTCGTAACCGAGTATGCTGTTAAAGAGATGGCAAAGGGTATCGACAAGAAACAGGCTTACTTGACTGCTGCAAACAGGATGTCTTGGCCCATTATTGCTTCTACTGCCACAACGTTGGCTGCCTTTATACCTCTGCTATTCTGGCCCGGTATTATGGGTGATTTCATGAAGTATCTGCCTTTAACGCTGATATTTACTTTAGTCGCTTCTTTGTTTATGGCTTTAATCTTTGTTCCGACGTTAGGGGCTGTTTTTGCGGGTAAATCGGCTCCAGTGAGTGTCCTAGAGGAAGCGTCTAACACTTCAACGAATGATGACGTTTCTGAAGCGAACATGATAACGCGTCTATACGCTAAAGCTCTGTCGGTTGTGGTAAACAGGCCTATTTATACGTTATCCATCGCACTGGCTTTTTCAATCTCAGTGTTTGTTCTCTATGCAAACTATGGAAAAGGTGTCGTCTTTTTCCCAAAAATTGATACCGGTGTATTTAATCTCACGATCCGTTCGCCAGCCGATTTATCTATCTATGAAAAAAGTGATTTGATGAAAGAGGTCGAGAACAGAATTCTAAATATAAATGGAATAGACACGCTCTACTCAAAAACAGGGAATGATGATGCTGTCGGATTTGTACGAGGTAATTTGGTTCCATGGCAGGATAGACCTCACTTAAATCTGATTACGGAGGAAGTTCGGCAGCGACTGCAAGGTATTTCTGGTATTCAGGTAGAAGTTCAAGCGCAGAGTAATGGGCCGAACAGCGGTAAAGCACTCCAAATCGAAGTCAGTGCATTGGCGTCAGGTCAACTTCAACCTGCCCTAGATAAACTGAAGCACTTATTGAATACGATGCCACAACTTCGCAATGTAACTGATGATGGGGAGCAACCAAGTATTGAATGGAAAATAGATATTGATAGGGAGAAAGCGTCTTCATTTGGTGCCGATCCGACTGTGGTTGGTTCGAGTGTTCAGATGCTAACAACCGGGCTAGTCGTTGGGAATTATCGTCCCGACGATAGCGATGAAGAGTTAGACATAAAGGTTCGTTATCCTAAGGCATTTCGACATCTCGATAGCTTACAAACGATAAGAGTTAACACCCCTCATGGAATGGTGCCAATAAGTAACTTTGCGAGCGTTTATCCGTCAGAACGTCAGCCATCGATTCATAAGGTCGATGGCAAGCAAGTGTTGACGATTCAAGCTGATTTAGCGGAGGGTGTTCAGCTAGAAACCGTATTTGCGTTACTCAATGAGCAACTGGCCGATTTGATGACGGATCCCACTGTTCGTATCCGATACAAAGGTGAGAATGAAGACCAACAAGAATCACAAGATTTCTTAACCAAGGCCTTCTTGGGTGCGTTGTTCATGATGGGGCTCATCTTGATTACTCAATTCAACTCATTTTATCAGGCATTTTTAATACTCAGTGCGGTGCTATTTTCGACCGTTGGTGTTTTTCTGGGTCTGCTTATTTCTCAGCAATCATTTGGGGTCGTAATGGGCGGGTTAGGCATCATCGCGCTTGCTGGGATCGTGGTGAACAATAATATTGTTCTTATCGACACCTTTAATCAGTTTGTTAAAGAAGGGATGCAAGTACAAGAAGCCATTATCAATACAGGTTTACAGAGGCTTAGGCCTGTCTTAATGACCACGGTCACAACGGTTCTCGGTTTACTGCCTATGGTACTGGAAATGAATGTCGACCTTTTCAACCGAAAGATTGAATTTGGTGCGCCGATCGCCAAGTTTTGGGTCCAACTTGCTTCAACTGTCGCGGGTGGACTGGTGTTTGCAACCGTACTAACCCTGTTAATTACCCCATCTTTGTTAGCATTGAGATATAACAAAAAAGGAAAACTTAATGAATTATCCTATGAATGATCATCTCTTATCAACGCAAAAGATGGACGCTATATGCCTCACGGATATTCCGGTAGTGGGCAGAGTTCATGACTACATCACGATGAAAAAGGTGTTGATTCCACAACCAAGCAGCCAAGAAGTGTTGGTTAAGCTTTGCGCTTCAGCCATGCATATTGATGAAATTTATGCGGCACAAGGGACGGCTTTAGGCCGATTCTATGGCCCTAAAGCAATATCGGATGAGAAACCTTGTATTTTGGGTTCTTCGGTATCTGGTGTGGTTGTAAAAGTTGGATCTGGTGTAAATAAGGTAAAGATTGGTGACGAGGTTATCGCTATTCCGTCCGAACAAATGGAACGTGGGTCTTGGGCGAATTATCGCGTGCTCGATCAGAACATGGTGATGAGAAAACCAGACAAATTAACACACGTTGAAGCCGCCGCGACCACTATGGGGGCATGTGTCGCATGGGGGGCAATACAAGCGGCAAAGGTCCGTCGAGGAGCCGACTGTGTTGTCGTTGGTGCTTCTGGTGCCATTGGCAGTATGATCGTACAGTATTTAAAGAGTTTAGACTGCCATATTACGGCGGTTTGCGGTGCTAAAAATGAAAGGTATGTACGCGAATTAGGCGCACATGAAGTCGTTGATTATACACTAAACGATTTTGCAGACTTGGCTGAGTATAACGCCATTCGTTACGACATCGTGTTCGATTGTGTCGGTGGGAGAACCATAGAAAAAAGTGCCTTTAGGGTACTTAAAAATGATGGTGTTTTTGAAACGATCGTTGGCCCCATGCAGTACGTAGGTGAAGCGAAGTTAAGTTGGTCAGAATTTGCTGGTGTTCTAGGTTATGTTGGAAAAAGAATGCTCAGCACCAGAATTCGCCGTGGCCCTATGTATACTTTTGGCGAGAAGTATCCTAAGAATGTTATTGAGCAGGCTTACAAAGTCCTTCTCAAGGAGAATATTAAAATGCCAATTGATAGGGTCATTCCTTTTACTCAACGGAGTATCTCAGAAGCGATACGCCATTTAACGACTCATCGAGCGAAAGGACGGATTGTTATCAACTTTGAGAGTTCGTTAGACTCGGGTGTTTTTGTTGTCTGTTAGGTTAAATACATAATAGCTAGCAAAAGATAAATATAAGAATAGGGTAAAAAATGAATTATTTAGACGTAAATAAAGACGCTTGGGATAAACGAACAAAAGTTCACGTAGACTCAAAATTCTATGATGTAGAAGGTTTTCTGAGCGGAAGAAATTCGTTAAATCAAATTGAACTCGACGAAGTCGGTGATGTTAATGGTAAGGCATTACTCCATCTCCAGTGCCATTTTGGTCAAGACACAATGTCATGGGCAAGGTTAGGCGCGAAGGTTACGGGTGTCGACATCTCCTCTGAGGCCATAAATGTAGCTAAGCGTCTTTCTGACAAGCTGGGCTTATCTACTGACTTTGTCTGTGATGATATCTACAGTTTTGCAGATACAAACGATCAGTTATTCGACATTGTTTTTGTTTCGTACGGGGCCTTGTGCTGGTTACCCGATTTACATCGTTGGGCCGATTTGGTTTCGAGTTCATTAAAGGAAGGCGGCCAACTCAATCTTGTGGAGTTTCATAACTTCAATGATATTCTGTCGGGTTACTCTTATTTCCCATCGAATGACGCCGATATTGATGATGAAGGAACGTATACCGAAAATTGTACCGGAGAAAAGTCGGTAATGATGACCTGGCCTCACCCGATAAGCGAAGTCATCAATGCATTAATTGGGGCGGGGCTGAGTGTTGATAGCGTGAACGAATTCCCATATAGCCCATACAACTGTTTTTCCGAAATGGAAAAAGATGGCGATCGCGGTTTTAAGAAATTGTGCAACGGTCAACCGATACCATTAGTGTATTCCATTAAAGCAAGAAAACAGATTTGTCTTTAGTTATTGAGTTGAATAGCGCGCCGGATAAGTCTGACGTTAATGCCGTTCATGAAGGATTGTCAGCGTTTAATAGGACTCACTTGCCATTTGTTCACGACGCCAGTTTCGCCTTATTTCTGCGTAGTGATACTGGTAAGCTGCATGGTGGCGTCACGGTGAGAGTTTTAGGACAGTGTTTGTATCTCGATTATTTTTGGTTATCAGAAGGAGTTAGAGGGAAAGGTTGGGGTGAGAAGATAATAAACATGGTTGAGCAAGAAGGAAAAAATCGAAACGTCAATGGTATTTATCTCGATACGTATACATTTCAGGCTTCGCAATTTTATAAGAAACTGGGGTTTATAGAAACGGGGAGATTCTGCGATTTTCCAGTCCTTGGCGTCGACAAAATATTTTTATGTAAACGATGTCAATAATTTGTCACTAGGTGAAAATAAAATGCGGGAAGAAAAAATCGATTTGCATCATATGAGTTTAATAGGAAGTGGAAACCAAGCGGACATATTTTATGATGGTTTTGATTCCGTTTATAAGGCATTTAAATCAGATGTTTCTTATCAAACGGTCGCGTATGAGTTCGAGGCAACTAAAAAAGCGAGTGCGTTATGTTTACCCGTTCCAACTATCGCCGGTATCACGACAGTGAATGGAAGATTTGCACTAAAAATGAACCTGATAGAAGGGGAGTCAATATTAAGTAATATTGAGAAATCACCATCGACTGTATTTCGGTTAGGAGAATTATTGGCGAATGCCCACAGCGAAATTCATCAAAAAACGGTACAAGATGGTTTTATATCCCAAAAGGTTAGGCTTAAAGGGAAAATTCTAAATAAGAACCTGCTTTCGCAAGAAGTGACAGATAAATTACTGGTCTTATTGTTGTCTTTACCGACGAAGTCGCATCTGTGTCACAATGATTTCCATCCGGGGAATCTGATGCAAAGCACAACTAATGTCGTAGTTTTGGATTGGGCAGACGCTGACATGGCTAACCCATTAGCGGATGTGGCTCGGACCTATCTTCTTATCTCCCTCAGTAGGAGCTCTGAAACGTCTAAAGTAAAACAAGCGATGGATAAGTTTTTTAAGTTCATTATCTGTCGTCAATATATCTACCATTACCGAAAGAATAACGGATTGGATAAAAATGAGTTCGGAGCATGGTTAGCGGTTGTTGCTGGGGCAAGATTGTCTGAGAACTACAGTGGTGAAACTGAGGCACTTAAGGCGATTATAAATAAAGAAATGAAGAAACATAACCAATAACGTTAAGAATAGATTGAGGTAAAGTACGATGGATTTTATTCGTTATCAGAGAAATTAATGAAGATGGACGACGATAGTTGGGCTAAGCATTCTAATCCATGGAGTGTTTATACCCGATTTACTCTTCTACCGCTTATTTCAATTTCTTTTTATTCACAGCATTGGATTGGATGTCTCTTGTTTCAGCTAGGTTGGGATATACTGTTATCCCAGCCAGCTCAAAATGGAATGTCGGTTTAATCTGGAATGACAGCTATCAAGAACTGGTGAGACGACAATTTATAGATACGTTTATTTGCACATAATTGCATTTAGAATAAAGCTTGTTTTGAGCCTATTTCGTCGGGTTTAACAGCTGCTTAAGTAGGCTTCTCTCTTCATCTGTCATGCCGGTTTTATTTAAAAATGGCATATCAGCAGTGTCGACTGAACGCGCCAAAATCCTTGGTGTCCAGCGTTCAATATCTTGCCAACTATCAAACACGACGCCAGATGGCGCGACGACAAAAACCTCATCGGTTGGGTTGCTACTGTGGCAACTTACACAGCGCAACGAAATAATAGCCTTTGCTGAACCTTGCACTGTCGTCAGAGGAATGACCTCACTCATTTGTCTTGTTGCTGTCTCCTTCAGCGTATTAGAAGGAATGCTGATAACCACCGCGAGCAGACACATAGCCGCAATACCGGAAACCAAAACACTTGGCTTATTTTTACCGGTGTGTTTTAGATTGAAGTAGTGTCGAATCCATGCACTGATTACCATGATTAGCAGGGCAACCAACCAACTAAATTCATGCTGATAGACCATTGGGTAATGGTTACTTATCATTAAGAAGATAACGGGTAATGTAAGGTAATTATTGTGAATCGAGCGCCTCTTACCTTCTAAGCCTGGAGCCGGGTCGACGGATTCGCCCGCCGCAACTTGCGCCACCATTTTTCGCTGGCCGGGGATGATCTTATGCCAGACGTTATTCACCATAATTGAGCCTATTAGCGCACCCATATGGATAAACGCACCACGTCCACTAAAGAATTCGGTGAAGGCGAAGAAAAACACCCCACCAACAACAGTAAGTGAAACAACAAAGAGTGCTCGATTCTTGGTTAATGGTGAACGTAATAACGCTTCATAACAGACCACACCCGCCAAAATAGTCCCGACCCCCAAACTGACGGCTGCCGTTGTGGAAAGGGTCATTACTCTTGGGTCGATAAGGTAGGCTTGCGCATTAAGATAATACATCCAGATCATCAACACGGATCCAGTCATCCATGTGGTGTAGGCTTCCCATTTAAACCAATGTAGATTGTCTGGCATTTTTTCTGGGCCCACTTGGTATTTTGTTACCTCATAGAAACCGCCGCCATGCACGGCCCATAGATCGCCCTTAATACCTTTGTCCTTTTTCCATTTTGGTGGCATCTCTAAACTATTGTCCAACCACGTAAAATAGAAACTTGCCCCTATCCATGCAATGCCACTGATTACGTGGAACCATTTGATAAATAACGCAATCCACTCGTAGAGTTGTGGCCACATATTTTACTTCCTTTTTTGTAAACGAGTTTTCCATTCAGATAGGTAGCCGCGATGACTCTTTCATCACTTAGCATTGAGATAGCAAACAGTTGCTCGGATAGATTATTACAGCGCACCAAGCGTTGATGAAGAATGGGCGAAGCCTTGATATCCAGTTCGATAAAATCGGCTTCGGTTCCGGGGTTAAGGTTGCCAACAAGGTGGGATATGCCCATGGCATCGGCCGCGCCCTGTGTACAGCGATATAAGGATTCAAAGGGGTCTAAGCTAATGCCTTGCAATTGACAGATTTTGTAGGCGTCCGACTGATTAGCAAATAAGCTTAGGCTTGTCCCTGCGCCAATATCGCTGGCTATAGATATCGGAATATTGTGGTCTTTTGCTTTTTGGTAATCGAATAAACCGCTACCAAGGAATAGATTAGAAGAAGGACAAAATGTGATGGTAGAACCCGATTCCGCTAACGCTTTATACTCGCGATCTTGCAGGTGAAGACAGTGACCGAATAGTGAACGGTCGCGTGCTAGGCCGAAGCTTTGATAAATATCGAGATAATCTTTGTGTTTAGGATAAAGGGATTTTATCCACTCTATTTCAGACAGATTTTCACTTAAGTGAGTCTGAATAAAGGTGTCCGGGTGTTCTTCGGCAAGTTGTCCCGCTTTTTTAAGCTGCTCCGGTGAGCTTGTTGGTGCAAACCTAGGCGTGATTGCGTACATGGCCCGGCCATTCCCGTGCCACCTCTCTATGAGAACCTTACTGTCGTGATAAGCAGATTCAGGCGTATCTTGAAGGTAATCAGGACAGTTTCTATCCATCATGACTTTTCCGCAGATCATCCTTGCATCCAGCTCTTCAGCCGCGACAAAAAAAGCATCAACAGAGTGTGGGTGGACCGTTGCAAATACGCTCGCGGTCGTGGTTCCGTGCGAAAGCAACTGTTCTAAAAAGAACCGTGATTGTCGATAGCAATATTCCACTTCGGCAAACTTTTTCTCGGTAGGGAAGGTGTACTCATTCAACCAATCTAAGAGCTGTTTGCCGTAGCTGGCTATCATCTCTATTTGCGGTAGATGTACATGGCCGTCGATCATTCCGGGAATGATTAATCCCTTGTGCAGATCTACACCACCATAATTGAGTAGCTGTTGATTCTCTGGCAGTTTAAAAAATGTTTCAGCCTCACCGACATGGGTGATCTTTCCCTCCTGTATCACTAGCACACCATCGTTAAAGTATTGATAGTTTTTGGCTGGGTCGGTGGTGCTTTTGGGGAAGTGCAATAGACTTCCCCGGTGGACTTGTCTAAGCATACTAACTTCCCCTATAGGTTGAATAAGAGAATGGAGAAAGCAACAGAGGAACATGATAGTGACGTTCATCTACTACAATAAAATGCACATCTACCACAGGGAAAAAACAATCGTCGAACTGGTTCTGGCAGTATTGCTCGGTGTGAAACTTGAGTGTGTATCGTCCTTTTTTAAGTGTGACGGCATCAAATTGAAAGCGGCCATCCTGATCGGTGATGCCTTTCTGTAGACTCTCATGTTGAGAGAATCGAGTGAGTTCTACTTCGATACAAGAAGCAGGAATACCATGGGTGGTATTGAGTACATGACAACTTAAGCTGCTCATAATAGTGCCTCCATGCGAATATGGCTGATTTTCCTCTGTTCTACAGAGGCGTTTAGTAACTCCTCAACACGACTATTGTTGAGTCGAATGTGCAAAATATCGCGCATCTCTTGGGCTGATTTATTGGTGGCGCAGATGATAAAGATAAAACCAAATTTATTGAGGTAAGCGTGATTCAACTTAAAAAGCGATTGCAGTACCGTTTCGGATGCGTCCGATACCTGATTCTGCTCGTTCTCACTCAAGCCCTTGCCTTGCGCGTATTTTTCTCTGAGGGTAGAGATATCACCAATCATTGGGTGGCCAGCAAAGGCGTCTAACCAGTCATTCTCTTCAAGTTGGCAAAAGGCTTTGTCCGCTATATCAATCAGGTTCTCTTTGTTTAACGTCGTTCCGGAGTTGAGAGATAACGAAGTCAATAACAGTGCCTGCCAACGTTGGCTGGAACAAATTTTTTCCAACAATGGTTTATCGATAGAAGGTCTGTTGTCTACAGATTGATCAGTCATGCGGAGTCCCCTTCAATATTCTTTTAGTATCGTTTGCCCGCTGCCATTGTCTTTCTTTACATGGACGATCTTCTGCTTGGTTCGCTGAATCGGATTTGATTGTTTCAAAAAGGACCATAAGCTGGGCAGAAACCGACACAGCAACTTGCATCGGCAGTTTTCCTTGAATATTCGCAAGGCCGATTGGACAGGTGAGTTGTTCCAATAATGAAGGGTCAGAGAGTTGCTCTTTTAAGCGAAACTCAAAGCGCTGTTTCTTACCTTGAGAACCGATAAGGCCAATATAAGGAAAACAGGCTCTTTCTATCGCTAATTTCGTTAAGTCAAAATCTAAAGCATGGTCATGTGTCATTATAAGCACGATGCTTTTTGCATCGAGATTGTCGACGGTTTCGATAGGGAAGTCGTGTTGATAGGCTTTTATACCTAACACCGTTGCTTGTTCTATCCATTCATGCCGGTTATCGATAACGTGCACATGACAAGGTAGCTGCTGAAGAATGGTACACAAGGCTTGGCTCACATGCCCTGCGCCATAAATAACGACCTTAGGCAATTGGCAGTTTATACTCTCAAGCATAATCTGCACCGCACCACCGCAACACTGCTGTAAATCTGCGGTTAACGAAAAGCGTTCAATAGACACACCTTCTTGTTTATGGTCTAACAATTTTCGTGCTTTCTTGATTACCTGACGCTCAAGATTACCGCCACCAAGTGTGTCGAACTGAGCATGGGTTGAGATAACCATTTTACTGCCGTTTGCCCGAGGAACCGAGCCAGCCTCAGCAACAATGGTGGCGATACAATACGCTTCGCCATGTTGTTCTAGCCATTGGCACGCTTCTAACCACGTTAATTTAGAACCGACAGTGAACGGGATGAAAGCGTTTGAATGATTATCTTGCATAGGTCGCCTCCCGACCAAATTTGTCGTACTGTTTTGCGCAGGCTTTTAGTATGGCTTCGCCCGTAGCAGGGGCATTCAAATCAGTAGCCAAAGTATGGTTTCCAATAGACGAAACCGCATTGTAGATGGCGCACCAAACACTGATGGCGTGCATGAAAGGTGGTTCACCGACAGCTTTAGAACGATAAATACTGTGCTCAGGGTTTGCTTTATCGAAAAGATCGACATGCATCTGCTTCGGATAGTCGCCGATGGTTGGTATTTTGTAGTTCATCGGACTATTGCTTAGCAGTGCACCGTCTTTGTTCCAGACCAGTTCTTCTGTCGTCAACCACCCCATTCCTTGAATAAATGCACCTTCAATTTGACCAAGGTCGATCGCCGGATTAAGACTGCTGCCGACGTCGTGTAGGATGTCTACTCTATCAACGCGCATTTCGCCTGTGAGGGTATCGATAGTCACCTCTGAACAAGAAGCACCCAGTGAAAAATAGAAAAAAGGTCTACCGATAGATTTTTTCGGGTCATACCAAATCTTTGGTGTTTTGTAGAATCCGCTAGCGGAGAGGGAAACACGGTTTAGGTAAGCTTGCTGAATCAACGAATGCCAATCTATTTGCTTATCCCCGATAGCGAGCACACCATCGATAATGTCCGCTTCGGTTCCTGCGGCTTGATACTCTTTCAACGCAAACTCTATTAGGCGCGATTTCAGCATTTTTGCTGCATTGTGCGCGGCCATACCGTTGAGGTCGGTACTCGATGAAGCGGCGGTAGGCGAGGTGTTAGGCACTTTATCGGTTCTGGTTGAGGTGATTAATACAAACTCAAAAGGAATGCCTAAAGTTTGAGCCACAATTTGCTGGATCTTAGTATGCAAACCTTGTCCCATTTCCGTACCACCATGAGATACCTGCACGCTGCCATCAGTATAGATATGGACCAATGCGCCGGCTTGGTTTAGATGCGTTGCGGTAAATGCAATACCGAATTTTACAGGGGTAAGTGCTAATCCTTTTTTAAGTATTGGGTTGGCTTTATTCCATACGTCGACTTCGTCTCGACGTTGTCGATAATCGCAACGAGTTTCTAGCTGAGTGATGACTTGTTTCAGTTCTTTATGTTGCTCAACGGTCATCCCGTAATGGGTGGTGTCTTTGCCTGCTCGATAGAGGTTTTTAAGGCGTAGATCGAGGGCGTCTTCACCCACGGCAATGCTGAGATCCTGCATTGCTTGTTCAATCACCATCATGCCTTGAGGACCACCGAATCCGCGAAATGCAGTATGGGAAACGGTGTCGGTTTTCAGTCGGTTACCAGTGACTGATGCCTTCGCGAGAAAGTAAGCATTATCGCTGTGGAACATCGCGCGATCGACAATGGCACCAGAAAGATCCGCTGAGTGGCCGCATAAGCCATTCACTTCTATTGCGACAGACTCGATAATACCTTGTTTATTTGCGCCAATCTTATATTGATTGAAGAACGGATGGCGTTTACCTGTCACCGACATATCCGTGGAACGAGGGAGTCGAATTTTCACCGCTTTACCGGACAACAATGCGCCCATGCTGGCTAGACATGCCCATTGAGCGGCTTGTGTCTCTTTGCCTCCAAAGCCTCCTCCCATTCGACGCATATCTACGGTCACTTTGTTAAATGGAATGTCGAGCACTTCGGCGACGAGTGTTTGTACCTCGGTTGGATGTTGGCTTGAGGTGCGTAGAAAAATCCCCTTGTCTTCGGTGAGTTCCGCAAGGCTTATCTGCCCTTCAAGGTAGAAGTGCTCTTGTCCACCAATATGCTGTTGACCAGAAATAACGATATCGCTTTTTTCAAACTGTTCGGCTGACACCGGCGTTCCCATAGTATTTGCTGGCAACACTTCGGCTTGATTGCCGTCTCCCACACAATCAAGAACAGGGTTTAGATCGACGTCGTATTCAATATGAGCATTCCTTGCCGCTTTTACTGCTTGAACATGGCTTCGAGCTAATACAAGTGCGACCGGTTGTTGATAGAACTTGATTTCGCTATCGCTGAGTAATGGGTCGCCTTTGACAATTGGACCGATATCTTTTTTTCCGGGGATATCGTGATACCCATAAACCGCGACGACACCAGGCATCGCTTTTACAGAAGAAAGATCAAGCGCTGTTATCTTCCCTTTTGCAATAGATGAGGTTACGACGGCACCATGCAAACACCCTTTAGGCGTTGGGTAGTCGTCTAGAAATGCCGCGTCGCCAGTGACTTGTTTAATGGCACTTTCGTGCTTGTAACTTCGGCCAACAATGTCTGAAGCACTCAATTTTTTTTCGCCATTTATTGGATTTACTTGGGTTAATTTACGCATTATTGATTAACCTCTTTTGTACTTTTTTCGTCGGATGAATGGAGTGGCGTGTTCAACCTTGTTGGAACCTGATGACATTCAAGGTAAAAGCGCTGAATGAGGTTTTGCACAAGCTGTATACGATATTCCGCGCTGCCCCTTACGTCACCGATGGGGGCGATAACGTTTGGTACGAGTTTTTGTACTTTACGGACCAACTCTGAGGTGAAATGACGACCGACAAATAGGTCTTCGAGTTGCGAAAGTCGAACCGATTTTGCTGCGATCCCTCCGGCAGATAATATGCAAGCCTTAATACGGTTATCATTTCCAAAGGTCAGGTTAATCGCCAACACAACGGTAGCGATGTCGTCTTCGAATCGTTTACTGATTTTATAGATGGCGTGTTTCTGGTTCGGAGCCAATATAGGAATATGGATTGCACTTATCCATTCATCGTCTTTGATAAGGGTTTCACGGTAACCAGTAATGTAATCTTCCGGCGCGTATAGTCGCTTCTTTCTGCCGTTATCGATTTCAATACGGGCATTTAAGCTGATAAGTAATGGCGCAACATCCCCGATAGGTGAAGCGTGGCCCAGACTGCCACCGAGCGTACCTCGGTTTCGAATAGTGAGGCTACCCAGTCGTTCAATTAACTCGTCTGTGCTTGGATAATGTTCACGCATAAAAGCATGCAATTTTGAAAGCAGCACGGCGGACCCAATTCTCCAGCCTGACTTGGTTTTTGTAATACCCTGTAAATCTTTCACATCAGAGAGGTCAATCATCTTGTCTATACGTTGTAATTGCTGGGTTACCTCAAGAGCTAAATCTGTACCACCCGCAATCAGTTTTGCATCTGGATGTTTGGTACGAAGTTTTCCAAGCGCTTCTCGATCACATGGCTTCCAATAATTGACTGTGTTCTGAGGCTCTATCGAATTCATCCATTCGACAAGTGTGTCTTCGTCTTGACCTATTGGGTCGTCAATATCGATGTCAGCGATGAGGTTTGCCGCTTCAATCAACGGGCCGTAACCAGTACAACGGCAAAGGTTGCCAGAGAGATAATCCGGCGGATTTTCTGGGCGTTTTTTTTGTTTAGAAAGCGCATATAGAGACATCACAATGCCAGGAGTGCAGAAGCCACATTGTGTACCATGATTATCCACAACGGCCTGCTGCACTGGGTGCAGTTTTCCGTTGTGTTGCAGGTGTTCAACGGTGACAATTTTTTTGCCGTGTAGCGCATGAATAGGCGTAATGCAGGCGTTGACCTGTCGATAGCGTAACTGGTTACCTTCATCCAAGTCCGCCATAACTACCGTACAAGCACCACAATCGCCACTGGCGCAACCTTCTTTAGAGCCGGTTAATTCTCGTTGTTCTCTTAAATACGGCAGTAGCATACTATCAACGGCTGCTGTTTCAATTTGAACAATTTCATTGTTGATCATGATCTCTAACATAACGTCCTCTGTTGCCAAAAAGTTGTCCACTTGGTCAAGTTGTTAGGTAAAAAAAGACCCACGAGCTATTCAAAAGCTGGTGAGTCTTTTCGAGAGCGATTAGTTAGGGATTTTTGCCTCGATACCTTCTACGTACCAGTTAATACCCGCAAGCTCTTGATCCGTCAGCGTATGTCCCGCTGCTATCACTTCTTTACCACTGTTATCTTTCATTGGGCCAGTGAAAGGATGGAACTCGCCTGATTTAATTTTAGCATGTGTGGCCGTAATCGCCTCTTTGATGTCAGTAGGCAGTTCAGGGTTTACAGAAGCGATTTGCAATATGTCATCTGCAAAACCACCCCAATAGTCTTCTGGCATCCAATTGCCATCCATGATCTCTTGCACGGTACGGATATAATGTGGACCCCATACATCACGTACAGAGAACATATGTGCCTTAGGGGCGAAATGGCTCATGTCGGACGCTTGACCAATGCCCATGATTCCGCGTTTTTCGGCGGTAATAAGGGGGGCAGGGCTGTCAGTGTGTTGAAGCATAATGTCGACACCTTGGTCAATAAGTGCGCTTGCAGCATCGGACTCTTTTCCTGGGTCATACCAAGTATTAACCCAAACGATCTTAAGTTTTACATCTGGGTTTACGCTCTTCGCACCAAGGTAAACGGCGTTAATGTCACGAATAACTTCTGGAATTGGGAACGACGCGATGTAACCTAATGTATTGGTCTTAGTTGCCATGCCTGCAGCAACACCTGAGACATAACGACCTTCATAGGTTCTAAGTGCATAGTTAGAAACGTTCTTCGAGCGTTTATAACCAGTAGCGTGTTCAAATTTAACCTTAGGAAATCGTTTTGCGGCTTTAAGTGTCGGGTTCATGTAACCAAAAGAAGTAGTGAAAATGAGCCCATGACCTGACTTAGCTAACTGGGTAATAACTCGCTCTGCATCCGCACCTTCAGGGACACTTTCTACGTAGGTCGTTGCCACCTTATCGCCAAAATATTTCTCCATCTCTTTTCGGCCTTGGTCGTGCTCATAACTCCATCCATGGTCTCCCACTGGACCTACATAAACGAATCCAACCTTCAGTTGCTCTTCCGCTAAAGTTGCAGTAGATAAAAGTGTCGTAATTGATAAGGCGGTTGCACTCATCCATCGGTTTAATTTCATGAAAAACTCCATCTCAATAGTTTATAAATCAATGTGACTCGTTTGAATCGGCGTTCTCGGGATTACTTGAACTGAAAGCAAATTCGGTTTGGCACGTTGTTATTGTTTAATTGCAAAAACCTGACCACATGGTGATATTTTTGCAAAATAATTCATTATTTTTGTTAACACCTTGTAACTAAAGGCGTTCCGAGTGGTAATATGGTCAGAGTTGTATTTAGATCAGTGACATAAAGATACCAGTGCATTCTGTGGTGTTCGGGTTTGGTGCAATAGCGTGTTTTGCGTGCACCAAATTAATCCATCGTTAATCTGTTCGTTGACCACTATTGACCTATTGTGGGTCCATTGCCGATTTTTTGTTAACCCTTCACTCACTATGCGTAAGTGAATTCCACCACGCCATCACGGCGCGGTGGGGCTGCTGATGTATATCTATATGTTACGTTCGGTGTCTTTTGTGCGACGACAGATGTAAGAAAATTAGTGTAATTTAGGGTCAAATGGTTTGGCCAAACTCATTGGTGTTGAGAGCTTTTGCTTAAGGGAGTTAGAGCTGATCATCACCATGACGATAATCGTTGCTAAGTAAGGCGTCATAGCAAGCAGATTTGGCGAGATATCAAAGCCAAACCCTTGCATGACGAGGTGCAATATAGAAGCGAAGCCAAATAAGTAAGCACCCAACATCAGATAACCGACTCGCCATGAAGCAAAAACAACCAATGCAAGCGCAATCCAACCTCGACCTGCGGTCATGTTTTCCATCCACATAGGTGTGTAAGCGAGGGACATATAGGCACCAGAAAAACCAGCCATTGCGCCACCAAACAACACCGCTAGGTAACGAACCTTTAATACCTTGATACCGAGTGCATTAGCCGAATGTGGGTTTTCACCTACCGCACGAAGTGTTAAGCCGATGCGTGTTTTTTGCAGTACATACCACGTTAATCCAACGATGCCGAAACTGGAGTAAACAATGATATCTTGGTTGAATAGTATTTGACCGATAAACGGAATACGGCTGAGTAATGGGATCTCAATCTGGGCGAAACCTTGGATAGTAAATCCGACTAACTCGCCCCCTAAGAACGAGCTTAATCCGGTCCCAAATATGGTGAGGGCTAAGCCCGTCGCTACCTGATTGGTGTTAAGGCTCACTGACAAGGTCGCAAAAATAAGCGACATACTCATCCCGGCAAAAATAGCGATTGCGATACCCATCCCCAAACTACCAGTATAATAGGCGCCAGCAAAGCCTGCCATCGCACCCATTAACATCATGCCTTCTTGTCCTAGATTCAGTACGCCTGATTTCTCACAGACCAATTCGCCTAAAGCGATAAGTAACAATGGAGTACCCGTCTTGAGTGCCGCAATTAATATTTGTTGTAGTAGTTCCATATCCATTAGGCAACTCCTGATTCATGATGGGTGTCCACAATTTCACTTTTAACAAGGAGAGGGTGAGTGTGTTTTGGATTACGTTTTCGAATTGCTATCCGATAGAAGATAAGGAAATCACACGCAAGAAGGAAAAAAAGCAGAGTGCCTTGGAATAGCCCGGTAATGGCGGTTGGCAGTCCCAGTTCTATTTGAGCCAAGTCGGTCCCCATATAGAGGGTCCCCATAAAAAGCGCTGCGAGGATAATGCCAATAGGGTTTAATCGACCAAGATACGCAACGATTATCGCGGCGTACCCATAGCCCGGCGAGACCGAAGGAATAAGTTGCCCTATGGGGCCAGTTACTTCTGCTGCACCGGCGAAACCTGCCAATGCGCCAGCAAACAACATCGCGCCCCAAATAATTTTACTGCTGTTAAAACCCGCATATCGAGCGGCAGATGGGTCTTCACCAAATACTCTTAACTTAAAACCCGGTAGCGTCTTATAGAGCATCAGCCCGGATAAAAGCGCGACAATAACGGCGATAACAATAGAAATGGAAGCGCGGCCTTCTTCCTGAATAATGGGCAACAAAACGCCATCAGGAAATATAATCGACTCTGGAAAGCCAAAGCCTTGTGGGTCGGCTAGTGGACCATGAACTGCCCATAACAGGGTATAGAGACCAACGTAGTTGAGCATGATGGTGGTGAGGATAAGGTTGGTATGAAAGATGCGTTCTAATAATGTTGGAACTGCAGCCCACAACATGCCACTTATCATGCCAACGAAAAGGACCAAAACCAAAGAACCAACGCCAGCGTCCTCTCCCATTTGTACTGCAATCGCACTGCTTGCAACTGCACCAATGAGTAGCTGTCCTTCTGCTCCTATATTCCAGATGTTCGCGCGGTAACATAACGCGAGTCCAACAGCACAAAGCATTAATGGCGTAGATTTCACCATCAGTTCACCTAGATTGTAGCTGTCGCTGAGTGGTGAAATAACAAAGACCTCGAATGCCTTGGTAGGACTAACCCCTAAAGAGGTGAACATGAGGCTGGAAACCATCATTGTTAAGATGATGGCTATAACAGGCGAGAGCCAGGTCATCAACTTAGAACTCTCAATTCTTGGTTCAATCTTCAGCATTGGAATTCTCCTTTAATCTAACCTCTGTATGGTCAATGAAACTGCCAGCTATCCATTGTCCAATCTGTTCAATATTGGTTTTACTGGTTTCGACAATTGGCGCTATGGCCCCCTCATATAGCGCGGTGACCCTGTCACAGATAACGAGCAGTTCATCGATATCTTCCGATACCACTAAGAGAGAGGCACCTTGATCTCTTAGTGCGATGAGTTGCCGGTGGATAGCACTAGCGGCGCCAATGTCCACCCCCCATGTTGGGTGGGCACAGATAAGCAGGGTTGGGTTTTGCTCCACCTCTCTACCTATGATGAATTTCTGAAGATTTCCACCGGAAAGACTCTTTGCTTGAGCCTGTCTATCACGGCATTTGACGTTATTGACGTGGATGATTTTATCGACCATTTGAGTCAGTTTCTGCTTGAGAATAAAGCCATTTTTAACCAATCTTTCACTGTTGGTCAGTAGCGTATTGTCGGTTAGGCTCATTTCTGGTACTGCACCTTGTCCCAATCTGTCTGTCGGTACATACGCCATACCCAACTTTCTTCTTTCTCCTGCACTCTTATGGCCGATAGCTTTTCCTTCAAATAGAATGCTTTCTTTGGGCGCTCTAAAATCTTCACCACTGATTGCTTCAAGTAGGTCTTCCTGCCCATTGCCAGCGACGCCAGCTATACCGAGGATCTCACCCGCACGAAGTTGTAGACTTACATTACTTAATCCGCAACCAAAAGGGTGGGTGGGAGGCAGTGTAAGGTTAATGGTTTCGAATAGGATGTGTTCAGTAAGGTTTTTCGGATAGCTTTCGGACAGTTCTGCTTCACTGCCTACCATCATTCTTGCGATGGTTTCTGGGGTTTCGTCTGAGGGGGTGCATTCGCCACTCACCTCTCCACCGCGAAGGATAACGGCTCTGTCACACAGTGCCGTCACTTCTTTTAATTTATGGCTAATAAAGAGAATGCTACAGCCTTCAGCGGTGAGTGTTTTCAGTACTCTGAAAAGTCCAGCGACCTCTTGAGGTGTTAATACCGAAGTGGGTTCGTCAAGGATAAGGAGTTCAACCTCTTGTATTAGACAACGTAATATTTCTAAACGTTGGCGTTCACCAATGCTCAAGCTATGCACATATCGATCTGGTTCAACATGCAGAACATATTTTTTGCTGATCTCAATAACACGTTGCTTTAGGTTTACTACTGTGTCCAGAAACGCTTTATCTAAACCCAGTTCAATGTTTTCTAGTACGGTTAAGGTTTCAAAGACAGAGAAGTGCTGAAAAACCATGCCGATACCCATCGCTCTGGCTTGATTAGGGGAGCGGATGTCTACCTCATGGTTTTTCCACATAATTGCACCCGTATCGGGGCGATTTACACCATATATCATCTTTACCAGTGTTGACTTGCCTGCGCCATTTTCACCCAGTAACGCCAGTATTTCTCCTTTCTTTAGGGTCAGGTTTACATTGTTATTTGCTATGACACCTGGAAAAAACTTACTCACGTTCCAGAGCTCTAATAGATATCCATTGGTCATCGTGTGTCGATTCCTTTCCTATAATTGGAATGGTTAATGCAATTACCTGACCAATTGTTCAACTCACTAGGAAACGTAAGGTTTGCTAAGATTATGTTGTAACTTTGAATGGTCGAACGAGGCTAATTTGGTGCGTCTGCACCAAATTAGTACGAGAATAAGGTTGAAATTGGGGCTGTGTTTTTAAAACAAGCACGACAAAAATGAATTGAACAACGAAATTTAACGATAAAAATAGGATCGATATGTCTGACATAGCAAATGAAGAAAGTGCAGAGGGGAAAGGAGGATCTATTCGCGCAAAAAACAGACAACGAATATTATATGCGGCCGAACAAGAGTTTGCCAAATATGGTTTCAAAGGCACCTCGGTACAAGCTATTGCGGATAGTGTTGAATTGCCAAAAGCGAATATTCTCTATTACTTCAAATCAAAAACAGGTCTTTATAAAGCACTGCTTACCGATATCCTCGACATGTGGAATCAAGGGTTCTCCGTTGAAGTAAACCAACAGGCCCCAGACGAGGTTATTCGTCGCTATATTGTTGAAAAGATGCGTTATAGCCGAACACATCCAATGCGCTCTAAGATCTTTGCAATGGAGATAATTCAAGGTGCGCCAATCATTCGGGATGCCATTGAACAGCCAATGGTTGCGTGGTCGAAAAGCAAAGTCAACGTCATTCAAACATGGATTGATGAAGGTTTAATTCCAACAATAAATCCACTTTATTTACTGTTCCTCATTTGGGGGACAACACAATTTTATGCGGATTTTGATAGTGAAATAGAGTTGATAAATGGTTGTCCTCTCGATGATGAAGAGTTTATAGAGGCTGGAGATTTTACGGTGAATATAGTGCTAAAAGGGTTAGGTTTACGCTGAGTTAAGCAATTTCCTGAACACTTGGTCAGAAAATTGCTTAACATAAGGGCTATATACTCCTATCATTTTATTTACATTGCTATGGGTGTCATTAAATCATAGCCGTATAGCAACGACGCATAACCCGATGTAAACGCGTTATAGGAAGTCTCAACAAGGAGTGATTATGAGCGATAACTACCCAAGAAATTTGGTCGGGTATGGAGAAACGCCGCCAAACCCAAATTGGCCGAACAAGGCAAAAATTGCGGTCCAATTTGTTATTAATTATGAAGAAGGCGGTGAAAATTGTGTACTTCATGGTGATGAAGGATCCGAGAAATTTCTTTCTGAGATCATTGGTGCAGAGTCCTATCCAGACAGGCATCTTAGTATGGAGTCGATCTATGAGTACGGCAGCCGCGCTGGTTTCTGGCGTCTACATCGATTATTCAATAAAGAACAGATTCCAGTAACGGTCTTCGGTGTTGCAAAAGCACTAGAGAAGAACCCAGAAGTGGTTAAAGCCATGTTGGATTCTGAATGGGAAATTGCGAGCCACGGTTTACGTTGGATAAGTTATCAAAACTTCACGCTAGAGCAAGAAAAAGCCCACATGGAAGAGGCGATTTCGATCCATGAGAGGGTAACGGGTAGTAAGCCGAAAGGTTGGTACACAGGTAGAACGAGTCCGTATACGTTAGCACTCATCGCGGAGCGTGATGACATTCTTTATTGTGCTGATAGCTATGCAGATGATTTGCCATATTGGGATGAGAATTATTCCAAACCGTTATTAATGGTACCTTACACACTGGATACCAATGATATGCGTTTTGCTACTCCACAAGGATTTAATGGCGGTGAACAGTTCTACCAGTATCTAAAAGATGCCTTTGATGAATTGTATTTGGAGGGAGACGTAAATCCTAAAATGTTGAGTATTGGCCTACATTGTCGTCTAGTAGGAAGGCCCGCGCGAATTGCAGGGTTGAGACGATTTATCTTATACGTTAAGCAATTCACGGATGTCTGGTACGCGACACGTGAACAGATAGCAGAGCATTGGCTGACTGAACATAAGAAAGTGGACAACAAGGCCACTATAAAAAAGCCATTAGGGGATAGCGTGACCGCTACTGCCCCAAGAGAGGAAGAGAACGCAAAGAGCGATGTTTCTGTCCAGCTTCACAATATTGAGGACATCTCGTCGGTCGAAAATGAAACACAAACCATTATCAGTGATGCGCTATCAGAAGTCAGAGTTTCTGTTAAAGACCTCTTCGCTATAAAAGGCTTTAAGACGGGAGCAGGTCTTCCACGTTGGTTAGCGCAAGCGCCAATTGAGAAACAAAATGCTAAGGCGGTCGATCTTCTGTTACAACACGGGGCGAGGTTAACCTATAAAACACAACTAGACGAAATGGCTTATTCGCTTGCTGGCAAAAACAGCCATCATGGTGTTTCAGTGAATCCACGTGACAACATGCGCACGAGTGGGGGGTCGAGTTCGGGTTCTGCGGTTTCAATTGCTCTGGGGGAGTCTGAACTTTCGTTGGCAACTGATACAGGGGGCTCAATTAGAGTCCCTGCAAGTTACTGTGGGTTGTTTGGTATGCGACCGACCTATGGTGCTATTTCTGCACAAGGGCTGGTACCGCTTGCGCCAACGTTTGATACCCCAGGCTTGCTGGCAAAGGAGTTGTCAATGTTGGAAAAGGGTTATCAATCATTATTGGGTAATAAGACTTTCGTCCCATTAAATAGTATGGCGTGGTGCGAAGTGTTATGGGACGGTGTCAATAAAGAACTAAAATCGTATGCTGAACAAATATTCTTAAATTTTGAAGGTCATACAACGCGCTTAGACGACCCGCCATTGAACGCGGATGAGAGACGATTCTGCTTTTCAGTGCTTCAAGCCTGCTCCTTGTGGGACACTCACCGTGAATGGTTGACGGAGAATTTATCCTCATTTGGCGCCGACATTCAACAACGTCTGCGGTGGGGGAAAAATATCAACAGTGAGGACAAAGAGAGGGCTTTGAGTCTACTGCAAGAATGGAATGGTGAAAAAGCGAATTGGTTACCCGACGGGTGTGTTCTACTCATGCCAACGGTTCCCAGTGTCGCACCGTTGATCGATTCGAATGAGGATGAAGTCAATAACGAAAGGCAAATATTGCTCGGGCTCACCTCTATTGCGGGTTTAAGTGGCTGGCCCCAGTTACAGATACCAGCATTAACGATCGGTAAAGCACCAATAGGCCTGAGTTTATTAGGTAAAGAAAATTCAGACCTATCATTGATTCATTTTGCCAAACAACAAGTAAACTCGTTGTAAAATTGAATTGAAGTTACACACATAGTAAAGGGATGTTTATGTCATACAGTTCAGCGGTTACCGCCCCGCATTACCTTGCTTCCCAAGCAGGAGAGAAAATTTTACAACAAGGTGGAAATGCCGTAGAAGCGTGTATTGCTATGGCGAGCGCACTAACGGTGGTGTATCCACATATGACGAGTTTGGGAGGTGATGGTTTTTGGCTTATTCATAAGCCCGGAGAACCACCTGTCGCCATCAATGCTGCGGGTCAATGTGCTCAAGATTTGTCTAACGCGGAATTTGGTCAGCATCAGAGAGGTGCAAAGGTAGCTTTGACGACGGCAGGTGTTGTTTCGGGCTGGGAAAAGGCGTTATCAACATATAGTGGTTCGCTCTCATTAGACAAAATATTCGAGTCTGCAATCGAGTATGCGACGAATGGTTTTGAGGTGACGCAGAGTTTACGTGATGCGCAATGCAAACTGATTGATGAATGGGGGGGTGACGATTTTTCGACGGTATTTTTGAAGCAGTCTGAAGCCTATGAAGTTGGAGACTTGATGAGTTTGCCTGCTATGGCGAGAACCTATCAACAGCTGGGAAAAGCAGGACTACAAGATTGGTATCATGGTGATCTTGCCAAAGAAAATGCGCGTTATTTACAGCAGGAAGGGAGCCCTATTTCGCTGCAAGATATCGCGAGTACATCGGCCCAGATATCAACGCCACTAAAAGCGGTCACTCAGTGGGGTAGTTTCTATAACCTTGGTGCGCCTACTCAAGGTGGATCATCATTGAATATCCTTGCTTTGTTAGACCATTATGTCGAGCAGCGCGCAAAAAAAGAGGACTATTGGCGCAGTGATGAAGGAGAGGAAGAGTTGCTTCATTACTTAGTTGAATCGGTAAAAGTCGCATTTGATTGGCGCAATAGCAACCTAAGCGATAAGGCGTCATTGAACGACCAGATGCAAGCGCGTCTTTCGACTGACTCGATAAGCAAACAAAATCGATTGATTTCTTCTACCGCTGCTCCGTGGCCGAGCCCTGGTCCTATTGGCGACACCGTTTGGATGGGGGTCGTGGATAGCGACGGTTTAGCAGTGAGTTATATTCAAAGTATCTATTGGGAATTTGGTTCTGGTGTTGTTAACCCAACGACAGGTGTTGTCTGGAACAATCGTTGTTTAGGCTTTAGTACAGAACCGACACATGCTAATTTTATCAAAAGTGGTCACCAACCAATGCATACTCTTAATCCGCCATTAGCGTTGCTGAAAGACGGGTCTAGATTTATCTACGGAACTATGGGTGGAGAAGGGCAACCTCAAACTCAAGCTGCATTAATTTGGCGGTACCTGATACAAGGTAAAAGTATCGGTGATTCTATTGCACTACCACGTTGGTTATTGGGTAAAACATGGGGCAAAGCGAGTGAAAACCTAAAATTGGAAGCCGCTTTGTATAACAAGCATGCTGCAACGCTACAAGAAAGAGGACACGATGTGGTGTCCGCTCCAGATTTAACCGAGTTTTTCGGCCATGCAGGTGCTATCCACGTATCTAAAAAAACGACGACGGCCGCATCGGACCCAAGAAGTAACGGCAAAGCAATCGTAATTAATTAGTGTTCAGTTAGTGAACATAAATGGTCGATAAACAGTAAGGGAACAAACAGAAGATGAACGACGTTATTCAAGTATTACCTGTGATATTGGCTCTATTAGCGACAGGTGTGGTTGCTGGATTGTTAGCGGGGTTATTAGGTGTTGGGGGGGGTATTGTTATTGTGCCTGTCCTTTTCTATTTATTTCAAAATTTTGGGGTAAGCGTGACGTCTGCCATGATGATTGCAACGGCCACATCACTGGCCACCATCGTTCCTACTTCCTTAAGCTCGATTAAGGCGCATAACAAAAATGGTAATGTAGATTGGGCTCTACTCAAATGGCTTGCCCCGTTTATTGTATTTGGTGTTGTCTGCGGAAGTTTATTGGCGACACGCGTTGGTGGCCCTTGGCTTACCGCTGCGTTTGGCATTATCGCCACCCTTTCCGCACTCAATATGTTACTTGGTGCAAACGCCGCTCCTTTAGCACAATCGTTACCGAGTAAAACCGGCCAAGGTGTGATAGGAACGTGTATTGGTTGTTTGAGTGCAATGATCGGTATTGGTGGGGGTACGTTAACGGTACCGACATTGTCTGCCTTTAATTTTCCAACCCATAAGGCTGTCGGCACGGCGGCTACTGTAGGGTTGCTAATCGCGTTGCCGGGTGTTGTGACTATGTTGCTGGTTGGTACAACACCAAGCGATGCCCCTTTTGGTAACTACGGTTTAGTTAACTGGTTAGGGTTCTTATTTATTGTTCCGCTAACCGTGATTTTCTCACCAATTGGTGCGAATCTAGGTAAAAAACTCGATAATGCAATGTTGAAAAAAGTGTTTGCAGTCGTCCTTGCTTTTACCGGTATTCGTATGTTGTTACAAACCTTATAAATACAGGAATATAGATTAATCTAGATGACTAATTAGACGGGCAATCACCTTCAAGGAATGAAGATATGGACTTATTTGAACGACTTTCACCCCCTCCTCGTATTCTCATGGGGCCCGGGCCAATTACGGTTTATCCCCGAGTATTGCAGGCGATGGGCAATCAACTGATTGGACAGTATGATCCGGTAATGACGGGTTATATGAACCAAACCATGGCGCTATATCGATCCGTATTTAAGACCAAAAATCAAGCGACAGTGTTGGTAGATGGTACCGCCAGAGCCGGTATTGAAGCAGTATTGGTGTCACTTATCGAGCCGGGAGACAAAGTACTGGTACCGGTTTTTGGTCGTTTCGGTCATCTACTTGCTGAAATTTCGGAGCGTGCGGGCGCAGATGTCGTCGCCTTTGAGGTCGAGTGGGGCACTGTAGTGACCGATTCAATGCTAGAACAACAGATTATTCGTCATAAACCCAAAGTGCTTGCGCTTGTGCAAGGCGATACTTCAACCACGATGCTGCAACCTTTAGACGGTGCGGGTGAGTTGTGTAAAAAGCATGGCGTACTTTTTTATAGTGATGCGACGGCGTCGATCGTTGGTAATCAATTTGAAACTGACGAATGGCAATTAGATGCGGTGTCAGTCGGATTACAGAAATGTCTGGGTGGGCCATCTGGTTCAGCTCCAGTAACGTTAAGTGAGATAGCCGTCGAGAAAATACGACAAAGGAAGCACATTGAAGCGGGTATCCGCACCGCCGATCACCACGCTGGACAACGGAGCCGAATTCGTTCCAACTATTTTGATTTGGGCATGATCTTGGATTATTGGGGCGACGAGCGTTTAAACCATCACACTGAAGCTACGAGTATGTTATTCGCTGCACGTGAATGTGCGCAGCTTAACCTAGAAGAAGGCTTAGACCGTGTTATTGAAAGGCATAAGCGAGCCGGTGATGCATTAACTGCTGGACTCAAAGCGATGGGGTTATCCTTATTCGGAGACTTAACCCATAAAATGAACAATGTGGCTGGTGTGGTGATTCCTTCTTATGTCGATGGCGAAGCCGTTCGACAGGCAATGCTATCTCAATTCAATATTGAAATTGGCACCTCATTTGGGCCCCTTCATGGCAAAATTTGGCGTATAGGCACGATGGGGTATAACGCAAGGCTAGACACGGTGTTACTCACTCTGGTTGCGTTAGAAGCTTTACTGGTTCAATCCGGTGGCGCCATTAAACAAGGGGCCGCCTATCAATCAGCGATTGAACGTTATCAGACAGGAAAATAGACAATGAATAAAACGTGGTATCAACAAAAACTGGCCAAACCGACAATGGACAAACTTGCCATTACCGTAATGGAGTATTGTGAGGCTCTCGCTAAATACACTCAAACTCCTGGTCAAATGGACCGGCGCTATCTGACGCCGGAACATAAACTAACCAACGAGAGAATACGCACATGGGCAGAAGAAAGCCATTTGCAAAGTTGGCAAGATCAAGCAGGCAATCAATGGGTCCGGCTTCAAGCAAACAGTGATACAGACCAGCGCGTTATTTTGGGTTCCCATACGGATACCGTTCCTAATGGCGGTAAGTATGATGGTGTTTTGGGTGTTGTTGCTCCTCTGGTTTTGATCAAATACTTCGCGGATAATGGTATTGGCTTCGATTTTCATGTCGATGTGGTGGGATTTGGTGATGAAGAAGGGTCGCGCTTCGGTGCAACACTTCTTGGTAGCTCGGCCATATCCGGTAAATGGATAAGTAAATGGCGTGAGTTAATCGATGATAATGGCGTTAGCTTGGCGCAGGCTATGCGTGACTTCGCTTTGGATGTATCTAAAGTTTCGGAAGCGCAGATAGATAGTAATCATGTAATTGCATATGTCGAGCTTCATATAGAACAAGGCCCTGTATTGGAAGAAAAAGGTCTGCCTATCTCTGCGGTTAATGGTATTGCCGGTGCGAGGCGGTTCTCTATTACGCTCGAAGGTAAAGCGGGTCATGCTGGAACTGTCCCCATGGACTCAAGGCAAGACGCGCTTGTCTCGGCTTGCCAATGGATTACTGAACTCAATCAATCTGCGAGAACATCCATTACCGATGAATACCCCGTGTTAGCAACGGTGGGTAAATTAGATGTCTATCCTGGTGGTGTGAACGTGATACCGGGTTATGTAAATATGTCGTTAGACGTAAGAAGTATCAATGATGGTGCGAGAGATGCATTCATTGCTCGTTCAATTGAACGATTAGAAGGGTTGGCAAGTGAAAGTGGGTTGAGTATCAAATTAGAAGAAACCCATAATGCACAAGCAGTGAGCTGTGATCCTAATGTAACCACCGAGATGGTAAAGGTTGTAGAGCAGATCACAGGAGTACCATTAGCATTAACCTCTGG
The DNA here is from genome assembly GCF_042465995.1 of Vibrio frigidus. Lineage (NCBI taxonomy): Bacteria > Pseudomonadati > Pseudomonadota > Gammaproteobacteria > Vibrionales > Vibrionaceae > Vibrio > Vibrio frigidus. The sequence continues at coordinate 162,122 of NZ_JBCDMC010000008.1, read as the reverse complement.
CGCGGGACACGATGCGATGGTATTGGCCGACATTGTCCCTACAACGATGCTGTTTATGCGTTGTAAAGAAGGCATCAGTCACAACCCCAAAGAGTCGATTGACGTAGAAGATGTGGCGGTTTCACTGTCGGCATTGGCTATGTTTATCAATGAGAAGGTCGCCATCTGAGCGTTTTATGGTAACCTTACGCTGGTAAATAACTGACCTATTTTGGTATGCGTTCATGAATGAAACTATCGGCTATTTTGCCGCATTTTGTACCACATTCTCATTTGTTCCTCAGGTGGCATCGATTCTTAAAACTAAAAATGTAGATGGGATATCTACTGGCATGTACTGCATGTTTGTTACGGGTGTTTTTAGTTGGTTAATTTACGGTATTGTTAATCAGGATTGGCCGTTAGTTATCGCAAATGTGATTACCGGTTTCCTTGCTAGTCTAGTGCTTATCCTAAAGCTCACTTCAAGTAGGAAAAAGTCAATTAATCAGTAGGATACCTATGTTATGCAAGTATGTATGAGCATGATTCGGCTCGTTTTTCTAGTCATAGTATCATTGTTATCGACCAGTGTTACTGCGCAAAAATACGCATTACTGGTTGGCGTCGGTGATTATCCTAATCTACCTGAAAGTGCGCAACTATTAGGGCCAGAAAACGATATTGAGATCATTCAGAACGTACTGTTTAAGAATAAATTCGATAAAAAACACATCCATTCATTGGTTACTAAACAGAGTTTTGAATCGCCTACGCGAGATAATATTTTAACTCGATTAGAGCAGTTAGTTACGGTTGCTAGTGAGGACGATTTCTTTTATCTGCATTTTTCTGGGCACGGTAGTCGTCAGCCTGCAAAGGCTCAATCGAATGACGAAGCCGATGGTTTAGATGAAATATTCCTTCCAACCGATGTCGGTGAGTGGAACAAAGAAACGGGCGTGGTTGAGAATGCGATTGTAGATAACGAGATAGCTTACTATATCAATGCGATTCGTGACCGAGGTGCCGATGTCTGGATTGTGTTTGATAGTTGCCATTCAGGGACAATGACGAGAGGGGCAGCGATGCCTGATATAAGGTTCCGCCAAGTCGCGCCATCCATACTCGATATCCCTAAGATACCCGCAAATAAACCTCGATCGACTACAAGTGTGCCCTTTAGTCAATGGAACGTCCCTAGTCATGATAAAGATACGGGATTGCAAAAGGCACTATTCCACGCGGATACAAATTCGGTCTCGACGTCCAGAGGTGAATTAATCGCCTTTTCTGCCGCTCAAAGCACACAAACCACGCCTGAAATGAAACTGCCACGCAGCAATGACGCTTCTCGGTTTCATGGGTTATTCACCTATGCCTTGATGGATGTTTTAGGGTCGAATTCAGCACTTAGTTATCAGCAATTGGCGCAGAAAATAGTCGCTCGTTACGAAAGTATTCCGTGGAGAAGCAGCATACCTCTATTTAGTGCAACGGATTTGACCAAATCTGTGTTTGATTCTGAAGACCATGGCGAACAACAGTTTGTCGGTAAAATACTAGGAAAGGAGTTGGTTATTCAGGGAGGGGCATTATCGATGTTGACTGCAAACTCGTTAGTGGCAATATATTCCGACCCTTTGGCTCAAGATAAGGAATATTTGGCTGAAATTACTATTGACCGTGCGACGGCTGTCACGAGCTATGCATCTGTTCAATCTTTAGAAACTGGAACATGGCCGGATAATGTATATGTTCGCATCATTGATTCGGCACTCAATACAACGTTAAATATTGCGATGTTGCCTTCAAAAAACAGGACGCCCTCTCAAGGACAAGCACTGCAAGCTCAATTAGAAAAAATCGTATCTCGTCAGCCACAGTTTAGGCTTAGCGAGGTAGATAACGCGTCTATATTAGTCAGTCAATTCGACAACAAGTATTGGTTTCTGCGTGCAGATCAATCACTACCTTGTGAAGAGCAACAGACAGTGAAAGCACAAGAGGCAACGTGCTTAGAAGATAGAGTGGCACAGCGATTACTTAATGTATCTGTACCTCATTCTCAGAGAAGTCGTTTAGCTGTCATTAAGAATAGCTTATTAAAGATCGCGAATGTAGAACGCTTACTGAGTAGTAATGTCCGGTTAAGAGGAACACAGAAGCACCTTAAGGTTGAGTTTGGTGTTAAACGAGGTAGCAAAGTTCAGTTATTGCCCGTTAATGTTCGTCCGATGTTAAAAAAGAATGATCAAATTCTTTTTGAAGTGAAAAATATAAGCCGTAAACCCCAAGATATAAATATACTGTTTATCGACAGTCAATATGGCATTACTCAATTACATCCGCAGAGCGGTCAACCCAACCGTTTACAACCCAACGAATCGCTTTCGTTTAACTGGTACGTTAACGTGAGCACGACAGGTGTCGAACATTTAATGTTATTTAGCCAAATATCCGAAGGCGTTGGTGTTAGTTTCGTTCATTTGGAACAGACGCCACTTCAGGTGTCTACTCGTGGTTTTAAACTGGGTTCGCCACCAGAAAAAGGGGGAATAGAGCTCTTTTCTTGGGAGGTTGGCAATGACCTATAAAGAAGCATCGATAGGAAAATTTTTGTATAGCCAATATTCTCTCAACTAGGTGATTGTTTTAATAAATGGCTGATACCCATTCATTTAGTATATGAATGACTGGTGTGAGTTTGATGGCAGTTTGCAACTGATTGATATGCTATAGTGATAGTCCTTGAACTTGATAACGAGTACGCATGAATATTATGAAGAAGTCCTATTGGACTAACTTTTCTTCATTTGCAAATATCGGCCTAATATTGTTAGCCATTGCGGTGTTGCTCTTTTCTTCGTTGACTCATGCTACTACTCAAACTGAGGCTCAAGCTCCTAAACGTTTATTGCTTATTTATTCTTATCATCCAACTTTTCAAACGACGGAAAAGGTCTTTCAAGGGCTTAAGTCTGGTTTGGATGAATCTGGTATTAGAGTTGATATTGATATCGAATATATGGATAGCAAATCGCTGTATGATGAAAATACCGTTAACAATTTTCACACCAGCTTAAAATATAAGTTATCTAATAAGTTGGAATATGACTTTATTGTTACCGCAGATGATAATGCGTTAATTTTTGCCCTAAAATATCAAGATGAATTATTCCCGTCGATACCCATTACCTTTCTCGGTGTTAATAATATCGAATTAGCCAAAGCTCAGAACGATAACCCTTTTGTTACCGGAGTGATAGAAGCCGTGACGTTAGACGCGACTATCGACACCATTCTGTCTGCGTTTCCGGAAAGAAAAGATATTTTTGTGGTGAGTGATGGGACGACATCGGGAAAAACGGACACGGCAAAACTGTTGCGATTCTTCCGAGAGTACCCATCAATACATTGGCACCTACTTGATTTGTCGGATCTGAGTTGGGCAGAGTTTAAAGTTAAGCTTAATCAAATTGACTCAGCCTCTAGCTCTATTCTCCTCCTTTCTGCCTATAGGGACAAAAACGCATCGAGTTATTCGTTTTATGACTCACTCGATTATATTGTCGAGAATACCGAAGCGCCTATATTTCATCCCTATGAACATGGTATGGGTAATGGTGTATTCGGCGGTGTAGTGATAAGCCATAAGCGTCAAGGTTATGAAGCTGGTAGGCTTATTTCTATGTACTTGGATGGAACCGATATTGCCACGGTTTCTGTTATTGAAAGTAGCCCTAATATCCCCATTTTTGATGATCAACAACTCATAAAGTATGACGTATCTGAATCTCAACTTCCTGGTGATGCGGAGATTCGTTTTGAAAAACCGAATACGTTTGAACTTTATAATATTGAGATAATGATATCGCTCTTGGTTGTGGTTATATTATTAATTGTGCATATTTTTAATCGCTACCAAAACAGTAAGAATTTGGAGGCGAGCGAAAAAAAACTAAGCCTTATTCTCGATAGTATTGATGCTTATATTTATTTAAAAGATGTTGCCGGAAAATATCTGTTTGCAAATAAACTGACTAGAGAGCAATTCGGCTTGTCTTTACAACAAATGATAGGTAAGAGCGACTTTGATCTTTATGATCAAGATATGGCAGAAAAAATCGTAGAAGTTGACCAACAGGTATTTAAATATAAGCATCGGTATTCTAAAGATGAAAGCTTTTGGCGTGAGGACTGGCAATCGCAGCAAGATGTTAAAACGACCAAGATTCCTCTTATTAATAAAAACACGGAAATTTATGCGCTTTGCGGTGTGTCGTTAGATATTACTGCGCAGAAACGCCATGAGAGACTACTAGAGCAGGCTACGTTTTACGATTCCCTAACGGGTATTCCAAATCGGTTGGTCTTTATGGACCGTCTAGTCCAAGCGATATGTAAAAGTGAAGAAAATAACAATGCTTTGTATGTCGCTTATTTCGATATCGATGATTTTAAACATGTTAATAAGCAATATGGACATGAGTTCGGCGATGTAGTTATTAAGAATATTATCAATCGAGTGAAAGAGATCCTCCATAAAGACAGCGTTATTGCTAGGCTTGGTGGTGATGAATTTTACCTGTTGTTTGAATCGAACAGTAACGGGAAAGAAGAAGTCGAACTTGTCTTGGATTGCATATCTGAGCCATTTGAGATTAATGGTAAGCAAATTGTGGTAACAGCTGGCGCTGGGCTGACAAATTACCCACAAGATATCCCATTAGAGCCCGAGCATCTAATGAGGCAAGCAGAACAAGCGTTATACGTGGCGAAGAGCCATGGCGTGAACCATATTCATAACTTTAATGGCTATGCTTCCCACCAACAAAATTCAGATAGATTTAAGGAGTTACTCACGGCCTTTTCTTCTCAAGAACTTGTTTTATATTATCAACCTAAAGTTAGCCTGATGACCGGAAGTCTAGTGGGCGTAGAGGCACTTATTCGTTGGAATCATCCTAAAGATGGTTTATTAAGTCCAGCTCAATTTCTACCAGATCTTGAACGATACAACCTGATTAAGAAACTGGATGATTGGGTTATAGACAATGTATTAATACAGGTAAACAGTTGGTATCAAAATGGATCAAATATTCCGGTAAGTATAAATGTTAGTCACGCATACTTCAGACAACGAAACATAGCCAAAATAGTCCAGAAAAAACTATCCCAGTTCCCAGGGCTGCCTCCATCATTAATAGAGATGGAAATAGTAGAAACCAATGCGCTGGAAAATCTCAGTGAAGTGGCTAATACGATTCGAGCATGCAACGAATTAGGTATCAGCTTTTCTTTGGATGATTTTGGTACCGGATACTCGTCATTGACCTACCTGCAACAACTGCCAGTTAATACCCTCAAAGTCGACAGAAGCTTTGTGATTAATATGTTAAATAGCCCGACAGATATGAGTATTCTAGAAGGTATCTTAGGTCTTTGTCGGGCATTTGATATGACCGCTGTAGCCGAAGGTGTAGAAACATTGGAACATGGACGCAAGCTTAAAGAAATGGGTTATCATGTGGCACAAGGTTACGGCATTGCTAGACCAATGCCACGAGAACAATTGGTCAACTGGATTAATGGTTGGGTACCGCCGAAAGAATGGAATATTACCCACTGATCTTCTAGTCGTTCAATTGTTGCAATGCAATATCGCGCTGGCCCGCAAAGTCAAATAGTACTGGCTGTTGAATCTTACCTAATGCCGCTTGGGCATTCGTGTCAGTTGGGGCGGCACCAAGACCTCTCGTATTGCTTTGCAAAGAGCTAAATTCACCAGAACGTAACTCATGGACTAATTCTGGCACCCGCTTAACGCCATAGCTTAACCATTCACGGACAGAGATTTCGTTGTTCTCTGGAAAGAAGTCTGCTTGACCAGAAGCTAACCCTTCTTTTGCCAAGCTGTAGCTTAGGTATCCGTGGTTTAGCTGGTCACTCTCTAATGCAAACTGTTCGGCTTGGCTGGCACTCAAGTAAAACATCTTTTTATCCCACGCGAGCTGGCCTAATCCTCGACTTCCCATCGGTCCAGGTTTAAATCCTTTTGAATCGAGCGCTCCTGCAGATTGACAAGCATCAACAATCATCACCATTGTTCCGACATCAACAGATTCTAAGAGACGAGTGAACTCAGTGCTGGATAGAGCACTTTGAAGAAGTGCCGGGTTGATCTCTCGACTATCGCCTTTGGCTATATCGCTGGTAAAGAAATAAAACTCTCCAGCGGCCAATAACCCGTGTCCAGAAAAACTAAATAAGATCAGGTCGTCTGGTGTTGCTTTAATGATGTTTTCCCAACCATGGATGCTCGGTAATGAGATGTCCTCTCCGGCGAGTCTTTGCATTACCTTGGTTAACGTTGTTTTTGTTGCATTCTTGAACTCGTGATCGGAGGTGAGTGGGATAGGGATGACGTTATAACCTTGCTCAATAAGCGATGAGGATGAGAGACGCTGTTGCATTTCCAATGCGTCGTTAGCGGCGTAAGTGAGGTCCCACGAGGCGTTGTTATACTGATTTACACCGACCGTAATGATATAGGCGCGTTTGTCTCGCTCGATATTGTGGACAGTTTGGTAAGGAATAACTAAGACCGGCGTTCGAATACCTTGCCTGTTAAACGCATAGGCACTGAATTCTATTGGCTCTTTATTAGGCGACGAGTTGTTTGATGATGGCAGCTGTATTTCGTTGAAGGTCACGATTTGTCGCCCCGCATGATCGATGTTTTTAACTCGGCCCACTAACTGGTTGTTTCTAAAAAGTTGAACTGAATCTATCCCTTCATCATCCGAATCAATAGTAAGATTGATCGTGACGGTCCCGTTGTTGTTGCTTACAAGCTTTTCTAAACCCAATACAGGTTGACGTGTATCAATGCTCTGTAGATCGATGGTCTCTGGAAACGCTTCAAAATTCAACGCCCTAACAAGCAGGGCTGGTTCGTAATACGCCTGCATGAAATTTTCAAGAGGCAAGGGTGTTAGCGGCTTGCTTTGTATTATCCATGAAGCGTTAGGAATATCGCCAGGAGCTGAACTATCGTATCTCCCTTCCTGATCGGTGACTAACCAACCGTTCTTTTCCATTAACATCAAGTTTACGATTGGTTCAAATGTATCAGGGTCTAAAAACAGTAAATTTTGCTCTGAGGTTATTGCGGTCAAATATTCACCATTGTCGCTGTAACGCATATCGTTAATAGAGTCATTAAGTACGACAAAGGGTTCTTTACTATCTTGTTCATTAACAATAAAACTGCGTGAGGCGGCGCGTACAACTCGATATTGCTCGTCGGAATGGGGAGGCATTATTAAAGCCGCAACGCGGCCTAACCGTTCTTGTTCTTTCGATACCACGCCATTGGTCAAGTCTATGCGTAACCAGCCATTTTCCGTTAAAAGTGAGAGCTTTTGTTCGTCAGCGATAACTTCGATCACATTGCCTACACTGATATTTGAATAACCAAAGTTAGGCGATTTGGATAGCGGTAATATTTCTAGGTTATCCTCAATTGATGCGCCATTTTCATAGCCAGTTATATTGAGTAATTGGAATTGGTCGTTGTCTATTTCACCCATTAACCTGACACCAAATCCAGTGCCGTTTTGATAGCTAGTCAATAGGTTTAACGCCCGATATTCGAGGTTGCGGACCATCTCTTGATAATGAAGGTTGTTATCTGCCCAAGTGAGCTGGGCGAGGGCAAGTCGTTTTTGACTTCCAACATAACCATTGTCTGATAACAACCACCATGTTGCGCCGACCTTAATTAGGTCCGTTGGTTTTTGATTCTGGCTTAGCTCAATGCTATCCAGTGCTAAGTTTTTAAGGTCAAGCACGGTTAGGTTATCAGCGAAGTCTGAGACCAGAAGAAGATGGGTATTATCCAGTTTCTCCATTATGGAATACCTATGGTTAAGGTGTTCTCCGGTTGGTAACTGACGCCCTGTCTCTAAGGACCAGAGCTGAATACCTTCCGTTGTTCTGAGAGCCATCAGTTTTTGGTCTTCGAACAGTGTGGATTGTAAAATTTTGCGGTTTCTTGCTCGCAATTCATTGATGAGTTGATTATTGGAACGGCGATAAATTGAATAACCGGATTCGGCTTTGGTGATTTTCACCCACTCGTTTGTTGCGCTGTTTTTTGCTGTAAATTGACCTTGATATGTACCGTTATCGGCTATTTCGGTAAGGGTTTCGCTATCAAAGTAGAGAATTATCTCTGGGACATCCCAGCTGCTTTTTACCAGTTCTACTTGCAACATATGATTGCTATCAGTACGTGCGATATATTGGGGTGTTGAAGGAAGCGCTGTTACTTGTTTAGCTCCACTATTGAGATCCCAACTGACCAATTCTGATTCAAAGCCAATAACGATTTTATTATTGGTGGTGAATTTGCCTATAAATGGCCTAGCAAGATGCTCAACACCGGAGATAAGCGTGCTGTGCTCAAACCTATCGATTCTATTAAAGTTGGCTGTGTCATAAATATCAATGGAAGCTTGGTCTAGAACCAATAATCTATTTTGTGTTTCTAGCCAATCAAAGTCGGCGACTTCACCAACCTCTTCCCCCGAGCTCCATGTCATCTGATCATGCTGCAAATCCCACTTCTGTAGATAGGAGCGAAAGCTGTTTTGTTCTTTGATCAGAGCGAAGAGTGTTGCCCCATCAGCAGAGAGTTGAAGCTTTAACACGTTTCCATTGGACAGCCTGATTTTCCTAATGGCGCGTCCGCTTGAGGGTTGAAATAGCCAGACTGAACCACCCGCAACGCTTGTTACCGCAAGGTCACTGTTTTGTGCCAATGAGAGTTGAGAAGCATGAACGAAACCCGTTTGACCATTATCGGAATCGCTATAGACCACAAGTTGCGCTGCAGAAGCGTTCTTCAGCGTAGAAGTGGAACTGATGACCATTCCCTGATGATAACCTTCTCTGACCATATAGACTCGGCTTACCAGTGCCGGATAAAACTGGTTAAGCCGCATCGGCTCAGAATCAGGCGTGATATAGAGTGCCTCTAGGTTACTTAACAACAAGGATTGGTTGATATCACCTTTAGCCAATAGTTGCATTATTCGATTTTTTGCTTCATCTCGTTGGCCTAGTGCAGATTGCAGCAGAGCGATGCTGAGTTGATACGTTGGCAAATGAAAATTGTTGGACTTTTTAGCCGCAGTTTCGAGTCGGATGAGTTGATCAAGGGATAATTGTAACTTGCCTTGTTTAAATAGTGCGATAGTCAGATTGTGTCTATAGCTGTCTTGGTAGGTATCTTTGTCTGCATCAATCAGTGCCTCGTTGAGCAGCTTTTCGGCTTGAGCCGCTTGACCATCGGCGATGAGAACGGCGCTGACAAAAAGCAGGTCGTCTTGCCTAAAGTCATTCAGTGGAAACAGAGAAAGAGTTTCTGCTGCTTCACTGGTCTTTTCTAATTGGTATAGATTGTGCGCTTTTTCGATAAAAAATCGGTAAATAAATGCCATTTCTGCCGGAACGTGCGAGTTTTTTCTGTTTGCTATTTGTATCGCTTCTGTCTGGGCTTTATTGAAATAGCGTTCTGCTGCTCTCACATCACCCATCATGTCTAGCAAAGAGGCTTGCAAGTGAAGGGCACTAAAGCGAAAGAACGGCGGGATTTCGTCAGATTCAAAAGACGTCAGTTGTTTTTGGAGGTGATGAAAAGTGTGTTCATTTAACGTGTTGCCATGTACGCCTGCTGAACGCAATTTAACCGAAAGTGTGAGGTCTGAATCTAGTTGGGAAGCAGCAGGTTGTTTGTCTACTCTCCATTCTAAGGCGTCTTCATGTTGCTGATATTGGTCGGTGCTGAGTTCGATATTGTACAATTGATAAATGTTCGCAATGTCGTTTTGTTCTCTTAAACTCGCTAAATAAGCGAGGAATCGGACGATAAGTGCTTCATTGTCTCTTTTTATTAATAATTCGTCGTAGCTCAATTGCAGAACCTGACTCTTGGTTATACTAAGGCGAAGCCAGATGCTCAGCTCTAACATCCTGATGGATTGGTTAAACAAGACACGTTTTTCTTTGTCAAAAGCGGCGATTCGAGTTTTGATATCTTGGGGTATCAGTGCTCTAAATGTGGCCACATCTAACTCCAGCCGTGGAGTTTCTGGATTTAGGCGACGAAACAGTGCGTTTTGCCAATATATGAGCGTATTGATGGTGCTTTTAGCCATCACACCTTCTTGTTTAGAAAGCTTGGTCACTTGATTGAGTGCTTTGTTCGCCCAAGCCGTAGCGTTATCTAAATCTATATAGGGGTTACGTTCATTTGAGGGATTCATGTTCCTTTGTGTATGCTCTGCAATATGGGTTATTAACCAACTCAATTGGAGATAGCTTTGCCACTGGTATTCAGGTGTTGATTCATAAAACTCAACGTGGGAATGTCGTTTTACAAGGCTTTCTTCGCACTGTTTAAGCGCTTGATTAGAGATCGCCATCATAGGGTAGTGCTGACCTAACTGAACTGGGTTTTGGCACTGGGGTGGCAGGTCAATATCGAGCCCCAGTAATGAGTATTCTGCCCATATATAGCCTGCGCTATTGCTGGTCAATTGCATTTGGGCATAATTGGCGCTGGCATAACTAGAAAAGACGGTCGAACAGAGCAGCAGAATGAGATAAGCTTTCTGACTCATTGATAAGAAAGATAATGTTGACCGACATTCCATCGTTTTTGTCTCCTTGAAGGCACTTTGCCTATTTCCACCAAACACTAGTTTCCACCAAATACCAGTTTCCCACCAATTACTCATTGTTCACTAAACACTAACTGTTCGTTACATACCAACGGTTTCCAACCTCTGGTCTGTACAAACTATTAGGTAACGGCAGGCGGGTTCTATATCTTCGCTTAATCTTAGTGACTTTAAAAGCGTCTACTCAGATCAAATGTATTTATGTTAACCCCATTACTTTATTAACGAATATTGTATGGAAACAGACATTAACTAGAAACGTTAGCGCATAATCGGTATAAATGAAGCGTTAATCGGATTGAAAAGAGATGAGATAGATATGAATGCCGCTAAGTTAGTCGTCGATTGTAAAAATGCACATGGTGAAAGTGTCATTTGGTGTGAAAACCGACAACAAGTTCTTTGGACAGATATTGAAGGCCGTTTTTTGTGGACATATTGTCCGACAACTCAGTGTGCTACATCTTACCCAATGCCAGATCGTTTGTGTGCATTTATGATTAGAAGTGACAATACTATTCTTGCTGGTTTTGACTGCTATATCGCAGTACTGGATCTTGACGGTAACAAGGTAGAGAAACAGTTTGATTTTGAGCCTGAGAATCCTTTTAGTCGATTAAATGATGGCAAATCTGATCGTCAAGGCAACTTTGTTGTGGGTGGAGCCAATGAATCAGATGATGATTCTTACACGACCTCAGTGATCAAAATTGATAAGGATCTAACGGTTCACACCCTCATTGAAGGTGTCACTTGCGCAAACAGTATTTGCTTTTCGCCTGATGGCAAAACGATGTACTTTACCGATACACCAACAAAAACAATCCTTGCCTATGATTACTCCCCCGATTGCACCCGATTATCTGCACCACGCATTCTCTATAAAGGAGAGGGCCGTTTTTCATTGCCAGACGGTTCCACGGTAGATGATGAAGGTTATATTTGGAATGCCGTTTGGTCTGGAAATGCCGTCATTCGTATCCATCCTATTACAGGTGAGATAGACAGAATCATTGAAGTTCCGACTAAAAACCCTACGTGCACGGCAATTGGAGGTAAGGGACGAAATACACTTTATATTACTTCTTCCCGGCAAGGATTATCAGAGCAAGAGCTCAAAGCTCGACCTGATTCTGGTGGTTTGTACGCCATTGAACTGTGACGTATTGAATTTCGCTACGATGAAAGTGTAAGAATTTACGCCTACCAAGCGTGATGAATGCCGTCAATATGCGAATTGATATTGGATGAAGCATAGAAATTACGTTAAAAAGAAAACAGTAGGTGATGCAACAAATATGCGACGTGAGCGTTAAAAGTTCGATAGGAATAAAGAATGAATCATAGACAAAAGAATCAAGTGGCTTTTGACAATAGTGGTAAGAACATTGAAGTGGGTGCCGCTGATCTGTGCCCAATGGATCCGGTTATTCTTGCGGCTACCAATGAGGCGTCAGACTATGTCATTCAAACCTTTCGATCAGGACTGACTGCGGAGGTGTATCGTCTTTGTATAGAAGGTAAAGATTATACCCTAAAAAAGAGACGTCTTAAGCCCGGCGTGAGCAATATAGATGGTCAGTACTCTTTTCTAAACGAGGTTCAAAGGCGACAAGATTTTTACCGTTTGAAACAAGATGAGCAGATAAAGAACGAGTTGGAATGCATTGTGGACACCGTTTATGCCAATTATCAGTTGGGGATAATTTTGTCTCCTTGGATAGAAGGTGAACAAATTACGGATGTAACCCCGCCGCTCATCGAGCAGCTTTTTAGCACCTTGATCGCCTGTGAAAAAGCCGGCTTTATGGAATGGGACTTATGCAGCGGCAATATGCTGGTGGATAATACGGGTAAATTAACGCTTTTTGATTTCGGATACATGTACCCAATGAGTCCTTCTACTGAGTTTAATAGTAACGGTTTGAGTGACCCTATATTTCATATGGTCGAACGTTTTGAAACGCGATTCTATTTTGGTTGGCTACTAACCAATAACGTATCCAAGCCTCGGCAGTTAGATAATTACAGGATTGTAAAACAGTTAGGCGTGAAAGCATTTGAAAGTAAGATTCGTTGGTTAGTTGAACAGAATGCGGATAACGTTGTGATTAATCACTTCGAACGAATTGTGAATAAATGGCGTGAAGCACTCACAAATAAGGAAGAGCTAGGCAAGTTATTTAGATTAGAATCCTTCCGTTCACATGTTCTGGATATAGAGGACGACTTGCATGGAAAAAGCTGTACATCAACAACCGCCATGCGTGTTGACTATGTCCTACACTGCCTTGAAGAGGATTATGATGATTTGTTGCAACAAGGTGGTTTTTTCTATCAGAACAGCGATAAGTCTAAGGATGAACTGATTCAGAGTTATAAAGAGAAACAGGTTCTAGTTGCTCGCTATCAAAGTAAGTAACGCATTATATCACTTTCTATGCTGTGTCTTATTTTCTGCTGTTTGCACCGACTATTTACCATTCCCTCCGTATATCGCCCATTTATCGCAAACACCAACACGTTTCCAATCTTAAGGTTAACCTTTCCATATTAACCATATGGAAAGGACAAATACATGAAATCGATTATCACAAGAAACTCAATCGTTGTTGGGCTTTTGTTTAGTAGTCAGGTTTTTGCTGTACCAAGTGAAGAACTCATTGGTCAATATAATCAAGCAGCTCAAGGCGATGAAGCTAAAGTCGAGGTTGTATACGAGCAACTGCAAAGCGATTTAGAGCGTAATGGCGCGGACGCGCTTAGTTTGGTTTATCTAGGCAGTACGCAAACACTGATGGGCCGTGATGCGTTTATGCCTTGGAACAAGATGAAACACACTGAACAGGGTTTAGCTACTATCGCTAAAGGGCTAGACCTGTTGGCTAGCGATACCACTTCCTTCGAGAAACAACCGGTCCGACAAGGCCTACCAGAATCAATTTTAAGCCGTGCCATTGCCGCTTCTACCTTTACTTCGCTTCCTGATATGTTTAATCATTTCGAACGAGGCTATGACCTTTATTTGGGTCTGCTGGCTGAAGAGCGCTTTACCTCTCAACCATTCGCGACCACCTCATGGATCTATTTCTACGCAGTAAAAGCCGCGATAAGAGCGGAAGATGCATCACAGGCGAAACGTTGGCTAGAAGAGATGAATAAGCGGGACAGCAACAATCCTATGACTCTACAAGCAGAAGCTGCTTTTTCGGAAATAAAGGTTTCACTTACGAACGTTGACCTAACCAAAGCTAAGCAAGTGGGATAAGGATAACGTTATGTTGAACTTTAATCAGATTAGCAAGCAGTATGCGCTTGGACACCAGAAAGTAGTCGCTTTAGACAAGGTCAGTGGTGCGATTTCTAAAGGCGAGATGTTGGCGCTGTGTGGTCCATCTGGCTCTGGGAAAAGCACCCTACTTAATATCCTAGGTTTATTGGATGTGGACTACTCCGGGTCGATTGAGCTTGATGGAATCGCTTATCCCAAACACCCGATCCACGCGGCAAAAATAAGACGTTCTCGGTTAGGGTTCGTTTTTCAAAAGTTCAATCTGGTTCCTGTAATGAGCGCGTGGGAAAACGTCGCTTATCCGTTGATGTTGAATGGCTATTCGCTGCGAGAGCAGAAGAGAAGAGCGGAAGCAATATTAGATAAAGTAGGATTAGGTGCGTTCTCACACCATCGACCAGATAACTTGTCTGGTGGGCAGCAACAGCGGGTTGCGATTGCACGGGCACTTGTACATCAACCAGAAATGGTGATTGCAGATGAACCGACAGCCAGTTTAGACAGCCACACCGCTTCTGTTGTTATCGATCAAATGAAATCATTGGGTCACGAAATGGGAACCACCTTTATTGTTGCCACGCATGACGAGCGAATGGCTCGTCACTGCGACAGGATAATTAACGTACAAGATGGAAAAATTGCGAATGAGGAGATGAAATGGGTCAGTTAATTTCACAACCGTTGCGTATCGCATTTTTAAATCTAACTCGGAATAGCCGTCGCAGTTTGCTCTCGATTCTCATTGTTAGTATTGCTGTATTCGCACTCACTTCCGCTGGTGGTTTTGGGCTGTATACATACCAATCATTGCAGGAGTCTACGGCGCGCGATACCGGGCACCTTACACTCAGCCAACCTGATTTTTTTGAACGAGATGAAGAGGTGCCATTAGCCAATGGGTTGACGGACAGCGACGACATTATCAAGAGCCTGTTGTCGAATGACTTGGTTCGAGGAATACAACCAAGAATAGAATTTACGGGCTTGGTCTCGAATGGTAACAAGTCGACTATTTTTGTGGGTACTGGTGTCAATGACAGAGAATTTGATATGAAAGGCCCATTTTTAGATGTTAGGAAAGGAAAGACCTTGTCTAATATTCTTTCTACTCGATACGACGCGTCAGAACCCGAAATTATGTTGGCAGTAGATTTGGCTAAGAACCTGAAAGTAACCACAGGTGATTGGGTTACCTTATTAGCAAGTACGAGTGAAGGCGCACTTAACGCGATTGATTTTAAGGTGCATGGTATTTATTCCACAGGGGTGCCTGAATTGGATAAGCGTCAGCTTTATCTACATATTCAATCGGCTCAGCAGTTACTTGATAGTGAAAAAGTGAGTACGTTGTCGGTGTTCTTGTTCGAAACAGCACAAACTCTAATTGCACAGGAGTGGGTAGAAAACGCATTGAGTAACATGGTTCTAGACCAACCTGCAGAAGTAACGCCATGGCAAGAGCGAGCGTTTTTCTACGTTAAGGTTAAGAACCTTTATGACCGTATATTCGGCATCATGGGTGCGGTTATGGGCTTGGTTGTCTTTGTTGCGATATTTAATACCATGACGATGTCGGTAACAGAAAGAACCCGCGAAATTGGTACCCTATCTGCGTTAGGTACTTATCCGCGAGAGATTGTCTCTGGCTTCGTTCGAGAATCTATTATGCTTGCGGCTATCGGCTCGCTGTTAGGAGGCATCGCTACCGCACTGACAAGTTTATTCCTCACCTTTTCAGATATCCAAATGCCACCACCACCGGGCAGTACGGAAGGGTACCCTTTGAATATCTACTTCTCTTTTGAGCTCTTTACCTATAGTGGGTTTGGCGTTCTTATCATCTGTGTCACAGCCGCGTGGTTATCGGCACGAAACGGTGTGAAGAAACCCATTACGGAGGCACTAATCTATGTCTAAGTACGGTCAAATAAAACTGAAGATCGCCATGTTGCTTTTTGTTCTTAATGCCATTTTCGTTGGTCAAAGTATCGCGAATGATGTCGCTGACATGGTTAAAAGAGCCGATGAGTACAGATTAGATTCTTCCTCATCAAAGGTGGTTTCTAAAGTGACCCTTTTCGAACATGACCAGATTGATAAGACGCGAGAGTATCATGTCTATACTAGGCCGAATCGTGAATCGTTAGTGGTATTTAAATCAGCGGTAGAAGCAGGACAAAAAATGCTGATGTTAGGCGACAATTACTGGCTAGTGATGCCCAAAAGCCGTCGTCCTATTCGAATTACTCCAATGCAGAAACTATTGGGGGAGGCATCAATAGGTGATATCTCGACCCTGACTTGGAGTGATGACTATCAAGCAACAATGGTGGGAACAGAGAGTATCATCACTCAAGAAAAGTTGAGCGTTGATACCCACAAGTTGAACCTAATTGCGACGACAAAAGGGGCGAGTTATCAACGAATCGACTTATGGGTAGATGTAATTAAGGGCTTCCCTATTAAAGCCGATCTTTATCTCCGTTCAGGGAAACTCGCAAAACAAGCTCAGTTTACTCAAGGGGAAAGAGAAGGCAGGTTGCAAGTGGTGGCGATGACCTTGATTGATAAAATTCAACCCGCTAAAAAAACCATTATCGAATATCAAAGCATTATGCCGATAACCTTGGAAGATAAGTATTACAGTCCTGCGTATTTGACTCGTAATTCAAAACTGGATTTATAGCATGAATAAAGGCCTAGCTATTGCGGCTATTCTCAGCCTCTACTCGCATCTATTGCGAGCAGAGGAACCTACTTTTCAATGGGATTGGATACTTAGTACAACGACGACTAAGTACCAAGACTCACTGTTGTTTGGTGAGCCGACAGAGTCGCAGAGCCAACGTGTTGATGGTTTGATCGACGTTCAGATTGATTGGGAACGCTGGACCGGTCTTTTTGCTGCGAATGGTCAGAGAATGTGGAGCAGTGATGATAGCCAATCTTTTGATGGAGATATTGTCATTCAAGAGCTTTTTTGGCAGGGCGAGTTAGATAATGGATTTCTCCCTGTGGACGTGACGTTAGGTAAATTAAGACTTGATTGGGGAGTCGGTTATGGCTTTCGTCCGTTAGATATATTTAAGCCCTATCGGCGTAACCCTATAGGGATCCAAGTAGAGGAAGGGGCTGGCACGGCGCTCGTCTCCTATTTTGATGCGCTAGGAGAATGGAGCGTTGTGTATACCGATTCGTCTTGGACTCAACAACAGGGTTATCCAATAGAAGAGCAATCACAACAACAAGGAATCGGTGTAAGGCGTTATGCTCTGAAAAACAGCAATGAGTGGCAGGTGATCGCATACTATGATGATGTTCGAAAAGGGCTTTTAGCCGGCTCATTGGTAACGGTGTTAGATCAATCATGGGAATTTCATAGCTCTGCTGTCTTTCAAAGAGAGCACCTTAGTATCGAACAGGGTGAACAACTGTCTCCGGTCGAGTTGACTCATTCTGACGACAGTTTTCAAGTGTTGATGGGTGTCAACTGGGCGAGCAGCCAAGGCCACAATATAATAGTAGAATATTGGTATGATGACCGAAGTTGGGGAAAAGACGAGTGGTCTCAGGCATTCGAAAGGGTAGAAGCGCTAGATCAAGATACGTCAACGCAGTCTATTGCTCGTTCCTATGCCAGTGGATTGAACCTACCGAATTTAATGAAACATAGCGTCATGTTTCATTGGGCGTTAGATTCAAGTAGCTGGAGCCATTGGGATTGGAGTCGCGATAGATTGTGGCTCGACAATATTGAGCCAACCTTTGATCTGCTCTATTCACCTGAAGATGGTGGTTTAATCGCAACGCAATGGGTAAATTATCATGCCTATGATTCAGGGTATGCGGCTTTTGATGTAGAGTTAGCCGCCAGATTATTAACCGGGAAAAGCCGTTCATTGTATGCAAATTTATCAGATAAGCATATGATTCTATTAAATCTTAAAGGGAAATTTTAATGGCTAAGAGTAAGTGTGATGCCAATGGTTGGATAAACAGCATCGTCTTAACGACTTTTTTCTGCACTATCATTGCTTTTGCGACACAGGCTATTTGGGGTAACGCGCTATTTGACCACTTTATTATCAGTTTCGGTTTTGGATACAGTGCTGTGTTTACTGCCCACCTGCTTAGCCGTTATCAACCTCAACTCTCTCCACGATATGTCAGCCTATTCTCGTTAGGGTTATCAATGCTGTTCGGGACGGCCAATGCCTACTTCTGGCTAAATCAATATGCAGACCTTGATGACACTGCGCAATTGAAACCCATTATCTTTCTTGGTTTTATTTTTACTACGGCCTGTTTCTTTTATTTTCACAGCCAAGAGCAAAAATTGGCAGCGCAAAAGGAATTGGAGGTCGCTAAGCGCAAGCAATCGGAACACGAAAAAGCACTGATTTTAAGCCAATTAAAACAGCTTCAAAGTCAGATAGAACCACATTTCTTATTCAATACTCTCGCTAATATAAACACCTTAATAGAACATGACCCGGCGAGCGCGCGTCTTATGTTGGAACGTTTAACAGAATTACTGAGAGAAACCTTGAAAAGCAGTCGAGAACCGTTTACGACGTTACAACGAGACCTTTCTTATATCGATGCTTATCTCGCAATACAAAAAATTCGTTTGGGTGAAAGGCTGAATTACTCGATTTCAAATCATATGGATAACGAGGTCCACCTCCCACCATTTTTGTTACAACCTTTAGTCGAGAATGCCATTCAACACGGTATAGAACCGCTTAAGAATGGCGGAGAAATTGAGATAAAAGTAAGTCAAGTGGAACACGATATCCTCATAGAAGTTATTGATAACGGGGCCGGACTTACAGGCTCCTCAACCCATATAGGTCACGGAGTAGGGCTAGATAATATTCGCCAGCGTTTACAAGCATTGTTCGCCGGAAAGGCAACACTAACCATTTCGGAATCAGTATCTGGCGGTGTGCAAGCTAGGCTAAGAATAGCCATATCTGCGTTACGTATGCTAGAGGAGGCAACAGATGAAAGCGTCTGATTTTACGGCCATTATCGCGGATGATGAACCATTGTTAAGGTTTCATCTGAATAAGGCTCTTGCTGATCTTTGGCCAGAGCTAGAGATAAAAGCGCTTGCGGAAAATGGGCAACAAGCGCTTGAACTAATTGAACAACACAAACCTGATATCGTCTTTCTGGATATCAAAATGCCAGTATTAGATGGTATGTCGGTCGCTACTAGGATCACAAAAGAGGAACATGCACCGTATATTGTTTTCGTCACGGCGTACGACGAATTTGCTGTACAAGCCTTCGAAGCGAATGCGGTGGATTACCTGCTTAAACCGTTGTCTGATGTTCGTTTGGACCAATGTGTTAGGAAGGTAAAGGCTCGATTAACAGAGCAAAAACCACCTGTTTCGGTGGAGTTGACGACCTTAATGAGCCAAATACAGGCACTCACCGCTAAAGCTCAACCAAGTTACTTAACATGGATTAAAGCCAGTAAAGGTGACGATATTCATTTGATATCTATCTCGGAAATACTTTACTTCAAAGCAGAAGATAAGTATGTGTCGCTTTACAAGAACGAAGACGGTAGTTGTATTGAATACCTTTTGCGCACGTCACTTAAAGAGTTAATATTGCAGCTCGACCCAGATATGTTTTGGCAAATTCATCGTTCAACGGTTGTGAATGTGTCCGCCATCGAGAAAGTGAAGAAGGATTTCAAAGGAAAGATGATGGTGACAATTGGCGTGACGAAATTACCAGTAAGCCGTGCCATGCAAAGTTTGTTTACTAATAATTTGTAAAGGTGATTGGTAGGGTTACATGGCGATGAAACTCAGGGTAAATCATCAACAAGCGCCTATGATGTTATAGGCGTAGAATTAACTTCTTGCCATTGCTGCCAACCATACTACCCAACTGAGGCTATGCAACCAACCTGCGACAGCTATTTTCAGCCAAATTCTTGCTCTTTTTTTATCTGTGTAAATGAGAGATTTTACCAGTTCGAAAACAGGAAAAAACATGACCAATATGAGCAAAAGCGGTGGAATTATATGACCGATGTTTGGGCCCATAGACAGCACCATGGTGCCGCTAGCAATGATCGTAAGTACAAAAAAGAGCATCAGTTTGATACGGTAACTACGGTGTACCCATATCGCATACAAAACATAGGTGTAAGCAAGCAATGCCGCGTAAGGCAGATTGAGTATGTAATCGATCTTTACCATCGAAAAAGGCAATAGGTTCCATAGATTCATTATTGATCTTCTTGTTCATGCATCTGCCAGTAAGTCCCTTCTTTCTTGGTCATTTTTTTCAAGGATCGTTTGGCCGGCGGAATACCTCGTAAATGGTCTACCAAGTCCTTTATCACTGGCAGTTTATTGGCATAATAAGAATGAGATTCTGGGATACTCCAAGGTGCCGCATTGAGTTCGCTTGTGTCAACGATATCAAAGTTATCAACGAGGCTAACAGGCATACCTAAACGCCTAACTTGGTTGACTTTTTCTGATGCAATCAAGGCTCCATCGTTTTCAGATGTATAGATAGCCCAGTTGGCGGCAAGTCGATTTATTCGTGGGGCCAACTGATATTGAAACCACTCACTGTCAACATCTGGCGCTGCAAGAATAACGCTACCAAATTGGAGCGACTTACTTTGCTCCTGTAGTGCGAGTTCGTTAAGTGCATTGAGTAGAACTTGGTTCCCCATGCTATGGGCGACTATATGAATGTTGGCATCGGGGAATTGGCTATCGAGTGTAGTTAAGAAGTCAGCCAAGTAAGTCGCGCTCCAGATAGCGTCTTCACGATCGGAAGCGTAACCAAGTAGAGAGGCATTTGACGGCCATGAGAATAAGACAGGGACACCAGAGTAATCAAAGTCGTATGCCATTTGAGCGGTACGTTTTATCGCAGACCCAAAAGCAACGTTATAACCGTGTATATAAACAATAATGCTCTGCTTCCATTCACCAACCCCTTGTTCAACGGGGAGAGAGGTCCAAAAATCATTAACACTCATTTCGGTCACTGATTGAATCAGCACATGGTCGTTGGACTGCTTCAACCATTTAATCGATAAGAATGGTTGCTCAATATGGCCTTTCTTATGGTTTTTGGGAATGGAAACCTTCGCCATTCCCATATGAAGCGGCTGTGTTATATCTCTCAGTGCCCCGTAGTACTTGTCGTTTTCTTTTTCTGGGGAGCGAGTGGTGCCGTAATAAACGGTTTGTACGTAAAACTCTTTTTCATTCACGCTACGAGATGTAGGCAGAGGTTGGGCAACCGCGATGTTTTGTGCTAACTCAGTCATTGTTTCGAAAAGCTCATCAGGTTGAGATTTACCAGCCAAAACATAAGCCGCATTTTGTAGCTCGATAATTTGGTCAAAAGAAAATCCCATGTCTGTAACAAAATGGGCATCAGGCGATAGCGGTATTTCGTCATTAATTACTTGCCTAACTGCGCGAGCGACAAATTCTAAATCTGTATTGAGGGAATCGCAGGAAGTCGCAATGACAGTGATGTCACTCTTTTTACCCTGTCGTTGAATGGTAAATAACCCTAGTGCATCTTGATCGGCATCTAACGTGGTAAGCCAAATAATAGTGTCCAAGCTGTCGTGTTGAGATAGGACAGAAAATGGATTTTCGTGCGTCACCAGAGCCAGTTTGTTTTTTCCGGCCAACAGGTGTGCGAAATCTTCTGACACGAAACATTTTGAATCAGAGGAAGCCATTGAGTAGGTAGCAATGAGACTTAAAAATACGCCCATAATGTGGCGATAAAACCGTTTCGAATGACGGGGCATACTTTCCTCCATGAATAGTGACCTTGCGCACGATGTGACCGTATCGTTGCGTGTTTGCTTTGGTTTGCTAAATATATTATTAGGCTAATAGTAAAATAGGGCAAACAAAAACGTTATTGATTAGTAGGCATATAAATTTTATTTGCTACACTTTGAAAGTGATTTTGTAGGCTAAGACGATCCGAGTTATCTCTTTAGCCAATGATTATCACCAACGTAGTGGTGTAAATATTTGTTTAAAAGGAATTAAAAATGAAAAATAAAGTATTATTGTTGTCCACGCTCGTTATTTTCTCCCCGTTCTCATTAGCTAAAGCACCAAACATTAAAGAAGACGTAAAGGCGGAGCCTAAGTCGACGATATCCAATCTTGCTGTCGCTAAGCAACTGGGTCAAATTGGTATGGCGCAAAAAGATCCATTGTTACTAATTTCTGCTGCGAAGCTCTACAAAATGACGGCCATTGAAGAGAAAAAACTTGAAAGAAAAAGCCAAGGAGGCGAAAAGTCAGAAAAAGAGTCAGTCAGTCTAAACAGTGCTGAAGCACTATTGGAAGCGGCAACGGACCTTTCTGGTGATAACAAAGCTTATATAGCGATGATAAAAGAAGTAGAAGGCCTTAAAACGCGAGGTAAAATGGGGGGCTCAGAAATACACTACGACACAATCGATGCAAAGGGAATACACGAGTACGTGATCGATTATTACGGTGATGAGATAGCGGAATTATTGGTTGTAGGTGATGGTGATACAGACTTGGATTTGCGCGTATTCGATGAGTATGGAAATCTGGTTTGCGAAGATGCGGATTATAGCGACACAATGTATTGCGCTTGGGTCCCTATTCTCAATGGTCCTTTTGTGATTGAAGTAACTAATCATGGTCGAGTCTATAATGAGTACGCATTAATATCTAACTAAAGCCCGCCAACTAATATCTGGGTATCTAGGTTACGAGGTCTAGTTGTGTTACTTTGATTGATAGGCGAAATGAATTTTCGCCTATGTTCTTTATTATGATTTATTGAATAATCTCATTGTGTACAAGGAAGAACCAATGCGTTTTATTGCTCTGTTTTGCATGCTGGTATCGCCACTTTTATCCCACGCGTCTACCGTAAATACTCCCAATTATCACGCTATCGTCGTGGGTGTATCTGAATACCCTAATTTGCCTGATGGGTTGGACCTTTCTGGACCTAAATATGATGCGCTAAGGGTGCAGAGTATGTTGCTACAACAAGGTGTGGCTGAAGCGAATATACAGCTTTTAGCTGATGGAGTTTCGTCCGCCGTGTTGCCAACAAAAGCGAATATTCTTAAAGCTTTTGCGCAACTGGAATCAAACCTAAAGCGCGGTGATTTCGCTTATCTACATTTCTCAGGTCATGGTAGTCAACAACCCTCGGTAGTAACTAGCGTGACAAAAAATAGTGATAGTGTTGATGGTTTAGACGAAATTTTTCTTCCTAGAGATACCGGTGCATGGTCTAAAAGTATCGGGACGGTTGAAAATAGTTTAAGCGACAATGAAGTGGAAATTTTGGTTACACGATTACGAAATATTGGTGCCAATGTTTGGATTATTTTTGATTCCTGCCATTCAGGTACAATGACGCGGAGCCTGACAGGTAAAGAGATTAGGTCGCGCAGTATCGAGCCAAAAGTATTGGGTATTAACAACGACAATAATGCGATATCAAAAGGATCGCTAGGCACGCCTCCAGAGAAAGGCAATAGTATTGCATCTTCCTCTTTGACCCCGGTAGCACTCAGTGAGAATGCAGGCGCGTTGATGAGCTTTGGTGCGGCTCAAAGCAACGAAGAAGCGCCCGAAATGTCATTACCTAGTGGTGAGGGAGAAGCGCCTCAAGGATTGTTTACTTTCGTCATGACATCCATAATTAGTCAAAACCCGAATATATCCTACCGACAGTTAGCCCAAAGTATATTAGCCTCGTACAACAGTTTGCCTTGGCACAGAACCACTCCACTTTTTGAAGGTGGACAGAGTCTTGATCAACCTATTTTTCATAAGACAGAGAAAGTCACGACTGTTTACGCTGTTACGACAAAGAAAGGGCATCACTTCATTCAGGGTGGTCAATTAAATGGCCTAGAAATTGGCGCTGTTGTTGATATCTATGGTGATATTTCAGCAAAAAATAGAGTCGCGACTTTAGAAATTATTCAGGCTGACATGACAACCAGTGAAGGTCGACTTGTAGAAGGTAACATCGACACTCGATTTTCATATGCAGAACTGGCAAGTCCTGCCTACCCAAAACCACTGACGGTGAAGTGGCAGACATTACCCGATGCGGGCTGGGTTGATGCTGCACTAACATTGATTGAAAAGAACGAGTTATTAGACAGAACCGTGAAGTGGGTTGAGATTGATCAGCCAGCGGATATTTCATTGTATGCAGGTCGGGATACACTTTATTTTTTCACCTTGGAAAATGAAAAACTGCCTTGTCAGTTGCAAAGTAATCGCGAGGTATGTGATGTTGATGAACGAGAAACGTATCTGTCCATGCCTTTAGATGAAGGAGAATTGAATCGCTATGATGTGCTTAATAATGGTTTATCTAGAATGGTGCGTTCACGGAATTTGAAACGTCTATCCGCAAGTTTAACTGGGCGTTCTCCCATCGTTTCTGAAGTATTCTTAAACGAACAACCACAGAGCCTAGAACAAGTGGTCAAGGCGACAGATGGCGATGATCTATATGTTAGCTTTGTTAATCAGGGCCGCGTCCCAATTGACCTAACGGTGATGTTTATCGATAGTGGCATGGGTATCTATCAGGTATTTCCAGAGCCCGGTTATAGTGGACGATTGTTCGCTGGAGAAGCGGCGGAGTTTGAAGGAAACGTATCGAAATCAACCACAGGGGAGGAGCAATTTATCGTCATTGCGATACCGACGAATCGTCAAACTCCCCAAATTTCACTTAGTCACCTCCAACAAGAGCCAATGCAAAGCTCGCAATTCTTTGACTCTCGAGCGTTTTCCGTGAAGGCTCGTGGTTCCGCATCAGTTGAAGACTTATTTGCTCAATCGTTAGGAGACACACCGCAAACACGCGCATTTGAAAAGAAAGGTAAATCAGCCGGCAAGGCAAGCATCAACGTAATACGCATGAGAACAGATTGAGTATTCTGAGAATGAACAAAGGTATGTGAGAGCAAATGAAGAGTAGGCAATGAAAATAAATCAGCAATGGAAAGTTGCACTGAACCTGTTCTACCATAAATATAATTTTATGATTCAGTGGTCGATGCTGTTCCTGCTTGGTGCATGGATTATTTTTAGTGACCCTTTTGGAATTGGCAGTGCCAGTGAACGAGCCGGTGAGCAAGCCATCTATAAGCTCACGGCACATTCCTACGACTCTGCCAAAAGCCAGCCCAATATTCTGGTTGTTTTGTTCAATGACAAAGCGATAGAAAATCTCTATCCCGAGATTTGGCAATCCAACGACTGGCCGCTTTCTTACTTGGATCAAGTTAATATGTTAACCGCGATAATGACGCAATCTCCTATGGCGGTTTTCTACGATGTAATGTGGATGAAGAAACGCGCCTTGGATGACAGTTTTGACAGAGCAATCGCGAAGTTAAATGCAGCACGCTCTGCCACAAATGTTCCTCTCTATTTTGCACAGGGTAAAGCTGACTCCGTCATGGAAAAAGAGGTTAGGGAAGCACTAAGCCCGTCGGTCTCTTTGGTTCCTAATGGATGGGAAGAACGAGCAGAGTTATATCCACTTTATACCGATGAGGTGGCGACCACTGCTAACGTGCTATATCAAGAATATTGTAAAAATAGAGAGTGTGAATCACCTTTACGGGATGAAAAATACCCTATTAGTGTTCGATGGAGTGAAATCGCGGCGCCAGTCTTGCTATCCCATCGTAAAGACGAGTGCATACTACTAGATACCTCTTGGTATGGTGCCGTTTGGAGTAGTGTAAATAAGGTTATTAACAGCATCATACCAATGACGGATGATCAACAGGTGCAAAAAATATGTCCACCGCAAAGGGTGCTCTATATTGATGAGCTTATGGCGTTAGCCCGTTCCCCTATCGATGAAGAGCGGCAACAACTCAAACGTTGGATTCAAGACAGTATTGTATTGGTCGGCGGTCAAATAGAAGGGATACATGACTATGTTATTTCACCGGTACACGGTGCGATGCCCGGTGTTTTTTTTCACGCAATGGCCCTTGATAACTTGATGGTCGATCAAAATGAGTATATTCGAGATGACCCAAACGCTGAATATATCAATATGATTGTGTGGACTCTGTATGTCACATTGTTGGTGGCGGTAAGACGCTTTGCCTATAAATATAAAGTGTTGATGTGTATAAAAAGCAAGCTTCTGTTATCAAGTCTTTTTTATGTATGTGTTGTTCTGTTTTTTGCCTATGGTGTCTTTCATCTAGCACCCGCTAGTTGGGTCTCTATTTTAGCTCTGGGTTGGTTAGGTATTCAGCTAATAGAGCGTCTAGAAAGGCGAATGGGGGAGTGGAGGGATGAGACGAAATATGGAGATTAACTTAAGTGCATTAGGAACGATGATGACCTTAGCGAAGCGGATGATTCTCTTGTCTATCACACTATTCATGACAACGTCAGTTAGTGCTACATTACTGGTGGAACAATGGATTGAACCTGCAATAGACGTTGAGTTTAGTGATGGTTCATGGAAAATAATGTCCATTGAAAAACTACCATCACCACCCTTCATCGTTCAAAAGGAAGAAACCTCTAGAGTTTTAATTAATATTAGACGAGTAGGTTTAGTCTGGGTCAGACGTTCTTCGGTTAGATTTAATGAAGAGAGCTTAATCCTTAATTGCCAGCAGTCGAAAAGTGCTCGCTCAAGTAATCACCAAAATTTTGGTATGAGAGGGGACAGTGAAAGCGTGTCATTAACGTGTATTGATAGCCAACCAGACACTAATAACAAGCCCCATAATCCTTGAACATTGAACCTGTCTTTTTGGAGTGAAAATAAAAATAGAAATAAAAATGATCCTTCTTTGAAATGGTGCCGTATTACTTATCGACATCTAAGCACAACAATAATGACATTTACTTCAAAGGGATAAGATTATGTTTAAGAAAATGATATCAGCATTTACATTCGTCGTGATTAGTTTCGCTCTTGTAGCTTGTTCAAGTAACAAAGATATGAAACATAGCGATAGTATGATGAAAAAAGACATTGTAGACGTAGCCGTTGAGAATGGTTCGTTTAATACGCTTGTTGCTGCAGTACAAGCCGCAGGATTAGTCGATACCTTGAAAAGTGACGGACCGTTCACGGTGTTTGCTCCAACAGATGAAGCTTTTGCTAAGTTACCTGCTGGCACGGTAGAAACCCTTCTGAAGCCAGAAAATAAAGATAAATTAATTGCTATCCTGACTTACCACGTCGTTCCTGGCAAAGTGATGGCCGCAGATGTAGTAAAATTGACGAGTGCTAAAACGGTACAAGGCCAAAAGGTCACTATCAAAGTGATGGGTTCCAAAGTAATGGTTGATAATGCGAATGTTATCGCCACAGATGTAGCGGCTAGTAATGGTGTGATTCACGTAATCGACAGTGTAATCTTACCGAAATAGTAAAATTTATCTAAATAACCAAATTAAGGGGCGTAATGATTATTCATTACGCCCCAGTCACATCTTGGCGTTTACTTACTCTTGTCGTCATAGTCTATAAATTCAAATTTGATGTAGCTCGTAAAATGAGGCTTTTTCAACCTCTAGGTTTGACTAACGTTAGAATCCCTCTATACTGTATGCATGAACAGTAGTAATGGCGAGGGAGACAAACTATGTTGGCTGACACAATTGAACGCGTGAATAAACTACGAAAGCAAGCATTGAATAATCCAGAGTTTGTTCGCTCATCTAGAGAGCACGAACGAAATATTGCTTTAACAGAAAGAAGATCACCGACGAACTCAGATCATACTCAGAAAAAGCAAAAACGCTTTGATAAGGTTTACGAGCAATCTGAATTTGGTGTTAATCCATCTGGAACTACCCACTAATCAAATACAGTGGCGACATTCGTTCGCCACTCACTTCAAAATTCCACATGTCCCCTTTGGTTATTTTATCGATTTGAATCTATAGTGAACTGTCTATACAAATATCAGCTGAAACAGAACGAATAGGTTCTACCTCTAATAGAATTTGGGGTTCGTGAGCTTTTAGCGACTAAGCACTTTAATCACAGGGTTCAGCATGACAGCACAAATAAAGGAAAGATGTCTATATCAGGGTCAGAGTTACGATATGCCAGGGTGTATTTCTTTACCTTTATCCGATGGTAGAGTGATAGAGCTAACGGATGATGCATTGAAAGAAGCAATTGACGCCGATGAATTCTGTTTTTCTACAGCATGCTGGAGACAATACGTGGGGGTTTGGGAAGTTGAGGGTGATTGCTTGTATCTAAAATCGCTTGAGGGAATGTATCGAATAGCAGGTGATCAATCAGTATTTGCGGATTGGTTTAGCGACATGCTTTGTCTACCTTATGGCGAATTGCTCGATTTCAATTTTGAAATAGAATTTGTGCACTATGCGCAAGAGCTTAGACTGACCTTCGAAAAGGGTGTATTAGTTAATAAAGTTATTGTTGACACAGAACAGTAACGCATCTGATTGGCTACTAGATAGACAACCAGTGGCGATAGCGGCCAACCATACTCTCATTACCCAAAATGCCACCCTGATGGATATAAAGTACGGTCTTATTTGGGTTTTCTGATAACCAATCTAACAAATTTTTCCACATAAATGGGTCATAAAGAAGATCAAACTCTATTTGGGTTTGTGATTCTAATGTCTGCCATAAAGCATATTCATCTTTGTCCAGTCGGCCAAAGTGATGTTTTTTATCGGTACCAATTATCGTCGGTTGAGTCGCTTTGCTATCGACTTCCAAAAACTGCTCGACTAGGTATTTTTTATCACCTACGCAGGCGCATGTGATGACCTCTATGTCTGCTTGTTCCAGGTGTTTTTGTAGATAGAGAGCTGTTGTTCCTGTACCTGATGGAAGGGCGACGACGAGGTTGTCGCATCGTTCCATTAATTTCCAATTAAGTATTTCTTGGGCGAGGGTTTTAACGCCCTGTTCTGCCATTGTAGATCGACCACCTTCTGGCACAATCAACGTATCTGCTAGATCAGAATAATTATCGTCAATATACGTACTGGTGTGACGCCCATCTCTATCTTCTAATTGCGACAGGTCGACGATGTTTGCACCTAAGTCGAGGGCGCCTCGATAATTCCCGGTTGGTTTTTGTTTCACATAACTAGGAATATGATCAACATAAAAGGTCAGATTCCATTTCTTTATCGCACAAAGGGCAGAGAGAGAGTACAACGAGTTTGCCTGAACGGAACCATAGCCAATCAAATTTTTTATATGGGGAAACTCTCCCGTTAACAAAGACATGAATTTTCGTGCTTTGTTACCAGAGAATTGATGGTGTAAGAGGTCATCTCTTTTTACAAAAAATGTGAGTCCGTTAAAACGGTGCTGAGTCACTGGGCTTTCAGATAAATTCATTGGCTCTATGGCTATCTGCTGCAAAATTCGGTTGCACATAGTAAACCAATTCTCAATCTATGCCAGTGATTTGATGTTAGGTTTGACGCCTAGTTACAGGTTTTGTGGTTGGGCGTAAATATAGTCTGGTGTTCGCATATACGTTTCCATACCCGTTCTCCTGCTGGATGGAGTTTGGTTTTAGAACGGTAGGCGTATAGTTCGGTATTTAAGGTTGCTTCTTCGGGATTTAATATAACGAGTTTATTCTGCTTTAGTTCGTCAATGATAGCGTAATCTGGTAGCCAGCCTATGCCTTCGCCTTGCAGTACCAAAGCCTTAACCAGATCGGTCATAGATGAAGAAAAAATTGGTTTAAGGGCGTAGCGACCGCTAGTTTGACGAGTTAATCTGCCCATATAGCTGGACGTTGAATGCATGATAAGCGGTGTAACAATGGTTTCGGATAATGAATATTTTGGTTTTGAATCGGATAATACGCTTACGCAATAGTTTTTTGATTCGCCAAGTTTATGTGCCAGATAGGGTTCAGCAAGCAACTGAGGATTTTTATAACTTAATACAATATCGCAAGCGCTCTCCTCTAACATCTTTACTGCATCATCAACATCGATCGCTCGAACATCCAAAATAACTTCTTGCTCTTCTGCGAACAGATTGAATTTGAACAACGGTAGGATATCGGTCGCTATTGAATGGCCCGCTACGATGCTTACTTTTTGGTTTCCTAGTATAGAGAGATCGTTAAGACGCTCTAACTCATATTCAAGTTGAATGATGAGAGAGCGAGCACTGGTTCGAAATTCTTTGCCACTCTGCGTTAACGCAATCGGTGTTTTATCTCTATCAAAAAGTTGGCATCCCACCGCATTTTCTAGCGCTTGTATGCGGCGACTAAATGCTGACTGGGTTACGTTTCGTTCGATTGCCGCTTTAGAGAAGTTGCGGAGTTCGGCCAGTTTTAAAAAATCCAGCAACCATTTTGTTTCAATATTTAACATCAGAGAGACACCCATAGCTATGCGATTCATGCATAGGTATGCCAGTTATTTCATTTCTTATCAAGGATTATTTTTGTTAATTTGTGCCTAGATAAGGAGCGAGCATGGATAAGAAGTTAGGTGTTTTAGGGGGTATGGGCCCGATGGCTACGGTTGATTTTGTTAAACGGATAGTGGAAAAAAGCCCGGCCTGTTCTGATCAAGAGCATATGTCTATGATTATTTCGAATGACCCCGTTATTCCTGATCGGACTAAGCATATCTTAGAAAACGGTGAAAACCCGTTAGGAAAAATGCTAAAAAACCTAATGAACTTAAAAGATTCTGGCGCCACAAAGGTGGTGATACCTTGTAATACCGCTCATTACTGGCTGGACAAACTCAGCAACAATGAAAGGGTTTCGTTTATTAGCATCATTGACGCAGTGATGAATGAAGCTAGCCGCCGGCAGATGTGTCGAGTGGGCGTATTGGCTACGAATGCAACCATACAAACGGGCATTTATACCCATGCTATCGAAACTCGTGGAATGCAGGCTATTTTACCAACGGCAACAGAGCAGTTTCAGGTTATGGAAGGAATATACTGTGTGAAAGCTGGTCAGATAGAGCAGGGAAGAAGGTTAATGGAACCTGTTTTTGATAGTCTAATTAATAATGGTGCCGACGGTGTTGTACTTGGCTGCACTGAAATACCATTGGCATTTGATACATTGCGAGCGGACAAAATGGCGAAAGCATTGGATTCTTTGGACTTGCTAGCAGACCAATGTGTTAACTATTATTATTATGACGCCTAAATGATTTTAGCTTGGTAACACACCAAGCTTTTTCAGTTTCCTGTAGATGGTATTTCTGCTAATACTAAGGATTTTAGACGTTTTACTGATGTTACCGTTGTTGGCCCGATAGATTTTAATTAATGTATCCTCGACGGTTTCTTGAAGGCTAATATCTTCACTTCTATCTTCCGTACTTAACGAACTCGTTTGACTTAAAGATTGCAATGACGCGCTGATGTGGTCGGGAATATGTTTGAGCATAAGTTTGGGCTCATCGCATGCGAGCAGCGTTGCAACGTGCAATACGTTGTCCAATTCTCTTATATTCCCGGGCCATGCAAAATCTTCAAGAAGGTTCAGTAAGTCCTTATCCAGCTTTTGTTCATTCTTACAGTGTTTTCTGTGAATTTTTTTAATAAGGGCAACCTTGTCTTTTCTTTCTCTTAACGAAGGCAGATGAAAAACTAGGCCATTTAGTCGGTAATAGAGATCCTGTCGAAAACGACCTTCAGCTATAAGTTGCTCTATATTCTTGTGTGTGGCGGCGATGATCTGAATATCCACGTGATAGGTCTGATTAGAACCCACAGGGACCACTTCTTTTTCTTGGAGAAAGTGTAACAGACGACACTGCGCTTCGAGCGGCATGTCGGCAATTTCATCTAAAAAAAGAGTGCCTTTGTCCGCCTGACGTATTTTTCCTTGATAGCCTTTGTGGCTTGCTCCGGTAAATGCCCCCGGAGCATAACCAAACAGCTCTGACTCAATCAAATCTTTAGGCAGTGCACCACAATTAACAATCACAAGGGGGAACTGCTTACGCTTACTCTGTTGGTGAAGTGCCTTAACAAACTCGCCTTTACCAACCCCGGTCTCGCCTAAGATCAACAGATGGATCTGTTTGTCGATGATCTTGCACGCCTGTTGCCAGGCATTTTCAATGCGTTCATCCCCTTGGTGTAGTTCGCTAGACGGAGAATAGGTAACTGATTTTGGAATAGGCTTAGTTGATTGAGGGTGTAAGCGGTACACAAACGGCGCGGCATCGCGCTTTAACAGATGCTCCAGAGGCGCGCCTATTATTTCTTGATGATCCAAAAGTTGAGAGGCCAGTTGGTTGTGTGCGATGACTTCGCCAGCTTCATTGGCAATCATAATTCCCTGCCAGCCACTATCAAGCAGTGCTTTATCACAAGCGATATCAACTCGAATTGTGCCATTTGGTATACCAAACAACAGGCTGTTTTCTATCTTCTGAATCATGCTTTGAATCAAAAGTTGGGTATTGGAGTGATGCACTTGCTGCTCACTGGTAATATCCAAAATTCCGAGCATTTCGCCTTGATGATTGAAAATGGGACTAGCAGAGCAACTGATAAATCGATGTTGATGGATAAAGTGTTGATTGCCAATAATGGATATTGGCTTGGCCTCTATAATGGCGGTTCCTATTGCGTTCGTTCCCTTTAGGTTTTCTTGCCAGCAAACGCCACTTTCTAATGCAATCGAGGTGAGGCGATTAGCAAATTTTTCTAAGCCCCATGAACCTAAAATTACACCTTGTATGTCGGTTAGTATCAACCGGCTATTGGTTCGAGCAAACATCTGGTTAAAAAGAGGTAGCGCGTATTTTTCCAATCCGTTAATCAGCCTCTTGGCGTTATCTCTTCTTTCGCTAAGTTGAAAGCTTTCCAATCGAATATCGTCGGGAAGTCGATTTTCTCTTAACCCTGCTTCACTGCTTCTGTGCCATGAGTTGTTCAGCCAATCAATGGTGTCGTCGATTTGAAGATTCATAAGTGTTCCAAAATGTAACGTTTCTGGTGTGCCACTTTAAGACAGTTGAACAAAGTGAACAGGGTAATGTTGGGCGATTTTAACTCGCTGCCATGTAATGTTAATTATATGTAATCATACTGTTACTATTTAATTACAGCAAGTTCTAACATGTTGGCGTGTGAATTGCGTTACAGATGTCAGTGTTCAATTAAAATAGAGCACACAACAAACAATGAAACGAATAATGAAATGTATCTAAAGGAAGGATGACCTATGATTTATGCTCAGCCAGGAACGCAAGGTTCTATTGTTAATTTCAAATCTGTTTATGATAATTATATTGGTGGCGAGTGGGTAAAACCTGTCAACGGTAAGTATTTTTCAAATCTATCGCCAGTAAACGGAAAAGAATATTGTCAGGTTGCCCGTTCGGATGAAGCGGATATTAACCTAGCGTTAGACGCTGCGCACAAAGCAAGAGAAGCATGGGCAGCGACCAGTGTTGGTGAACGGTCGAATATGCTGTTAAGAATTGCCGATGTGATAGAGCAAAATTTGGAAGAATTAGCCGTCGCTGAAACATGGGAAAATGGAAAACCAGTTCGAGAAACGTTGAACGCTGATCTGCCTTTAGTGGTCGACCATTTTCGTTACTATGCAGGGTGTATTCGAGCACAAGAAGGCAGCGCTGCTGAACTCGATGCCAATACAGCAGCCTATCATTTCCCTGAAGCGATAGGGGTTGTAGGTCAGATCATCCCATGGAATTTCCCAATGTTAATGGCGGCGTGGAAGCTCGCTCCTGCGCTGGCTGCTGGTTGTTGTATTATTTTAAAACCCGCAGAGCAAACGCCTGTGTCAATACTTGTTCTAATGGAGAAAATAGGTCATTTAATACCACCTGGTGTGTTAAACGTCGTTAATGGTTTTGGTAACGAAGCAGGTCAGGCACTGGCAACAAGCACCAGAATTGCTAAGTTAGCGTTTACTGGTTCGACAACGGTTGGCCAACATATTTTAAAATGTGCGGCAAATAACCTTATTCCATCTACGGTAGAGTTGGGTGGTAAGTCACCTAACGTATACTTTGAAGATATATTCAATTACGAAGATGAGTACTTAGATAAGTGTGTTGAAGGGATGTTGTTAGGTTTCTTCAATCAGGGCGAGGTCTGTACATGTCCATCTCGTGTTCTTATCCAAGAATCTATATACGACAAGTTTATTGCGAAAGTAGTGGAAAGAGCGAAGGGTATTCAGCAGGGTGATCCTTTAGACCCAAATACTCAAGTGGGGGCTCAAGTTTCCAAAGAACAGTTCGATAAAATACTGGGTTATTTGGAAATAGGTCGTGAGGAAGGCGCTCAAGTACTCATCGGTGGCAGCATTGCAAAACAGGATGACGGTCTGAATGATGGCTACTACATTCAACCCACTTTGCTTAAAGGCCATAATAAAATGCGCGTTTTCCAAGAAGAAATTTTTGGCCCAGTTATCGCGGTTACGACCTTTAAGGATGAAGCAGAAGCACTGGCTCTTGCAAACGACACTGAATTTGGGTTAGGCGCTGGGCTATGGACTAGGGACCAAAATCTTGCGTATCGAATGGGACGCAAAATAGAGGCAGGACGTATTTGGATAAACTGTTATCACGCTTATCCTGCGCATGCGGCCTTTGGTGGCTATAAGAGATCGGGTATTGGTAGAGAGACGCATAAAATGATGCTAGATCACTATCAAAATACGAAAAACCTATTGGTAAGTTATGATATTAACCCTTTAGGGTTCTTCTAATTTTTCTCGCTTATAACCTGAAATAATAAATAATAGGCCGCTTACGCTGCCTGTTATTTATACCATTCCTTTTATGCACTATTAGTTTAACCTCGAAAATAATTCTTCAACGCCATGACTACCCGCACAGATTCTATCTGCTAAATACGCCACAATATTTTCCGATTTCCCATCAACAACTTAAAACCAAAAAGGAAAATTAGTATGCGCATTGGGATAGATTTAGGCGGTACGAAAATCGAGGCCATCGCTCTTTCAGATAAGGGTGAAGAGCTATTTAGAAAACGAGTCGATACCCCAAAAGGTTCTTATCCTGATACGCTTCACGCGATTAAAGGCTTAGTAGTGGACGCAGAAGAAGCGACGGGACAGACTGGCACCGTTGGGCTTGGGATTCCCGGAACGATCTCTCCGTATTCTCAAAAAGTAAAAAATGCGAATTCAGTTTGGCTCAATGGAAAGCCACTCGATGTAGACCTAACTATATTGCTTGGGCGTGAGGTTCGCGTCGCCAATGATGCGAATTGCATGGCAGTATCAGAAGCAACAGATGGTGCGGGTGCTGGGTACAAAATGGTCTTGGCCGTGATTATAGGTACAGGTGCAGGTGCGGGTATTGTAGTTAATGGTGTCCCACATGCTGGTGGTAATGGTATTGGCGGTGAGTGGGGGCATAACCCGCTACCGTGGCAAGATGCAGAAGAACGTAAAATTGCTGATGATACCCCTTGTTATTGTGGTCAACATGGGTGCATTGAACAGTTTGTGTCTGGAACGGGACTGTGTGCCGATTATGAACGAAGAACAGGTAAGTTACTCAAAGGGAAAGAAATTTCAGATCTGGCGGACGAGGGAGATGAAACAGCATTGCTCACACTCGAGGTCTACGAACGTCGACTTGCGAAATCTATCGCGAGTGTAGTGAATTTACTCGATCCGGATGTTGTAGTCTTAGCTGGCGGCGTATGTAACGTGACCCGATTATACAGTAACGTTCCTAAGATACTGCCAGAGTATACGTTTGGTGGCGAGTGTCATACACCCATAAAAGCAGCCATCCACGGAGACTCAAGTGGTGTGCGTGGCGCAGCATGGTTATGGGCTCAAGAGTAAGGATATGTTGCGTAAAAACAAAACGGCTCATAGAAGATAAACGTACTATCGTTTATCTTTCCCTAGAAACTGTTTAACGCTTTTTTTGTGATTGGTGCGTCGGTTGGCTTTTTTATCTCTCGGCGCACGTTTACTTTCGCCTGTTGATGGCTTGTCTGTAATCGGAAATTCGGCTAACGGACTAAGCGATAATGCTCGTTTTGTAAATTGTCGAATCGCATCTAGATAATCACTTTCCGCATGACAAACTAAAGATATGGCGCAGCCTTGCTTTCCGGCGCGTGCTGTACGGCCAATTCGATGGACATAAACCTCGGGACTAGACGGCACTTCAAAATTAATCACGACCGGTAGTTCTTCAATGTGAATACCGCGTGCGAGAAGGTCGGTCGCGATAAGAACCTTGACCTTGCTTTGTTTGAATAATTGAAGTGTCTCTTCTCGCTCCGTTTGACTTTTATTGCCGTGAAGCACGGCTGTTGAAATACCAGCTTTGCTCAGTTTTTTGTTTAGTGAATCTGCACTATCACGTGCGCCAATAAACACCAATACTCGTTGCCAGTTGTGCTGCTTTATTTGATGTATTAAAACATTCGCTTTGCTGCCTTTGTTCACCAAATAAAGAGTTTCGTCAATATGTTCTACCACACTATTGCTGGCATGGGCCTGAATGCGCACGGGTTCATTAAGTAGCGCGCTGACTTTAATTTCTAGCTCTGGTGGCAAGGTGGCGGAGAACATGACTGTTTGACGTTGAGTCGGCAATGTATCTAATATCGCATTCAGGTCTGACCAAAATCCCATATCCAATAACCGATCAACTTCGTCGAAGATTACCGTGTTGACTTTATGTGTCTCAACGGCCCCTTCATTGATTAACTCAAGCAGTCGTCCGGGTGTGGCGACGATGACCTCAGGGTGATGAGATAACTGTTCAATCTGCTTCTCTTTGTCTACACCACCGCAAAGGCAGATCGGATGTATATCAACCTGTTGTGATATTGACGAGATGGCTTGATTTATTTGAGTAGCAAGCTCGCGAGTTGGCACCAAAATAATCGCCTGAGTTACATGGCGGTTGTTTTTGGCTTTTTCTATCAGAGGTAATCCGTATGCCAGTGTCTTTCCGCTTCCTGTTTGTGCTAATGCAAGTAGATCTTGACCGCTCATCATCTCTGGGATAGCAAGCGTTTGTATTTCTCTTGGCGTAATAATGTCTGTTGGTAACGCAGACACTATATCAGAACTTAGAGGCAGTTTAGAGAATGGCATGGATGTACTCTTCTTAATGGATAACAACGATAAGGATTAACCTTCGTTGGTGTCTTCTGGACGAAGTTTACGTTGAATACCCATTAGGAAATTTCGTAATATTTGGTCTTTGCATTCACGGTAATGTTTGTTATCTGGTTTGCGGAAGAAAGAGCTTAGTTCGTGCTTACTCATAATAAAGTTAGCGACTTCCATTGTTTCTAAAATATCTTCTGCTTTCATGTTCAATGCAATGCGAAGCTTCATGAAAACCATGTTGTTGGTTAAGCGTTTTTCTGGCGTAGGTTGTTCACCTTCACGTTTACCACGCTTAGTATTAATCAAACCATTCAAGAAAATAGCCAGTTCGGTGTCAACCATCTTAATATAGCTTGGGTCTTCTTCTTTCTTGAGCCAGTCACTGATTTGAGCGCGAGTTACTGTGTGGTCAGCGGCTGCAAATATTGCGATCATTTGAGAATCTTTAAAGTCAAAGGTGTAGCGAATGCGGCGTAAAATATCGTTATTAGTCATAATAGCTCCTAATTTATAATGAGTACTTAGCAACCAGAAAGTGTGATACCTAAGTTTAATTGCGCGCACTTTAACACACTGAGCCAAGCCAATACACAGTGGATGTAAGACTAATGTTTCGATCCGCTAGTAATGAAAAAGCCATTTAATATTTCATCCACATTGGGTGATGACAAGGAACCGTTTA
The DNA here is from genome assembly GCF_042465995.1 of Vibrio frigidus. Taxonomy (NCBI): domain Bacteria; kingdom Pseudomonadati; phylum Pseudomonadota; class Gammaproteobacteria; order Vibrionales; family Vibrionaceae; genus Vibrio; species Vibrio frigidus. The sequence goes on along the minus strand of NZ_JBCDMC010000008.1, from coordinate 124,227 downwards.
TTTGGCAAAAAAAAACGCACCTAATATGCGTTAGGTGCGTTGGTCTCAAAATACCATCTTGTAACTATGTGACGTATTAATTCGCTACCGATAAGTAGTGTTTAATAAAATGGTTAGAGATAATGTGCCATTCGATTTTGCTGCCCTGCGCGACAAACCACGAATCGCCGGGACCAAAAGTGGATTCCTCTCCCGTGTCTATATTCTTTAGTTTCAATCTACCTTCTATAACAGTGGCATGCTCCGTGAACGGATATTGCATAGAGAAGACACCTTTCGTACATTTAAAGATACCGCAGGCCACGGTATCTTCTGGAGCGCCGTCAACCATGGCTATGCTGGCCTGCGGATCACCTTCGATCAAAGTAGAACCTAAGTTCGTAACACTGCCTATTTCTGCCATTTCAGGCAACGTTCCATTCAGTAATAATGCTTTCATTGTTTTCTCCTTAGCTTAACGACGACCCGTCCAATAACCGGAAACTTGATGCCACATCTTACCGCTCGTTAGGAGGGCGGGAGCGATGTAGTCTTTTCCGAGTACATTTACATGAGGGATGTTACTGATTAACTCATAGCGTTCGGTTTTTTCACTCATACCTTCCGCAAGCACTTTGCATACGATGTGGCTAGGGGTGACCCCAAACCCAGAATAACCTTGGACATAAAACACGTTCGAGTGCTCTTTTAATGTACCAACTTGTGGGAATAGATTTGCGCTGCAACAGAGTGGCCCTCCCCATGCGAGATCAATGTTGACCTTATCTAAGTAGGGAAATATTTTAAGCATTTGTGTCCTGTTCCATGCCTTTAAGTCCTTCGGAATATATTCTAATGCGCGTGTTGCTGCGCCAAATAACAACCTGTTTTCATTTGTAACTCGGTAGTAATCGATCACTGGGCGAATATCGCTGTATGCGCCACGAATTGGGCTTATCTCTTCAATTAACTCGTCAGATAGTGGTTCAGTGGCGAGTTGAAAAGCGTAAGTGTTGATGGTCTTGCCGTGTATCTCTGGTTCCATTCCATCGAGGAAACCGTTGCAAGCCCATAACATTTTCTTGGCCTTAACACTGCCAGTTGGTGTTTTTACCGTTATTGTCGAACCGTAATCGACCGATATTGCCATCGAATTTTCGAAGATTTTCACACCATACATTTCGCTGACAGCTTTGGCTTCACCAAGCAATAAATTAAGTGAGTGAACGTGACCCGCTCCCATATGTTTAAGGGCACAGCTATAGGCGGGCGACCCTACGACTTGCTTTACATCAGATCCCGTTAAGAGCTGGATATCTTCGTTTGGGGAAACAGAGGTAAACTCTTTCTCCCATGCTCGAAGTGTCTTTTCTTGACGAGAGTTACTGCCTAAATAGGCGTAGCCGTGACGGAAGTCGGCGTCGATATTATATTTGTCGACTCGCGCCTTAATGATGGCGGCGCCAAGGTTGCCTATCTTAAACAGTTCTTGTAACCCTTCCGGACCAACGTGTTTTTTTACCGTATCTAGGTCATGGCCTAATCCCGCCATGATTTGTCCACCATTGCGACCTGTACCTCCGTAACCCAGATAACGTCCCTCAAGAATTACCGTGTTTGTAATGCCTTTTTCCGCCAACTCTAGTGCGGTGTTAACACCCGTAAAACCGCCACCAATAATGACAACGTCTACTTCAAGATCTTCTGTCAATCTCGGAAAGCTTAGGTCATATTTTTTGGTAGCAGCATAATAAGTAAGAGAATCTAAATGCCTCATCTTAATTCCTTTTATTGTGCTTCAGACCCATTTATCTAATCACGCTCGTTTCGATGCGGCTATCAGCCGTTAGGTTGATATGTAAAATAAAAGTAAACATGTTACATAATTTTAACGTTTCATCCTTATGGTTGATTTCTTTCTGACCTAACATCGCCTGTAATGAATCGGTCATTTAACGATGGAACGCACAATGAGCAATGAAATTAACGTCATTATTTACGCATCAGATATTGGTGAGGGCAGCCGAACCGCTTTTCATGTGGCATTGAAAGAGGCGATCTCGCATCAAGCAGAGATCATCTATGTGCATGCTGTCGATAAGATAAACAAAATCACCCCCGACGCATCCCATTCTCTTTTGCCAAAAAATATCGAACAGAGTCATTCTGTGCAGCATAAAGAGTCGATAATTTCTAATGTCAAAAACAGAATCAATCGTTTTGTGACAACAGAATTTTCCACATTAGAGGCGATTCCACACTTTTCAATTCATATCCAATTTGGTTCGCCTGAAGAAGTCATCGTCGATGCTTCTAAGCAATACAACGCTGGAATGATAGTGATGGGGAATAGGGAGGTGAGTGCGTTATCGAGGGTATTTCTCGGCTCAACTTCGCACAAAGTATTACAAAAATCAGTTGTACCGGTCTTGATTGTGCCTCTGGTCAGTACCAAGAGTCACAAGGCAAACTAAAGAATGCACTTAGGAATGTATAAATATAAGGAATTATCATGAACAAAATTGTTATTTTTACCTGGATGATATTATCAATACTGCTGACACCAATGATGGTCAATGCAGCCGATTACCCCAATAGGCCTGTAAAATATATTGTGCCTTGGCCCCCAGGCGATCTCGAAGATATTCTTACCCGTATCATTGCTGAAGAGATGTCGAAAGAAACAGGCAAACCAGCCACCGTAGTCAATAAACCGGGAGGTGGCGGTATTATTGGTGCTTCTGAAGTCTCTAGAGCTCGAAACGATGGTTTAACGATTGGTTCATTTGTTGCGGATCTTTTAACGACTCAAATCTTATCTGGCAATGCACCTTTTGATCAAAATACATTTGACCCTGTTGGAATATTTTTAGACTACCCGTTTGTCATCGCGGTCAAAGCTGACGCGCCCTATAACAATATGGAAGAGTTAGCTGAATTTTCTAAATCGAATCCAGTCTCTCTTGCTCACTTTGGTTATCAAGCACTCCCAACGGCGATTACGTTTAAAGCAGCAGATGAAATTGGCCTTAAGTTCTCATCAAATGCGCCATTTGATTCTATCAATTGTTCAACGCTCGCAAATGGTGACGCAACAGTAATCAACACCGTTACACAGACAATACTTTCATGTCTTAAGTCTGGTGATGTGAAAATAATTGCGTCTATTACTCATGAACGCTTAAGTCTTAGCCCAAATGTCCCGACGCTTGAGGAGCAAACCGGTATCGCTCAGACAACGTGGAACGGTTTATTCGTTAAGAAAGGAACGTCGCAGAAGATTAAAAACCGTATTGCTGAAATAGCTCAGGCTGCATTGGCTACCAATCGTGTTGCTGAAATAAGTGCCAGCACAGGCGCCAGCGTATTCTGGATTGGCGGCGATGAAGCTAAACAAGTGATTGCAGACGACTATGCTAGTGCCCAAGGTTTATTGGAATACATGAACTAAGTCAGAAGGACGAAATAGTATTCTATTTCGTCCTAATTAGCAGGAGGACCTATGGCTATTGATATCAGAGAAAAAACAAACGATAAAGTAAAGGATGAAACGTCCACTGATAGTCAGTCATCGTCTCATTATTATTTTTACCTATCCTCATTTTTGGGGTCGTTAATGCTGATTCTATTACAACCTATGCAGGCCAAAGAAGTGCTAAAGGCACATGGGTGGTACACCCAACCTTTTGTGTTTCCTTTTGTCGGGTTGTATATCATTTTAGCTTTTAGTGGCATTTATTTGCTGTTCAATACGGCTAAGAACATTCACTGTCTTAAGGGTATCAACCCCGTAGAACTCGCATTCTCGGCTATCAGCAAGTACCGAACCGCTATCATAATTAGTTTATTTTTCATGCTGTACATCGGTAGTTTATCTGTCATTGGATTTGCACCGTCTAGTTTGATTTTTATCCTAACCATGCTTTGGATAAGCAATTTGTTTACCCGGTTTTGGGTGTCAATTTCAACGGTATCCGTTGTTGTGATGGTGCTGGTATTTAGAGTTTTGGTTAATTTTTGGTTGCCTGATGTTTGGCTCTATTCTCTACTGCCCGCGCAATTCTCTGAATTTGCAAATATGTATTTATAAAACCGACCGAGTATTAGAAAGATATGGATATTATACTTCTTGGGATAAATGAAATCGCCACGATCAACGTCATGTTAGCGATTGTTTGTGGTGCACTCTTAGGGGTTTCTATTGGCTCAATTCCGGGCCTAGAACCTGCTGGAGTGATCGCTATTTTGCTTCCTCTCACTTTTACGTTAGACCCCCTTCCGGGTGTTACTTTATTACTCGGAGTTTATGGCGGTGCGTGGTATGGCGGGGCGATCCCCGCTATCTTAATGAATACGCCAGGTACACCCGTAGCAGTGCTAACGACGTATGACGGTTATCCAATGACCCAACGAGGAGAGGGTAAAAAGGCACTTTCTATTGCGTATTCTTCGTCATTTATTGGCGGCATTATCAGCGTGCTCTCTTTGGTTCTACTTGCGCCAGTATTATCTCAAGTAGCGAATCACTTTGGGTCTGCGGAGTTTGCTATGTTAGCCGCGCTAGGCATGATCTTTGTTGTGATGGCACATTACAGGCAAGCTTTTCCAGCCGCTATGATGTTAGGACTGGGTATCTTTCTAGGTTCAATCGGCATTGACCGTTCTTACAACACCTTAACCTATACGTTTGATCAGGAATGGCTTTTAGGTGGTATCCCATTGGTGCCCACCGTAATTGGTCTATTCGCAATGTCACAAGCGTTCGTTCTTCTATCGCAAAAAGGAAACGATTCACAGGTCACAAAGTATGAAGGAAAAGGCCGATTTTCAGGCATGGTCACCGTATTTAGACATAAATGGACGGTTCTACGCTCCGCCGCGTTAGGTGTGGTTATGGGGTTGCTACCCGGAGTAGGGGAGTTTGGTTCTCAGTTCTTTTCTTATACTTTGGCGCAGAAATTTTCTAAAAATCCAGAAAAATTTGGTCAGGGTGCAGAGGAAGGACTTATCGCATCGGAAACGTCTAATAACGCGGTTACCGCCTCGGTTATGATTCCACTATTGGCTTTTGGGATCCCTGCTGACGCACTTATGGCGATGCTGCTCTCTGTGTTTATGGTACACAACTATATACCAGGGCCAACACTATTTGCGGAGAAACCAGAGTTTATATCTGGCCTCTATATCTCTCTTTTCCTTATAAATATTGTTGCCTTTTTGTTCCTAACATTTACCAGTAAATGGATAGTTAATCTTACCCGCATTCGAGGTCGCTTTATCGGTGCACTTATCCTTGTGCTCGGTTTTATTGGTAGTTACAGCCAAAATTATCAATTTTCTGATGCGTTAATAGCGTTAGGGTTTGCAGTATTTGGCTACATTTTAAAACGAGAAAATATTCCAGCAGTACCCATCATACTCGGTTTAGTTTTAGGGCCTGTTTTTGTTACCCGCAGTAAACAAGCGTTAGGCGTATCTAATGGTGACCTCAGCATCTTTGTAGACCGACCGATTAGCCTAGTGTTGTTAGGACTGATAGTGCTGTCCGTCACTCTATTTATCTTCAGTTTAGTTAAAGAAAATAAATCAAAAGCGAAAACTGTCCATGTGTAAACGCGAACTAATAAGTTCGCTAACGAACAGCAAAAATAAGAGAGGAATAAAATAATGAATAAGATAGGATTAACCATAAATGGCTGTTCAGTCATGGGCGAAATGCCCTCAATGAGTGTATTAAACCCTGCGAATGAAACGATCGTCTTTAGTGCACCAGTGGCTTCCATTGCACAGCTAAATACAGCGGTTGAGGCGTCACAGAATGCCTTTAAAAGCTGGAGCCAGTTGCCTCAATCAACGCGTGATACTTATATCAACGAAATCGCGAACAAGATTGAAGAGAATGCAGCAATGTTGGCCGAAACCATCGTAAAAGAGCAAGGAAAACCGATGTCGCTTGCTCAAATGGAAGTTGGCGGTGCGATTGCGTGGACACGACACGCGACCAGCATTGATATCCCTGTCGAGGTATATGAAGATTCACCAAACAAACGCATTGAAGGGCGACGTAAAGCGATCGGTGTTGTGGGGTCGATTACGCCTTGGAATTGGCCATTAATGATTGCAATTTGGCACATTATTCCTGCACTTCGTATGGGGAATACGGTAATCAACAAACCTTCTGAGCTTACGCCGATCAATACCCTTCTGCTTGGGGAGTTGTTGCAAGATGTGTTACCCAAAGGGGTGTTTAGCGTACTTTCTGGAGAGGTTTCGCTCGGCAAAGCGATGAGTGAACACAAGGGCATCGAAAAGATAGTCTTTACTGGTTCTACTCAAACAGGACAGCGTATTATGAAATCCGCGGCAGGTAACCTAAAAAGGTTAACCCTTGAATTGGGTGGTAATGATGCTGGAATAGTATTGCCAAACGCGGATTTAAATGCGATTGCAGAGGGTATCTTTGGTACCTCCTTTATCAATATGGGGCAAACGTGTGCGGCGTTGAAACGCCTTTATGTACATAAGTCGCAACATGATGAGCTTTGTCAATTGCTGGCAGAGATAGCAAACAAGCAAGTCGTCTGTGATGGTTTTGAACAGACGTCGACGTTCGGACCCGTGCAAAATATAAAGCAGTTAGATAAGGTAATAGATTTGGTGGAAGAGGCCAAAAGAGACGGTGCGACAATTTATGCTGGTGGCGCTAGGCTAGATAAAATGGGCTATTTTTACCCTCCAACCATTGTAGGTAACGCAGCGAATGGGATGGCGATAGTTGATCAAGAGCAGTTTGGTCCGGTACTCCCTGTCATCCCATATAGTGACGTTTCCGAAGCTGTTGCAATGGCGAATGATAGCGAGGTTGGCCTTGGTGGATCAGTTTGGGGCGATGTAGACGCAGCACTTGCCCTTTCCTCGCAACTAGAATGCGGTTCGGTCTGGATAAACGGTCATGCAGAGGTCCTCCCTCATGCGCCATTTGGTGGCTGTAAAATGTCGGGTTTTGGCGTGGAATTTGGACTAGAGGGTTTATTAGAAAACAGCCTATTACAGGTTGTAAATATCAACAAATAGTTCAGAGCGACTTTAGATTTACCCTACACGCAGACTAGAGTGGTAAGAAGACTCTAGCCTGCGCGGTACTAAAATAACGTTTTTCAAGCTATAAAATACACTTCGAACTGTACACTTTATTGATCATTTCTACCTTACTGTTTACTTCAAGTTTTGCAAAAAGGTGCTGAAGGTGAGTTTTAACGGTTGATAAGCTACAGGTTAGTTTTTGCGCCATCACTTTATTTGCCAACCCTTGAATAGCCAACTGGAGGACGACTCGTTCTTTATTGGTTAGAATAAATTGATCGCAAAAGTCATCAAAACTCAACTGAGTGACGGTTTTGAGTTGTTGTCCTATGCTAAATTCGATGTATCGATGAAGCGCGCCCAAACGGATGAAGTCATCTTTAGAAGGCGGATTAACAGACTGATCAAAAAACAGGGAAGCGCCACCGATTAGATTGTTATTATGATAAAAATAGAGTTCTACAATTTCTTGGACTTTCCAAGGTTTAATGAAATCTTGGTAATAGATATTCGAGCGCTGTTTCATTGGAGAAACGAGATCACTCATCTTTATTATTCGATCTCTTGGGGACTTGAAATGTTCAGGATAAAGAGGGTCTTCTTTGTAGAAACCTTCTAAATACTCTCTATGCATCGATGGTTGAATTTTAGACGTCTGATAGCAAATAGGACGCGACCGATCGTCAACAAGGTAACTTGCTAGCCTTGAAACATTGAGGCTTGAATCGAGTAGTAATAACATTTCATTTTGAAAATCATTTAACTGAACTAGGTTGGCGCTGGTGCTGGAAATATTCATCAACTAACTCCGTCAATCCATTGTATTGATAACCAAAACAATATTCACTCCGTGAATTCAATTAGTCATTAGCGGATAATATATCTGGTGATGTTTGTTTTTTATACTTATAGATTTTAGTTTTGTGATTTAAATGTAGTTAATTTGTTAACTAATTGTTTTCTTGTTTGTTAGCACCATTGTTTTTGTCCATTTGATACATTCTTACCTATGTTCTACTTACGATGTTTAGTCATAACCCTGTTTAGTGGTTCAGAATTCGGACTGACGGATTATTCTGAGTACTACCATAGCTAAAACTTGAACTTAAGGTATCGAATGGCTTAGGTTTAAGACCAATCGATACCTTGTAACCGCGCTTAAAGTAATATTAATTTAATACGCATTAGTTCAAAGTAAACTGATTTTTCACCGGGTTCTTAAAGTCTTCCATGCCATAAATCACTATTTCAACGCCTTCAGTGCGTAAAGTGAATACACCGGTTGCGAGTGTATTTTCTTCATCTGGGTCATCGATTTCGGTTCGGAAAATTGGCAGCGCATCTATTTCAATATCTTGTAATATGTGAAAACATTTGTCTTCATCTATCGAATCAGAGTAATGTTCAGCTAAGGCTTCCATCCTATTTTGTCTGCATTGAGAAGACTCGGTGATGATCTGTTTGATCGAACTAAGCGTGTTATGAACCAAATGGTTTGCATGAACGCATTTGGATTCAGTTCTCTGCGCGGATACAGATTGGAAAGGGGCTTCCACGCTTAAAAGTTGCTTCGAAGCGGTATCTGCAACCGTATAATGGAACCCACCTGAACGCTGGTGATTTTCAAGCAAGGAAACAAAGTCATCGCAATTCTTGGTCTCCAATAGCGCACGAGATATCACCATTCTTGGTAGTCCGCTTCCTTGTTCGACCAAACGAATATTATTCACGGTATACACTAAGCCATGGCTATTCGCACAGAGAGTATGTCCGGGAATAGATCCGGGGTACGCAAATGAAAATATACGCACGTTGTTATCTAATGTTGCGTCTAATAAAAAGCAGTGTCCTCGCAGGTTTGGGTCACCATCTTCATTATGAGCGACAATGATTCTATCTGCCTTCTTGATTGCTATCGAGGTACAGCCTTCTGCTCCAGTTGGTAGTAAATCTCCACGGCAGTTCCATAACAAGATGTCTTTATAGTCTTGCTGACAGCCGTCAGCTAATCCTTGTAGCTCTCTATAGATACGAGGAAATTGTTGTTGAATCTGTTGGTCTACAGAAGAGAGCCAATCACTTTCACGCCAAGGCAAGAGCTGAGTAAAGTACTGACTGTTTTTTATATAGCTAGCAAAGATAGACTTTCCTTCCTGTCCTAGTTTGTAGCCAAGTTCATAGGGAGTTCCTTCAAAGGATATAACTCGCATACATCTTCCAATTAGATTATTTGGGCTTATTCTACCGCATTGAGTCGAAAAAATCGGTGAATTTGGCACAATGCCTTTGAAGTCAACGTGTAATAAGAATAACCTTAAGAGCGGCGAATAATGGACGAAGCAAAGCGATGCTAAAAGGAAATGAACTGCCCTCAATAAAGGCGCTTAGAACATTTATTGCAGTGGCGAATAATATGAGCTTTTCGAAGGCTGCAGATGAACTCTCTGTGACGCAGGGCGCGGTAAGTAAGCAGATTTCGAGTCTGGAGTTGCAGCTAGGTCAGCCGCTTTTTCAACGTCACATAAATGGTATTGAGTTATCTCATGCAGGTAAACGTTATCTGCCAAAAATAGCCGAGGCGTTAGAGACTATTCAATACGCTACCGCAAGTTTAATTCAGACTGACCAAGTGGAAGAAATACTGACCATCAATGTGACACCTTCCTTTGCCAGTCTATGGTTGATACCTCAAATAGAATCATTCAATCAGAAGAACAAAAGCATTCGCGTAAGAATTAAAACCGGTGATGGAATGGTCAAAAAGATGGATTTGGAAACAGAGATTATGGTCCGTTGTTTACCCATATCCAAGCACTACGAAAACGCCACTTTATTGCAAAAAGAAAACCTAGTCTTGGTTGCTTCACCTACATTATTAGACAACGAAAATGTCAAAACAATCGATGATTTACAAAGGCTTATCTTATTACCTCATGTGACTAGACCACATCTATGGGAACAGTTCAAAAGGAAAATGGAGGTCGATCTTAGCTTTAATTATCACGGTGTTGCGTTTGAGCATTTCTACATGTCCTTAGAAGCGGTAAAAAAAGGTGTTGGTTTAGCTCTGCTTCCTGATTTTATGGTCGACGCTCAGTTAGAAAAAGGGCAGTTGGTTAATCCATTTAATCTTTCAATGAAAACCAATTATGGTTACTACGTACAGATACCAAGTTATAAACTCGCGTCACGAAAGATCTATGAATTTAACCAATGGCTACAGGCAAATCTAGGTAACTAAAATCAAGTCACTTATACAAGGTAACTAATTTCGGTTTTGTGTTGTCGTCTGAATAGAGACAGATTAACGCCAAAATAATGATAGATTGTCGTCAGTTATTTATGTTCGTGCAGTAGGTTTTGCTCTTCAGCGGCAATAAACACAGGCTGCTCACAACATGGGCAAACAGGCGGCTTTTGGTTATCAGAATGTACATCAACGGTCATATTACACGTGGTACAAACATAAGTGCCGGTAGGGTAATTATGGGATGAAAGTGTCGATTGTGCATGTGGCTCATAGTCCATTACATCTCTCCTTTTAGCCTTCTCTAATAGTAATGTAAAAGGTTCCTCTGAATTTGTCTAAGGTGTATTGCTTAAGAAGCTGAATTTATAGACACACATACCGTTTAGCGCAAGTACACTGGCTTTGATCCAACAAAAAATGTTACCTAGATCGACATAAGCACCAAAGTGGAAATGTTTGGGTATTTTGGGGCATGGCGTAAGTATTCAACCCTGTTAGAATCAGCAGCACGTTTAGTAATGACACTGAGACCTGTGAAAGAGAACGATAATATACTGACCCCCTTACCATCCTTGATACATCGCATTGGTGGAGTAAGAGTTAAAGAGGCAAAACAATTGGTCATTAAGCACGGGGCCGTGCTTAAACGAATTCGACGTTCAAGAAACTGGCAGCTTATTGCTGATCTAACCCAGATTGAGAAAATTCTAGAAGAGTTGAAAGCCAAACACCCTGACAAGATGCGTTATATTATCGAAAAACTTGAACAAAAGCGGATTGAATGTGGACCGCCTCCAGAGTCTAAACAGGGTAAATTGCATAGACTCATTACAGAGAACCCTAACGCAACACTTGCTGAACTGATGGTCGCAACGGATTGCACGGTTTCTGAAGCAAGAGAGGCTAGATTTAATATCGATCCGTTCTAAAGTTACGTTGTTCTAAACTACATCAGTTTAGAACGACAAGTTCAGCTTCATATTCGATTTTGATTGTCTTCTATAAATGGCACCACATCTTTGCCTGAAAGTGGTTTTGAGTAGTAAAAACCCTGAACCATATCGCAACCTATTGAGGCTAGGTAATCTGATTGTTCAATCGTTTCGACCCCTTCCGCTATCACAGTTAGGCCTAAACTGTGACCCAAATGGTTTATAGATTGAACGATACTCTGATCTTGTCGGTTGGAAGTGACGTTAGCGACAAATGAACGGTCAATCTTCAAAACACTGGCTTTTAGTTTTTTTAAGTAGGTAAAAGAAGAGTAACCAGTTCCAAAGTCGTCAATAGCAATGCTAAAACCTGCTTCCACCAAGCGACTTAAAATAGCCATGATTTTTTCAGGATTTTTTATCAATATAGATTCGGTCACTTCTAATTCGATCTGAGTTGGCGATATCAGTTCGGTGTCCATTGTTGCAAGCGTTCGTTCGTAAAAATTAGGTTGTTCTATCTGTTGAACCGAGATATTTATTGAAATCCTGCCCTCGAATTTTAACCCTTCCGCATGCCACTCGTTTATCTGCCTACAAGCATTGACGATCACCCAATGGCCTATGTCAGTAATCAAACCATGCTTTTCAGCAATAGGGATAAATTCAATTGGTCCTATAAAGCCTAGCTCTGGCTCACTCCAACGAAGTAAAGCTTCTAGACCCGTAACTCTTTTAGTGGATAGATCAATTTTGGGTTGATAGACCAAGAAAAATTGCGCGTTTTCGATCGCCTTGGCTAGTTTTACAGAAAGCTTCTTTGCTCTGTCATGTTCGTAACCTAGCGATTGTGTGTAAGAGGCATAACTTTGCTGAGTGCTCTTCGCTCTGTGCATTGCCAAGTCGGCCCGAGATAATATCTCGTCTAAATTCTGGCCATCTGTTGGCCAGGTTGATGAGCCAATACTCACGCCCAAATAGTGTTCTCGACCTTGAATTACGATTGGTTTGGAAAAAGATGCGATCAGTTTCTTTGCCAAAGCCGAAGTGCTATTTTCGGTCGCATTTCGGTGTATTATGACAAACTCATCGCCATCTACTCGGGCTAAGAAATCGTTAGCAGACAACAAGGTTGTTAAGCGTCTGGCGACCGTTTTTAAAGCACCATCACCACAAAGGTGACCGTGAGTGTCGTTGAGTTCTTTAAATCGGTCTATGTCGGCAAATAGTATTGAAAAATGATTGTCGGCGGTTGGTTTTACGCTGGCGAGAAACTGAGCTTCCTCAATAAAAAATGCGCGGTTTGGTAATTCAGTGAGGCTATCAAACTGAGTTAATTTTTTGACCCTATCCTCGGCATGTTTCTGGGCGGTAATATCTTTTTTCTCTGCTAAGAAACAGATGACGTTCCCTTTATCGTTCAAGATAGGGGATATAACGGCTTCTTCTATATATTGATTCCCATTACGGTGTACATTAATAAATACACCGCGCCACTGATTGCCAGCCTGTAACGTAAGGTGCATATCTCTATAGGTATCTGATGAGGTTTGATTAGATTTTAGGACACGTGGGTTTTCACCAATAACATCTTCGAGACTATAACCACTAAGCTGTTCAAATTTTTTATTTACGTAGATAATGTTTTTATTTACATCTGTAATAACAACGGCATTCGAACTTTGATTAACGATAGAGAAAAACAGCGTGGAGTTTTTGTCTGCGGTGATACCAATACGCTCAAGTTCTAGAGCAACGGACGGTAAGGTAGACGGTGCGAGAAACCCTTGTTGTAAGACATCAAATAACTGGGAATTCGCGAGCGGATCAATATCTTTTTTATATTTCATTGTCGTTACTAATAACCTTACGTTATTCGGGGCGCTAAGCAGGTAATGGGAATCTTAGTTGGTTCGATTATACACCGGGAGATCGATTAAAAAAGCGAAATAATATCAAGTTGAGGTGAGGGGTATAAAACCCCTCTTTTTATATGTCTATACTTTAAAGTGAGAAACTAATTGGTTGAGTTGCTCCGCCAACTTCGCTATTTCTGTGCTTGAACCTCGTGTCTGATTTGCGGCGACTGAGTTTTCTTCTGCAATACGCTTCACGTTTAAAACATTTTCGTTAATGTTCTCTGCAACAGAGCTTTGTTGCTCTGAAGCACTTGCAATCTGCATATTCATATCGTTAATTACATTAATCGCATTGGTAATGGCACCAAGCGCAGAACTCGCTTTAATCGCGTTCTGAACACAGCCTTCAGCTTGAACCTTACCTTGATTCATTTGCTGCACAGTACTCTCTGTACCCGCTTGAAGCTGTTCAATAAGCGTTTGAATTTCAGACGTTGAACCTTGAGTCCGTGCTGCAAGTGAACGAACTTCATCAGCGACTACAGCGAAACCTCGACCTTGCTCTCCGGCTCTTGCGGCTTCAATTGCGGCATTTAACGCGAGTAGGTTTGTTTGATCCGCTATCCCTTTAATCACATCTAAAATCGTACTTATATTGACGACTTCTTGTTGTACATCATTCAACTTCGTAGAGGAGTCCATTACGCTTTGTGATAAGGAATTGATGGAATGAATCGTTTGCTCAACAACAGCAGAACCGGCTTTCGATTCGATATCCGCTTTATTTGCGGCTGCGGCTGCATTTGCGGCGTTATCAGCGACATCGTGTACTGTCGTCGCCATTTGATGCATTGCTGTCGCTACCATATCGGTTTCTGATTCTTGTTGAATGATCCCTTCTGACGTCTGTTCGGTCACGACGGCTAATTCTTCAGAAGCCGAAGCAAGTTCGCTACTCGCCATCGATATGGTCGACATCATTTGTTTTAGGTTGTCGGCTGTATTTTGTATTGCGTCCAACAGCTGTCCTGTTTCGTCTTTACTCACCTTGCCAACGTTAATTGTTAGATCACCTTCTGAGAGTTGATTAGCCGCTTCAACCGCAGTTTGGATAGGACGGGTTATATTTACCGTTAATAAGTAGGCGGCAACTATCCCTAGCGTAATAGCCAAAATTGATAGTACAACGGTAATTTGAATACTGTTGTCTGTGGATTCTTTTAGTGCTGGGCCAAGAGTGTCTTGATCTTTCATAACCGAGAGTTTTATGTCTTCAATAATAGCCGCGATGGATGGGCCAATTATGTTGAGTGAGTCTTCAGTAATTAAGTTGCGCTCAGTAATAATACTGTCGATTTCATTCATCGCTTCTATGTAACTTGATTGAGCCGCTTTAAACTTGGTGAGTAGACTTTTAAGACCACGGTCCTGGAGATTCTCGTTAAGATCTTGGATTTCATCTGAAAGATCGTTTGACATGTTCTGCATCGACATACTGAAGTCTTCACGGCTGTTGGTTTGTAAATACTTCATCACATATAAGCGGCCAACCAACATTTTGTCTTGGACATGACCTGCGTGGTACACCGCTTCATTATCACCATCTTTGTGAGCCATCGTGATGATCTCTTCGATAGTAGAGCGCATTTCGTTGCCTTTAGGCACGATGATAGTTGAGTAAACAATATCGTGTTTATGAATTAAATCTATTATGGCTTCAAAGGATTGTTCGTAATTGATAATGGAAGAATCGACTTCCAAAATGTGAGACGCGCGCTCAGGGTTTGTAATCTCTTGCTCTGCTTGACTTAAAAAATCCTTCATCTTCGAAAGATAATTGTTATATTGATTTAAATCGTTGTTATCCTTAGTGATTAAGAAATTTTTTACATTCATCTGTACCATCAACATATTGGCTTGTAATTTCCCTGCTAGATTGGTCTCGCGGGCGAGTCCTCTATAGTCAGAAATACCATTGTCAGCTTTTTGTAATGCAAAAATGCTTGTGGTTAATACCACAGACAATAATAACAGAACAATACCGAACCCCAATCCAATCTTTGAACCTAGCCTTAGATTCTTAAACATAACTCACCTCTATTTATAGTTATTGTGCTTTCTGTATACATTATTTATTTTTTGAATTTTTATGCATAATGCTCGCTAACATTAGCAATCACTTGTGTTCTTTGAATTGATATGTGTCATAGATGAACGTTCTATTCAAAAGTTAAATACTTAGGACAAACACATACAAATAACACATTGCTTATATTCGGTATATTTATATAAATAACGTCAAAAAAATGCCTAAATACTATATATTGACAAGGGTTTTATCTGTTACCGGTTAGATTGAATTCCATCTTTACGGATGTATTTTTGTTAAAGTAAAGAAGTAAGGTTTTTAGATGCTGTGTTGCAGTGACTAAGACTAATGCGGGAAATTAGTGTTTGAATGATATTTAAATCAACAAGGTTTGTTATGGATAAGTCGATGACTGTTTCAAAAGTGCTATCTCTATGGGTAAGAATATCTGTAACCGTTTTTTTTCTGCACGTATTTCTGGCTAATGCAAAGATTGCAAACACGATAGAATTTGTTGGTAGTGCGAGTTGTCTAGAATGTCATGAAATAGAATTTAAAGCTTGGAAAGGTTCAGATCATGATATGGCAATGAAACATGCTGATGAACAGAGCGTACTCGGTGATTTTGATAATAGTGTTTTTGAATTTGATGACAAAGAGAATCGATTTTTTAGAAAAGGACAAGAGTACTGGGTCAATATTGAAGGGTCAGACAATGCCTTTCGAGACTATAAAATTAGTTATACGTTTGGTTACAAACCATTGCAGCAATATATGGTCGAGTTTGACGATGGTCGCATTCAACTCATTCCTTTTGCGTGGGATACAAGACCTGAATCCGCAGGAGGACAACGTTGGTATCATCTTTATCCAAAGATGAAGAACAACGATGAGTTCTATTGGATGAATACAGGCCAAAATTGGAACTTTATGTGCGCAGATTGTCATTCTACAAACTTGAAAAAAAACTATGACTCTTCTCTCAATACGTACAACACTACCTGGTCGGAAATCAACGTCGGATGCGAAGCCTGTCATGGCGCTGCAAGTAAACATATTGATTTGATGAAAGAAAACCCCCATGACCAAACAGTCAACCTAGGATTTGGGAGAAAATTGTTAAAATCAGTAGAGAATTGGGTATTTAAAGAAGGACAGTCGACATTACAACCAGATCAGATTCTTCCCACGGACCAGATGACTGTGTGCGCACAATGTCACAGCCGTCGAATGCAGGTGTCTGAGCAAGATGAGCATATGAAAGGTACACTTTTAGACAAATATCGAGTGAGCTTGATAACTTCAGATCTCTACCATGACGATGGCCAGATCTATGATGAAGACTATGTATACGGTTCTTTTATGCAGTCAAAAATGGCCGGTCAGGGGGTAAGTTGTTCCAACTGTCATAACCCTCACTCCACGAAACTGCTGTTACCAGAAGAAGTACTATGTAACCAATGCCACCTTCCATCGAGCTACATGCCTAATAACCATACTTTCCATAGCGAAGGTAGCGAGGCGTCTAAATGCACCACTTGTCACATGCCAGAGACAATGTATATGCAAGTGGACCTTAGACGAGATCATAGCTGGCAGATTCCGAGACCTGACTTGAGCAAACAAATAGGCACACCTAACGTGTGTGGTTCCTGTCATGAAGATAAGGATAATGATTGGGCAGATAATATGCTCAAGCAGTGGTTCCCAAATTCCGTTTATCGTAATCAACCGCATTTCGCCGTAGCATTTTATGCCGCAGATATAAATCATCGTTCTGCTGTCGAAGCGCTTTCTTATATCGCACAAGATTCAAAACAAAGCGATATCATACGCGGCTCAGCACTTCAGCGTCTTAGCTCATCACAAGGGCAAACGGCCATAATCGCGCTTCGTCAAGGGGTAAAGCACGAAAGTGAATTGGTTCGAATAGGAACCATTCAAGGCTCTGCTTCCCTTAGTTTTAGCGAACGGTGGCGTGTTTTAGAACCACTGCTTGATGACGTTTCACTTTCTGTGCGTGCGGAAGCTGCAGGGGCATTAGTGATATATTGGCGTGAAATGAATCCTCTTGAAAAAGAGAGAATAGCTAACCCTTTATTAGATTATATTCAAATTCAAGAGTTAAATTCAGACAGAGGCTTTGCTCGAACGAATTTGGGAAATGTATACCGCTCTCAACAGCGATATGATCAAGCCATTGACGCCTACTTGGGTGCGATAAATATTGAACCTTATTTCCCTAATAGCTATGTTAATCTCGCCGATTTATATCGCAGCCAAGCTAAAGAGAAATTGGCTTTTGATACGTTGTTAAATGGCATTAAGGCTCAGCCTAATTCCGCTACGCTGGCATATAGCGCTGGTTTGTCTTTATTAAGGCTAGGGAAGAAAGAGCAAGCGACCACGTATTTTAAATTGGCAACAAGAGTAGACAGCAACACCGCTCAATATTGGTATGTCTATGGGCTTTCTATGGAGGCGTTTAATGTGTCTGTGGCCAATAGTGCTCTCAAACGCGCATTCGATATCAGTCATGACCCACAGCAGTTATTCGCTAGGTGCAATCTATTGGTAACGAATAGAAAAACGAAGCTACTTCACCAGGAAGTCAATAAATGTATAAATGAATTATCTCAATATGCCGCGCCAGAAGTGACAAACATGTTATTAAACAAACTGAATGAGAAGTGAGCACAATAAAGCAATGTGACCCGTGTTATAGAGTGACCTTATAACAATAACTATTTGTATCTTAATAAATATGTTCTACGCTTTTACTTAACACGAGTAAAGTTAAAGGATGAAAAAGGGAAAACACAAAGAGCATTCTTGCTGCTAGCGTCAGCAGGGATAACACCAATGGCGCTTTCTTATGGTTTGGAGCCCGTCAGGTCGTTGTCTTTTCTGTTTGGTTTAGCATCAGGACTACTCTAGAGTCTATTTGTCGATGGAATGCCTCACTAGTTACTCTTTGCCTATATGATCCTTGAATTTGGTTTTGCAGTCGCGGGCTTTATCTTAATCAAAAAAAGTGAAAAAGTAAGGAAAACGGTATGAAAAGGATGTTTCAAATTTTGTCATTTACCAGTGTGCTTTTATTTTCAGTACTAGCGAATGCTGCGCAAGATAAACCAAATATATTTGTCATCTTTACGGACGATATCGGGATTTCTAATTTGAGTGCGTATCACAACGGTGTAATGAGTAGTGAAACACCGAATATAGATAGTATTGCTGAAAAAGGAATGCTGCTAACCGATTACTATGCTCAACCCTCTTGTACTGCTGGACGTTCTGCATTTTTAACTGGTCAGTTGCCGGTAAGGACAGGAATGCATTCTGTAGGCCTTCCCGGTGGTCCCGTTGGTCTGAACCAAGATACGCCGACATTGCCTGAAATGTTACGAGATCTAGGTTATACAACGGGTCAGTTTGGTAAAAACCATTTAGGTGACCGAGATGAGTTTTTGCCTACCATGCATGGATTTGATGAATATTGGGGGTGGCTCTACCACCTAAATGCAATGGAATACACGGAAGATCCAGACTGGCCAAAGGACGAGGATTTTCAAAAGTTTGCGCCGCGCAACGTGTTACACGTTACATCTGATGGTAAAGGCAATCAAACGATTAAAGATGACGGTAAGCTTTCTATCGAACGAATGAAAACATTGGATGATGAAGTTAACAAACACACCATAAACTTTATTGAAAGAGCAGTGGAAGCCAATAAGCCATTTTTCACTTGGTATTGCCCATCTCGGGGACATGTTTGGAGCCATTTATCACCGAAATACGAGAAAATGCTTGGAACGAATGGTTGGGGTCTACAGGAGGTTGTTATGAAAGATCTCGATGACCATGTGGGGGAAATGCTGGCGAAAATAGAAGAGTTAGGAATCGCAGATAACACTATTATCGTATTTACGGCAGACAATGGCCCTGAAATAATGACATGGCCAGATGGTGGGATGACACCATTCCACGGTGAGAAAGGTACAACGTGGGAAGGTGGTGTACGTGCACCATTTCTCATTCAGTGGCCCAACAAAATACCTGCAGACACGGTAAATAATGGCATGTTTGACGGTATGGACTTACTACCTACTTTAGTTCAGGCTGCTGGTGGACCCACAGATGTAAAAGAACAACTATTGAAAGGTTACAAAGGGCATAAAGCACATCTCGATGGCTATAATCAAATGGAGATGTTAACCAAAAATGGTGAATCGAGCCGCAAAGAAATCTTTTATTACGAAAGAGATAAACTACAGGCTGTTCGTGTCGGAGATTGGAAGGCGCATTTCGTTGTTCAAAATGAAGGTTGGGGTGGAGCAAAAGAAGAACTAAATGCGCCCTTGTTATTTAACCTGAGAAGAGATCCGTATGAAAGAGCAGCTGAAGAATCTGGTATGTACGTTAAATGGATGGGACAGAAAATGTGGGCGTTTGGTCCTGCACAAGCCGCAGTAGGTCAGCATTTAGCGACATTCAAAGAATGGCCACCAGTGACCTCTGAAACGCCAGCCGAGAAAGTAGGTGGAGTAGGGAATTAACAAGTGAAAATAAAAAGCTCGCGATATTTCGCGAGCTTTTCAATTGATTCATCATCCTAGTACTATCCAGTATAATCCTTGAGTTTGTTCAGAGACCAACCCTTTTAAGGTATTTTTACCGTCTGGATACAAAATTACTGGTACAACAATAAACCCGCCTAACAGGTCTATTGCCGAGGGCGCAACACTGTTACACTATTGTTAATTTATACTCAATCAGAAAGAGAAATTATGAAGTTTGTACGTTGGTTTTTAGGGAAAATAATTTTAACATTGAATTTTATTTTTGCCCCTAAAGGCGTCAAACGCAGCGATGCGTTACAACAAGAAGTCGATAACAGAGCAAGCTCAATGAGTCTGTATCAATTTGAGGCTTGCCCATTTTGCGTTAAAGTTCGTCGAGCAATGAAACGTCAATCGGTTAACATTGATCTTTTAGATGCCAAAAACAATCCAACTCACAGAGAGGCGCTATTAACCAATGGTGGTGCGCTTAAAGTGCCATGCTTACGTATAGACAACGTTGGGGAAATCACGTGGATGTATGAGTCATCTGATATCGTTGCTTATCTAGAAAAAGAATTTGCCTAATTCTATTTGAAATGTATGGGTTCTAATCAATGATCAACTTTTATCTGTGATCAAAAATGTGAACCCGTCATTTTTCTTCTCAACAATTAACTAACAGAATGATCAACTTTATCTTCCGATGTTGGTGAGTAACCATCGATATGAGCGAGAAGTAGAGCACTCCAAAAACTACCGAATGCGATAGCAATATTGAGAGAGCCAAAATCCAGAACGAGACAACTTAAATAATAAAAGGTTGTAGTGACGATGGAAGCTTTGGCGATGAATATTAGATAGTATTTATTGTTATGTAGTGAGCGCACTTTCGCTGCGAGTTCTGGTTCTGTTAGGCCGGCGAAAATCGTTATTCCTAATATAACTGCAAAACTAACGATGATATGCATTGCTGGATTGGTAGGCATTGTGGTCGTTATTGTTTGTAGCTGCACAACATAAAACGTATCTAATGCAAATGCTATTACTATAATCACTGTAATTAACGCGGCGATGATTTTTTTTGGAAGTGCTTTAAATACGGCAAACCCAGTAATTATAATGGACGTTTTTTTCTGTTCATTAGGTTTGCCAAGTAGTGCCAGCCAATTTGATGCAACTCCTATAGCAACACAAAATAATGCAATAGTGAGTATTCCTTTTAGAAAGAAGGCTATACCATAACTTTCAGACGCAAAGAGCGCTCCTATATAGATCGTGCCAGCCACAAGCGCTAGACCAATAATACCACCATGGATAACGACGAGTTGTCGTGAATATACAGTCAACATTTCCTTTGCAATTCGTATTAGCTTTTTGTCTATTTCGCTTACAAAAATAGTCATAGTATCCTTCGTGCTGAGTTAACGATTAGGTAAATCGACGTAATGGTTACTACGACCATGTATGACTTTAAGCCAAAGTGCAATTCTTTGTGCCGCATATGCTTGATACCGACAATTCATAACACCATAAAGCGCATTATAAGAGGAATTAACATATTGATTGTTGAGTTCGCGTACAAACTGGTTAACGGCGGGAGTGAGAGGCATTAGTTTATAGTGATTATTGTCGCGTTGTCTGGATTATTACGATTTTTGAAGGTATGAAAATGTCGGAGTTATTCATTAATGCGCAAAAAAAAGGCATATCCGAGGATATGCCTTTTTTAAAATTGTATTCAAGCTCGTATAGAACTAAAATATCATCGCTATTAGATAGCTGTGATATTTTCAGCGTTCGGGCCTTTTTGACCTTGGCTGATAGTAAATTCTACTTTTTGGCCTTCAGCTAGAGTTTTGAAGCCGTCACTAGCGATAGCGCTGAAGTGAGCGAATACATCTGGGCCAGACTCTTGCTCGATGAAACCGAAACCTTTAGCTTCGTTGAACCACTTAACTGTACCTTTAACTTTAGACATAATAATATCCTGTAATCTCAAATTTAATATTGCCCTATTGGGCGTGAATAGCGTGAAATAAACTAAAAACTTAAAAACTACAGAGCGAGGTATTATGGATCTAACAACGAAATGGAGAATGTAAACAACTAGGCTTTCTTTCTTGCTGCGGCGGATATTATAGGATCTGGAATTATTGTCAAGCACTTTTTAAAATTAAATCGTATTTCATGTCTTTAATTTTAAATTAAGTTGTTTATTTCCAACTATTTTAAGGTTTTCTTCCATTCTGCCAGCGTTCGAATATGAGACGGACCAATGCCGCAACAGCCACCAATGATAGTTGCTCCAAGGGCATACCATCGCTTTGCGTATACCAAATAATCGTCGGGTGAAAGGTCACGTATCGAATGTAGAGTATCATTCGCCTCGTGATCGGAATTGATTGGCAAGAAGTTATTAGCATAAACACCAATTTCAATATCCGTTCGGTGCTGTTCAATGACTTCCTTTGCATCTTTTATCGCTTGTTCCATCACTTCAGGAACCGAGCAATTGAAAAATATCCCTTTAGCACCAGAAAGGCAGACCAGTCTCGTAGCCATTTTTACAGATTGCCCTGATCGTAATATGGATTCACTTACTTGGTTATCGCTTAAACTAAAAGCGTAGTAACAATCTTTGGTCGAATTTCTAAGTGCAGAATTAATGACTCCAAATTCCTCCAAACTAGAGATGGTTTCTGCTATCCATAGGTCTACAAAAGGCTCTTGAGCCGCTATAAGGGTTGTGACGATTTTCTCGGCGTTTCTGGCATGGAATAAGTCAGGCCGATAGCTGCCGAGCGGCGGAGGAATAGCCCCTGCTACACACACTGAGCTATTATTGAGAGCGACGGTTTCGGCGATCATAGCGGCTTGGCGAGCAAGTCGTGCTCCGTCGGTTTGAAAACGTTCTTCACCAAGATGAAATGGCACACACGCATAGCTATTAGCGATGATTATCTCAGCACCTGAGTCAATAAAATTTTGATGAGCTTTTGTTACATATTCAGGTGACTCAATCAGTGCTTGTGCACTCCAAAGTGGTTGCGAAAATGGTGCGCCAATATCTTGAAGTTCTCGACCCATGCCACCATCGAGTATGGTAAGTTTTTTCATAATTCCTAATTAAAAATAGAGTAATGTGATGTCGGATAACAGAACACGATGAACCTTGGCTCAAGATGTCATTTAGTGATTAGTTGAGCAGAAAAAATGATTCGCGTGTTTATGCAATTAGATAGATGAGGTTCTTGACCTGTACTAGCAATGTATCTCTGTATGGTTACAACCTTAAGCGCGGCGCTAGTATTATGTCAATGAGAGTGATTAAATAAGAATGAAAGCTCATTCTTGAACGCGTGGCAATGGCGTTATTAACCATTAAATTTGGCTCCATGATAATGTTATTGCGGCTAAGTTGATCCTACAGATTGGTATTAACCGTAACGCAAAGAAAGAAGAAGAAATATGCTTGTAGAAAGTGACTTAATTGTACATTCACGTTTTTTGAAAGAATTGGCTACTCTCTATCAATTGGAATGGAATGATGTAGAGCCTTTTGTGCTTGCGAAAGGTGGCCTACCTATACCGTTACCCATTTTAGCTATTGAAGAAGAGGTTTTAGTTGGTGGTTTGGCTTTTACGCGTTTTTTGGAACCAAATGGAATGTCACAGGTTATATGGATTAATGCTGTGTTGATAAAGCCTCAGTTTAGAGGTTGTGGTTTCGCATCGAGACTGATTAATCGGGCGACGGAAGAGTTGTTAAAGTTTGAACAATCCATACTTTACGTTTACACAAATGTTCCTAAATTGTACTTTCAACTCGGATGGGAAATAGTTGCTCAAGGAACGGACGATGAACATGTTGTCATGAGTAAAAGTATAACACCATAAGAGATGGTAACATTCGTGTAGAAAAAGAAGCAAAAGAGCAGCCAAATCGACTGCTCTCAATATTGATTGTCTTGGAATAAACAACAACAGGAACTTGTAGCTTGCGCTAGGTGTTGCGGTTAATTAGTTGGACATATATTCATTAAACGTTCCGTGGAAGTTTATGAGTTGCTTGTCCTTTATATCAATGATGTGTGTCGCAAGTGACGAGACAAATTCCCTATCATGACTAACAAATATTAATGTGCCTTCAAATA
This sequence comes from Vibrio frigidus, assembly GCF_042465995.1. NCBI lineage: Bacteria > Pseudomonadati > Pseudomonadota > Gammaproteobacteria > Vibrionales > Vibrionaceae > Vibrio > Vibrio frigidus. The sequence continues at coordinate 100,316 of NZ_JBCDMC010000008.1, read as the reverse complement.
GCTTAAGAGCACGGTTAAGGGCTTCAATAGCTTCCATATCCATGTGATTCGTTGGTTCGTCCATGATAAGAACATTGATATCCATCATCATTAATTTACCAAACAATAAACGGTTTTTTTCGCCACCGGAGCAATTACACGCTTTCTTGTTGATATCATCTTCAGTAAATAGAAGGCGTCCTAACATGCCTCGTATCATCAAGTCGTTGTGTTTTGATGTTCTCCATTGAGACATCCATTCAAATAACGTAAACCCATTGTCAAATTCATTGGTGCTGTCTTGCGGGCAATAGCCGATCGCTGCATTTTCGGACCACTTAACTACACCTTCATTATGCGATAACTCGTTGACTAAGCAACGAAGTAGGGTCGTTTTACCCACACCATTTTCACCGATAACGGCAAGTTTTGCGCCAGCTTCAAGGATCAGATTGCCACCATGAAAGAGTATTTCATCTTCAAAACCATGGCTAAGATCTTCGAGTATTAATGCCTGACGGTGCATTTTTTTACTTTCGTCAAAGCGTAATGAAGGCGTCATTCGACTTGACGATTTCACTTCATCTAAAGAAATTTTGTCGAGTTTTTTTGCACGTGAACTCGCTTGTTTAGCTTTAGACGCGTTGGCTCCAAATCGGTTAACAAAGTCTTGGAGTTCAGCTATTTCAGCCGTTTTCTTTGCATTGCCCGCAAGCAATTGCTCTTGAATTAGGCCAGATGCATCAAGGAAATACTCGTAATTACCTGGGTATATTCGGAGTTCGCCATAATCAATATCCGCCATATGAGTACAGACAGTGTTCAAGAAGTGTCTGTCATGGGAGATGATGATCATGGTGCACTTACGTTTGTTTAGCTCACCAGCTAACCAATTAATGGTATGGATATCCAAGTTGTTGGTAGGCTCATCAAGCAATAATATGTCTGGATTGGAAAAAAGAGATTGTGCGAGTAAAACGCGGAGTTTCCAACCTGGCGCAAGTTGGCTCATTAACCCAAAGTGATATTCTTCTTCTATTCCAGCTTCAAGCAATATCTCACCAGCGCGACTTTCAGCACTGTAACCATCCATCTCTGCAAATTCGCTTTCAAGATCGGCTACCTTCATCCCATCTTCTTCGCTCATTTCAGGCAGAGAATAGATACGTTCACGTTCTTGTTTGATTTTCCATAGCTTTGAATCACCTTGAATTACGGCGTCGACCACGCTGTATTTTTCAAAAGCGTATTGGTCCTGGCTTAGGGTTCCGACTTTTTGACCTGGGGTAATGGACACATTGCCAGATGTTGGCGCGAGTTCCCCACTCAGGATTTTCATAAAGGTTGACTTACCACATCCGTTTGCTCCGATTAACCCGTAACGGTAGCCGTTGCCAAATTTAGCAGAGATGTTTTCAAACAATGGCGCAGGGCCGAATTGCATGGTGATATTTGCGGTAGAAATCAATGGAATATCCTGGATATGTTATGTATCAAAACCTAAGCGAAAAATTGTTGCCACAGTATAGGCTGAGTGTTGCGTAGGTAAAACAGGCGCGGATTATACAGACTTAATTGGTCAAATGTCGAGCTACTTTTGTATCCTGATTAAAACCTATATTCTGGCACCATAATGCGACAGTAAAAACAGCTCAATATTGAAACTCATTAAACAATATCTAGCCAAGTTTGTTTATTCTGAACGTGTTTCGACAGGGTAATCACGACATCCTTTCAAGTATGGAACTAAAGAGTTGCATGAGATCCGATGCGACAGTTAAGGTTATTGTGCTAAGATTCCCTGTCAGCGATTTGAGCGTGTATTACCTCTCATTGTTTGGCTGAATGTAATAAACACAACTAATGAGAATATCAGAAATGAGCAAGTTAAACGCTGAACAGCGGAAAGCACGAGACGACGAACGTTTTTCACAACGAGTGAGTGAACGCAGGGATAAAGGTGAAGATGTTGTCTTGTATGCTCTTACCAACAAAAAAGCAGTGAAGTTTCTGACCAAATCAGAAAAAAATGATCTAAAAGAAAGAAAGAGAGTTCGTCAGGAAGAAATAGAACTTAAAGAGCAACAAGAATTAGAAAGAATTGAACAAGCGTTTATCGGTGACGATAACAAGTAAATATGTATAAGCCTCTTTATAGTAAGATGAATGGCCAAAATACGGCCATTCATACTTATAAACTTAGCGCACTATGACGACGCCAGAGCCTAAATTAATGTCCCTATCAGTGACCCTAATCGTTTGATTGCCGATACAACGCTGTCAGAAATCTCTAGTGAAGCATTCAATCTAAAGCAATGAATGAACTGCTGATTTGTTGCAAACATCTCTCCTGGGGCAATACTAATGTTTTCTTGCACAGCGAGTCTGTAAAGCTCGGTAGCATTAACATGCTCGGGAAGAGCAACCCATATGAAATAGCCACCCGTTGAGTAATAAGCATTGGCTTCTTTTGGGAAATGCTCCCGTAACAACTGCCAAGTTTGAAATTTTCTCTGCTCTAATGTTCTCCTCAACTGACGCAAGTGCGTTTCATAATGTCGAGTAGATAAGTAGCTGGCGAGTGTTAATTGAACGGGTGCACTTGTCGACAATGTGCTCATTAATTGAATCTTTTGAATCTGTAATGCGCGGGTTCCTGCCGCTACCCATCCGATACGAAATCCTGCGACGAGCGATTTAGAAAAAGAAGAACAATGTAGAACCATGCCTTTGTTGTCATAAGCTTTTGCAGGTCGTGGTTTAGTGGCTCCATAGTAGAGTTCGCTGTAAACATCATCTTCTATCAGATGGACATTGTGCTTTGTAAGTAATTCAACAAGACGAATTTTCTTTTCATCGGATAGCGTAAAACCAAGTGGGTTTTGGCAATTAGTCATTAGCCAACAGGCTTTAACCTTGTGCGTTTCCAATGCTTTTTCGAGGGAATCCAGATCGATCCCTTCTTTGGGGTGTGTATTGATAGAAAGCGCGCGTAGATTCAACCTTTCTAGCGATTGAAGGGCACTATAGAATGTCGGAGATTCGACGACAACCCAATCACCTGCTTGTGTTACTGCCTGTAAACTTAGGTTTAATGCCTCCAACGCCCCAGCGGTAATAACTATCTCTTCAGGGTTGATATTCATGCCTTGAGCGGCATACCGTTTCGCAATTATTTTGCGCAAGGTTTCATTGCCTGGTGGAAGATTATCTAGGGCATGAGACGCGGGCATCTTTCGTGCGGCTTGAATCAAAGATTTGTTGACCTGACTCTGTGGATATAGGTTTGGATCTGGGTAAGCAAATCCAAAATTGGTCATTGTTTTTTTGCGACTTGCTTGCAAGATATCAAAGACAAAGTCATTGATATCGACAGATTCTGTTAGTTGCGGATCTTTGGGATGGGTCAAAACAGGAAAATCGTCGATCTGAGGCGCAACAATGTAACCTGAACGAGAATGAGACACCACCCAACCCTGATTTGCTAATAATTGGTAGGCATTCATTACCGTCATTAAACTAAGCCCCGATAACTCAGTTTGTTTGCGCAATGATGGGAGTTTACCGCCTATTTCCCAGACGTTGCTCTGAATTTGACTCTTAATCTGTTCTGCAAGCTCTATATATTTAGCCAATGGACTTCACTTAGGTAGGTTAATGAGTGGCGCTCGAATTATCTGTTATACATAATAGTCTAGTTTCTGTGTCTATTATAGATCAACGAACCATTGATATAATCGAACAACGTTAAAAGATGCTCTGGTTGCCCTTATTTTATGATCGAAAGGTACCGACCTAAGCCCATACTTGGCTAATAATGTAATGCAAAAATTTCAACTTACGCACAGAGATGCGACAAAAATGTCAGAACATGTCGCTTATCGAATAACTCAATGCCTTAAGTTTCTGCTCAATCTATTTTATGGGGACAAATATGCTAAACGTGCAGTAATTTTAGAAACCATTGCAGCAGTCCCGGGAATGGTCGCAGGTATGTTCAATCATCTTAAGGCACTACGAAGAATGAAAGATGATCAAGGATGGATTAAAGAGCTATTAGATGAAGCAGAAAATGAGAGGATGCATTTAATGATTTTCTTGAATATTGCGAAACCAAGCTGGATAGAAAGACTATTGGTATTAGTAGGGCAGGCTGTGTTCATTGTTGTGTACAGTACAATCTATATTTTATCGTCAAAGATCGCCCATAGAATAGTCGGGTATTTTGAAGAAGAGGCATGTAAAAGCTATACAGAATATTTAGAACGAATCGACGAAGGAAAGGTAGAAAACATATCTGCTCCTCAAATGGCAATGGATTATTACCAGCTACCCTCAGATGCGAAGTTGAGAGATGTTATTTTAAAAATCCGTGAAGATGAAGCAAAACACCGAGATAGAAATCATGAATTTGCGGATTGTTATCAAAGTAAAAACCTACCAGAACATCAATATTAGCTTGCTGATCATCTATTAGTTGGAAGTCGTCTATCTCAATATTTTAGTTGGAGAGTATAAGAATGAATAGTGTTAAGAAAGAAATGCGTCTATTTGCTATCGCTGGTGCGGTCATCATTTTAAACGTTGGAGCACATCTATTGGGTGCCAAGATGTTCGTTGACGCGCCTATGACAGAAATAACGCTAGCCTCAGTTCCTTTCCTTATGTTGTTTCTAGGTTGGCTGGGTGTAAAGATTGCGGCAAAAGATTAGATCACCGAACAACTAAGGCGGACCCAGTTCAAATAGAATGAGTAACGACGTCTTTTGATTCGGTATAGAACCGGCTAATTTGGCGTGGAAAGGATTGTCAAAAAGCCAATCCTTTTCGTTGCCTAATTTACGACGTTAGATTACTCGTAGTCTGCAGCGTATGTCTCTTCATAGGTGTGCGAGTACAGTTCAAATAGATTACCAAATGGGTCTTCTAGGTAAACCATCTGCGCTTTATTGTTATCGTCTTCTGGGTGGTAACGCATAATATCCATACGTACCTTGCCGCCAAATTCTTCGGTACGCTTAATCACACCGTGGAAATCATCGGTTTGAAGACAGAAATGAAAAATACCAATACGAGAGAAGTCGACGTCGTGGCGTTCTTGGCGTTCCTTCATTTCAAACAACTCGAAGCCAATACCATCATTGGTCAGTAAGTGAGCGATATTAAAACCTTTAAAGCCTTCACCAAAAACGGCAATACACATGCGGCCAATTGCGGTCTCGCGCTCTTCCGTTACTTTCGTATTGTTCATCACGATTTCTAAACCTAACGCCTTCGTGTAAAACTCAACCGCTTTATCCATATTGCCAACCATGATACCAACGTGATTCATTTTCATCAGTTTCTCCAGTAATTCAATTATTCATTTCGTGTTTTGTTTCGATGAGAAAAGTATATGTAAGATTCGTTATTAATAAAAATTATCATAAATTATTAAAATAATTATTTTTTGTTATTATTAGATGATTCACTAACGTTAAGCCTTATACACAACCTATGTCATAAAACGTTTATAAATCTCAGAAGAACGATTGATCTGTGTTGCGTATTGTATAAACTACAATCTTATCAATGCAGTGAATAGGATAGTAATCCACATTCGCCTAATTCTTATTAAAGGGATTGTAATGAAGCTCCTGCTAAATAATTTAAAATTGGCCACTATTCTATTGGCTTCTACTTACTCTTATGCCAGCGTCGCCGACACGTTGCGCGTAATGTTACATACTGGCTCTTTTCCTCCATATTTTTTTGATGAAGACGACTCTCGAACGGGAACAATCAAAGATATTTTTAAAGCCCTATCTCAAGAAACAGGAGATACTATTGAGTATGTACGGGTTCCTTTTAATCGCGCGCTTCATCTGTTCGAGACTGGCGAATTACACATTGAACCCATGACAAATCCCGCCTATAGAAGCGACTCTAGTGTTCCAGGTATTTACAGCATCCCATTTGCAGTGGCTGATGAAATTATTCTGTTTAATAAAGAGAACTATAAACAAGTAGATTCTCAGGATGATTTATTGGGTGAAACTATAGGTGTAGTGAAAGGGTACTACTATCCTCAATATACCCCTTACTTTGAAGATGGACGTATCGGAGCTTATCCTGTCAAAAATGAAAATAAGTTGATCCAACTGTTGGTGGCAGGTCGTCTTTCTCAAGCCCTTATGAACAAAGATTTTGCTCAATATCAGGTCACGAGTCAGCACTTAGAAGACCAAACCGTTCTAGGCAAACCTTACCGTTCATTGGATATGATGATCCGTTTTCATCCAACAAAGGAAGCGGCAGTTACCCGATTCAACAAGGCGATTGTTAAACTTAAAAAAGAAGGCATCATAGACGGAATCTACGATAAATACCGTTGATATAATACCTAGATACAAAGTCGACTATTAGGCGTTAGGGTAACGATAATGGAAATATCACTACACTTAGTTTGCCAAAAAGATGCCAAAGCACTATTAAAATTTGAAGTCGATAATAAACGTTGGTTTGAAGAACATGTCCCTTCTCGTGAAGATCGTTTCTATTCCCTTTCAGGTGTGAAACAGCAAATCTCTGATTTCTTGATAAAGTATGAGAATGACGAGATGTATCCAATGTTGATAAAAAATGATATTGGCACTATCTGTGGGCGTATAAATCTACATCGTATAGATGATAAAGGTGAATGCGGAGAAATGGGGTATAGGGTTGGAAGATCTTATACTTCTCAAGGTGTGGCTTCTAGTGCGGTCAGAAAACTGCTAACTCTGCTGACCAAAACATCAGGGCTTAAATACGTAAACGCGATTGCACTTGTGAATAACGTTGGGTCAAATAAAATTTTAACTAATAATGGCTTTCATCTTGTTCAAAGACTGAGTAACCACACCGAATTAAATGACCAAATGGAAGATGCAAATCAATACCACAGAGCGTTATCCTAACTTTTCACAGTTTCTAAAGACTAATCTTCAATTCCACATAGTAATTCTTTACATATTTGAGTAAGTTAGCCCTTGAATAGGCAATTTTAGGGCTGGTCATTTAATGAGAAAAACAAAGTTATATAGTAATTATGTTAGCGATCTGGAAAGAGCGGTCTCTACTCCGTTACTGATAGAACTTTCTAATACAGACCTGAACAGCTTCATTGACAATAAGCAAACCGCTGTCGACACGAGTGGTGTCGCCTTGTTTTCTGCACAGAGTGTGTTTAACCACAAACTAAGTAATAGTGATAAAACCAACGTTATCGTTATCAGTGCAAATGGCGACGACCCAGCCGAATTTGCCATTCTTGAAGCCCTGATGCAGTTGCTCCGCAATGACCTGAAAAATATCGCTAATGTGCAGGTGATCAAACAGACGATAAAGGCCGGCGTTACACTTGGAACCAGTGGATTGTTGAACGACTTTGCGGGGGGCTTTTTAGATAAAGGTGTGGATTTCATATTTAATGAAATTGGTGATGCTTTTAGTTCATCTATTTTCGATTCGGCTCAGGAGCATCTTGATCTGAGTGGTTTTTTACTGGATAGAGTGGAATCGGTGCTTCAAGACACATCCAGTGCAGGGCTAGGTGGAATAATGGCTCATCACCTAGAGGACCACGAACTATTTTTGTCTACTGAAGCGAAGCGAGAACTGCATAAGCTGTTTAAAACATTTTCACAAAGCGAAGAACACAACATATTTCCGTTGGCGTTTAAATTACTTTTGGCCGTCTCTGTTGGTGAGCCCAAACTCATTTATATCAACAACCCACACAAGCTAGATGATAACTCACTGGCTCTTCTATCTTTGGTCGTTTCCTATGCTAAGTACTTAAAAGAAAAAGATAAAAGCTTGGGACTTTCCATTGTATATCAATATAGTGACGAAAATTTTCAGCCTTACCAAAAGGTGGAACCATCGCTTCAATCCAAGAAAGAGCTGCTAGACGATCAACGACGATTTGCCCAACGTTATGCGATTTTGGAGCGTCCGAGTAGCGATATCCCAACGATTGCGGTGAAATCTTCTCTTTTTATTGGTCGACAAGACGAGTTAAATATTCTCAATCAATGCTTTCGCTCAAAAAGCAGTGACGAGCAAATGCTTGGTGCAAAGCAAGAAGCAGTCGTTACTAATCGAATGGCGATAATTGCAGGCGACCCCGGCATTGGCAAGACGGCCTTAGTTAATCATCATATCAAAGAGATTCAAGAGCAAGGAGAGATTATTTCGCTAAGGATAGTGAATGAAGTGGGACATCAATCTATGAACACTGGCTTGAGTTCATTGGAAAAAAGTATTCTTAGCGAAGCCCCTAGGCTCGAACTTATGCGGGACTGGAAAGATAAGGGAATAGGGTTAATTAAAAAAGCAGCTAGCCCTGAAGGTGCACTCAAGGTTATTGGCGCTATTCTTAACGGCGCAGAAGAAGTGGTTCATGTTGGTCAGGCTGCAAGAGAACGCCTATTGGTTGATGACCGAATAGACAAGGTACTTGGCAATGACTTTGGTTCGTTAGATAACGTTCATCAACAGAGCAAGGAGAAGAAATTTTCGGTGTTGGATGCCGCGATACAGAAACTACAGCATATAAACAGCCACGCTCTTCCTTTGGTTCTTTTTGTTGATGATCTGCAATGGATAGATGAAATCTCGGCTGAATATGTGTCAACTCGACTTCTAAGCATGGCCGATGTCTATCTGATTGCCACAATACGACCCAGCGATGCCGCGACAGTATTGCAAAGACGAAGCGCGGTTGGCTCTGAAAAGCCATTTACCCAATCACTATTTAAAAAGGCAGCCGTTGCGGGAAGTGCGAAGATTAAATTGGTCAGTAATATTGGCTCTCTTGCTTGTACCAATATTCATCTAACGGGTCTGAACCGAGCATCGCTAGCCGAACTGATAGCTAAAGTGATACAAGGTGAGAAAACGCAATTAGAGACCTTGTCTGATCAGGTGGTTACAAAGCTAACGGATTCCGAATCTAAGACGGTGAATACGCTGTTTGCTGTAGAAACGATTAATATTCTATGTGACGACAAGTTTTATGAAGGCTCGCAACTGTCTAGGCTGATAGTAGACAAACCGTTGCGTATTAAACCACAGATTGGCGAGCTTGATGTGGTAATAAAAGAGACTTTTGTTGCATTAGAACAGAAACATAAAGCCTCACTATCACACTATACAAATGCTAAAAACTCCCATTCGTTTAACCTTATGGCCTATGCAGTGCTTGAGGAAAGGCTTCATCTATTAGGGCAATATTTCTCTGAATATGGCACGACAGCGGTGAGTACGCTGCTATTTTCGTCGGTAATGGGTACGCCGTTTTCTTCAGTATTAGTGAAAAACTCTCTAGCGGCCCTTGCCGCTTCCAACGCTCCTGAATTAGCCCCGTTGAAGACGCACCTGCGTGAGGGTAGTAGCGACACGAGTCTGAACGAAGAGCACTACGTTATTATTGAAGAAGTGTACGAAATTCTAAAGCGCTATATGGGAGAACAAGGTAAGTATCAGTACCGCCATGCTTTATTACATACGTTCCTAACGATGCAGTTTGACCATTTAATGCAGGATAGATTCGCTAACGAAATCGAAGCCGCGTCGGACACCATGTATAGGGTCATTCTGGACGTGGTAGAGGCGCAGCATAAAGCTCAGCCATTCTACAATAAATCGATAGACAGTTTGGACAGTGCAGATACCTCGGAGCGCTTGTTCTATCAAACCGTCGAGTCTTCTATTGCGAAAAGAGCAAAGCAAAGTGCTAAACCAGATTGGATAAGAACTTTCTACAAAGCATCAATGGCACTCGCTATCTCATTAAGCGCCGTTAATCGCATAGAAGAGGCGATCGAATTAGAAGAAGAATTGCTTGCAGTATGCGAAGAAGGGTACTTACATGATCAAGATTTGTGGGTAAATGAGTACAGAGAAACGCTAACGTTTTTGGCTTCTTCTTATGAAGATGTGGGCAATTTCTCTAGAGCCATCACACTACATAAGGAGGCAGTGTCCCTCATTGAAAAAACCGCAAATAGCCTGAGTGAGTTAGATGCAGTGGTTCAATCTAATCTTGCTACTTGCTACATTAGTGCAGGCTGTATTGAGGAGTCGCTAGAGATTGTAGCGTCGCTATTACCTTTATTAAAACGTAACTATGAAAGCCTTGTGGGAACATGGGGTCAGCTTTATGTTAGTAATCTAATCAGTCAGGCCTACTCATTTAAAAAGCTAAACCGTTTTAATGACGCGATGGCCTTAGAGGAAATCGCTCTATCTATCTGTAAGCGAGAATACGAGATTGCCGAATCAGAGTGGGAACGATATTACATTACGTGTATGGGTAATTTGGGCAGTTCATATGTCACCTTCGGACGCATTGACGAGGCGATCAGAATAGAGCAACAAGCGTTAAAAGTGACGGAAGCTTGTTATCATCGTGCTCCAAAGTTATGGAAGAAGGATTACCTTACCCGCCTTATCAATTTAGCGGTAACGTTAAAAAAAATAGATCGTGTCGATGACGCTATCAGTATGGAACAACAAGCATATGCTATCAGTGAAGTCGAATATGATAAGACGCCAATGGTGTGGATTGAATATCATACTCAGATAATGGCCAATCTTGCCAGCTCTTATAATCAAACTGGCCGAGCAGATGAAGCCGTTGCTCTGAATAAAGAGGTATTAGCGATTCTAGAGGTGGAAGCGACAAACTCACCGAAAGTGTGGTCAAAAGGTTACGTTAATATCTTAAATAACCTCGCCGTATCCTATATTTCTGTAAGCCAGATAGAACAAGCTATCGCATTACAAGAAACGGCTCATTCAATCAGCAGTAAAGAATATGATAAGTTCCCCAAACTCTGGGTAGAAGAGCATGTTACTGCGCTTTCTGGTCTGGCGAGTGCTTACAAAAAAAACACTCAATATGAAATGGCCATCGAGTTGGAACAAGAGGCGCTGCGCATCGTCGTCCAAGAAGCCGTTACCCATCCAGCGGCGTGGCTTGAAAAGCAGGTTAATATCAATAGAAACCTAGCGGTCTCTTATGGGAAAGTTGACCGCTGTGAAGAAGCCATTGCAATAGAAGAAGACCTACTGTGCCAGATCGAAGAACAATATAACCATGTCTCGAAAGTTTGGGCCGTCGATTATGTAGTCAGCTTGTCTAATCTGGCTTCGTCTTACAAAAAGCACGATCGCCTTAGCGATGCGATGGCCCTGGAGGAAAAAGCATTAGAAATCACCAGAGCTGAATGCCAACAATCGCCTAAAGAGTGGGTAAGATACCACGCTGAAATTTTAGCGAACTTGGCCTTTTCCTATCGTGAATCAGAAAATGTAACTGAAGCGATCTTTCTATCAAGTGAAGCCGTTAAGCTTACCAGTATTGAATATGAAAAAGCGCCGAGCTTATGGGCCTATCGTTACGTAAATAGCCTAGATAGCCTTTCGATGTGCTACCTCTCCATTGACCAAGTTGAGAAGGCAATATCTTGCGCAGAAAAAGCATTGAAAGCCACAGAGATTGAACACAATAAATCACAGGATGTATGGGAAAGAAGCTACGCAACCAGCCTTAGCAACCTAGCAACCTGTTACAAAAAAGGCGATAAGCTAGAAGAGGCGATAATTGCTGAGCGAAAAGCCCTATGGGTAAGACGTGCGGCATGTGAGAAAGAACCAGATCTTTGGGGTGAAGAATTTGCTTACGGTTTAGATGCGCTCGCCAATCTATATATGCAGGTCGACCGTGTAGAAGAGGCTCTATCCTTAAACAAAAAAGCGTTAGAAATCGTTGACCTAATTGAGAAAAACAAATCAGAGGGGATACCTGTCACGTGGGACCAATTTGATTTTGATGATGCATTGTTAAGTGAAACGAAACACATCAGTCAATACCGTCTTTGGACAAGCCGTGTTTACGTTGTATTCAGCTGGATGTTTGGTGTGCTTTTTTTTATTGCTGTCTTTGGCGCGGTATCATCAGGCGAACTCAAAATGGCTTTGATATGTTCAGTTATAGCGGGGTTATTCTTGCCACCATTAAGAACGTTGGCCTATCGATTCACTCAACGTGAGTTATCATTCACCAATAGGATGATAATGGTTTTGGTGTTACTCGCCTTGTTGTAATTGTAAAAAGTAAGCCTCTATTGGCGAGTCAACATCGACTCGCCTAAACCAGAACATTAAACTGCCGTAAACATCTCAGGCTTCTTCTTGTTATATATCATTTGTGACAAAATTGATCAAAAGTGGACATTTTTAAACACTAAAGCACAGCCCATGAACAACAAAAAGCAGTGCACAATATGGTGGTAGTTTATTTTGTATTTCTGCAAGAAATGGTAACCGATCATGCCTCCTGTCAAACCAATTGCAAAGGCTGGCATCGCAGACATCACATGCGACAACACTTCATCCGTAATAAGCCCTTCATTCCAAAAACTGATGTTAGCCCCAATCATTTGCAGCATGAAAAAGAAGGCCAAAGTGGATTTTATCTGATCAGCGCTCCAAGGCTGCATTGAGGTATAGGCAATCACTGGTGGCCCCGATTCACCGACACTTGCACCAAGCATTCCCGAGGTAAAACCTGCTCCGAGAGTAATGGGTATTGAGGTTTTTTTGAATAGGGGTTTAGTTGAGCGCATTGAATGCAGGCTTGAAGCGATCAACACCACACCCATGGTGAGTAGAATGTATTGCGAGGGCAAACTAGCCAGTAGTTTAGCTCCTACGAATGAGGCTGGAATCGAGCCAACGAAAAGGATCAAGCCTGTCTTGTGCTGGATCGAGTGACGCATTTTCCACACGATAGGAAATGTCACCAGCCAACCAAATATGCCGGCAATGGGCACGGCTGTTTGGGCACCTACGATAAGTGAAAGTAGCGGTACCGATACTAATGCAGAGCCAAACCCGGTCAAACCTTGGGTAAACCCGGCCAATGCAATGATCATCGAAACTAATATGATGGTGGTGTCCATGTTCCTTCCTAAAAAAAAGCGATAGTTCGCCTTATGGTTGAATCTAGTGAATGTGATATTACTGAAAAACGATGAATGATTATTTCTGCAAACGCTTTTCGCGTGTCAAACGAACTGACAGGAAATGTACGGACACTATAGACTGAACAAATATAATAACCATTACCTCTGTCACATAATGTTGTTTTTTGTCTATTTAGTTTCGATTTGTGACATTTCTCTCGGATGGAGTTGAGGCGTGTCGTATAATGAACCTATTCATTCTGGGGGAGTAATGACCAATTCATTACGATAGAACTCCATCGATTTGACAAATAATTCAGTTTTATACATTTAAGAGGTAAACAATGGACAACTTCCAGGTGGATAAGGGGCGCTTGCTTAAAATGAACGCAAATGCTCATACTTTGGCGCGAGGAACAGAAGACTTTGATAAGGTTTATGGACTGGGCTATGAGGTTGGTCATGAAGATTGGTCACCATACCCAAGGGTAAATAAATTACGACAGACTTTCCTTGATAGACCCTATGAAATTGATGTAGAACGGTTGAGGCTCGTCACGCAAGCATATAAAGCCTACGAAGATGTACCACGTATCCTTCAATGTGCATACGCCTTTGAAAACATCCTTCTCAACACAACAATACATATATACGATGACGAATTAATCTTAGGCGAAATTGCTGCTCCAGCCAAAGCTTCACCCATTTATCCTGAGTTTTCTGTCGACTGGATTATTGATGAGATATTGAATTCTCCATTTGAAGAGCGCACAAACGACCAGTTCTATATCCGTGATGACGAGGATAGAGCTGAAATTCTAACGCTCTGTGAATATTGGAAAGGAAAAAGTGCGAATGAGATAATAACAGCCCATCTTGATGACGACCAAAAGAAAGGGTCTCATATGGGTGAAAAAGTATTCCAGACAAACAACTATCATTTTGCTGGGATTGGCCATTTCGCCATGGATTTTAATAAGCTAATGACACTTGGTTACGATGGTGTTTTAGAGCAAGCAAAAACGTCGTTTGCCAAGTTGTCTAAACAAGACCCAGATTTCAGTGACAAAAGAGACTATTACAAGGCCACTATCATTAGCTTGCAGGCCGCCAAAACGTATATCACACGTTATGCAAAACTCGCCGACGAATTGGCAACCGATGAAGTCGACATAAATAGAAAGCAAGAACTGAAAGACATGTCGGTAAACTGTTATCAAATTGCAGGCGGCGTACCTCAGAGCTTCTGGCAATCTGCTCAGTTATTCAATTTTGCAGTCACGTTGACACAGATTGAGGGTAACGGCCATTCTATTTCATATGGGCGTATGGATCAGTGGTTATACCCATTCTACGAGAAAGACATAAAAGAACGTTCGGTCTCGAAGGCATTTATTCTAGAATTGATTGAAGTGCTTTATGTGAAAATAAATAACCCAACCAAATTGAAAGACAAAGGCACCGTAAAAGTACGAAATGGCCGTGGTTTTGGTGGGGAAAGTTTGACTATTGGTGGGGTTGACACAAATGGTGATGACGCTACCAATGATCTAACAATGCTTATATTAGAAGCTTCTGTACATACTCGAATGATGAATCCTTGGGTCTGTTTGCGTTTGCATGAAAATACACCCTATGAGCTAAAGATAAAAACGATTGAGTGTATTAGAGCAGGTTACGGGCACCCTAAACTATTTAATGACGGCCCTGCTACTAGAGCAATGCTAGCTAAAGGTGTCACATTAGCAGAAGCGAGGGATTACGCAGTTGTAGGTTGTGTAGAGCCAGCAGTTCCTGGCAAAGAACATGGTTGGCTTGATGCAGGTTATGTGAACACGGCTAAAATGATGGAGATGGTTATCAATGGCGGGCGTATCTTATCTGGACCTGACGCAGGAAAACAACTCGGCCCTGATACAGGTAGTTTAGAGACATATAACTCGTTTGAAGAAGTATTGGAAAGCGTTGATAAACAATTTGCTTATTGGTGTGATCAATTGTGTAGTTGTTTAAACGTGACCGATAAAATCCATCGTATGGTTAAGCCTACACCTTATATTTCAGCCTTTTTTGAAGGCTGTATTGAATCTGGTAAAGACATGACTTACGGGGGCGCAAAATATAATGGAACGGCACCACAAGCCGCGGGTATCGCAACCTGTGCCGATTCACTTTCTACCATTAAAAAGTTGGTCTTCGATGATAAGAAGTATACCGGCAGGGAATTACTAGAGGCTATAAAGAACAATTGGCAGGGATATGAAAAACTTTATGCACTCGTTAACAGTTCTAAGATCCCTCATTACGGTAACGATATTGACGAGGCCGATGAACTATTTGCATTTATGTTTGAATGTTATTGTCGTCATATTAAAGGCCGAAAAAATCCGCGTGGTGGCCAGTTTAGTCCGGGCGTCTATACAGTGAATGCAAACGTTGGTATGGGGTTGTATACCAACGCAACGTTAGATGGACGTAAAAATGAAGAACCCATTTCTGATAACATGGGGCCGGTTCATACAGCGGGTGGCTCTCATGATATCCATGGGCCAACAGCCATTGTTAACTCAGTGGCAAAAGTTGACCATAGCCTTGCTACCAACGGAACTCTGCTAAACCTTCGATTTCCTGAAGATGCGGTTTCTGGTGTGGAAGGTCGAGATATCTTGGTCAGTTTTATTGATGAATATATCGCCAAACAAGGCATGCATGTTCAATTCAATATTATGAGCTCAGAAAAAATGAGAGCGGCACAAAAAAATCCTGAAATGTATGCGGACATGCTTGTGCGTGTAGCTGGATACAGTGCTTATTTTGTTGAACTTGGTAAACCCTTGCAAGATGACCTAATCCACCGAACTGAGCTTAGGTTTTGATCAATAAAGTGGGCGCGTATTCGTCCATTTATAAAACAAACTATTGAGGTTGAAAGTGTCAAACCTAGGAACTGTTCTTAACGTGCAGCGTTTTACTTTACATGATGGTCCAGGCATTCGTACTGAGTTTTTTTTAAAAGGGTGTCCGCTTAGATGTGATTGGTGTGGTAACCCTGAAAGTTTTAATAGGCATATTGAGGTTGGTGTCTATCAGAATAAATGTATCTCCAGTCAAAAATGTGGTTCATGTAAAGAGGTTTGTCACGACCCTAAGATGTTGATTTTTTCGGGCTCGAAGCTTGAAGAAATAGATCGCAATAAATGCACTAGCTGTCTTGGTTGTTCTGATGAGTGTCCGTCTGAAGCAATCAAGCAGTGGGGTAAATCCATGTCGATCGATGAGTGCATGCAAGTCATTTTAAAAGACAAAGGATTTTATGAGCGTTCAGGAGGAGGCGTAACCGTTTCCGGTGGTGAACCTTTGCTCCAAAGTGATTTTGTTTTAGCGCTATTTAAGGCATGTAAACAAGAGGGTATCCACACCTGTATAGAGTCAAGCCTCTATTCCAACTGGAATCAAATTGAAAAGCTACTTCCCTATACCGACCTCTTTATTTCAGACATAAAACTTATGGATAGAAACCGACATAAAAAACACACCGGCGTTGATAACCAAAAGATATTAAACAACCTGAAACAGCTGTCTAAAACTGATAAAGAAGTTATATTGAGAATTCCAGTCATCCCGACGGTTAATGATGACGTCGATAACATAAAGGCGACGGCCAACTTTATTGTAGATGAGATGCTTGGAAAGGTTAAAACGTTGCAGCTTCTGAGTTTTATGCGCCTCGGTGAAGAGAAATATGAATCGTTAGGGTTACCCTACAATATGAGAAACCTAGATTTTGACAGGGTCGAGTTTCAACATCGAGTGGATAATATTGCTGAGTATTTCAATCAACAAGGTATACATTGCTTGGTGGGTACAAAAGAAAAGGAGGCAATGTAAACATATCAATTTTGCTCTTAAATTCTATTTATGCTGTAATTCGTTTTTTCGAATCTAAAAGAAAAATCATGCCTAACACAACACTTCCCGCCTCTTACTTCGGCATCGTGCTTGGGCTTGCCGGTTTAGGGCAAGCGTGGCGCATCGCACATCCTCTTTGGGGATTTCCCGTTATTATTGGCGAAAGCATACTGGCCGTTGCTACATTGGTTTGGTTGATTTTGTTAATCGTCTATATAGCGCAAGCGATACGCAGCCCTGCGTTGATCAGTCAAGAGTTTCGGCATCCTGTACAAGGCGGTACACCAGCTCTGGTAGGTGTCTCTACGTTGCTTATCGTACTTGCGGTTCTACCTTATTCACGTTCGATAGCGTTGAGTTTGACTATTGCCGGTATTATTTGGCATTTGTTCTTTTCACTCTGGCATAACGGCTCTCTCTGGAAAGGCGGCCGCAACAAAGTAGACTCTGTACCCACATTGTATCTGCCGACCGTTGCAGGAAACTTTACCAGTGCTGCCGCACTCGGTGCTCTGGGATATCCCGATTGGGGTTGGTTGTTTTTGGGGGCGGGTATGTTTTCATGGCTAGCACTGGAGTCGTTAATTATCCAACGTCTTTGGCAAGCTCAAGAGCTACCTTCACAACAACGTCCGTTGCTTGGTATCCAATTTGCTCCACCCGTCGTGTGTGCTATGGCTTGGCTTGCTATCAATCCCGGTAGCAATGACCACTGGGTTCTGATGTTGTGGGGATATGGACTCTATCAACTGATGCTTGGTATCCGGCTAGGGAAATGGCTTGGTGCACAGCCTTTCGCTCCATCGTATTGGGCTTACACATTTGGCATCGCAGCAGCAACGGTGAGTGGTTTAAAACTAGCGTTAGCTGGCGTGCATGCCGCAGAGATCATTGCCATACCCGTATTTATCGGTGCAAATCTGTTCATTGGATATCTAAGCATACGTACGGTAGGCATGTTTATGACAAAGAGAACGTAGAGCGACGACATCACTCGTTTTAATTTTAATGAGAGCTGATGTTGTGAAGGGTTATGCACGTGACTGATTCAATAAACAAAAGTGTGCGGTATTGTCGAGAATCGGCATATTATTAGAATAGTTAGGTCCAATGACATAGTGTGTTTCTCTAGATAAATGGCCAATAATTAACTAACTTAGATAATCATATAATTGAGAATAGCGAACGATGAATCACGAACATTTTAAAGGTAAATTTGAAGTCGAACTAAAGTATCGTATAGCATCGAAATCTGAGTTTTTAAAAGTACTCGAGTCGATGGAGCATGAAGTTATGCTCCAAGATAATGTTGATTCAGATTGGTATTTTGACACGTGCGGGAATGATCTTAAATCTCAAAACAAAAGTCTGTGTATTCGAGAAATGGAACCCTCAGGAATTAAGTTATGGATAGTAAAAGGACCAGAAGAAGACTGCTGTCAGGCAACGAATATTACTGATGCTAACAACGCGAGGGAGATGCTTCACACGTTGGGTTATGGTGTGGTGCTCAAATTGAGTAAGACACGCAGCATTTACTTTGTTGATAAATTCCATATAACCGTCGACCATTTAAACGGTTTAGGTGATTTTGCCGAGTTTGCAATCATGACAGATGACGCAGGCTTATTAGAGGGTTATAGGGCAGATCTTATTGGTTTAGCGAGTACGTTTGGGTTAACTGAAACGGAGTTAGAACACAAATCGTACCGATGTTTGCAATCAGAAAATCATCAAATTCAGTGACACTGTAACCTAGTGTCATCCGTTTATTATTTAAATCTCTCGCAAATAAGGTACCAATTTTTCCTTACTATCGCTTGGTTAGCCCTTTGCTATTCAAATAAGCAAGAATATGAGGTCGTGATTCGCCGGACAATTTCCTTGTTATTTCTTGTGACCAACTGCTTTGTTTTTGATTACTTGAACGATTGGCATAATAGCTTTGCATAGAATAGTCGTAGTTTTTAATATCATCTAAATCCAGTGGTTGATATTGGTTTTCGTGCATAATTACATGCGCGGGTAGACGAGGTTTCACTTCTGGGTCTTGGTCTGGATGACCTAAACACAATCCAAATAGAATTGCGGTATTCTTGGGTAATTCGAGTAGCTCGTCGACCTGTTGAGCGTTGTTACGTAAGCCACCGATGTACACACCACCCAAACCTAATGATTCGGCGGCCAATAAGCAATTTTGTGCCATAATACCTGAGTCCACGGCGCCAATGAGAGTCAGTTCAGTAAAGTCGGCCTGAACCTCAGGGTTAATTAGTGTATGGCGTTGATAGTCGACGCAAAACACTAAGAATTCTGCTGCATTTTCGACATAAGCTTGATTTCCCGCATATTGAGCCAAGAGTTTACGCTTGTCGTTGTCTGTTACCCTTACGATAGAGACAACCTGCAGTAGACTAGAGGATGACGCGGCAAGTCCGGCTTGAATAATGGCTTCCAAATGGCGCTGCTCAATCGGTTGTTCCGTGTATTTTCGGATAGAGCGGTGGCCTAATATGGTTTCAATCGTGCTGTTCATAAGTCTCAGACAGTCCTTGTAGTTATGGTGTGGCAATAAATTACGATAGCGACAATTGCTATCGGGGTAAACCCAAAACGATGGGTTTCTTTTTGTTTAAAGGTAAGTGGGATAGTGAGTCAAAAACATGTTCTAGTTAATGAAACTGGAATCAAAGTCATCTATATCAACATGCATGCCTAACGAATCAATCTGTTGTTGTAGATTACGGATATTCACCTCTAATTCAGGAAGGGTAAGCGTGTTGTTATCTAGAAAGTAAACCTGCTTTAAACTGTGATAGTAAAAATAAAGAACAACGATAGCATCGCGGTCGTTTTCACTAACACGTTGTTTGACCTTTTTTAGCTTTCGATATATACGATTATGCAATGCTTTCAAGCGCCACACATAGTACACCTCCACAAAGTATGGCGTCGTTTTCAAATAGAAAAGCGCCGCGCTGCATACCATAGCGGCACTTATCACGCCAATAACGTTTAAATGAAAATTTCCAGTTGACTCAGAGGCCACCTGTTGGGTGTCGAAGACGGCAATCAGCAAGCCCCCAAAACCAACGGAAAGCAATGCCAGTGCACCAACTAGAGCCATTGAAATGACGTTAAGATGCTTTTTATAAATTGATTTATCTATTTTAATCAGTTGCATGAGTTAAGAATAGTAGCAAGGTGTAAGGCATGATAACTCATGCTTCCAGTCTTCGACTACTTATTACCCCGAAATTCAGAAGAGATGTTAACAATGGGTTCTTCATTGCTGACAACCAACTCTGTAAATCCGGTCGTATTATCAAATTCACGAGAGAAGGTAAGCGTTGGATAGTGATGAACAATTAGCTCTACGGTGGTGTCGATAATGCTTCCATCTAATAGGTGGCCACCAATGACGCGCCCAGTGTCATCTGAAACTGAGAGGTGAATATGTTGATGCTCTGGTGTGAGGGTCCCCATCACCGACACAATCTCTAGCGAGCCATTAAGCTGCAATGTTTTTTGCGCACCCGCTAGACGAAGACTGACTGAAGATAAACAACCAACGCACGAAGCGATGCTACCAGCGTGAATTTTATGTAGACTGACAAGCTGTGCAATTGATTCTTTTAAGTCAGCGCCTTGCATGAATCTAATCGCGATGGGCGTTATCATAATTTGGTTCCATTAGAAGTGTCGGGTTTAAATGACAAGTAACATTGGGTACGTCTATGTCCGATTCTAGCCCTTAAAAAGACGAGACGCTACACCCTATTGGCGCAATGTACAATGCCACATTCATTTTAGTAGAGTTATTTGATTGCCTAGTGATACACATTGATAATGTGCGTTTTCTTATGGAACTCTGCGTCAAAATGACGTGTTTATACGCTACAATTCGCGCACTTAGAAAGCAGGGGAAGTTGTACGCTGTATTAACCCGCTTTTATTGTGATTAAGCCTTATCTCTAAGTCAATCGGCTATAGGGACTGTTTTAGCTTGAAATATGCGTGTAGTGACATACGCTTTTATATAGGTAAGGATCCAAAACTGGGAATAAACACGCACTAAATGTATTTATGTAGTTCTCCTATTAAGTGACGGACATCCCACAAGCGTAATGTTTGCAGCAGGTTTGCTGAGTAATGAAGATCAAGAAGGTTATGGTCAACATATGATTAAATCTCTTTGGGTTTGTTTGCTATTTTTGAGTCATTCTTTGTTAGCAGCAAATCTTAGTATTGATGACCACTTTAAAGAGCTTAATTTAAAGGTTCCGCTTGCTACCGCCATTGATACCAATGCGAGTAGTGCTGAGCACATGCTTGAGTTTGTCACGTTTAACACTGAGTTATACCCGCAATCTATGTCACCAAACACGGAGAGTTACTGGTATAAAATTGATCTGTCCGCCATTCACCTCAATCAGCCAAAAAAACTTGCGCTCGTATCCCAAAGCCACTTGTTGCAGCACCTAGATGTTTATCTATTCAGACAAGGAGTGTTGCTACAATCTGAGCAGTTAGGTATCAATGACCGTCCCGCTTCACAAGCGTTCTATAAGGGGGTTGTTTTTGAGTTTTCCATTGCAGAAAATGACAATCTAACGTTGTTAATTCGAAAACAGAGTGATGGCCCAGCCATTATGCCACTCAGCCTAATGGACGGGCAGGCTTTTAATCACTACGAGTTTAAGACGCTTTTCCTTTGGGGAGGGGTCATTGGCGTGTTCCTCGCCTTGGCTTTATATAATGGGTTTATTTTTTCTCTGAATAGAAATAGTTCACAATATGGTTGGTATATGCTTTTCCAGCTATTTATGTTTCTTCAATTCGCACCGTTACACGGTTTTGGTTATTTAATCTTCCCTGATTCTTTTTGCCGCTGGTTAGGTAACCATATGGGTGTATTGCACCTAATGATACTTTGGTGTGCTTTGATGTTTGGTCACCATTTTCTTGATATCAAAAAGTTTCGACCAAAAACTGGTTGGCTAATTGAAAAGAGTGTTTGGGTGTTTCCCGTAATGCTGTTGATTGGTTATCAAATGACTGAGCTGCAACGTATGTATTTCAACCTGCCGCTAATTATTATTGTGGCCTATGTTTGCATTGGTACAGCAGTCGTTGCCCTAAGAAAAAGATATTATCCAGCATCTTATTACCTACTATCGTGGCTATGTACCTTTATAGGTGCATTCAGCGGTTATCTTACTTACATTAATATTCTGCCTCAAAATATCATCACCATGCACAGTTTCATGATTGGTGCGTTAGCGGAACTTTATTTGTTATCGGTGAGTCTTGCGAAGCGATTGCAATATCAGGAACAACACGAGAAACAACATCGTTTGATAGATCAAACCTTGAATATGCCAAACCAGAATTTTTATCAATATGCCCTCAAAGGCCAACTTATCGAGCGTGGACTCATTACAAAACGTATTAAATTAGTTCTAATTCATATTGAAGGGGTGGATCGCTTGATTAGTAGTCTAGGCACAGAAAGAGTGGCCTCTGCAACGAAGGAATTATTAACAAAAATAAGCAATCAGGTATCTGAATTGCCTTGGCAGATTGACCTAATTTTAGATAAAAAATATTTTGGAGTATGCATCCCACCACAACAAACATTAGTGTTTGTTACTGACGACGAAACAACGGAAAAGCAGGTAGAAATACTGCTTAGTATTTGGAAGGATCAGTTAGCAAATAGTTTATATTTGTCAGATTTGAATCTCAGAGGAGCAAGTGCAAGTGTGGGTCACGAAGGCGATGATATTTCAGCCCTTCACCAAAATGCGTACATGGCATTACTAGAAGCGCATAAGTGCGGTTTGAAATGGCTACCGTTTAACGCTCAGATGACTGAGAGAGTTGAATCTTACGTCAAGATGTTACAGGAATTAAAATTAGCGATTTCGCATCGACAATTTGATATTTATATCCAGCCACAAATCAACTTTGTCACGAATAAGGTGGTTGGTGGCGAAGCATTGATGCGTTGGTGTCATCCCACTCTCGGTATGGTGGCTCCAGGTGTATTTATCCCAATTGCTGAACAAAGTGGGTTGATTCATAGTTTGACACGTATTGCCTTTGAAAAAATGTTTGCTTGGGTAGCACAACAGCAGGCAGTAATTAATTTGTCTATTAATATTTCAGTACTCGATTTACAGCAAAAGGATTTCATTGAGTTTTTACAATCTACAAGCGACAAGTATTTTGTAGACACCAGTCAAATTACCTTGGAGATTACCGAATCTCAGGAACTGGATAACTCCCATGAGTTGGTTCAGAAAATTAGTGCCATAAAAAATCTAGGTTTTGCAATTTCCATCGATGATTTTGGTACGGGTTACTCGTCAATGGCTTACCTAAGTCAGTTAAACATTAATGAAGTGAAGATAGATATGATGTTCGTTAAGGACATTCAAAACAATATGACTAACCAAACGATCGTCAAAACGCTATTAAACATGGCGGATGCGCTTGGTGCTCAAGCTGTGATTGAAGGTATTGAAACATCAAATGAGCTCGATATGATCAAACATTTAGGTGGTCGTGTCGGGCAAGGTTATTATTGGTCTCCAGCAATATCAATAGCCCAATTTGAGAAACAGTTTTTGTCCAAATGCGAGTTGAAACTTAGAAATAATGAGGTGGGATAAGGAAGACTAGTTACTTACATAGTAAAACGAATGCATGCTAAGAAAAATAAAGAACAATTTAGATCGTAAACTTATGGTGCGTATGTGTACTATAAAACTATTAGTATTCGTAAGGAAATTCGATGAAAGTGCATGAATGCGTATCCTTCTTATTGATCAAAGGAAATATAGTATTACTTGAAAAACGTAGCGAATATAGAGAAACAGACGCTGGTTTAACGAATATTCCTGGCGGCCATATTGAACAAAATGAGAGTCAATCTGAAGCGTTAATTCGAGAAGTAATGGAAGAGTTAAAAGTAGTCCCAACTTGTTATAAATATCTATGTTCGCTTTACCATCCAACCAGTGAATTACAGTTGATTCATTATTATGTAGTAAATCGTTGGGAGGGTGACATATCCCCACAAGAAGCGGACGAAGTTAAATGGTATGAGTTGTTATTGGCACCCGTTGGGATTGAAGCGGATAAGCTAGCTCTGTCAGAATATCAAAGGCTCAGTCGTTATCTTTCGGTGTAAAACACACGTAACGATTCGGTTGCATAGCTCATACAGGTCTAGCATGATACATCCTACGCAGAGTCAGAAATTCATTATGTTACACCAGTTGGTGAAATTTAAATTAAATAGCCATAGAGTATGATTAAACAGATATGTTCATAGGAAACAGTACAATTATAATTACCCCTTGTATCGGCAAATGCGAGCTGGATGATAATGCTATGTGCAAAGGTTGCTACAGGTCATCATCAGAAATTGCTGATTGGGTAAATAAATCTGAAGATGAAAAAATAAGCATCGTTATTAGGTGCAAGAAATTGATTGCGAAGCAGGCATAAAATAGTTGCAAACGCTATGTACCCCAGAAAAATTAGACACCGTAGATGAATCTCAAACGGAGTCTGTATTGCCATCTTTTAAATAAGCGTTTACAAATCTCCCATTGAGGACTATATTTTTAATTACATCCCAGTGAGGTGGATTAAAATGAGCTTAGCAAAAAATACCGGATACGATCCAAAAGCGCTATCAATGGCAGGGTTTAAGGCCGCTGACAACATTCTTTCTTCTTGGGGGTGCAACGTTCAACAAAGCCAGAATATCCTTAAAATTTCATCTACGTCTTACCACAAGTTTAAGGCAAACCCAGAAAAAACGAATTTGAGTGATGACCAACTAGAGCGTGTAAGTTACTTACTGAACATGCATCAAGCACTACGTATTGTTTTTAGCAACAATGACAATGTAAGTGGCTTTATGTCCATGCAAAACAGCAACGATTACTTTGCAGGTCGCGCACCACTTGAAATTATTAACTCAGGTAAATTTGGCGACTTGTATGAGGTAGCGAAACGTATTGATGCGTTAAGAGGTGGTTTGTGGGGGTAGGTGACAAACAGAAAACCTCGGTAGGTCATCGCCTAATAAGCACCAAATACCCGTCAATTGCTCTGTTTGATGATGTGGCAAGCCCAGAAGAGTTTGAATTACTTTATGCCATTCAGTCTATGACTAACCCCCGATTACTTGATGAAGTTGGTGAACTATCCTTACTCGACCGTTCTGACATCCCCTTTGCATGTGAGCGAGGGAGAAGCTATGCAGTTGCGCCATTCACTCACATCAATCCAAATGGAGGCCGATTCAATGATGGATTATTTGGTGCGCTATATTTAGCCTCTACTGAGAAAACTGCCGCACTAGAAGTAAAACACCATCAGCAGAAATATTGGCAAAACATTGACGGGTTAGCTTATGATCGTTTTTTGTTCCGAGGGCTATTGATTACGCACAAATCGTCACCTGTATATATTGTCGATTCAAGCGACGCTGTGATTCTAAACCCTGACAACTACTTAGCGTCGCAGCAATTGGCTCGTAAACTAAAGAAAGATGGCTATCACGCTGTTGAATATCCGTCGGTACGTTCAGAGTCTGGTATCTGTTGGGCGTTGT
This sequence comes from Vibrio frigidus, assembly GCF_042465995.1. Taxonomy (NCBI): domain Bacteria; kingdom Pseudomonadati; phylum Pseudomonadota; class Gammaproteobacteria; order Vibrionales; family Vibrionaceae; genus Vibrio; species Vibrio frigidus. The sequence continues at coordinate 74,798 of NZ_JBCDMC010000008.1, read as the reverse complement.
TCACGCCTAAACCAGTATGTGATGTCGTCCAATCTTATTTGCTTGAAATGATATGGGACGGCAAGAAAATAGCGGAAGTAAACAAGATCAATCATATGCTGCAATAAGATAAACTGACCAATGATCTTCCTTATACCAGCCTGTCGATAACTTCAAGAATGCATACACCAACATTATTGCAGCAATACTAATCTGTATTACTAAAACTAGACAAATAGTGAGCTACTTTTCCAGGTCTAAACATATCAATGAATTGCGAAATTAGTAAAATTGTTGACACAGTTTTGTCCGTGCGACTTGAAGTCGTATGAAGCGCTGTTTACTACGATAAGAGTGAACCATCTGTGTCATCAGATGATCCTAAGGTATTAAAGCGAACTTTCGATTATGTCAGTCACCAACTCATCCGTCGTCACAAACTGAACCGCATACATAGCGCTTAAAGTGTAGGAAAGGAAAACTCCCAAAGCCCCATCGGTCAAATGTAACCCGCATTGTCAGTGGATAAACATAGAATATATAACTTCAAAAGATGCCTTCAAGAATCTTTATGAGATAACACAATTAATAGTATTAATACAGTTTAATAAGAATTGAATAAACGTATTTGATGTTACTGGAATAGGGATAATCTGATGCCGATATATCTTAATATTATAAGATTTTAATGCCTTCGTCGGTCATGCCAAATGACTCGTTTAATGTAATTCAGGTAAATAAAAATCGGTGAAAAAGAGCGATAATGCAGGGTATGGGCTAAAAATGTGATCTAACACAGTGCCTTGATCATGCTTCTCACGTTGTTATATTGTAATACAAAACTACATTAGTATTATGATCTTCAACTTTTGGAGAGCAATGTTTTAAAAGATTGTTTATATCCAATGTTCAAAACATCAGTTATTACATAAATATATTAAGGACAACATAATGAAGAAACTAATATTACCTTTACTTATTACATCTTTTTTTACTAGCGTAAATGTATCTGCAAAAATGTTAACACTTGGACATGCAATGTCATTAGAAAGCGCTGCTCATCAAGGCATGGTGATCATGGCAGACAAAGTTAAAGAAAAATCGAATGGCGACCTGACTATTAAGATTTTTCCAAACGGTCAACTAGGTTCTGAACGAGATCAAGCTGAGCAAGTTGTTACCGGTGCAATTGATATGGCTAAAATCAATGGTGGATTAGCAGAATCTTTTGAACCAACTTTTAAAGTTAATGCACTACCTTTCTTATTCCGTGATGTTCCACACATGAGAAAATTCATGAGAAGTGAAGCAGCACAAGAGATGTTAGTCACAAGCGAAGGTAAAGGTTTCATTGGTCTTACTTTTTATGACTCAGGTACACGTAGTTTCTACGCTAAAAAAGCAATTAACTCACCTGCTGATCTAGCCGGCATGAAAGTTCGTGTTCCAGGTTCTCCAACCATGATGGAAATGGTTAATCTATTAGGCGGGAAGGCGACACCTGTACCATTCAATGAAGTTTACACTGCTTTACAACAAGGCGTAATTGACGGTGCTGAAAATAATATTTCTAGCCTAGTTGAAATGAAACATAGTGAAGTTGCTAAATTTTACTCAATGGATCAACATATGATGACACCTGATGTGATCATCATTTCTGAAAATAAATGGAATTCATTAACAGAAGCAGAGCAAAAAATCTTGAAAGAAGCAGCAGCAGAGTCTCTTGAAGAACAGATCAAAATCTGGGACGAAACAGATAACATGAACAAAGAGAAAGGAATCAAAGAAGGCGTAACATTTGTTGAAGTCGATAAAGCCCCTTTCCGTGCAGCGGTTAAACCTATGATTGATGAAGCTAAAAAAGATTCTAAACTGGCTTCATTCATTGAGAAAATTGAAGCACTTTAATTAGTATTAGTAAAAATATAGTTTTGCCTTGGCTCTGCTGGGGCAAAATTTTTTGAGGTATCACTTCATGTTAACAACTTTCAGAAACCTACTTGATAGGTTGATTCTCTTTGTTTCTTCTTTTGCATTAATGCTGCTTGTAGTTACTGTCACTTGGCAAGTTTTTAGTCGTTATGTGTTGAATGACCCAAGTAACTGGACGGATGAACTCGCTCGTTATGCGATGGTATGGCTTGGCTTATTAGGAGCAAGCTATTTATTCGGTATAAAAGGACATTTAGCAATAACGTTATTGGATGGTTATCTTAAGGGAAAAGCACATATAGCATTACATATACTCATCAATGTAATCTCAAGCGCATTTGTCTCTTTAGCAATGCTCAAAGGTGGTTTCGCTCTAATGGGAAGAACCACACAACAGCTATCACCTGCATTGCAATTACCGATGTCTACGGTTTATTCAATATTACCTATTTCAGCCGTTATTATTCTCATTTATTTGGCAATAAATACGATTGATCTTTTTTGTGAACCTAATAAAAAATAAGTTTAAAAAGGACTCTAAATTATGGACTTGTCCATTGGTGTTTGGTTGCTTGGCCTATTCTTATTCATGATAGCGATAAGCATGCCAATTGCAATTGCAATTGCAATGTCGTCTTTGACTATCATGTATTTTATTTTACCGTTTGAAGTCGCAAGTATTACAGCGGGTCAAAAAATTATTACCGGTATTGATAGTTTCAGTTTACTAGCTATCCCTTTCTTTATCCTCGCCGGGAATATAATGAATGTGGGTGGTATCGCTGGTCGACTTATTAACCTTGCAAAACTCTTGGTTGGCTGGATCCCTGGCTCACTTTTGCACGTTAATATCTTTGCCAATATGATGTTTGGCGCAGTTTCTGGATCAGCAGTTGCTGCCGCGGCGGCTGTGGGTAAAACTTTAGGCCCGGAATTAGAAAAAGATGGTTATGATAAAAACTTAGCAACAGCAGTAAATGTCGCATCCTGCCCAGCAGGCCTACTGATTCCGCCGAGTAATTCATTAATCGTATTTTCAGTTGTATCGGGTGGAACATCCGTTGCGGCATTGTTTATCGCAGGTTATGTTCCAGGTATTTTAATGGGTTTAAGCTGCATGGTCGTAGCCTATTTCATTGCTAAAAAGAAAGGCTACAAAACAAGTGCTAATGACGGCTTCACAGCTAAAGATGTATTGAACATTGTTTGGCAAGCAACGCCAAGTTTAGGGCTTATTTTTGTTGTTATTGGCGGCATTATTGGAGGTGTATTCACCGCAACAGAAGGTGCATGTATAGCGGTTCTTTACTCTTTTTTACTGTCACTCTGTTACCGAACACTCAAGTGGTCGCATTTCCCACTAATTTGTAGAGAAACAGTTCAGGTCACCGGTATTATGTTGTTCTTGATTGGTGCTTCAACCATCATGTCTTGGGCAATGGCTTTTACAGGTCTACCAACGATGATCAGTGATTGGATGCTATCTATCTCAGATAATCCTATTATCATCTTTATTCTGATGAATCTGATTTTACTGATTGTTGGTATGTTTATGGACCTTACGCCTGCCGTATTGATCTTTACTCCTATCTTTATGCCGATTGCTGAGCATCTAGGTATGCATCCAATTCACTTTGCGATGATGATTATATTCAACTTATGTATTGGTATTGCAACACCACCAGTTGGTACTGCATTATTTGTAGGTTGTAGTGTCAGTGGTTCCAAGATTGAAGATGTTATAAGAAGCATAATGCCATTTTGTGCCGTACTGATCGTCACATTGTTGGCTATCACTTTTATTCCAGAGATCAGCTTATTCTTACCGAGAATGTTTGGACTGATTAACTAAAACTTCAATCTCCTTTTTTTGGGGGAGAGGGGGTAGCATAGGCTACCCCTTATTTTCGAGTACATTTATCTTCATTATAATATCCCCTTTAGCAGTAAAATAAGGGACCATTTTTTATCTGCTCGGTATGCTATAGCAATTTTAATGCAGCTCCAAAATAAGCGTTTGTACAAACGTAATACCGTCAGCCTTTTGTACATAAGTGAGCTTTAGAATCCCTAGCTGAAGTTAATTAAAAAGGCTGAAACAGAAAACTGCCCAACCTTTACCAAATCATCAGTCGTCAACAAATTACTCTTACTCAGATATTTTCGATAACCAAGAGAAAAAAGCGGAGAGATCGCTGTTTTCATATACCTATCAACGTTGAATGCTTATTCAGTGGGACGATTCACTGCATAATGGTAGAGGATACAAGTATGTTTAACACCTCAACGTAGCCTTAAGCCGTAACGGTTTGATCAACAAGTCAAGTGCTTCATCAATCGAGCGGGTAATGATATTTGCCGACAGCAGTGCCTGAGTCGAAACGCCTTCATCGCCAATCACCGCTATGGATATATTGGCCGCTTTTAACATTGCCGCATCGTTCTGGCCATTACCGATAGCACAGACATACTCTGACTGTAACTGTGTGATAAAGTTTAACTTACCTTGTGTTTCATCGCCCTTTTCAAGGATATGTACGGTCACATCTAGGTGGTTTACCATCTCTAGCACAGAGCCAAAAGTGTCCGCAGTGACAACATAGATATCAAGTAAGGTTGAAAGCGCGGTTAAGCGTGATTTGATGCTGGCGAGCAGTTCTCCATCGCGCGCTAGGGTACCATTGAAATCAAGCACTAGGGATTTGATCTGACAGTCACCTTTGCCGGGAATACTTATGTTGATCATACAATTCTTCCATGTTCAAAACGGATAATGTGATCAGCCAGCTTTTTTGTTTGCTGTGCTGAGTGTGAAACCATCACTATGGTATACCGTGTAGCCAATTGAATAATGAGTGCCTCTATTTGAGCGGCCGTTTCGTTATCGAGTGAGGCAGTAGGTTCATCAAGCAGCAAAATTTCGGGTTCAAGCGCAAGTGTGCGGGCCAAACAAAGGCGCTGTTGTTGGCCGCCGGAAAGAGACTCAACCGGCGCTTTGAGGCGGTCTTTGACTTCATCCCAGAGTGCGGCTTGGTTGAAGGCGGTAAAGAGTTTTTGTTGTGCAACCTCTCCCTTCAAGCCACAGACAACGTTAAGTGGTAATAGCAAGTTCTCTTTAATCGTGCCGGGTAACAATTGTGGGTGCTGAAAGACCATGCCTACTTTCCGGCGCAACTCTGGTAGCCGCTGGGGTTTAAGAGCATGAATAGACTGCATTTTTCCGTCAAGTGATAGTTCTATTTTTCCTTGTGTTCGGCAGTCTTTGAAACAGTCATTAAGGCGGTTGAGTGCCCGAAGAAACGTCGTCTTACCTGAGCCTGATGGACCAGTGAGGACATGGATTTGATTTCTATATAAGTCCACATTCACGTCTGAGATAACAGGTTGGGAGCCAAAAGAAATGGTGAGGTTGGAAACCTTACCAACTAATTTTGGCGGTGGTTTTAACGTCATATTAGCTTCTCCATGACGGTGTTCGTTGCAAAAGTCCAGCCATAGAAAAAATTGCGGCAGTTAGGCACAGAAGGGTAAGCGCAGCACCAAAGGCCATTTGGAGCTCTGAATCATTTTGGTACTGGGCGCTGTAATAGAAAATGGTAAATGGTAATGCTTCATAACGATCAAATAACCCCCCAGGCAAGCCCGCGTTGGCAACAGCGCCCGTCAGCATGATCACCGCGGTGTCTTCGGCCGCTCTGCCCATGGCCAACATGATGCCTCCGGTAATTCCTTTAGCAGCTTGTGGCAACAGTACGACACGCAAAGTTTGCCAGCGTGTCATACCGAGCGAGAGAGCTGTTATCTCAAGCGAAGGGGGTAAGGCCTGCAGAGCTGTACGGGTTGCGACGGCTAAATAGGGAATGATTAACATTGCGAGGCTTAACGCCGATAACAGTAAGCACGTATTGGCGGATGGGAGTAACCAGTTGCGAAGAAATAAGATCAAGGTAAAGCCAAAAAGCCCCATCAGGATCGAAGGAACACCCGCGAGGATATCAATGCCAAGCGCAAGGATGGTTTTGAAGCGTGAAGTCGCACTAGTTGCCAGCCATATCCCTGTTGCCAACCCGGGTAAAAGGGCCAGTGATAAGGCGCAGGCAACAACAGTCATTGTCCCGGCGCAGGCGGGCCAGATCCCGTCCCATATAGGTTCGAGTCCAAGCAGCCCCTTGATGGGGTCGGTATCACCAAAAAATAATGAAAGACTAAGAGCGGGCGCGCCGCGGTTTATAATAAAACCAATGAAAAAGGTCAGGCATACCAGCAGCCCAGTAGTGCAGCTCAGGCACCAGAGGTGAAATAACCGAGCCTTCATTCTGCGTCACCTCTGCGCACATTTAATTGTGCGTGTTCCATTTTTCTGATCAGCAGTGTAACCGTGACACTCATTGCCAGTAACAGTAGGCCGGCAGCGAACAGCGAGTTATAAGCCGCACTGCCATTTTCCGTAGCGAGAACAAGTCCAATATGGGCAGTTAACGTACGAACTGAGTCAAATATGCTGTCAGTCAGCTGCGGGGCGTTTCCGGCCAACATTAACGGAAGAAGGGTATCACCAATCGCACGGCTAAAGCCCAATAACGCTGCAGTGGCCATCGCTTTGGTCGCGTTGGGCAGGACTAGGTACAACACTGTCTGCGTATCGGTAAAACCCATGGACGCAGAAGCCAGACGGATCTGATTTGCCAGTGGACGGCAGTGGGTGTCTAACATCATTACCATTACGGGTAAAATTAATAATACTATCATTACAGCGGCGGCGAGCAGGCAAAAACCGGAACCACTCCGAAAGGTTTCCCGTAATAGCGGAACAAGCAGAAAAACAGCGGCAAGACCATAAACCACTGTCGGGATCCCGGCCATCAGTCGGATCATTCGTCGGATCCATAACGCGATATTTTGATAGCGGCTGAACAGGCAAAAACCAGTGATGCCAACGGCAACAGGAAATGCCAGTGTTAGCGCCATCACACCGATCAGCCCAGAACCAGCGATCATAGACAAAATGCCATATTGCCCTTGTTCTGGTTGCCAGATCAGCGATAAAACAGGTGTTTCAGTGTTAAAGAAAACGGGCAAGGCAAACCAGAACAAAAAGCCAAACAACAATATCATAAGAACAAATACTGTGGTAACAAGTGCCAGCAATACCCGCTCTGTCGTGATAAGGGATGTCATGGATTATTGATTGCTCACGGGAATATAGCCAGATGCGCGGATATATTCAGCACCCTGTGGGCTGTAGATGAAATCAATAAACTCTTTCACCAACTCCTGAGGTTCACCTTTGGTATTCATGTAAAGCTTGCGCACAATGGGGTACTCACCGGAGGCACAGGCGTCGTTGGTGGGCTGAACATTGTCCAGAGCCGGCGCTTTAACCGTATTGTCTATATAGCCGACGCTACTGTAGCCAAGGGCACCAGGATCACGAGCGATGGCGGTTTTCATTGCGCCATTAGACGGCACTACATTGGCATGGTTGACAATGGGCGAATTGTGAAGCAATTTTTTCACGAAAACAGCACGGGTACCACTAGCCTCATCTCGGGTAAATATGTTGATAGTGCGATCATCTCCGCCAAGAGACTGCCAGTTGGTGATTTTACCCGCATATATATCGGCCACTTGCTGCTGAGTTAATGCTTGAATTGGGTTCGCCGGATTGATTATGGCCGCGACGCCGTCGATAGCGAAGGGGAACGAGACCAGTCCGTGTTTCGCTTCACTTGGCTTCAGCGGTCGGCCGGTGTTTCCGATCTCAACCAGTCCTTTGGCCACTTGCTGGGCACCTACACCGGAACCACCACCTGCGATTGTGATTCGGATCTCGCCATTGGCCTTCATAACGGCCTTGGCGGCTTGTTTCATGACTGGGATATGCGCTGTTCCCCCGGCGATATTGATCGTTCCGGAAAGTCCTTTGAACCTGTCGAGATCAGAAGCCTGAGTGATAGCAGGAATAAAGCATAGACCACAAACAAGCAGCCCCATAAAACCAGATTTGAGTCGCATAAAATCTCCTTTTTTGTTGAAACTAAAGCACAAGGGAAGCATCAATGATGTATCCATTGCAGATTTGAATGTAAAGACTACCCTTACCTGCGTGACAAAACAATATGTACCACAAATGAAACGTAGTATTACTAATTGATTTAAATCATAATTTTGGAGGATGAGAGGGTAATGACGATGGATTGCTACACTATTGCTAAAACTAATCCAAAAATACAGAGGAAGTTATCGTGATACTTTACCTTATGGGAATCTGTATGGTTAGACTTGAAGGTCTAACGTGCTTTTGCCCATTGTAAGTTAACAGACAATATCGTTAGCTCCGACGTCATAGCCTCTAGTCAAATAAAAACTAATCGAATCTCGCGTGATAGGCTGGTAAATCCGTTGAGACATGAGTTATGTTTGGTTTTCAACATTGGCAGAAAGGACACAATTTTAGAAGATTAGGTTAAAGTCGGTAATGCGACTGCACGTGCTATTTGGTTAAAACCGCGTGATAAAAGTGCTTACTTCTTTGATGATAGGAAATGGTATACCGGTTTCATCGGTAAAGATTACCATTGTTTCAGTGTCCTGTAGTTCTGTCCATTTCCTTCCAACTACAATCGTGGTGACCAAATAAAGAAGGAGGTCATCATGATGGTTTTCAACAAAACGAAACGAAGTGGCGTCAAAACGCCTTTTCGGCTTGAAGAGGTTTGGCGAATCAGAACCAGACTAGAGATTGAAAATAGTTTGATGCAGCTTGCGCTACTTAACTTAGCTATTGATAGCAAACTTAGAACGAGTGATTTGCTCCCGCTCAGGGTTTGCGATATATCTTCGCAAGATAGGATATTTAATCGTGTTAAGCATATCCAGAGAAAAACAGACATTGAAGTTCAATTTGAAGTAACGACAAGAACGCAACAAAGTTTAATGAAATGGATTTTGATTGCTTCGTTAAATGCCAGCGATTTTATTTTTCCAAACCAAAGACGGAAGCAGCAACCAATTAGCTATTCGTACTATCGATACCTTGTCAGAAAATGGGTGTCAAATCTTGGGTTAGTTCCTAACCTGTACGGCACTCATTCGATGAGACGAACCAAAGTGACATTAGTTTATGCAAAAACGAAAAATATACGAGCAGTGCAGCTTTTACTGGGACATACTAAGGTAGATAACACGATCCGCTACCTTGGTGTTGAATTAGAAGACGCATTGTTACTTTCAGAAGGCACTGATTGTTAGTAGAAAGGAACTCAATTTTTTAGGGGTTTCATTAGCCACAGTTCCATTAGCCACTTTTCTGACAAGCTATTGCCCCTTTGTGTGTTTCGACCGATTGAACACACTCTTCACCAAAGCATCATTTGACTTACTTTTTTCATGCTTAGAATTCTAACTATCTGACCAAACTTGCTAATCCACTACACTGTCAGTCGTAGGGAGTGGTTAAACAGCACTTTTGCCTTGAAAAAGATGGCCTCTAAAGGACTTGTTGCCATTAAATTGTCGTATTTTCGAGATTATTGCGACGAATTGGTAAAAAGTCTGCCGTTCCGATACAGTTTGTTCTACAATCTGCGACCGTATTTTTGGTTATGCTTTACGTGGTCGTAGCCGTTTAATTTTAGGAACACTACAATGTCATTTTTATCTCAGAATTTTTCTCCAGAAATTGTGAAAGCACTGTCCGAGTGCGGCTACGAAAAACTTACTCCTATTCAGCAGAAAGCGATCCCACTCGCTCGTAAAGGGTACGATATCTTAGCGAATGCTCAAACAGGGACAGGTAAAACTGCCGCTTTCGCTCTGCCAATTATTCAGCAGCTATTAGACAAGACCAAAGTTAATAACCATTTTCAAACACGAGCACTGGTTCTTGCACCAACTCGTGAATTGGCCGCACAGATTGCGCAAAGCATTGAAGATTATATCAAGTACACATCATTGAGTGTTGCTGCCATTTATGGTGGCGTGAAAATGTCATCTCAGGTTCAAAAGCTAAAGAACGGTGTCGACATTTTAGTGGCAACACCAGGTCGCTTAATCGAACATCTGGATGAGAAAAATGTTTCCCTACAGAACCTTGAGTTCTTGGTTTTCGATGAAGCCGACCGTATGTTAGACATGGGCTTTATTTCATCAATTGAAACCATTATGTCTGGTGTTTCAACGAAGCCACAGACTATGCTGTTCTCGGCGACGTTCTCTCCGCAAATGAACAAACTAGCGGCTGAAATGTTGAATCAACCGAAAAGAGTATCCGTTGCTCAAGAAAACGTGACGGCAGACACTATCGCGCATGTTGTCTACCCAGTAGACCAAGAAAGAAAGTATGAAATGTTATCTGAACTTATTGGTCGTAAGAACTGGAAACAAGTATTGGTCTTTGTGAACTACAAAGAAACGGCCAATATGTTATTGAAAGAACTCAAACTGGACGGCATTAAAGCGGTACTATGTCACGGTGATAAAGCACAAAGTGCCCGTCGTAGAGCGCTTGACGAGTTTAAAGAAGGCAAGGCGCGTGTGATGATTGCAACCGATGTGGCGGCTCGCGGTTTAGATATTAAAGACCTTCCGCACGTAGTGAATTTCGATATGCCATTTTTGGCAGAAGATTATGTTCACCGTATTGGCCGAACAGGTCGAGCTGGCCAAAAAGGGCACGCTGTGTCTTTTGTCAGCCGTGAAGAAGAACTGACGTTGCAACAAGTAGAGTCGTTGATTGGTCATACGATTCGACGTGTAGAGCAAGCAGGGTACGAGCCAAAAAACCGTGATGCACTATTGCAGAAAATGCACAGCAAACCGGCGTTCAAAGACCGCAAAACTCGTACGAACAACCCTTCTGATGCGAGCCAGGGTTCTGCTGAGAGATACGCTCGATTACGTAACATCGTGAGAAATAGAGCTGCAACCACTAATAAGTAAGCGAGTCAACGCACACTAAACGCCGATGATGCAAATCAATCGGCGTTTTTTTTCGTTTTGCCCAGTGAGATCTCTTTCTACTCTCGCTTTATTTCCAACCTTCGATTTCCATGCTTGTTCAATAACTCATAAGAGATCAAATCGCAGCTATCAAAAAGTGTTAACTCGACTTAGGCAGCAACGCCGATTACATACGTCCTAAAGTGACCTTCTAGTTTGTCACAACTTGGGTGTTAAGTTAATTCTGGTTGGTAACCGAGCTAAACATGATGTATCGATCACTAATTGTCGCAATCAAAGCGAAGTCTTGGAACTGGCTTTTGGTGCATAATTCGGACACGTTTATAACAAACGTTTAAGGTTTCAAGATACTTTTTCTAATCGGATTGGAACGGTTTAGGCCAGTGGCAGTAAATCGTTTGTGTCCAAAAATGAGTTTAAGTAATGGTAGCCAAATGTTCTTGGATAACCGAGAGAAAATAGGGGAAAGCTCGCCGCTTTGAATCATTGAATTTACGTCTATGGTTTTCTTTATAGATGCTATAAATTGTGCTGCATCATCATGCGTAAAATGTAACTAGGGAAATAACCAAAGGTCCCATCAGTCTACGGTATAATGTGACCTGCATTATCAGTGGAATTGAGTTAGGCGTTTAAGCAAAAACTAATTGTGATCGCCACGTGTTATTAACTAGTGTGTCCAGAAACGTGATTAAAATGATTAATCTCTATTTATGCTCAATCTATATTTCATAGAACGCAATCTCAGTTTATCGTCATGCAACATCTTGCAATATTTCCATCAAGTTAGACGTACATGAAAATATGCGTTCAATCTTATTATATACGTCTTGGTTGTGATTTTATTCAAATCATAGGGAACTACTTTGACTTATTTTTAAATAATTAGAGCAAAAAATCTATTTGATTTTATTAAAATAATAATTAATTTCCCAAAACGGTAATTGACCCTAGTGAGCTGTAAATATTTTATATTTAGCAAGGAGTTAAACCATGAAAATAGAAGGATCTAACACAAAACAACGATTAAATAATATGATGCTACTTCTGATGAGTATCTCTGTAGTAGCGGGTTCAGGATATAGTATTGGTAAAGAGGCAACTCCAAACCTGTATTTAGATGTACCTGCGCCGATTTTATCACAGTGGAATGCGGACAACATACTGACAGTTGATGAAACTGTGGATGGTTTTAGTGGGGCCACGCCGAAAACCTTTATTTATAACTCGACAGAAGCCGCTGCGCTTGCTTCAACAGAAGAGGGTGTTTGGGAGGCAGACAGTGTCGCCTATATTACTTGGGATCTTGATAACGGCAGTGGTTTGGCACCAGGAATTCAAGTTTTAAATGATAACTTAGATTATTCAATGCACAATTGTATTATGGCCTCTGGCCAGATGGAGCATCCATCGTTTCCAGATACCGTTGTCTCAAAATCCTGCAACGATGCACAAGGAAGTTCAAAGCGGTATTTTTTACAATTGACGCAAACCGATACACCTATTGATCTAGTTTTTGATCTTGGTGTCAAAGATATTAGATATAAAGGACTAATCGACTCCGATATAGAAGATAAAGGCAGCGCCAGTAGTGATTCTACCAATAAAGATAATACGATTGAGCAGTTTAGAGAGGAATATGGTGTTGGCCGAATTTACCGTGTTATTCAAAAAATCAGAAATGACACTGATAAGCGAATAGCAAGCTATAAATTTGAGTTAGGTACTGGAGTCGGGGAGCAATTTCGACAACTGAATTTTATAGAGCACGGTGTGGGATTTGAAATGCGAACCGTTGTGCCTCGCGAATTTTTTGATGGTCGTACCGGTTCTGCACCGGATATTGAAGTTTGGAAACCTAAAAGTTTTGCGAAATTCGCACCAAAATTGTTCGATGATGGCGTACGCCCTAGGTTCGACCCTGGATTTTTGGATCATGCAGCTGCTGGATTTATGTATCCAGATTACTCAGCGGATTTGGATTGGAAATCACAATACATTGACAGCGGTTTATCAATAGATAACGGCATTATCGGCTCTATAACCAAGAACTTTTTCAATATTAACGAAACCCATGACGCCGATCTACCTGGCAACATGCTTGGTTATATGCTTCCGAACAACCAAGTTCCTAGTGTGATTGCGTACTGGCTTGAAAATGATATCGATGCGGAATCTGATGGTGTTGTGGCGATCTGGGATGGATACAATTGGCGTTCAGGTCGTACAGGTTTAGATGGAGACCCAGACACTATAGAAGATAACTTTGGTATCGTTCGTGATGAAGTGCTTTCAGAATGGGCAGAGAAACCGCTTGGGTTAAATATTCCATACGAAGATCCTGATGAGTTGATACGCTATGCAATGATTCTAAGTGATGACCTTGCGGGTATCAACACTGATATATTCATTAACATTGATGAAAAATTACTTGATGAGGAAAATCAGCCAGTATTTGACTCATTGACACTTCGATTAACGGCCAGATCAATTGATGATGTGCTTCCAGGTGTTTCAGGTAGTGAAGATCCAGATTGGATTCAGGCAGGGCGTGAAGCACCTGATTTGTCTAACTACAAAATTCCAGAAGATGTACTCGAAGCATTTAATGACTATACGACTACTGATGAAAAAACCCCTGTTATAATCGATATTCTTGAAAATGACGTGTTGAACGGAGTACCTGTAGTATCAAGTGAAACTGCGATTATTGTGGTGGAAGAACCCATCAATGGCGATGCAGTCATCAATACCGATTTCACCCTGACTTATACTCCAGCGGACTATTTCAAGGGTAATGAAGTATTCAAATACGAGATCACGACGGGAGAATATGTCTCTAATGTCGCATCTGTGAGAATAGTGGTAAACCCAGAAGTTGTGCTAGGTGCACCCACTGTTCAAAATGACAATGAGATAACTACCCAAGGTGTACCTGTTCAAATTGATGTACTTGCTAACGATGAATATGGCCTTGAAGAATCTAACACAGTGAGTATTACCATTAACAATGAACCAACTCATGGTGATGCAATTGTGAATGAAGATATGAATATAGAGTTTACTCCGGAGGCTGACTTCAGCGGAATTGTTCAATTTACTTATATTGTGACTGAAGATGATAAGCAATCGAATACTGCCGTGGTAACGGTACGCGTAGATGAACTTTTAACTGAGGAATCAGACCTAGTTGATGACGAACTGTCTATTTCCTCTTCTGGTGGAGGTTGTACTGTTGGGGATCCTAATGCGCCAGTTGATCCCACACTCCCACTTCTAATGTTTATGTCGGTGATAGGATTATTCCTGCGTCGAAACAGAATAATTAATGAAAGTTAGATGACGAGCAAGAGCCACTAGGCTCTTGCTATTTTGATACTGACTTCAACACTTAACGCAAAAACACTGATTATGATTACATACCAAAACGGACTAAGAACAATACAGGCTTTCGAGGATAAAAAACTGATCGTAACAGTTTTGCTCAGTATTGTTATTGGAGGCGTATTTTGGCACTTACTTCCTTGTAATCTCAGTTCTACTTGGGATATTTCGACCACTGTTATAATAAATATGTTGTTTATTTACCCAGTTATTGAAGAGTGGGTATTTAGAGGGACAATTCAAGAAGGGTTATTAAAAAATAAATCGTTACGGAAGGCTTATTATGGTGTGAGCAATGCAAACCTAATTGCTTCATGCCTATTTATGGGTTTTCACATGATACATCAACCACTACTGTTTGCCGTTCTGGTATTTATACCTTCAGTCGTTTTTGGTTTTTTCAAAGAGCGTTACTCTGCTCTGCTTGTACCGATTGGATTACATATTCTATTTAACGGTATTTTTTTACTGGCGTTATCAAATAAACTTTGCTGAAGAAAATCAGGGATTTGGAACACGTTTATGGTGATCTAGTTGAATCGCTTTTTCTCAGACAATTTAGATGATTTTACTACGCTTTCTACGAGTCATTAGTGTTTAGTCGTATCGAGGCTTCTGATTCCCATTTTCTACATCTACAGTTTTAATCATTGTCGCCATTAACTGCGCCACATACATAGCGCCTAATGTATATAAAGGGAAATAACCGAAGGCCCCAATGCACTAATGTATAATGTAACCTGCATACTTAGGGAATGAGTAGATCTCAGGTGTAACTCTTTTTCCCCAAAGTTGCTTAGGCCTTTTACTCATTCGCATCCTGTTCATGAGCATTTTCCCTACTAATACTTATCTGAAACTAGCAGTTATCAAAGTTACATGCCACAGAGCGATCTAACTCGTTTTGATAGTTGCTATCTTATTGATTTATCGTTGAAGATTAAAAAGAAAGAAGGCATTATTTGCACATAAAATACGGACAATCCCCGTTGAGAAAGCGTTATGAGTATCCCCCCATAATTGCAGGCAAGGAGCCGAATTTGTTCAAGCTTTACTACTATCCAAACAACGCGAGCTTGGCTCCACACTTTCTATTGCAGCATGTGAAAGCTGACTTTGAATTGTTGTTGGTAGACAAGAAGGCTCAATCCCACAAAAAGAAAAACTATCTAAGATTAAACCCTGCGGGTCGTATTCCAACACTGATTGTCGATGGGCAGGCTGTTTTTGAAAGTATTGCGATCTGTATTCATCTTTGCGAATTACACCCTGATTCAGGATTAATGCCAGCATTGGGTGATGTCAAGCGTCCTTTATTCTTTCAATGGTTAGCATTTCTTAACAATACGCTCCAGTCAGAATTAATGATTCGTTATTACCCAAAGCGTCACACAACTAGTGAATTAGGGGTATCGGATATAGTCTCGGCTCAAAACTCTCGTATTATGGAAGTGTTATCCATTCTTGATGAGCAACTCAAGCAACATGAATATTTAATTGGAAAAGAATTAACTGCATGCGATTACTTTCTGTTCATGTTGGCAGGGTGGCTACCAGAAGAGGCGAACGTAACCAGTTATCAGCACTTATCGGATTATCTGAAACGTCTTTGTCGCAATCCAGTAATAAGAGCAGTATGTGATTTTGAGGGGATTGATCTCACACCCTTTGAGTCATACTCATAACAAGAGATTATGGCGTCAATAGCTATTTTTTGGCGCTATCTTTGTTCCACATTATTCCGTCTCTTAACATTGATCGGCACCAGTTAAACTGGACAGTTCACAAAGAAATTTTCTGATACTAAAAGTTATCCGCAATTTTCTAATTTAAGTGGTTACTCTAAGAAGCTTCTGTCCAGAAACGTTACAGTTGGCATTTTATAAATTGAAAATGCCCCATTATTTTTTAGTTAAGTCTATCAATAAGAGAAACTCAACGAGATAACAGCGTAAGCTCTGGAACCTGTTAGGTTATTGAACAGCTACCGGAAAAGTCCAGAAACGCCTTTTCCAGCGGTGTTCAGTGGGGTAATCACTGGTCCAGAGTCGTTTAGCTTACTCCAATTTCTGTGGCGTTTTGAAGGCAGATAAATAGTGTTGGTGTTTATTCTGGTTTACTGTCGTACTCAATGATAAACGCATATCGGCTCGGACCTCTTTGGCCGTAGGTACCGGCATCATCAGAATAGTCGCCCCAAGTGGGTACAGGTTGGTTCAACTCACCGAAACCGAGGATTCGCTGGCTTCTCTCTTTGCCGGAATCATTTGGCTGGGTATTATTGCGAGGATCTTTATCAATGACACCATCGTCAAGGTTTTGAGCCCAGTTGGTATAGTGCCACGCTTCACCACTAAGCCAATGCCAGTCTGCATCTGGGACATTAGCATCTTCAGGTTGATAGCCACCCAGCATAGGCCCAATCATGATCTCATAGTGGTTAGCCCTGCCTGAACCTTCAACATACTTAGGGAACTGGAAGAAGTATTTAGGATTGTCGATTAGGTTGAATAAGAACTCATTTTCTGCTTCAGACGTAATGGAGGCTAGATAGCCACCAGCTTCTTCTGCTAATTTGGCTGCCTGAAACCAGTTCAGGTTTCCGTTAGGAAGATAAATAACGTGGTAGTAATGCTTATCCCCATTTGTATTGGTTAAGGTTTGGAGTGGTTCTTTGTCATAAAGAACGTCACTTGGTAGGGTTTCCCAGGTAAAGAAGTCATAGTGAGCGGAAACCTTGAAGTCCACCGAGTTTATCCTAACAGTTTGAATTTCTTTTTGTTGGCTTGTTGTACCCTTGGATGCGGCTTGTACAGCACCTGCGGAAAACAGAGCGACTAGCCCTATAGTGGTTAAACAGTTTTTCGCGTTAATCATGGTTCACTCGTCTTTTCTACGTCGTAAATTTGAGTTCAATTCTAAGGTGGGAAGGTGTGTTATAAGTTTAATTTTGGTTTAGATGTTGTCGCTTTACATAAATTTACGCACATCGAATTAATCAAATTTACTGATGAAAATTGGACGTTGTAGGTCGCAGAGGGAGAGTTGGTGACTGGTTGCGGTTTGGGATAATCAGTATTTTCGATAAATGAATTCCGCCCGAATAGCCTGAACTGATTTTGTCCATTTCGTCGGTTTCTCGCGGGCTTAGCTCAGGGCTCGGACTATATTGCCTAAAAGTAATAATAAAAATAATACCCTCTAAACCAACTCTAAACTAATTCCTGATTTTAATTACTATACTTCGCCGAATCATAATACAGTGAATCAGGAGTCTCCTATGAAGAAAGATACTTTTAACTTTTCTATTACCATCTTAAGCACGCTAGTGATATCAGCCTGTGCTAACCTACCTCCGCAACAATCAATGAACACGGCTACACAAAATATAGAGATTAACGGTGTAACGTTTAAGGTTTCGGAGAATTATCAATTCTTTGATTGGGATAATGCTCCAGACGAATTTAATTATGAAAAATTGCCAATTAAAAGCTTTACTAACCTAGAAGGTACGACACATTACTATCAGGTAGTACACCTCCCAGATGGCAACTTAAATTGGTTCCAAGCGGCCTATCTGGCTGATTCAGCGGATGGATATTTAGCGTCAATCACTTCGGAAGCAGAGAACGCGTTTATCTTTGAACAAATAAATGATGATAAGTATTTTTGGCGCTTTCCTGCTTATGTAGAAGGAAAGAGTAAGCACAACCATTATGAAATCACAATTGGTCCCTTTCTTGGTGGCTACCAGCCTGAAGGCTCAGTAGAACCAGCAGGTGGTTGGAAGTGGTTAAGTGGAGAAGCGTTTAATTATACCAACTGGGCTGTAAATCTAGATGATGGGGTGATAGACAAAGATCCTCGGCCAAGTGATCAGCCTAACGACTCAGGCAATGGTCAACGAGTGATGGGTTTTGGTGAAATGAATCTACCTGTGCCAACTTGGGGCGACTATATGGATGATGTAGGAACATATGGCCGTGACCGTTTACCGGGTCGTGCTTATGCATTTGTCATTGAATACAACGCGATGCCAAAATAGTGTCTTTTCTTTAATTTATTTACACGAATTGCGCGTATTGGTTCAATAGTAAAACTAAACCGAACCAATACCGCCGAGATGACCAGCGTTTTAAAAGCGTGTAATGGAAAGCGAAAAGTATAGCTTACTAAGTGAGTTATTCTCATAACCAACTTAATGAAGAATATGGATGATGATAAGCTCACCCTAGTCGCTTGGTTCACAAAACATAGTTAGGTAAGAAAGTTCGATGTCATTCATTTTTGGAAGTGATCTATAGGAAATTATGGCTGCTAAAGTTCTTGTCGTTGATGACAAGCTAAATGTACAAGCTCTGCTGACGGAAGTGTTAACTTTAAAAGGCTTTGAAGTTGAGTGTGCATCACACGGTATTGATGCCTTGTTGCGACTGAAATCGTTTGCAGCAGATATTATTCTACTTGATATTATGATGCCTCAAATGGATGGCTATCAGTTCATCAAAGAGCTGCGTAAAACAAGTGAGGTTCCCGTTATTATGATCACTGCTAAGCAGCATGAAAGTGATGTTGTTAAAGGCTTTGAACTTGGTGCAGATGACTATATTTTCAAGCCATTTAAAATGAGCGAGTTGATTGTTCGAATATATGCAGTGCTAAAAAGAACAGCGAATGCTTTCTCAAATGAGCCATTAATACGAGCAGGCAATCTTTCGCTAAATACCACCACTCGGGAGGCCTGGTTAGATAGCCAGCTAATACAGTTAACCTTAGTAGAAATAACCCTGTTAACTATATTGATGCGTTCAGCGGAGCATACCGTGAACAAGGAGAAAATCAGTTGCCAGTTAATTGAAAAAGGATACAGTGGTTCTGAATCAACCCTTAAGATCCATATACGTAACCTCCGTAACAAGCTTGAGCTGTTCTCGAACAGTCAGGTCGAGATTGAGTCGGTATTTGGACTCGGTTATAGACTTAAGGCAGTAAAACAATGAGAGTCCCTATTCGACATAAGTTAATAGCAACGTATTTCTTTATTAGCTTATTTACAGCATGCAGTATTTACTTGGTGACATATTTTACTTCGGAACAACGTGTTGCAAAGTTAGCTCAAGATTATCAAGTTTCAGAAATGCTGAATGAGGTACGCAATTGGTATATAGCTGAGAATACCTGGGAAGGGTTCGCTGACTATTTTAAAACGCTTCATCCACCAAAAGCTTCATTGAGTAGTGCTGATAGCCAAAATAAAAATAAAGATAAAAGGGCTGGAATCGTGACCGCCGATCATTACGCCTTGCTTAATTATCTTACTTTCGAAGCAGGCGAACTCATTCCAAAAGCTTATTTGGCTGAGGCTCACCCTGTGAGGTTTAAAGGGAACATCGTCGCATGGGTTATTCCTCCTGAAGCGACGGGAATTAGCTTTAATTCTCGATTACAGGTTGTTCTAGACAATATCCGTGAAGCACTGCTTATTTCCATGGTAGCGAGTATTCTCGCCTCGCTTATCGTGGGTTGGTTTATTGCCAAGTTTGCCATAAAGCCTATCGACTCCCTGACTAAAGCCAGCACAGCGATCGCTTCTGGTGACTTAAATCATCAGATTGAAGCGTCTACTAATGATGAGATAAGCGATCTTGCCCATTCGTTTAATATGATGAGTAAAGAGCTCGCGAACGCCGATATGCAGCGTCGCCAACTTACGGCTGATATAACTCATGACTTAGGCACGCCAATACAAGTGATTTCTGGATACATTGAAATGGCGCAAGATGGTGAGTTAGAGCTTAACCAGCAGCGAGTACGTACTATTGCATCCGAACTAGAACATATTCAAAGACTTATAAAAGACATGAGTACGCTTGTCCAAACAGATGCGAAGACATTATCCATCGACCCAACAATGGTATCCATTCTGACGGTCATTGAGAGAGTGGCAGAGGCACATCAGACGTTATGCCAAAAGAAAAATATTGATTTAACCTACGACTGTAGTGAAGTCATACCGTTAATTCATCTCGATGAGGTTCGAATAGTTCAAGTCTTAAGTAATCTCGTGAGCAATGCGATTCGGTATGTGGAAGAGAGAGGGCGGATTAAAATTGACGCTTCTGCCGACGATAAAGCCTTAACAATAAAAGTCAGTGACAATGGCAAAGGCATTTCGCCTAATGATTTACCTCACCTCTTCGAACGGTTTTATCGAGCAGATTCATCCAGAAGTGGTCATTCTGGCAAAATGGGACTAGGACTGAGTATTTGTAAGGGTTTGATTGAGGTGCAGGGAGGGACAATACGTGTTGAAAGTGATGGGCATTCATATAGCCGATTTATTATCGAATTCCCACTAGATAGAAGTGAGAACTCCGTTTAACTATTAGCTGTAACCCGTTGTTGATAAATCCACTATCCAAGCCAATATGTACCAGCCGCATTAACAAAAAAAAAAGAAGACCATTTATAGAGTTAACTAGTACCCAAAATCCATTCGGTAGGCCTAGGTAGAGAAGTGTATAAGCCACTCAAATGCTAATTTGGCAGACTTGGAGAACATTTTTTGTTAAGTCGATAGCGATAACATTTTTAGTCAACATATTGGAACTCTCGGTTTTTTCTCACTCTCCTTAGTCTAGATTGCTAAAGAGGGAGTGGGCTCCACACGTTAGTTTAGACCTCAAGTTCAAAAAACATGTTCAGGTCTCTTTGGTATAGTAAAAACTACCTTTTTTGTCTTATTCATAGTTATATGTCTACCCAAAAGGTTCGATAAAGTCGGTAGCTACTAAATTGCCTTGATTCGGTTTTGTACCTTCGGTGTTCACACTATGGTCAACACCAAAAAGAACAAGGGGCTAATCTTTTAGAAATTGATTGATGACAGTGTTAGCGTTGTTTTGTGCTGATTGGCTACCTATAATTTCAGGCCAGTGGTCTACCTGATTCGCCAGTGCACCAGTCAACCCTTTCTTACTTCCCCACCAAGCACCTGTCTTAAATTCATCGCTGTTAAGTAGCACATCAACATAACGCTTAGCACCGACATCTACAGAGTGCGCCTTTCCAAGCTTCTGCATCACCCACATTGCGGATTCCATGATAAATCTTTGATGCCAAGGTAGGGATGTCGTTCCAGAAGTGCCACGCGCCATACCAGGATCAACCGTGATAAATCTTTTGTCTAAATGGTCGCGTGCCATACTCATTGTCCATAGTGCGCCCATGAGTTTCACTGAGCCATAAATATCCGTATAGTTTTTGTTTTCAGCAAATTTTTCACCATTAATCACGCTCGTCCATTCTTCAATTGACCCCTGTTCAATAGGAGGGCGGCTTGCACCCACTTCTGGTGCTCCCCTAGCAGCAAAGCTTGCGACATACATAACTGTGCCACCAGTGGAGAGTTTATTGTTATTAATCAGGTGATTAATAAGTTTTACATGTCCTAACACATTGATCGCAAAAATAAACATCACCCCATCTTTAGTCAGTTGAGTTGGCGTTGTTCCTCCTCCACCTCCGGCGTTTAAAATAATTGCATCCACTGGTGCATCAAGGTTGTCGGCAGCTTGACGACATGATTCAACGTCACCAACATCAACAAGTAAAATCTCAAAAATATCCTTACCTGTTGAATCTTCTAATTGGCGGAGCGCCTCTTCAGCACGTTTTTTATTGCGGCATGCTAATACGATTCTCGAAATGCCGTCTTTTTCAGCGAATTGTCGTGCTGCTTCAAACCCAAGTCCCGAGTTTGCACCTGTAATTAAAACTGATGAATAGTTCATAGTGTTTACCATTATTAAAAGGTGTAAAGGTGGCGCAAGGCCATGAATTAATCGTTACAACGTTCTAAAAATCAGTCTTCAATTCTTACGCAACGAACAGAAAACATATAATCCTTGGTGCTTGTAGCTCGTCGGATCTCACCTTTATGAGCATTCCACCAAGAATAAGCGAGAGTTCGAATAATGGCCTTTTTATCAGTCGAAGCGGTTGCGGTCCAAAACTCAGTGTAGGCACCTTGAGTGATGTAAAATCCATTCCACTTCACTCCAGCAGGGCGAGCAAAAAAGCGATGTTTATTGACGATTGATGGTTCAAATTTCTTAAACAAGCCATCGCTTTGGGACTCTTTGAGTTGAGCGCCAAGGTTTTGCTCACCACCTCGCCAACCATGTTGGTCAACTTCCTCTTCAGGCATACCTATATTACGCTCTAACTGTTTCCAATCATCATCGGTTGCTACACGCCAACCCACAGGGCAGAGTTTTCGCTCATCAGAAACATCATGCCAATCGTATAGCCTGCCATACTTCAATAAGTTATCTGGTTTATCTTCAGGGGTTACCCCTGTCCTTACAGCAGAGCCGTCCTGAAATGCAGTACTTCTAAGCCCCTCAGCTAACCAGATTTGATTGCCTATTGTAACGGTACGGTAGATATTCCCTTCGACATCTTGAACCGTCTCTTCAAGTTGGTATAACTCCTTATTAACGTCGTTAGCGAATGAAGTTGTTGCAGAAATCATGCAGACCCCTATGGATAATATGTACTTTTTCATTAATTAGTCCTTGAGTATCAACTTTATACTTCAAGCGGCTGTAAAGATGGGATCAGTTTAATTGGTCGGTGTTAGATAAACTTATACATTTCTATAATTGTCATTATGGATGTATAAATTTAATATAATCAATGATTTATTTGCTTTTGATCTATTTCAAAGCTCATTATTTTTTGGGAAATTAATAAGTTTTCTTGGTTGTTTTACTTAGAATATCTTTAAGCATAGTAGACAAGGCCGGCAGAGGAATCCCTAGCATTGAAAGCCATAAAATCTTCATTGACGTTATTATTATCGACCTTAATCATTATTATCAGTGGCTGTGCCAGCAACGATATATCTCGTGTGCCAATGTATGAATCAGAGCAGTACTACAATTATTTACAGCCTACTTTTGACCAATATGTAGAAACGACAACAGAATGGTTACGGGAGAATCGAGCTTTTATCACTGAACATGACCAGCATGAAATAGAGATAGCGATGAATGTACCTTACAGTAAGGGAGATCCTAGCTCAGAAAAAGCGATCTTACTCGCACATGGTCTTGGCGACTCACCTTTTAGTTTCAGTGATATCTCAGACTCTCTTGCTGAGCAGGGCTTTTATGTGCAGGTTGTACTTTTGCCTGGTCACGGCAGTAACCCTAGACATATGAAAATGGTGAACTATCAGGATTGGCAAATAATGATAGATCACTATGCCCAGCAGCTAAAACAGCAATACGATGAAGTTTGGCTAGGAGGCTTTTCGACGGGCGGTAACTTGGTTTCAATTCATGCATTAGATAATCAGGGAGTGGATGGCTTAATGTTATTTTCACCAGGTTTTCAAACCAGGACGCCAGTACTAGAAAAATTAACGCCGTTAGCAGCAATCTTTACTGAAGGTTGGTTTACAGAAGAGAGCAACCTTGCCAAATATAACTCTGGGCTTCTTGCCAGTGCATTAGCCTATTCAGAAAGTGCTAAGGTATTTCGCAATAAAATCGCAGATCAAAAACTAGACATTCCCGTTATGTTAGTCATATCAGAGGCTGATAGCGTGATTGATGCGAATGCTCTTAATAAGTACTTTGACCAACATTTTACTCATCCGAAAAGTAAGTTAATTTGGTATGGGGAAAACACTGAATTTAACTTGCCGAGAAAAGTAGAGCGTTACTCAATGAAAAGAGAAGATCTTAGAATTAGCACGGCCTCTCACATGAGCCCTTTATTTGCACCTGATAATAGCTACTATGGACAGCAAGGAAAAAAAATAATCTGTGAAAACAGCTTCACCTCTGCTGATGTAGAGGAGTGTAAACAGGGTGAGCAAACTTGGTTTTCAGCATGGGGCTACACTGAACCCGATCGTATTCATGCTCGACTCACTTGGAACCCTTATTACACTGAGTTAGAAAGAACGATGAAAACGGTCGCCCTATAGGTCGATTAGATAAATTATTTGAGAGTAGAGAAATGACCAATACCCTGCACATAAATTCTATTTCAGACCTACATGCGGCGTTGGGGCTAGATGCTCCAACTCACCCGCTCGTGAGTGTTTTCAAACCATCTCAAGTCAAACAGGGAATAAAGGAAGATGTTAAAATCTGTTTTGATCTCTTTCTAATTTCTTTGAAAGATTCCGCTCATTGCACCGTTGGATACGGTCATACAACCTATGATTTTGATAAAGGAACAATGACTTTTATGGCGCCCGGCCAAGAAGTGATTATTAAAGCAACAGAACCACTGGAAGATTCATTGGGTTGGACTATTGCCTTTCATCCTCAGTTGATTGCAAGTTCAGACCTTGATAGCAAAATATCAGAGTTTTCATTCTTTGAATATGAAACGAGTGAAGGGTTACACCTCTCAGAACGTGAGCGTGTGATGAGCACTGATATTGTTTCTAGTATCGGCAATGAAACCGAAATGAATATGGATAAACATACTCAATCGTTGATCTGCTCGAATATTGAGTTGCTATTGAAGTATTGCTCTCGATTTTATGATCGCCAATTTATTGTTCGTACAGATCTAAATTGCCATTACATTACGCGCTTTAATCATTTTTTAGACGCTTATTACCAAAGTGATAAGCCTTTTGAAGAGGGCATACCTACGGTTCAATATTGTGGAAAAGAGATTGGTTTATCGCCTTACTACTTAAGTGACCTATTGAAGAAAGAAACAGGGAAAAATGCTTTAGAGCACATTCATCTGTTTCTAATTGAGCGAGCCAAGAGCCAGATTTCGGAAACCAATCACAGTATTACTCAAATAGCCTACGAGCTGGGTTTTGAGTACCCACAACATTTTTCAAAGCTCTTTAAAGCAAAAACTGGAGTAAGCCCACGGCAATTTCGAAATAATCCAACCTCAACACACTAGCTGTGTTGAGGTTGGACGTTGGGAAAAGAGAAACACTAATATAACCCGCTGAGCGCTAAGTTATCGATATCGTTAGCAAGGTTTGGTTAGCCACTCCGATGGCAGATGTGTTTTCAATGATTCTAACGTTGTTGTTTCCTGTGAGTAGTGACAAGCAAACTCATCACACAACTTTGTTGATGGGTAACAAAATTCAAATCAGTGATTACTGTTGGAGTACCGGTTTGATAGTCAAACAACTGGCCCGATGATTCAATGGCTAGAGCTAAGTGTTCTGCCGGCAAGAGCATCATTAATCAGGGCTAGTCGTATTTTTTGCTAACTCCGTCCATCCGACCGGCACCGCGTTCAACGGTGTTTGATAGCGTTTTTCAATACTGAAACTAATTAATAGCGTTCTAATTTAGAAAGGCATATAACACGTAATTGTCCAATAATGAGTCAAATTGGTGTTTGATAGTAATTTTTATTGAACGGAAACAATTGGCATTTTTAAACACGAAAATGCCCCATTCGGCGTTAGTACAATTACTCTGTTATGGGCATTATCACAGGAATTACTCTAAATTCCCTGATGATTTTCACCTTCACTGTAGTGCTAATTTACTTCCCAAAGCTTTTAATTTGTCACTGAACCTAATTAATGAGAAATGGCAAAACTGCATAGTTACACTTAGGGTAATGGTATTAAGTCGAAGCCGAAAAAATAGAAACTTTTCTAATAAAATTTGTAGAGCTAGCAATGAATCAGTTTGTAGAATATTAGTTTTTCCCTCTGGCCGTCTCCTAGTCAACTAACCGAAACCACTTTTCCATTTATTTTGCGTCTTTTCTGATGCAGGGGCGTCTTATTGATATAACCAATTAATAGGAAACCTCCATGAGCATACCGTTCATTGCTTTGAGCGCACTTTTCTTCGGATTCTACGCGCTTCTAGCGACATTTAAAAAACAGAAAAAAACCTTCAATTATAGAGTGCTAAGCGCACTGGCAGCTGGCTTATTGTTCGGCGGTGTTATTCAAGCGATGTTCGGCGTAGGCAATGTTGCTACGGTGGGCTTTGCTGAACTTATCTCGTTATTTGGTAAGGGTTACATCAAGCTGCTTCAAATGGTTGTGATTCCATTGGTGTTTGTGGCCATGATTTCATCCATTATGAATGTGGATGGTGATGGTGCTTTATCCAAAATCGCACCTAAAATTATCGGTGTATTGATAGTGACCGTGGCTATATCAGCCGCAGTGGGTATCGCGAGCGTATACCTATTTGGTATTGATGCTAATGCACTAGTCAATATGGTGGGCACTAACAGTGCCATTGAAGCTAGGGGCGACTCTTTGCTTGCCACACAAGGTGCCATGGCAAGTACTGGTCTTTCTGGTTTAGCGCTGTCGATTATTCCTGCCAACATATTTGAAATGCTCACTGGGTCTGAGCGTACATCGACGCTATCGACCGTATTGTTTGGCATGTTTCTCGGTTACAGCATCCTACAAGTGAAGAAACGTAAGCCTGAAAAAGTAGAGAACTTTGTCGCTTTCATTAATTCAGCAAAAGAAGTTGTACTGTCTATGGTGCGCGAGATTCTTAAGCTGACACCCTACGGTGTGTTTGCGTTAATGACCTCATTTATGATGACCAATGACATGTTTGCATTGGCTGAGATGGGTCGGTTTTTACTGGCGAGTTACGCAGCCATTGGCGCAATGTTTGTGATTCACTTTATCTTAGTGTCGGTGTTTGGTTTATCTGCGATTACGTTCATGAAAAAAATATGGCCAGTGCTTGTCTTTGGCTTTGGCTCTCGTTCTAGCATGGCGGCAATACCGTTAAACGTTGAAACTCAAACTCAACGCCTTGGCGTTGATGAAGAAACGGCGAATATGTCGGCGACGTTTGGTACCAGTATTGGTCAAAATGGGTGTGCTGGTATTTACCCTGCGATGCTCGCGATAATGGCTGCACAGGTCATGGGTGTCCCTGTTGATATCAGCTTTATTTTGCAACTTATAGTGGTTATTGCGATTGCGTCATTTGGTATTGCTGGAGTTGGCGGTGGAGCGACGTTTGCAGCAGTCGCTGTACTCACCATTATGGGGTTAGACATTACCGTTGTTGCCATTCTAGTTTCAATAGAAGCCTTAATCGACATGGCACGTACTGCACTGAATATTTCAGGTTCAATGCTCTCTGGTGTGATTACCTCGAAGAAAAATGGGTCATTGGATACTGCGCAATATTCTGCTGACAGCGCCGCCATAAAAAGCGATGAAATCGCAGCGTAGAGTCGACTAAAACGTATCAGTATGCAGTACACCTTAAGAGAAGTGCATCGTTAGCGTACGCACTTTTCTTGCCTATCTTGATCAAACTTGGAAACAGAGATGAAAGTAGTCGTTATTGGCGGAAACGCCGCAGGAATGAGTTTTGCCGCAAAATACAGGAGAAACCAACCATCAGATGACGTTGTTGTCATAGAGAAGCGAGATTACCTTTCTTTTGGTGCGTGTGGGTTGCCTTATTTCGTGGGGGGTATGTTTGATGATACCGAGCGAATGATTTCTCGTACCCCAGAGCAGGCGAGAGCCTCAAGGTTAGATGTTCGCATAAACACCGAAATGTTGTCAGTGGATCGAGTTTTGAAGCAGGTTAAGGTTCGTCACCAAGGTATAGAGAGTACGCTTGATTACGATCGTTTGATCATCGCCACAGGTGCACGGCCAGTGATGCTAAATTTTGGCGAATACAATGATGAATTTGTTTATACGTTAACCAGCCAAGAGGATGGGTTTGCGGTAAAAAATGCGCTAAATGACAGCAGTAAACAGCGCGTGGCGGTGATTGGTGCGGGTTTCATCGGGCTAGAGGTGTTTGATGCAGCGCATGGCCTTGGCAAGCATGTGACCATTATTGAACGCGAATCACAGATCATGAGCCAGCAATTTAGCCCTGAGATGATCGACGTTGTTGAAGAGGCAATTCGTGAGTCAGGTGCTGACTTAAAAACAGGCACAAGTGTGTCGGCTATTCGAGATTCGGAACATGGTGGCTACTTCATTGAGACAAATAATGGTGATGTTGAAGTCGATGTCGTGGTTCTATCTCTCGGGTTCAAACCAAACACGGAAATGCTCAGTCTACCTAAAGCAGCCAACGGTGCACTGTTAGTCGATGAATATGGTGCGACGGAAGATGCTCATATCTTTGCTGTGGGTGACTGCGCAGTAGTGCATCATCTAGCGCTTGGCGAAACGGTCTATGTCCCGCTGGCAACCACGGCGAATAAACAAGCTCGTATGATGGCCGACAAATTGGCGGGAAAAGACACGCATATGATGGGTTTCTTGGGTTCGTCGTCATTAAAGGTTCTTGATTATGAATTGGCGCGTACCGGTATTTCAGAGCGGATGGCACACGATCACAACGTGAATGTCAGTGTTTCGACGATAACCGACAAAAACCAAACCGATTACTACCGAGGTCAAGAGGATATTAAGGTCAAATTGATCTATCAGCCAGACACGAAGGTACTTCTTGGCGGCGAAATAATCGGTAAAAAAGGCGCAGTAAGTCGTATTAATGCCCTAGCGGTTGCGATTACCGCTAAGTTTACAACCAAGCAGCTGGGTTATTTAGATTTTGCCTATGCACCACCGCTCTCGCGCACATGGGATGCCTTGAATGTGGCAGGTAATGTCGCGAAATAATGGTGTCGTTATTTTGCGAGTGTTAATCAATTCACACGAGAGAAAAAATCATGGTACAAAAAATTACAAAAGGCATTAAAGCACTGACTGAAGAGGCCCGTAAAACGGTACAAGACATGTCGATTGAGCAAGCGAAAGCACTGTATGCTGATGAGCATCATGTATTTGTCGACGTTCGCGAAGCACAAGAAATTGACAAGCTAGGTTTGATACCCGGAGCCTTCACGTGTCCTAGAGGTATGTTGGAATTTCTTATTGACCCAGAATGCCCAGCGCACAACAAAGTATTCGCACAGGATAAAACCTTTGTCTTCTATTGCGCTCACGGGTTGCGTTCACTCTACGCAGCTAAGCTCGCCACTGAGATGGGGCTGCATTCCGTGAAGAATCTTGCGGGTGGTTTTGCTGCGTGGGAAGAAGCTTCAGGAGCGGTATAAAAGAACCATTAATTGAATCGCTTGGTCTTTGATGCTTTACATTCCATTATAATTCCATCACCATCGAAATATGGTAAGTACGTATTGACAATTGAGGAAAAGCTATGTTAGCGGAATGGATAACACACAAAGACCAACTAAGAAGTTACATAGTGAAAAAGACGGGCGATCTCGACTTAGCGGATGATATTTTGCAGGACGTCTACATCAAGGCCAGCCAAAAGATCGAACAGCTAGAAACAAAAGATAAACTTCAGAATTGGCTGTATCGCATTACTCATAATACGATTATGGATTTCTATCGTAGCCACCAAAACCATGAAGAGTTGGTGGACGATCAAGTGGAAGAAGAAGTCTCTTCTGAGTTAATGAACCTGCAAGCGATGGGCCAGTGTTTACGTCCAATGTTTAATTGTCTGCCCGAAAAATACCGTCAAGCTATGATTCTTGCAGAACTCGATGGGTTATCGCAACAGGCTGTTGCTGATCAATTAGGGTTGTCGCTCTCTGGAACGAAAAGTCGAATTCAGCGTGGCCGTACAAAACTAAAAGATATTCTAACGGATTGCTGCAACATAGAAGCGGGTGGTGAAGGGATCGTAGATTTTCACCCTAAGCCGAAATGTGAAGACTTGGTCAAAAACCAATGCGATGAATAAATTTGCTCATGAATCGGGACTGGTGACCGTTTTGATGATTTTGTAAATACGGTGGTATACAACTGCGCGATTTTGATGATGGCGTAGTTGTGACCGTCGAGTTTTCTTGCTCAATAACACACTCTCTTTTTCGCCCTTCTAAAACGGTTCTCCCATCAGAACTAATTTCAAAAAATGGAGTTAAATTTTGCGTCTTTTTTTGTTTTGCTGCGTCTAAATAGAGTGAATAACACTTTTATCGAATAAGACAAATGAAGAAAGAAGCAAACCCCATTGAAATGAAAACTCCGATTAACGAGTCGCTGTTAGCATTTATAGCAAGTGATGATGTGAAAGAGACCCTGCAAAGTGTTCGCCGCGGTATAGAACGTGAAATGGTTCGAGTGACACCGAATGGTGGGCTTTCTCATCGCCCGCACCCTGAATCTTTAGGCTCTGCACTTACTCACCCGTATATCACCACTGATTTCTCGGAAGCACAGTTGGAGCTTGTGACACCTGCGGTGACGGACAGAAAGGAGACCTTTAAAACATTGGCTTCGTTACACCACTTCGTTGCTTCACATCTAAATGAAGGCGAGTCAATATGGGCGGCGAGTATGCCACCAACCTTACCTTTCGACAGTGATATTGCTATAGCAAGCTATGGCACATCTAATGCGGGCATAGCGAAGACTCGTTATCGTGAAGGGTTAGCGAATCGTTATGGAAAAAGAATGCAGCTTATTTCGGGTATTCATTACAATTTTTCGTTACCAGAGTCTTTCTGGCGGGCACTTCATGCACATACAAAAAGTAAACTGCCGTTAGAAACCTTCATTTCTGAGCGATATTTTCATTTGATCCGTAATGTTCTACGCAACGGCTGGATTATTCCATATCTGTTTGGTGCTTCACCAGCTGTCGACAAGAGCTATCTGCGAGATCAGTCTCACGCATTAGACAGGTGGGACAGCACGACTGACTACTTACCTTGGGCCACATCGTTGCGCTTGAGTAACCTAGGTTATAGCAGTAGTGAGCAATCTCGCTTCCCTATGAGCTTTAATAACAAACAAGATTATCTGACAGGCTTATGCCACGCATTAACTCAGCCAAGTGACCGATACACCCACTTGGCTGAGGATCAGCAGTTGAACGATTCGGTTCTTCAACTCGAAAATGAATTGTATGGTTCTGTTCGGCCTAAAATTGTGAATGCACAAATGCGCCCCTTGGTTGCAATGTGCAACTACGGAGTGGAATACATAGAATTACGCAGTTTGGATAACAATCCTTTCCTACCTTTTGGTCTTGATGAACAACAGAGTCAATTCATTGATCTATTTTTACTGTACAGCGCACTAACACCAAGCCCTGTTATGAGTGAACAGGAAAGTACACTTATTATGGAAAGGCAAGAGTTGGTCGCTACGCAAGGCAGAAAGCCGAGTTTGATGCTGCCAGCCATGAATGGTGAAGTGTCACTGACTGATTTGGCTAAACCACTCATGAGCATGTTAACTGAAATGGCGAGAAGCATGGATACCGCGCAGAAAAATAATGGTTATGAGAAGGCAGTGATGCGTGAACAAGCAAAGTTTGACGACCGTCAGTTAACACCTTCTGCACAGATTCTAGCGGCCATGAAACAAGAAAACGTAAGCTTCACGACATTGATTAAAGGGTATTCAGAAGAACACAAGCAGGGATACCTGAGCAATACGCTCTCTGTGGATGAAATGAATCAATTAGAAACACTTGTGGACAAATCTTTGCTTGAGCAAAAACAGCTAGAGGCAGTGAAAGAAGTGAACTTTGACGAATATTTAACTCAAAAAAGCCTGATTGATTGTGAAGTCCCTCCTCAGGGTGATGTTCCGTTATTAATGTAGGGTCAATCTCACCTATTTCAAGACAGTTAAGAGCAAGCTAATCAATTATGAATATTCTCTGGAAGTTAAAAAATTACCTAAAAATGTTTGGCCGACACTACCTGATTGCCTTTGTGGCATTGCAGGTGGTTGCTTTGGTCAATTTGGTTCCTTCATGGTTGATCGGCCGAATAGTCGATGGCATTAGTGAAGGAACATTAGATACACAAACCATAGCTATCCACATTGCCGGTATTATTGTCTCGGGTGCTGTAATGTACGGTCTGCGTTTTGTGTGGCAAAGCAAGTTATATGGGGCGTCTATTGCGATCACCCGTGTGATTCGCAGTGAGTTATTTCAAAAGTTCTCACAACTATCACCAGCATTCTATGATCGCCGTAATACGGGTGACTTGATGGCGCATGCGACCAATGATCTGAACGCCGTCGAAGAAACCATGGGCATGGGAGTTATGACCCTAGTGGACTCTTTCATCGCAGGCATGACCGTCATTTTAGGCATGATCTTTGTTGTCAATGGCCAGCTTACCGCTGTTGCGCTGCTTCCCTTTCCACTATTAGTGCTGATTACTCGTCGTTATGGTGTGAAGCTGCATAAAGCTTTTGGCAAGGCGCAGTCTGCGTTTTCTGACTTAACAGAAGAAACGCGTGAAACAGTATCGGGCATTCGAGCGGTTCGTTCACACGGTATTTCTGATCGTCAAGAACAGCGCTTTGGAAAAACCTTAGATGACGCAGTAGACGCAAACCTTTCAGTTGCGAAAGTGGATGCGGCGTTCGGTCCAACCATACAACTGGTCTATGGATTGTCGTTTGTGATCTCTCTTGCATACGGCGCATGGTTAATTGAGCAAGGTAACATCACGGTCGGGCTCTTCACAACCTTCACCTTATATCTTGGTCAGTTGCTTGGTCCATTTATGCAGTTCGGTTGGCAATTTAATGTCTTTCAACGAGGCAAGACATCATGGTGTCGGCTAGAACAATTGTTTGCTGAAAACATGGAAGTGGTCGAAGGTGATAAAATATTAGCCAAAGATGCGGATGCGAGTATGTCTTTCGATATTCGTGAGTTCGTCTATCAACAAGCCAATCGAAGAGTGCTTGATAGCGTTAAATTTGAACTGCCGTCGGGTGGGTTAGTTGGCATTACTGGACCCACAGGCAGTGGTAAAAGCACACTGCTGCATCTGGCTTTGCGTCAATTTAAACTTGATGCACCATCAAGCATCCACGTCTCAGGTATGTCAAGCGACAGCCTAACGTTTGACTCCTTACGTCGTAAACTGGCTTGGGTTCCTCAAAAGCCGCACTTATTTTCCGGCACTATCGCAGAGAATATTGCGTTGTCGAAACCGGATGCATCGCAGATTGAAATTGAGTATGTGGCTGATATGGCCGGCATTCGAGCAGAAATTGAAGCGATGCCTGATGGTTTTGACACACTACTTAGAGAAGGGGGCACCAATCTATCGGGCGGTCAAAAACAGCGTTTGACACTTGCTCGAGCGCTATTGTCGGGCGCTGATATCCTGTTGTTAGATGACCCATTCAGTGCGTTAGATATGAAAACAGAGGTGCAAGTTCGTCAAAATTTAAAGGCGCATTATTCCCATAAAACGATGCTGCTTGTCACGCAGCGGTTAACCAACCTTATCGAAGCTGATCATATCTTAGTATTAAATGATGGTCAGGTAGAAGAGCGTGGATCTCACCATGAATTAGTGGCAAATCAAGGTTGGTATTCTATGGTTTATCAGCGTCAAAGTCAGTTAGGAGGCACAGGCACGTTAGCGGACACCGAAGCATTGGATGAACATCCAAACGGTACTTTGAGTGTTAGCATCCAGTCTGATCCTGAGGAGACAAACCATGAAAAATAATACCCTTTATCGTCGGTTGTTGACGTTCTCATTGCCGCACAAAGCCCGTTTTGGTTTTGCCTTTGTGATGTTGGCGTTTGCGGTGAGTGCTGAAATGGTTATCCCATGGTTGGCGAAAATTGTACTCGATGAGGTTATTGTGCCTCAGCAAATTGAATGGCAACAGCTTATCATTTTGATTGGGCTGGTTATGTTTTTCTATGTGCTTGCTGCGGTGTTTGGATATTTACAAGCAGTAGCGTTTAAACACGGTGCATTGCTGGTGGTAAAAGATGTCCGGGAGCAGCTATTCCGTCATGTATTGAACTTTCCAATCGCGACATTCGACAAATTGTCTACGGGTAAGCTTGTCTCTTACATTACCAACGATACTGAGTCGCTACGAAATATGTTCGTGTCGACGCTCCCAACCGTGGTTCAAGGTGCCTTGCGCATCACGGCTATTTTCATTGCTATGGCTTTGTTGGACTGGCGATTGATGTTGTTGAGCTTGGTGTTGATCCCCGTGTTGCTTACGACCATGCACCTGTATCGAAAAATTTCATTGTCAGTGTTTGATGGTATTCGAGTTCAAGTTAGTAACATTAACGGACAAATAAACGAGTCATTACAAGGTATGGCGTTGATTCAAGCGTTTCGTCAAGAAAAAAGCTTCCAAGCTAAGTTTGAGAAAGAAAACCAAAGCTGGTTTAACTTCCGAACGAAGTCAGTGGTCATTGATAGTTTTATGTTGTTACCACTGACACGTTTGATTGCGACGCTGACCGCAGCAGGTATTGTTGCTTGGTTTGCAGGTGCTTCAATGTCGACCGTTGTTGAGATTGGTACGTTATATGCCTTTTTGAATTATGTTGAGCGCTTCTTTGACCCGTTCCGACAGCTATCGATGGAACTGCACAAATTGCAGGTGGCCACTGTGTCGTCGAAACGTATTTTTGAGCTACTAGACGATGACTCTGACGTACATCATCAAGTACTGCCAGAAGTGAAGATCAACAGTAGTATTGATATTGAGTTCCGTCATGTCACCATGGGGTATGAAGAAGATAAACCCGTGCTTAAACACGTCAGTTTTACCGCAAAAGGTGGCGAGTTTACTGCGATTGTGGGTCATACCGGCAGCGGAAAAAGCTCCGTGATCAATCTGTTGATGCGTTTTTATCAGCAGCAGCAGGGCGACATTCTCATTGGTGGGCAATCGCTTCAGACACTGCCAGAAGGTCAGTTGCGTAAGTTGTTTGGTTTAGTATCGCAAGATCCAACTATCTTTAATGGTTCAATCGTGGATAACATTAACTTATCTCACGGTGTTCCAACTGCAGGCGAAACGGGTGCTAACGAAATAGTGAAGAGCCGTGATAAAGCGATCAGCGCAGCCGAAATGGTGCAAGCTGACCGCTTCATTCATCGTTTACCTGATGGTTTTGATCACAAGCCAGGCAATGGTGGCGCCTCACTCTCGGTTGGTGAAAGACAGTTATTGGCGTTAGCACGGGCAATTTCTCATGATCCGAAAATATTTTTACTTGATGAAGCGACGGCGAATATCGACAGTGAATCGGAAGAAAGAGTAAAACAGGCGCTTGATAATATCCAAGACGGTAGAACCGTGATCACCGTTGCACACCGTTTATCTACGATTCAGAACGCCGATCAAATTTTGGTGATGAACAGTGGCAAGATTGTACAAAGAGGAACACACCGTCAGCTGATTGGTCAAGATGGTGACTACCGAGATTTATACCTTGCTCAAAAAACGCAAGAAGAAAACGAAACTCAGAACAGCACGCTTGGCCTAACGTCCGTAAGCGCAGCATAAGTGATTAAAATATGACGAGTAATAACATTATGAAAAGCCTAACTATGCACACCAACTCAATTGATAACGGTAAAAAGCAATTTGTATCCCAGCAAGTGATTGAAGACATTCTTGAGTGGGAAATCATGCACGGCGTAGCGTTTCGTCAGGCTGACAATACAGCAAGACACGTACCATTTAGCATTGCACCGATGACAATGGAACGCTCAACGTACGATCACCTACGCAAGGTCACGCCATTGATTGCTAAATTGGTGAGCAACGTATCTGAGGATCATCACTTTTTGCAAACGTCATTAAGCGATATGGCGAAAGCTGATCCCTTTTTCGGTCGCTTGATGGAGCTTCACCAACAAGTCCACGGTGATGCAGCAGACCCTAAGCAACCTGCTCGTCAGCCATTGTTATTAATGAGAACAGATTTTATGGATGACCGCCAACACGGTGCAAAAGTCATCGAATTTAATGGTATAGCAGCGGGAATGGGTCCCTTTGGTCAACGTGCTTTCGAGTTGCATAACTTTGTTAAAAACCAATGGAATGATGTTTACCGAGAATGGTTAGAAGATGATTCAACAACCCCCGCCGATAATCAAGGATTGGATCAATTGGCTCTGGGCATTGCAACAGCTGCAAATAAGGTTCAAGCCTATTTTTCTAATGTTGAAAACCAAAATTCTGATCAAAAGCCGACGTTCTTAATGATCGTTCAGAAAGGTGAAGACAATGTTTATGACCAACACCTTTTAGAGGTGGCATTGCAAAAGATCGGCGTTCGTACTGTCAGGCGCACATTCGAGCAATTGAGCACCCAGCTTTCAAGTGGTGATAACCAACGTCTGATTCTTGATGGTGTTGGCGCTATTGATACTGTGTATCTGCGCGCTGGCTACCAATATACAGACTACTGGGCACCGGAGCTGAACGAAGACATTTGTTGTCATACATTAAGCCAAACTCGTCTGTTTATTGAGAAGCATTATGTGGCGATGAATGCCACCATCAGTCAACAATTAGCCACAAGTAAATCGATGCAGATGCTACTGACGCAAATGCCAGTCGAAGCGTATGCTCACTGGGGGTTATCGCTTGAGGAGGCCAATCTAGTCAAAAGCGTGTTGGCGGATATGAAGTCCATTACAGCAGAGAGTATTGAATGGTTTAATGCGAGTGCAGACAAAATAGAATGGGTACTTAAAAACCAAGGTGAAGGCGGTGGCCACTGCGTGTTTGGTGAAGATATTAGTGCCACTTTGGAAACGTTAAAACCGGAAGAATATGATGCGTGGGCACTGATGCAGCGTTTGTATCCCCATGAACGCGACACCCCAACCATTGCCGTTCGAGATGGTAAGCAAACGTTGGTTCGCGATCTCGTTAGTGAAGTGGGTTTGTTTACCGCGCATTACCAAGGCGAGCCCGTGACTGAGAATAATGGTTATGCAGGTTACCTAATACGCAGTAAACCCGCGAGTGAAAATGAAGGAGGTATCCATAGTGGGAGAGGGATTTTGGATTCATTGTCGATAGTGGATTGAATCGAGTAATTGTCGTGTCATATTTATTATTATCTATAATTCTGGTATTATCGAAATATAGATAATAACTATCCGAGGTATACATGCTATCAGAATGGTTAATGCATCAAGCGCAACTTAGAAACTACATTGCTAGGAATGTGGATGACTCCCATGCTGTCGAAGATATTCTGCAGGATGTCTATATTAAGGCGAGCATGAGCTTTCATCAGTTAAAATCCAAATCTAGTGTAAAGTCTTGGCTGTACCGTATTACCCATAACGTAATCATGGACTTCTATCGTTCACAAAAAATATATGATGAACTGCCCGAAGACGTAGCTGAAGAAAGTGTGCCGGCTGAAGAAGCGAATCTACTCGCGATCGGGCAATGTTTGCGTCCGATGCTCCAGTGTCTGCCAGAGAAATACCGCGTCCCTTTGACATTGGCAGAATTAGAGGGTATGACCCAGCAGGAGGTTGCGGATAAACTTAACTTGTCGCTCTCCGGTGCAAAAAGCCGAGTGCAGAGGGGAAGGCAGCAGTTCAAAGAACTGCTGATACATTATTGTAATATCGAATCAGGTCGAGAAGGCATCATTGATTTTTACCCAAAACCAGAATGTAAGCACTTAGACACCTGCCAGAATCTATCCCCAGTAGTTAAATAACAAAGCAATAGGAGAGGCTCTGGTTTTCAGAGTCTCTCATCGCAAAAAACCAACTCCGCTTACATGGTTAACACCATACGAAACTCCACTTCCCCGGAACGCATTTTTTGATAAGCCTCATTGGCCTTTTCCAGCGGCATAGTTTCTATTTTGGGCCTCACACCAGACAGCATACTAAAGTTAAGCGTTTTCTCATTTTCAAATGGTGAACCGGTAATAGACCCCATAATACTACGCTCTCCTGCGATCATCGGTCCGAACGGAACCGCGAGAGGTTCATGACTGAATCCGAGCAACATTATCCGCCCCTGAGGAGATAGAGTTGGTAGCAGAGAAGCGATAGTGGATGAGCTTGTCGTCGTGGACAAAATTGCTCTGGCCCCACCCATTGCCTGTAATCTCTCTGCAGCATCCTCTTCGTTACTATCGATGTAGATATGAGCCCCAAGACCTATTGCCTGTTGTGAGATAGCTTTACCCCGACCGATAGCAACCACTTTAAACCCCATTTTGTGTGCATATTGAATGGCCATATGTCCGAGGCCTCCTACGCCATGTACCGCTATAACATCTCCCGCCTGCGCCCCCGATTTTTTTAGTGCATTAAACGTCGCAATACCTGCGCACAAGATGGGCGCGGCAACTTGTGATTTAAGCCCGTCTGGAATCGAGACTAATCCGGTTGCTCGCGCAATCATCATTTCAGCATAACCACCATCCTGAGTTGAGCCGACAAATGGCTGCTCTCTACAGAGCTGAAATTGTCCACTTCGACATGCTTCACAGTGATTACAATGGCCTCCAAGACGCCCAACGCCTACTCGCTGCCCGACCATCCAGTATGGGTTCACTCCGGATCCAGTCGCCACAATGCGGCCGACAACCTCGTGACCGGGTACGCGAGGCAACTCAAGATCGGATTTTGGATTTTCAATATCACCGACATCAGCACCGCAGATGCCACATGCTTCAACTTCAATCAACACTTCTCTAGGCCCTGGTACTTGTATCGGACGTTCTACCAGTTCGAGAGTGCCGGATTTTGATATTTGCATTGCACGATAAGTTGTTTTCACTTTTTTCTCCATAAGTTATCTGAGTATCAGCTGCATCACGAAATATAAGCTGGATAAGCTGCTTGTAATTTAAGACGGTGAAATACGGCATAAGACGCAAAAAATTTATCCACCCAAACAAGAAATTTTGTGTCTTTTTGTTTTAGCTCTCGTCTTAATTTGTACCAACCGAGTAAAACGGAGAAGAACATGTTTAAAGTTGAACCAGATTATAGAGACGCACCAAGTAAGTTTATTAAAAGTGATAGCCAGATGCTAAATCAGATCTATGGTACTGATGATGTAGTGCCGTACTGGATAGCAGACATGGAATTTCCTATCGCTTCTCCTATCACGAAAGCCATGCAAGAGCTGGTAAACCGAGAGAGTTACTCTTACGAGTTTGATTCAGAAACCGTGTTTGAGGAGATAGCGAACTGGAATAAAAGAAGGCACGGCTTGGACCTTCTCCCTAACCAGTTTGTTCAGGTGCCCGGGGTTCTCAGTGCTATAGCGTTGCTAATCAGAGAGTTCTCGGAAGCCGGTGAAGGCATTCTTATTCAGACGCCTGTCTATCATCAGTTCCGCCGCTTGATTGAATCAGCCGGAAGAAAAGCTGTAGGTAATACGTTAAAAGTTGAAGGCGACCATTATGTGATGGATTTTGAGGCCTTTGAACACCAGTTACAAAATGAGAACGTCAAGATGGTTTTGCTGTGTAATCCTCATAACCCGGTGGGTCGGGTCTGGAAAAGAGAGGAGCTGGAAAAGTTAGTAGATATCGCGAAGAGATATCAGACACTCATCGTTAGCGATGAGGTACATGGAGACATAATCTTTGATGGGGTTGTATTTACCAGTCTTTCAGCGCTGAAGTACGAAAACAGCATCACAATCATCGGGTCACCGGCCAAGAACTTTGGCCTGAACAGCATCAGCAACGGTTATATCTACAGCGATAACTCAAAGCTAAAAGACAGGATCAACGCAACTGTCAGTTCTATGTCTCTAGATCACGGCAACGCCTTTACTACTTATGCAACCGTCGCAGCATATCGCCATGGTGAACAATGGTTCGATGCGTTTCTGGACTACACCCAGAATAACCGCAATTGGATTATAGATTTTATGCGCGAGCAGCTGCCACAAGTAAAGGTGTTTGAACCACAGGGCACAAATCAGATCTGGTTTGACTTTTCAGGACTGAATCTATCGCCGGAAATACTGAAAACATTACTGGCTAAAGAGGCCAAGCTGGCACTGGCTCCAGGTACTTGGTTCGGCGAATCGGATGAAAACTATTACAGGATGAACTTTGCAGCTTCTATTGACCAGATCATGTCATCACTCACTCACCTCAAAATGGCAGTTGAACGCACGCAGAAATAACCCATACAGAAACTAACTACTGTTAATAATATGAAAAACTAAGAACCAATAGTTATGAAATCAGAAAACAATAGTAAAAGTGGATAGTTACCTATCATAAAACTGCTATTGGGAATTGCGGTTGGCTCTGTAGCTGGCTTATTTGCCAGTGAAAACGTGATGACTGTGATTATGTCCGTCAAGTATGTTGTCGTGCAGTTTATCTTCTATACCGTACCTTTGGTCATTATCGCGTTTATGTCAGCACTGGTACTAGCCATATTGCCGGGTGTGACGGCGCTCGGCACAAAAGGAGAACTGATGGAAAAAGCACTGAATGAGTTTGAACGCATGATGATGGTCCAGCTTATTCAACAGCGGTTGGAACAATGTCCAGTGCCGCGACACTTTCTGTATCTTTAAATAGCGCCTAATGCATATGACGGGAAATATTCGAAGGCCCCATCGGTCTACGGTATAATGTAACCTGCATTTTGGACCTAAGATATGGGATGAGAACATCGTCAAAATTAGTTATTAACACCATCGTTATTTGTTAGTTGCCCAACATTCTGTCTAGTGCTAACATTTGTACTCACATAAGGTATGGAGCATATCATGGACACTAGAATCCAGTTTCGTGTTGATGAAGAAACGAAGCGACTAGCTCAACAAATGGCTGAAAGCCAAGGCAGAACATTAAGTGATGCTTGCCGTGAGCTAACAGAGCAACTAGCAGATCAACAGAGGGAAACTTTATCTCATGACGCGTGGTTGACTGAGCAAGTAAACTTGGCTTTTGATAAGTTTGATTCAGGAAAAGCAGTTTTTGTTGATCACGAATCTGCCAAATCTCGTATGGCTGAACGTAAAGTTAATATTCGTAACCGAGGAAAACGATGATTTTGTGGGAAGAAGAGTCTCTTAACGATCGCGAAAAGATCTTTGAGTTTCTTTATGACTTCAACCCAGAAGCTGCTGATAAAACAGATGAGCTCATCGAATCCAAAGTTGAAAATCTTTTAGAACAGCCTTTAATGGGAGTACAAAGGGAGGGTATTAGGGGGCGACTGCTTATTGTTCCTGAGATCTCAATGATTATTTCCTACTGGATTGAAGGCGATATCGTTCGTATCATGCGTGTACTACACCAAAAACAAAAGTTCCCAGTGGACTAGTTATGTCTATTATGCAACTAACATCATTTAGGTCTACTGTCTGTTAGTGGGAAGGAACAGTTCTATGAGCGATACGGTTACATCAGCCGACCGAAAAATCAGCTTGGCCACGGAATGTGTAAGTTTACATAATATCAAACGAGCGTTTGCCCTACCAGAAGTTATCAAAATTCAGCAAACCCAGAAGTTATGCTACATGGAGTAATCTAACCCATTAGCTATTTCACTAACCTATTGATTTTATGTTGAAGCCTCAAAAGAAAGACTGCATTA
This sequence comes from Vibrio frigidus, assembly GCF_042465995.1. Lineage (NCBI taxonomy): Bacteria > Pseudomonadati > Pseudomonadota > Gammaproteobacteria > Vibrionales > Vibrionaceae > Vibrio > Vibrio frigidus. The sequence goes on along the minus strand of NZ_JBCDMC010000008.1, from coordinate 33,146 downwards.
TATATCCATGAAGTGTGACTAATCGCCGTATAAAAAGCATTATGTGTTCATAGTTTCAAACAGGCAGGTGTAATGAATAATTTGTTTACGTATATATCGGCGATGAAAGAAGAGCCTGATGGCTTGTCGATAGTAGAGAAGGTATTTAACAAACAGGCTTCTGAAGAAGACGATATTCTTCTGGAAAACAGTGAGTTGTTCGTAAAGTTTAACAACGGTGTTGCTGTAAGAAAGCTAACTGAGCGCGAACTATCTGGACACATTACGGACGCAGTTTGTGAGGAGTGCTGGATTTCGTATGAGGTAACTGAACAGCCGAGCAATTTAAATATAGTACCCAAGAGAAAGAACTTTACGAATCAATGCCAAGAGTCATTTTGGCTAAAGATTAATAAGGTGCAGTCAAGCACATAAAAATTAGGATTAAGTGTTGCGTAGCCAACGCATTCTCCCAATTTCAAGTCGAACATTGGTAATGTATCATTTCAATACTCTTCAGATTGACCCAATTAAACAACAAGTTATATCAAAGTTACTCCAATATTCTACCGAGTTTAATTATTAGGTTCCTTACTTCTGGCAAGTATCTATCCTCATGGTGCGTTACCAACCACTGGTCATGGCCAAGTTCATCAATTATATCTCCTACGCGTTTTAGTTTAGGTTGTGTATCTCCTATAAAAGTAGGAAGAAGTGCTATCCCTTTACTCTCAAGAGCGATATCAAGACTGTTTCTCGGTACACTCACTTCGCATATTGAATTACTCATAATAAAGCGGTCAAGCCAGCGAGCAGAGGGTATATCAGCCAGAACTTTTATCCATAATTCAGGAGCTTCTGGCGTTGAATAGGGTGCGAAATCGACACGTTTTAGTTTACGACATACTAGAGACTCGTCTGTTGGTCTACTGTTTCGAATACCGATAACTATTTCTCTGTGCGATATGTCTAGTATTTTTTCGGTAGAGATGAAACGTATAAGGGTGTCATCTAAGGTTCCGGAATATTGATCAATATGTTGGATTAAAAAAAGTGTCGTCCACGTTCCTGCAGAGATTTTGACTAATGGCTTTTTGTTTTGTGAACTTGTCATTGTGAAGCTAGTGACTTTTGATTCGATGGCCGTTAGTTCTTCTAACAATTTTCTTCCTTCGGCAAGTAGCTCATATCCACGATCATGACGAATAAACAGTTCTTTTCCTAAGCTACGTTCAAGTGCATACACCCTGCGTCCCAGTGTTGCAGGGCTTCGTTGACTCGACTTTGCTGCTGCTGAAAGGCCACCTTCTCTTGCTACAGAAATAAACAATTGGAGATCATTCCAATCAACTTTCTTTTTATTCATGAAAAGACCTTTGCGTATCGTTTTGTTGATGAAATTACATTGTCTAGTAATCTTTAGAACAGTAAAAGGTCTCATTCTGATTTTTGCCAAAAGTATCACATAGCGCAATATTGTTTGGAGTGAAATAATACAGTTAGTACGGAGCCCGAAATGAAAATAAAAGCAGGGGAGAAGAATAAGTGTTTCAAGAGGCACACATCAAGAACAGTTCCGTTCCCTGATGCTGGTAAAACTCAAATCTTGAAAGAAGAAGATGCTTTTTATAAAGAATATAGTTCAGACGATATATGTAAGTTCTACACGCTATTAGAAAAAATCCGTAATGTAGTAGCAAAACTTGGAACAACACTTACTGACATTAGTAGCCATCGTTATTTAAGGAAAATTGCGTCTTTAGTAATTCCAAAAAGGTAAAGAACTCCGTTGTAGTGGGCTAAAATCCCAGGTCTGAAATCTGCCCAGCCTTATTCTATTTAGATGTTTATAGATAACGACTTCTCAAATGATCTTGGAAATACGGAGCATTTAAAATTTCACCTGTTGCCTGCTTAACTAATTCATCAGTTGTTAGCAAGCTACCCTTGTTCCAAATTTTATCTGATAACCAAGTGAAAATTGGAGTTAGATCACCGCTGCGAATTGCTCCATCTACGTCTACAATTTTCTTCATTGAAGCCATAAACTGAGCCGCATACATTGCACCTAAAGTGTAATAAGGGAAATAACCCAAGGCCCCCATCGGTCTACGGTATAATGTAACCTGCATTGTTAGTGAAATGGTGCTTTGTATCTGTTGCGCATCGTTGACTCTAAGGGGATTTAGAAGTGTAAGCGATTTAAAAGACTTGGTAGTTGATCCAATAATTAACAATTGAGTAACTGAATAGTTGTTCGTGTTACTGTACAAGTCAAGGTTGTGAAGTTATACTTGTCCAATAAAATGTACATGTGGAGTTTTTATGAGAATAGTATCTTTTACGGAAGCAAGAAACGGATTAAAAGCTGTTTTAGATAGTGTCGTGAATGACGCAGATACAACAGTTATTACCCGTCGTGACTCTGAAGATGCTGTGGTAATGTCTTTAGACTATTACAATAGCTTGATGGAAACGGTTCATTTGCTTCGATCCCCTAAAAACGCAGAACACTTAAACCGTTCAATAGCGCAATACCGTGCAGGTAAAGTAGAAGCACGAGAGCTAATAGATGAGTAACCAACGCTTGTTGTCGTGGACTGATGAGGCTTGGGGTAGTTACCTTTACTGGCAGACTCAAGACAAAAAGACGTTGAAGCGCATAAATAAACTTATCAATGATGTGAAGCGAACTCCATTTGAAGGTATTGGTAAACCCGAGCCATTGAAAGAAAATTTATCAGGATTCTGGTCTCGCCGTATAGATGATACTAACCGTTTAGTTTATGCAGTGGATGAGGAAACGATTACCGTAATTTCTTGTCGTTATCATTATTAGTCTATGACTTAGTAAAAGGCTGAATCAGAAACCTGACCAGCCTTATTTACACCACTATAAGTAACGACTTCTCAAATGTGCCTGAAAATGATCTGCATTCAACGTCTCGCCAGTTGCTGTCTTAAGCAATTCATCCGTCGTCAACAAACTTCCTTTACTCCAGATATTCTCCGATAACCAAGAGAAAATAGGGGAGAGATCACCACTTCGAATCACGGAATCAACATCGACAGTTTTTTTCATTGAAGCCATAAACTGCGCCGCATACATTGCGCCTAAAGTGTATGAAGGGAAATAACCAAAGGCCCCATCGGTCTAAGGTATAATGTTACCTGTATTTTTAGCTTAGTACATTGAGGCTTGTCGCTTCATTGATGTCTGCTAGATATTATTCCAATTTTTTTTGATGGTTAGAGTGATATTGGTAAATTTGCTTGTCATCTATATAGTGACACTTTAGTATCACTATATAGATGACAGAGGAGATCTGATATGAAAGTTGAAGTAGTAACTTCTTTAAAGCGAAAGGCGACCAAGATACTTGCTGAACTACACGATAGCAAAGAGCCAATTCTGATTACAGAGCATGGAATACCATCAGCTTATCTTGTTGACGTTGACGACTACGAGTTTATGCAAAATCGACTTTCTATCTTCGAAGGAATTGCAAGAGGAGAAAGAGCATTAATAGATGGAAAAACGTTAAGTCACAAGGAAGCCAAGGACAAAATGTCAAAATGGCTGAAATAATATGGACTGAACCCGCTCTTTCTGACCTAAATGATATTGCTGAATATATAGCGATAGATAATATAGGTGCGGCAAAAACGCTTATGCAAACAGTTTTTGCTAAAGTTGAACGTTTAGAGCTATTTCCTGAATCTGGACGAATTCCGAATGAGATACCGCATTTACCTTACCGAGAAGTCGTCGTTAACCCATGCCGAGTTTTCTATAAGATAGAGGAAAGCAAGATTTTCATTCTATTTGTAATGCGAGAAGAAAGAAATTTGAGAAAATTTTTACTGGATAAAATGAATTAACTAAAAGGCTGAATCAACGAACTAACCAGCCTCAATTATTTATACCATTAAAGGTAACGACATCTCAAATGATCTTGGAAATGCTGAACATTTAAAGTTTCACCAGTTGCTTGTGTTACTAATTCATCCCGTCGTTAGCAAACTGCCTTTATTCCAGATCTTATCTGATAACCAAGTGAAGATAGGAGTTAGATCACCACTACGAATTGCTCCATCTACATCAACGGTCTTCCTCATCTAAGCCATAAATTGAGCCGCATACATAGCGCCTAGCGTATAGTTAGGGAAATATCCGAAGGCCCCATCGGTCTACGGTATAATGTAACCAGCTAAACTAATGGAAGGCTGATGGCATATAAAACGCAGAGATTCGCTAAAATCCGTTGGTTAGAATTTTGCTTTTAAAATTGTAGAAATAAATGATTGTCTCCTATGAATTCCAATTAGCTAATTATGCTGTGATAGCTCATTACTCAAAAAATCAAACACGAATTGGATTCGTCTGTTTGTCCTGAGTTCACGATGAGTGACTAGCCAGAGTTCGCTTGAGAATGCCCCTAATTCAGGTAACACTTTCTGGACCTGATCGTCTGTTTTAACTAGATTTCCTTGAATGAAGCCAATGCCTATTCCTTGCTTAACTAACTCCCAATAAACAGTATGATTTCCAGTGGTAACGGGAAAGTTGTCAGATGTCAGTTGCAGGCCACGATGATTTAGTATCGAAATAATCTTGTGAATATCGGGAGCACCTACATAGTCAACGTTATCAAAATCAGCTATAGATATAGGATTTCCAACAGATTCAAGATAGCTAGTTGTGGCGTAAAGATAAAAATCGTCATCCCTAATTTTCTTAGCAATTAAGTCTGGTTGAGTAGGTCTGTAAGATCTTAGAGCGATATCTGCTTCTCTTCTTTTCAAGTCACTGCTTGTGTTCGATGCAATCAACTCAATAGTGATTTTAGGTTCAATACTTCTTAACTTTGAAATTAATGTAGGTAGCTCGTAAACCGCCATGATTTCTGATGCGCTAATACAGACAGATCCTTCTAATGATTCAGACTTCCCTGAAGCAAGTAGAGATAAATGAGAAGCCGCACTACCCATGTTCTTAACACATTCAACCAACTCAATTCCGCTAGGAGTTAACTCTAACCCCTTTCCTACTCGTTCAAATAAAGCTACTTTAAGTTGCTTTTCTAATGCATTAACTTGCCTACTCAATGTTGGTTGAGAGCTACTTAATGCTTTAGCTGCTGCAGATAGGGAACCTAATTCAGCAGTAACCAGAAAGGCTCTAGCGTGATTCCAATCAAAGTCTATAGCTTTCCAGTCTATTCTCATGTGAATACCATTCATGCATTTTTGTCCGTATCTATTCATAATAGCATTGATACAATATCGATAACGCGATAATTACAAACCATCAAGATTTCACATAAACACGTGGGGCTATAACGCCTTGACATTTGCTAGGTGCAAACTATGAATAAGACAGAAAGTTTTTGGGATAAAGCTTCAAAGAACTACGATAAATCTGAAGAGCGTTTTGAATATATTCATAATAAGACCAGAGGAAACACTAAAAAATACCTAGATATTAACAATATTGTTTTGGACTACGGATGTGGAACTGGTACAAAATCCTGTGAGCTAGCTAGTCAGGTAAAAGAAATCCATGCGATAGATATCTCATCCGAAATGATTGAGTCGGCGAAAACTAAAGCGGCTAGTTGCAGGATCGAAAATATTAGCTTTGAACACACAACTATTTTTGATAAACAGTTCAGGAATGAATCATTTGATGTAATCCTAGCATTCAATATGTTACATACCATAGATAACCCTCACGATGTTATTCGAAGAATATACGAATTATTAAAACCTGATGGGCTTTTCATTTCTGCCACACCTTGTTTGAATGGGAGAAAGTCCTTTTTAGTTAACATTCAAATTTACCTCGTTAGATTCTTATCAAAATTTGGATTAATCCCAATAACGATAAGAAGATATAAAAGTTGTGATTTGGATGATTTAATCAAAAATGGGGACTTTCAAAAAGTGGCTACTGAACAACTATACAAAGGGGCGTCTAGTTATTTTGTTGTCGCAAAGAAAGCACTTCAGCCGTAGTGCAGATAGAATAAGTCACGGAATTTTTAGATAAAGTTATTTTAACAATACAGACTACAAGTCCAAAAATTATCGAAAACACCACCTATCACAATGGTGGCGTTTGGTTAGTTGAAATGCGAAAAGTATCAATCCTGACTAGAATGTAAAAGTACAACAAACTCGATTGGTGCTTACCCCGTAAAGTTCCCTCTGTAACGACTTCTCAAATGCGCCTGAAAATGATCAGCATTCAACGTTTCACCAGTCGCTGATTTAACTAATTCATCCGTCGTCAACAAACTCTCGTGACTCCAAATATTCTCCGATAACCAAGAGAAAATAGGGGAGAGATCACGACTTTGAATCACTGAATCAATGCCTACTGTTTTCTTCATAGACGCGATAAACTGAGCTGCATACATTGCGCCTAAAGTGTAGGAAGGGAACGATTAAAAGGCCCCATCGGTCTACGGTATAATGTAACCTGCATTTGGAACCTAAGAGATGGGATGAGAACATCGTCAAAATTAGTTATTAACACCATCGTTATTTGTTAATTGCCCAACATTCTATCTAGTGCTAACATTTGTACTCACAAAAGGTATGGAGCATATCATGGACACTAGAATCCAGTTTCGTGTTGATGAAGAAACGAAACGACTAGCTCAACAAATGGCTGAAAGCCAAGGCAGAACATTAAGTGATGCTTGCCGTGAGCTAACAGAGCAACTAGCAGATCAACAGAGGGAAACTTTATCTCATGACGCGTGGTTGACTGAGCAAGTAAACTTGGCTTTTGATAAGTTTGATTCAGGAAAAGCAGTTTTTGTTGATCACGAATCTGCCAAATCTCGTATGGCTGAACGTAAAGTTAATATTCGTAACCGAGGAAAACGATGATTTTGTGGGAAGAAGAGTCTCTTAACGATCGCGAAAAGATCTTTGAGTTTCTTTATGACTTCAACCCAGAAGCTGCTGATAAAACAGATGAGCTCATCGAATCCAAAGTTGAAAATCTTTTAGAACAGCCTTTAATGGGAGTACAAAGGGAGAGTATTAGGGGGCGACTGCTTATTGTTCCTGAGATCTCAATGATCATTTCCTACTGGGTTGAGGGCGATATCGTTCGTATCATGCGTGTACTACACCAAAAACAGAAGTTCCCAGTGGACTAGTTATGTCTACTATGCAACTAACATCATTTAGGTCTACTGTCTGTTAGTGGGAAGGAACGGTTCTATGAGCGATACGGTTACATCAGTCGACCGAAAAATCAGCTTGGCCACGGAATGTGTAAGTTTACATAATATCAAACGAGTATTTGCCCCGAAATCCGTTAGAGAAAAATTTCTTTATGAACGAGATGGCGAGCGTTTGCCCTACTAAAAGTTATCTAAATTCAGCAAACCCAGAAGTTTTGCTACATGGAGTAATCTAACCCATTAGCTATTTCACTAACCTATTGATTCTATGTTGAAGCCTCAAAAGAAAGACTGCATTATATATCCATGAAGTGTGACTAATCGCTGTATAAAAAGCATTATGTGTTCATAGTTTCAAACAGGCAGGTGTAATGAATAATTTGTTTACGTATATATCGGCGATGAAAGAAGAGCCTGATGGCTTGTCGATAGTAGAGAAGGTATTTAACAAACAGGCTTCTGAAGAAGAAGATATTCTTCTGGAAAACAGTGAGTTGTTCGTAAAGTTTAACAACGGTGTTGCTGTAAGAAAGCTAACTGAGCGCGAACTATCTGGACACATTACGGACGCAGTTTGTGAGGAGTGTTGGATTTCGTATGAGGTAACTGAACAGCCGAGCAATTTAAATATAGTACCCAAGAGAAAGAACTTTACGAATCAATGCCAAGAGTCATTTTGGCTAAAGATTAATAAGATGCAGTCAAGCACATAAAAACTTGGAATAACACTTACGAACATTGGTAGCCATCGTTATTCAAGGAAAATTGCGTCTTTAGTAATTCCAAAAAGGTAAGGAATTCCGTTGTAGTAGGCTAAAATCCCTGGTCAGAAAATCTCGAAAACTGGTATAATTTTGAGTAGCAGAGTTTATCTGAAAGAAAATACTAATCTAAATGCCATAACTTAGAGATGTTCGTATATGGCTTTAAGCGATATTATTATCGAGGTGGTTAGAAAGGCTGGATCTGAAATCTGCCCAGCCTTATTCTATTTAGATGTTTAAAGGTAACGGCTTCTCAAATGCGCCTGAAAATGATCTGCATTCAACGTCTCACCAGTCGCTGCCTTAACCAACTCATCAGTGGTCAACAAACTGCCTTTACTCCAAATGTTCTCAGATAACCAAGAGAAAATAGGGGAGAGATCGCCACTTCGAATCACGGAATCAACGTCTACAGTTTTCTTCATCGAAGCCATAAACTGCGCCGCATACATTGCACCTAATGTGTATGAAGGGAAATACCCAAAGGCCCCATCTGTCCAATGAATATCCTGCATACAACCATCTTTGAAATTGCCCTGAGTAGACAAACCAAGATAGGCATTCATCTTACTGTCCCAAAGCTCTGGTACGTCTGTATATGAGATCTTGCCGTTCATAAGATCTCTTTCAATTTCATAGCGTAAGATGACGTGGGCAGGGTAAGTGAGTTCATCTGCGTCAACACGAATAAAACCTTTGTCCACACGAGTGTATAGTTTTTGAAAATTGCTGCTTTCAAGTACCGGATCTGTTTTGGCGTCAAAGGCATTCGCAGACATTTTAGAAAGATGTTCAATAAAAACATCATTTCTCCCTACCTGCATTTCAAAAAATAAAGACTGTGATTCATGAATACCCATAGATCGCGCTTCACCAACGGGCAGTCCTGACAACGACTTAGGCAAACCTTGCTCATACCGCGCGTGACCTGTCTCATGTACCGTTCCCATCAACGATTGAATAAAATCACTTTCGTCATATCGAGTGGTTAACCGTACGTCCGTTGGAACACCGCCACAAAATGGATGGACACTTTCATCCAATCGACCATGATTAAAATCAAACTGGAGCAACTTCATTACCTCAAGCCCTAGTTGCTTTTGGTCGTGACGACTATAGGTGCCATTAGGTAAGATGAGCGTATCTGACTTCTGTTTTTCTAACGCGTTATCGATGAGATTAGGCAACCAACTACTGACATCACTAAACAGTGTATCTAAAGATTCGGTTGTCGTACCAGGCTCATATAGATCAAGCATCGAGTCATAAGGTGACAGGCCAGTCGCCTCAGATCGTATTTGTGCTTCTTGCTGAGATAGGTCAACGACTTCTTTCCAGTTCTTCTTAAAATCTTGCCAATCGTTTTGACCACGTTGAGTACGCCATGCATGTTCGCATTTGGAGCCGGCTAATGATTTTTGTTGTACAAGCTTTTCAGGTAATACATTTGCTTGCATCCAGTTTCTTTTAAGTTCCCGTAAACTGGATTGCTGTTTGCCATTTAACGCTTCGTTTTCTGCTTTGTCGAACAGTTCTGCCAACTGTGGTTCGGTCATTAATTTATGGATATGGACAGACAGTTCTGCCATTGCTTCTGAGCGCGCTTGATTACCGCCTGATGGCATTACCGAAGCTTGATCCCAGCCGCATATCGCCGCGAGATGATTAAAGTGTGATATTTTTTTTGAGTGCTCTTTGAGTTGATTATATGCAGACATTATTTTTTCCATCGCCAAAAAAACAAGTTTACCATTGATCTAAACAAGTCGAGAAGCCTTGGGTTTACACTAATTACCTGATATAACAAAATAACAGAGTGTTTTTAACGGTGACAAGGATGCATATACTAAATATCGAGGCTTTTTTGATAGCCATTACCATACTGACATTAACACCCGGTTTGGATACCGCGGTAGTGATTAGAAATACGAGTCGTTCAGGGGTCAAAGACGGCTGCGTAACCAGTTTTGGTATCTGCATGGGCCTATTTTTTCATGCCACGTTTTCGGCTATTGGAATTTCTGCCATTTTACTTCAATCAGCAGAAGCGTTCCAAATGATGAAGTGGGTAGGGGCGGTATACCTGATCTATCTGGGTATCAACGGATTACGTTCTACCTTTAGGGGGAAAAGTAGCCTTAAAATTAGTGATTCTGAGCATGACGTGTTCCAGCTTAAACGTTCGTTAAGAGAAGGTTTTCTGTCAAACGTGCTGAATCCAAAAACAGCGGTATTCTATCTTGCATTTTTACCCCAGTTTATTGATCCCGCTTACTCACCATTTCTTCAATCGTTGTTGATGGCAACCATTCATTTTGTTATCGCTATGGCGTGGCAATGCGGGCTTGTAGGTGCAATAAACTATGCCAAGCGTTTGGTGCAAAATGGTTCGATAATGACGTGGATGGAAGGCTTAACCGGCGTTGTTTTGATTGGCTTAGGTATCAAGTTGTTGCTGGAAGATCCACCAACATTAAATAACGGATAAGTTTAGACAAAAGGGCCTGCGAATCTGCAGGCCCTTTTTATTGGTTTTAAAGAATATTTATCGTTGGTCAAACTCGAAAATAACGCGGCTATACTTGCAATGCTAGTTCGTGGTTGTCTTTGTTGTCTGCGTCGAAATAAGCCTTTGTTTCGGCAATAACGATATGACGCAACGCAATTAAACCAATCAGGTTCGGAACCGCCATCAAACCGTTAACGATGTCAGCGATGATCCAGATCATATCTAGATGTAGGAAGGCACCAGATGCCACTAACCCCAAGAAGATGATTTTGTAAGGAAGCACGGCTTTCGTCCCCATCAGGAAAACAACACACCGTTCACCGTAATAGTTCCAGCCCAATATAGTGGTAAAAGCAAAGAAAATAAGCCCAATTGAGACCAACATAGGGCCCAAGGTGTCAGAATTTAATCCAACAGCAAAGGCATGTGTTGTCATTTCTGCGCCGGAAAACTCGCTTTGCCAAGCGCCAGTTAGGATTAGGGCGAGTCCAGTCATTGTGCAGATAATGATGGTATCGAAAAAGGTACCCGTCATGGATATAAGACCTTGTCGAACACACGAATCTGTCTTTGCTGCTGCTGCTGCCATTGGTGCGCTGCCTAAACCGGATTCATTAGAGAATACCCCACGAGCGATACCTGATTGAATCGCGAGCATCATGCCAGCGCCTAAGAATCCACCGGAAGCGGCTGTCGTAGTAAATGCAGACACAACCACTAACTCAATAGCCGCGAACAATTGGTCAGCGTTGGTCACCAGTACAAACAAACACGCAACAACATAGAAAACAGCCATCACAGGCACAACTCGTCCTGCCACTTTAGCAATCGATTTTATCCCGCCAATGGTGACAACCGCAACCAACACGGTAAGCACTATGGTCGAAACCTCCCTAGAGATACCAAAAGAGAGCCGTGAAGCATCTAATATTGCGTTAACCTGTGGAAAAGTGCCGATGCCAAAACAGGCAACACCCAGAGCAAATACGGCGAAAAGTGTCGCTAAAAACTTAGACCCTACACCGTATTGAAGATAATACATCGGTCCGCCGACCATCTGTCCTTTGTTATCGACCTTACGATACTTAACCGCGAGTAAACATTCTGCATATTTTGTTGCCATGCCAAATAACGCCGCAAGCCACATCCAAAATAGAGCGCCAGGTCCGCCGATTTTGATTGCCGTAGCAACACCCACAATATTACCGGTGCCAATGGTGGCTGATAATGCTGTGCATAAAGCGGCGAAGCTGGATACATCACCTGCTGCTTTGTTATTTTCTGAGCGAGAGAAAACAAGCCTGAGTGCGGTAGGCAAATACCTAAACTGAAGTAAACCTAATCGAAAAGTAAAATACGCACCAGTACCAACGAGAAGAATTAATAATGGTGGTCCCCAAACAAAGCTGTCGATTGTTTGAAGTGAAGATTGAAAGTTGTTCATGGTTCCCCTTAATAAAACAAAAATTTAAGGAGAAGAGTGAAAGGTTAATTATCTTTTTTTTGACGAAAAAACGCCAAAAACACCCAGAATTCGGGTGTAAAATGTACCTAGCTTTCCACTCCTCTGTCCTTTTGCCTGAGAGTTTCGTCCAGTATAAAACCGGATTTGCTCCTTCGGCGGCCGAATCAATACCTCATAAAATTAGGGTATATCGGCTCTCTCCAGAGGTTCCTCCAACGACAGTCCTCACGACCATTTGTGTTTTTATGCACTCATTGTCGCACCTGAAAGATTTACTTCTTCGGTGGGGTTAATTAGCCAATTTTAAACAAAATATTGGTGGTAAACCCTCTCTCCTGCCGTCTTCTACGGAACAAATGCTTGCTGATAAGTAAACAACAAGCATTCTGCCCGGCGGATATTACATAAAACTTTTCCGTGTGTCAGCAGTGAAATATTTGATTGCTCAATAATTTTTCGTTAGTTCACCTAAACAACGAAATAATAACGTAAAATAGACTAGATAATGCTATATATAAATGTAACAAGGAGCGCATATGACAAGACTAATTGCTATCGCAGCTTTTATTGCACTTTCAATATTTCTTATTCGGTACAGAACGAACAAAAAGGTACAACATGGTGTCATCATTGCGTTTGTATCCGGGCTCGCTATGTATGCTGTTTCCATGGTGATGAGTGAACTGTTTCGATGAATAGGAGCGTTAGAACGTGAGTAACATGGTTGATCCAAGGGATCAAGAAGATGTTGTGGTTATTGAGGAAAGGGACAAACACACCCTAATTTATATCGCTGTAGCGGCCGTGCTTGGTATTGCCATTGGTGGGCTTATCGGTTCGATTGTAACAAAAAGTGAATGGGAACCTGCCTATCAAGCACTAGAAGTGAAGTTGGTAAAGGCAAAACAGGCTCAGACTGAAGTTATCGTAAAAAAAGCGGAAGCAGTTGAAAAGAAAGAGGCAGAGTTAGAAACAGAAATTGTGTCGAGAGTGACTGTCGAAGTAGACTCCATTGCCTTGCAAAGTAAACAAGAAATAGATAACGCGCAAGCGATGGTGACCGAGCTTGAAAAAGTTAATATTGAAATGGATGCGCGTATTCAATCTCAACTAGAAGAGATTGAGCAAAGAAAACGGACCATTTCAGACTTGGAAAAACAGGTTGCGATGCAAGCGAATATATTTGAACGCTCACGCGAACTATTTCAACGTGAGTTGTTGATCAAACAAGACCTAACTAAGCTACAAAAAGAACGTGACGTATTAGAGCCAAGGTTAAAGCGCTTTAAAAAAGAGTGTGATGTCTATCTGGATGGTTCATCATTTGAAGCCAATTCTTCAGCGTGTGACAAACACGATGAGATTAACTCGAATATCAGTCAAATTGATCAGATGATTGAAGTTCACAAACTGGATCTACGAGATATCGAAAGCATTTCGGATAGAATTGGGCTGTAATTGGTAATACTCGTCATCAATGGATATACATGTTCATTGATGACGGCTTACCATGTACTTAGTTACTGAACCTCTTGTCGATACTTCCTGTCTGCAACGAAGGCTAGCATGCCCCATACCGCACATTGAATCCACAACAATGACCATTGAGGCATAACTTGGTCGAAATCGGCACCAAGTTGATTTATCTTCAGAAAAGCTTGTATAGCGGGTGTACTGGGCACTAGATTAGAAAGCCATATCATTGGCTGAGGAACACTTTCCAATGGCCAAATGAATCCTGCGCTGAATATTAGTGGCATTGAACTTATCAATACAACGACGGTTACGAGTTCTCGTCTCGGTAGAATCGCCCCCAAAATGGACCCAATAAAGCAGCTAGTAAATAAAAATGGTGCTAATAGGGCAAGTAATGAAAGCGGATCGGCCAAGCGGTGAATATCGTAAAAGTCGAAACTGAGTCCAAAATAGTACATCGATAAAAAATAATAGATTACGACAAATATCGAGGCGCGTGTTAAGAGCAACGTTGTCGTGCTCGGCTTGGTCCAGTAACCCTGACCATGTTTTTGTGTCCCGCCGACCATACCCACACCCATAATCAACGTTTGCTGCAATATCAATACGAAGACGGCAGGAACCACATAGTTGATATAGCCCATCTCTGGGTTAAACGTGGGTTTCATGTTGACGACGGATGAAGCGTATTGCTTTGACGCGGTTTCTAAAGGCTGGCCTTCAATGAGCATACGATTAACGCGAGCCTTCGCCGCAAGGGTACCACTCGCCCCCGCAATACCTTCCACTATCGTGCCGTAAACCAAGAAATATGAGGCGTCGCCCGCGAACGAAAGTGTCGGGCTCTTTCCTAATAACAGATCTTTGTGGAAATGTTCGGGTATAACAAGAATGCCCGTGACCTTTCCTTGAATAAATTGTTGTTTCGCTTCTTCGATAGAATGAGAACGTGCCGCAATTTTTATCTGCGAGGTAGCGTCGACCATTCTTTCTAGCTGAAAACTTATCAGGCTATTATCGAGGTTAACAACGGTGATGGTTTGTTCTCGTGGTGTCTGGTGAGCGTAGGGTAAAGGGTATAAAAAAGAGTAAAATACCACACCACCAAACACGGTGAGCAATATAATAGGATTAGTAAAAATAGACCTTAGCTCATGCTTAACTAATTGGAAGAGTGTCATGATTGTTGCTCCAATCTAGCGAGGTGTTTTTTACACAAAGGGGTTATCAAGACAAGTGGCACAAGGTATCCCACCATATGGCCTGATACCAAACTGATGGTTTCAAATTGAGTGACGCCGTAACTAACTTGACTTATCTGTGCTTCTATATAATGGCTTACAGGGAGAAAAGAGCGCCAAGTCGATGCGAGAAAACCCATATCGGATGCAGGAAAGGTTACCCCCATAAAGGCAAAGCTTGGTGCGGTAAATGCCCCTGCGAAGCTCATCGCTCTGGCCGGATCCAATGTAAGGAAGAAGAAAAATGCCCCCATTATTAGACAAGCAACAACAGTGAGAAGCTGCGCAAATAGGATAGGGAGTAGGCTTCCTTCCATTGGCCATTTGAAACCAATATAAAACCAGCTCAAAAATCCAAAACCTAGTAGTAAAAAAAATGGAAAATAGAAAGCTAATAGTTTGACGGCGCCTCTCAGCGGATTTTCGCCAAGCATTCCCTTAAGTCCATAGATTCTGTGATTCGCCGTAAGTGCTAATATTGTCGCGACGATAATTATAATCTGCCACAGTGCCGGGACAATAGCGCTGACTAAGAATTGGGCGTAGTTGGTATTTCGATTAAACAGAGCGGTAATCTGATTTTGAATGGTGATTGTTTTCCCTGCCGCGCTAGCAACCGAAGTGTCCCCTTTAGCAAGCTGTTTAACGACACCCAACTTGGCATTAAAGGTTCCATGTGCCTGCGCTATCGCAGAATTTATCAGTCGACCAATAAGAATGTATTGGCTGTTATAAAACACCGAGACTTGCGGAGTATTACCGAGATAAATGTCTCTGCTGTACTGTTTGGGAATAATGGCGTAAGCGTAAACATCCCCATTAATTAGGGCATGCTTCGCTTCACTTGCACTTTGATAACTACGGGTAACTTTTAAGGTTGCTGTGGCATCGAATTCTCTAACCAGCTCCCGAGATAAGGTACTATTTTCCAAGTCCACGACGCCAAAACTAACATCTCTGGCGACACCTGCGGAGAATATCCACCAAACAGACACGGCTAATAGGATAGGGATCCACGTGATACATGATAACAACCATTTGTCATTACGTAACACATGCCATTGGGAGATCGGCATATCGGTATGCATTTTATTTCTCTGACTCTAACGTAACAGAAACGCTCATACCTACACGCAATTTTTCAGTTTGATCCACGGGCTTCGCTTCTACTTCAAAGGTTCTTAAATCAAAACCTTGAGAAGAATCCGTAGAACGCCAGGTTGCAAAGTTGCCCATTACCGATATATGGGTGACTTCAAATTCCATCTCTTTATCAAGAGCAGGAAGATAGCCGTTAAAGTGCGTGCCTTTGTCGAAATACTTAAGTCTATCTTCTCGAACACTGAATACCGCCCAAGAATCCGTCATATCAATGACAGTAACAACCGGAAATCCTTGAGGAGCGAGCTCTCCGCTGTTAAGCAATACCTGAGAAACCTCACCGTTAAACCAGCTGTTGATCTTGGTATCTTGAGCGTAGGCTTCGACTTCAGCTACGGCACCGGCTGCCATGCGTTCTTTTTCAAAAGCAGCTTGTTTCGTTTCATTTCTGGCACCTTCTTTCGCCATTTGATACATCTGATAAGCGGCACTTTGGGTATATTTTGAGGCCTGCCACTGAGTTAAAGCTTCGTCTCTTTTTTGTTCTGCCACCACACCATCTTTATATAAATTGTCGACGCGCTTATAGGTTTTTTCTGCCAATGACGACGCAGCCTTGGCTTTCTGCCATTGATCATTAGACGCCGCTATTTGCTGAGAACGAGCGCCGTTTTCTGCCTGTAATACCATGGCACCTGCGGCTTTTTGTCCCGCGAGAGCTTGGTCTAGTTTGGCATCAATTTCTGGGCTAAATAGTGTAAAAACAGGGTCGCCAATGGCGATCAGATCGCCTTTCTCAACCATAACTTTGTCAATCCTTCCTGGCACTTTTGAAGAGATACTATACTGCTGAGCTTCTATCTGCCCTTGAAGGCGTATAGGTTTAGGTTGATAAGCTTGATAAAAACTGTACGCGATCCATGATCCAATACCAACAGCAACTGCCGTCATAAGAATAGGTTTAACGACTTTCATTACTGATCCTCTGATTTTACGGTTTGAGACGCATTTGATACGTACTGACTAAAAGAATTCATTTCGCTACTCAGAGCTAACAATCTGTTCAGAGAAATTAGGTAGTTAAAACTCGCTACCTGTTGTTGAGTTTTTATGCTGGCTAAATATAGCTCGGCGTCGACCACGTCGAGTGACGTTGATAGACCTTGTGTAAAGGCTTTGCTTCTTAAGCTAAGATTCTCTTCTGCCAAATCCAAGCTCGAGTTTAGCCCGTTAACCTCTTCTATCGCTTGTTCCGCCTCGTAATAGGTTTTCTCTACAAGCACGGTCAGATCACGTGTGGCTTGCTGACGAAGATGATTAACCTGTAAAACTGCGCTATGTGCAGCCTGCACAGTCTCTGAACGTCCATTGGTATCGATTAATGGAATACTGACCCCAACACCAACTAACCAGTTGGGTGCCATTTCTGAAGCCAAGGTATCATCTTCGTATAGCGTATAGTTTCCATACAGATAGACCTCTGGGTAATAGCGTCCTTTTTCGGCCACAATAAGCTGACTAGCCTGTTTATTTTTGGCATCTAAAATCGATAAGCCGGGGTAGGTCGTCAATGTTTGGTCGGTAAAAGCGCTCAGCGGAGGCAGTTGTTCATTTATGAAAAGTGACGTCTCTGGATAGACTTTCTCGTCCTGATTTAGGATCTGAGTCAATGCTGAAATGGCAATATCTACGTCTTTTTGTGAGCGTTTACGGTCGACCGTCGCTTTCGTTAATGAGGCTTCTGCTTGTAGTCTCTCTACCCGCGCTATTTGACCCTGGGTTTCAAGCTTTACTGCAAAATCTCGGTGTTTGGTTAATCCCTTCTCAACAGAGATTCGAGTTTTTAAAACATCATTTGCCAGTACCACACTGAAGTAATACTTGGCTAGGTCTTCGTATTGGGCCTGTGTTTCCATCTTTAAATGCGCGACAGCTTCATCAGTCTGTCCACCTGCAATCTCTTGCGCTGCTGTTATACGGCCACCGGTGAAGATAGGCCACACTGCACGAATCGAAGAGTTGAACATGTCTTTTTCAGCGATCGTTGAGGTTGGGTTAAGGTTGCCAAGTACTGAGCCCATCCCTAATCCTGCTACGATGTTTGACAATGCTGCAGCACTGGTCGAGTCTAGACTCTCGACAATCTGATTACCGGATAAGGTCACGTCATCATCCAGACGAGTATAGTTTGCCCCGAGCGTTATAGAGGGGTAGTTCAATGCAGATTTGGAACCTTCTAGTTGTCGATAGCGCTCAACATTGGCTCTTTGCGCCGCGATAGCGCTGTTCTTGTCTTGTAGCAATGTCCATGCGTTTTCGAAACTAATCTCACCTGAAAAGCTGGCATTTGAGAAGAGAACAGGGGCAATTAACAGCGCCAGTTTTGATTTGTAATCCATGTGTGAACAACGATATTGAAATAAAAATAGAGCATATATTCTAATCTGGGAGATCACAATCTAAATTGCTCTAACGGTGAACAGATTATAGCAGAAGTATGACAATTAACGGCCGGAGCGGCGTATTGCTCCGGGACACGTTGTTTCAATAGGTTAGGTTAGGAGATACGATTGTCACCACCACTGAAGGCGATGATCTGGCTTATCTCACTAAAACTTCGACCAGATTCTTGCTGCCAGTGCGTAAAGGCCTTGGTCGCGGCTGTCATTGCGCGTTTGGTGCCGCGCCCTGAATCAATAATACCCGTATTACGAAGGTAAGATTCGACATCGCTAGAAAGTATAAAAGTGTCAACACCCATTTGGCGCAACGTGTAAGGGCCGGTGTTGCCACCAAGTCGACTGCCATTTTTTTTAAGATACAACCATAATCCGGTGATGTCGTTGCTAGGCCAATTGGCGACCATTTCGCTAAACGACCCATGTTCATATCTTGCTGATTGAATCATTCGAGCATTGGCAGGGATAGACATTACCTTGGTTAGGTGACGAATGATTTTCGGCTCCTTTGCTTTGGCTTCCCATTGTTCTTCTGACAGCATAAGCAAAGAGTCGATCTTGAAATTGAAAAATAAATTTTCAAAATTGGGCCATTTATTTCTAACCACATTCCATGAAATACCACATTGAAAAACTTTCATAGAGAACGCTGAAAGCCAACGGTCTTCAGTTATAGCTAACAGTTGTTGTGTCGTCAAAGGGTGATTTAAAAGAGATTCTAGTTGTGCTTCGCTGCCTTTTCTTTCGGCGGCCCGTTGATAAATTGACGCGAACTTTTCCATGTGAATTCCGTTACTGTTCTGCCGATAGCAGACTAAATAAAAAAGGTAAATTTGTTTATAAATACAGTGGTTGGGGCGCAATATGGTTAAATCAAGGAATCCCCGTGTTTTATTGCTTCACTGGGTAGCATGGTTTCGACGAATGGAATCAGCGAAAAGAGCCATCCTTTAATTATTCTCGTCAATGAGGCTGCTTTATATAAGGTCAACAAGGTTACATCTGATGTGAACGTTATTGCTGTCCGTTTTTTCATACTCTTTCTCTAGAATTAGCCCCCATATCATTAGACATTAGTCTACATTGTCGACAATTTAGTTGTAATGGACCCGTTTAGTGCGCTATTTTCTGTGTATGAAGTAAATATTGTTAACACAGAGAAATAACGTGAACCAGACAACCGAGTTAAAAAGAGTAAACAATGATAAAGAAGGGACCAAGTCAGAA
The DNA here is from genome assembly GCF_042465995.1 of Vibrio frigidus. NCBI lineage: Bacteria > Pseudomonadati > Pseudomonadota > Gammaproteobacteria > Vibrionales > Vibrionaceae > Vibrio > Vibrio frigidus. The sequence continues at coordinate 13,723 of NZ_JBCDMC010000008.1, read as the reverse complement.
AACCTGACCGAGTACCTTATTGACGCCATTGTATCTGGAGATATTGAATCTGGCTCGAAGATCTCTGAACCTGAGTTGGCGAAACGATTTGGTGTAAGTCGTGGCCCTCTACGTGAAGCGATAATGCGCGTTGAGGGGCTGGGCTTGATAGAGCGAATTCCTCATGTTGGCGCAAGAGTGATTTCATTTTCTCAAGAACATTTGTCAGAACTTTACGCAGTAAGGGAGTCGTTAGAAGGGATGGCGGCAAGACTTGCGGCTAGAAATATCAGTGATAACGAACTGTCCGCATTAAAACAGTTATTGTCGACACATTCAGACCATATCGATGAAGTAGAGGGTAAGTCCTATTTTCAGCAACAAGGAGACTTCGACTTTCACTACCGAATTATCAAAGCTAGCCGCAATACCAAATTAATCTCATTGCTTTGCGATGAGCTATACCATCTATTAAGAATGTATCGTGCTAAATCCCCTCAATCGCACTCGCGACCTGAAAAAGCGCTTGAAGAACATAAGTTCATACTTCAAGCCATCCAGAATCGAGATGAAGAGCTGGCGGAAATGCTGATGCGAAGACATATATCAGGTAGCCGCATGCTTATCGAAAAACAAATGCAATCTGTAAAGGAGAACCACTCATGAGATTAAGTCAAGGCGCAAAATTCCGACTAGCCGTCAAAGAAAATGACCCACTTCAAATCGTTGGTACGGTCAATCCATACTGCGCAATGATGGCGAAAAATGTGGGTCATCAAGCGATTTATTTATCCGGAGGCGGGATTGCGAATGCTTCTTATGGATTACCTGACCTTGGAATCACGACCTTAAATGATGTGTTGGTCGATGTAGAACGAATTACCAATGCGTGTGACTTGCCGCTTATGGTTGACATCGACACCGGATTTGGCGGCGCTTTTAACATTGCTCGAACCATCAAAGCGATGGAAAAGGCAGGCGCAGGTGCTATTCATATGGAAGACCAAGTTGCCCAGAAACGCTGTGGCCACCGTCCAAACAAAGCCATCGTAAGTAAAGATGAGATGGCCGATCGTGTAAAAGCGGCCGTCGATGCGAGAGTGAATGACGACTTTGTGATCATGGCCCGAACCGATGCGCTTGCTGTTGAGGGGATTGATTCCGCAATTGAAAGAGCCATTGCCTGCGTTGAAGCGGGTGCAGATATGATCTTTCCTGAAGCAATGACAGAGCTTGAACAATACAAGAAGTTTTCAGCGGCACTGCAATCTGCCACCGGTAAACATGTCCCGATATTGGCCAACATTACTGAGTTTGGGCAGACACCGCTTTACAGTGGTGAAGCGTTAGCAAAGGCAAGCGTTGATATGGTCCTCTATCCATTAAGTGCTTTCCGAGCAATGAATAAAGCCGCCGAAATGGTGTATCAACACCTACTTGATGTGGGTAACCAAGAAGCCATGGTCGAACACATGCAAACGAGAAAAGAGCTCTATACACATCTTAATTACCACGATTATGAGAACACGCTAGATAAGCTGTTTTCAGGAAAATAACAATAATAATAACCAGCAAAAAATTAAAGAATTAACTAATAACGTAAACAAGCGAAGCGATGCAGTAGGGAAGCTTCAAAACCGATGAAAGGAGTTCATTATGTCACAGAAAAAATTAGGTGGAGCGGGGTTAAGAGGTCAGAGCGCTGGGACGACATCCCTATGTACTGTTGGGCAAACGGGGACAGGTTTGACCTACCGTGGTTACGACATTACTGATCTAGCAAACCATGCGGAGTTTGAAGAGGTCGCACATCTTTTGTTACAGGGTCACCTACCAAATCAAAAAGAACTCGACGATTATAAAACACGAATAGTCGGCCTACGTGGTTTACCAAATGAACTCAAAGCGGCGTTGGAACTTATCCCAAAAGATGCGCATCCGATGGATGTTATGAGAACAGGTTGTTCCATATTAGGTAATCTTGAACAAGAGATGGATTTCTCACAGCAGCAAGCCAGCACAGAACGCATGCTTGCGTTATTCCCGGCCATTATCTGTTACTGGTATCGTTTTAGCCATGATGGGGTCCGCATTGAAACGGACGATACCTCCGAAGACACCATTGGTGGTTATTTCCTAAAATTACTGACCGATAAAACCCCAACAGATCTACACAAGCAGGTTATGCACTGTTCGCTGATTGTTTATGCCGAGCACGAATTCAACGCGTCGACGTTTGCCGCTCGTGTTTGTGCATCAACGTTGTCTGATATCCATTCTTGCGTCACCGCAGCAATAGGTACATTAAGAGGCCCTCTGCATGGCGGTGCAAACGAAGCAGCAATGGAGATGATCGAGAACTGGACAACACCGGCGCAAGCGGAATCAGAAATATTGAGGATGCTTGATGAAAAAGAAAAGATCATGGGCTTTGGTCACGCGGTATACACCGAATCAGACCCGCGTAATGCGTTGATCAAAAAATGGTCAAAAGCACTCTCTGAAGCGGTTGGTGATACCCAACTCTATGCGGTCTCAGAGCGTGTCGAATCGGTAATGAAAAGAGAAAAAGGACTTTTCTGTAATGCGGATTTCTTCCACGCTTCCGCTTATCACTTTTTAGATATCCCAACGAAGTTGTTTACGCCTATCTTTGTGATGAGCCGTTTAACAGGTTGGACTGCACACGTATTTGAGCAACGCGCTAATAACCGAATTATCCGCCCAAGTGCGGATTATGATGGACCAGAACATCAAGAGTGGTTGCCCATCGACCAACGAGATTAGTGAGGTAAAGCTAGCCTTGATAGATAGCAATTAGTTCGCTGCCCAACTTGTTCGTTGATGCGGCAAAAGGTTTGCTCGAATAGATAGAATGAAAAGTAATCGCAGGATAGACCTGCCAAAGAATATTACTGGAAGTGAAAGATGAATAGTCAATATAGAAAGTGGTTACCAAACACACAGGTTGAGTACTACGACACAAAACTGGCGGTTGATAGCCTTGTTGCGGGTGCTTATAGCAAACTGCCATATACGTCTAGAATCTTGGCAGAGAACTTAGTCCGTCGGTGCGAAGCAGATCAACTTAACGATGCCTTATTGCAGTTAATTCAACGAAAACGAGATCTGGATTTTCCTTGGTATCCTGCTCGCGTTGTTTGCCACGATATATTAGGGCAAACGGCGTTGGTTGACCTAGCGGGATTAAGAGACGCCATTGCAGACGAAGGTGGTGACCCGGCGAAGGTAAACCCCGTTGTAGAAACTCAGCTGATAGTTGACCATTCACTTGCGGTAGAACATGCCGGTTTCGACAAAGACGCGTTTCAAAAAAATCGGGATATTGAAGACCGACGAAATGAAGATAGATTTCACTTTATAGAGTGGTGTAAAACGGCGTTTAAAAACGTGAATGTTATCCCTGCGGGTAACGGGATAATGCATCAGATAAACCTTGAAAAAATGTCTCCGGTTGTTCAAGTTAAAAATGGTGTCGCCTTTCCTGATACCTGTGTTGGGACCGATAGTCATACCCCGCATGTCGACGCATTAGGTGTCCTTGCCATCGGTGTTGGCGGGTTAGAGGCGGAAACAGTGATGCTCGGTAGGCCGTCTATGATGAGATTACCTCATATTGTTGGTGTGAAATTAACGGGCGTTCGACAACCGGGTATTACCGCCACTGATATTGTACTGGCCATCACAGAATTTTTGCGTCAACAGAAGGTGGTTTCATCTTACCTAGAGTTTTTTGGTGAGGGGGCAAGGAAGCTTACCATCGGTGATAGAGCAACTATTTCAAACATGACGCCAGAATATGGTGCAACGGCTGGCATGTTCTACATCGATGAACAGACGATTAACTACCTGAAATTGACGGGACGCGACGATAAGCAAGTGGCCTTAGTAGAACAGTATGCTAAGCAGACAGGTTTATGGGCTGACGACATGGTAGAGGCGGAATATGAACGAGTTTTAGAGTTCGACCTCTCTTTTGTTCAACGTAACCTTGCGGGCCCATCCAATCCCCATCGCCGTTTACCCACGTCGGAGCTTACGCAACGCGGAATCGCTAAAGCGTGGAAAAAGGAAGAAGGCTTACTGCCTGATGGTGCCGTTATTATTGCCGCAATTACGTCATGTACGAATACCAGCAACCCTAGAAATGTTATCGCAGCGGCTTTGTTGGCTAAAAGGGCAAACGAATTAGGATTGGTTCGTCAACCCTGGGTTAAAACATCGTTTGCACCGGGTTCGAAAGTAGCGAAACTGTATCTTGAGGAGTCTGGCCTGTTACCTGAACTGGAGAAGCTAGGTTTTGGTATCGTTGGCTACGCATGTACAACCTGTAACGGAATGAGTGGGGCGTTGGATCCAAAGATACAAAAAGAGATAATTGATAGAGACCTCTACTCAACCGCAGTACTCTCCGGAAATCGAAATTTTGACGGTCGAATCCATCCCTATGCTAAACAGGCATTCTTAGCGTCGCCACCCCTTGTTGTCGCATATGCGCTTGCGGGTACGATGCGATTTGATATAGAAAAAGACGTAATCGGCACCGATAGCGATGGCCAAGCGATATATTTGAGTGACCTATGGCCGAGCGACGAAGAGATAGATGACGTCGTCAGTCGTTTTGTGAAACCAGAGCAGTTTAATCAGGTTTACATCCAGATGTTTAAGATGGTGGAGGAGGACCAAAACAATAATCCATTATATGATTGGCGACCACAAAGTACCTATATCCGTCGACCACCCTACTGGGAAGGTGCGTTGGCCGGTAAGAGAAGTCTGTCTGCTATGCGCCCATTAGCCATCTTGCCTGACAATATTACGACTGATCATCTTTCACCTTCTAATGCGATATTAGCATCGAGCGCAGCGGGCGAATACCTCACCAAAATGAAGGTGCCAGAGGAAGATTTTAATTCCTATGCAACCCATCGCGGTGATCACCTAACGGCTCAACGCGCGACCTTTGCAAACCCAAAATTGTTCAATGAAATGGTTAAAGAGAATGGTGAAGTGGTTCAGGGATCATTTGCTCGTATCGAACCGGAAGGTAAGATTACGCGTATGTGGGAAGCGATAGAAACCTATATGGACCGAAAACAGCCGCTAATCATCATCGCGGGAGCAGACTACGGACAAGGTTCATCACGAGATTGGGCGGCAAAAGGTGTTCGACTAGCGGGTGTTGAAGTCATCGTAGCGGAAGGATTCGAGCGTATACACCGCACAAACTTAGTGGGTATGGGTGTTCTGCCGTTAGAGTTTAAACATGGACAAAACCGCCATACATTAGCTCTCGATGGTACAGAACTTTATGATGTGAAAGGCGAAATTCAACCAGGTGTCGATTTAGACGTTGTCATCACTCGTCAAAATGGTGAGAAAGTAAATGTGGTCGTTACCTGTCGAATAGATACAGCGGATGAAGTTTCGGTTTATAACGCAGGCGGTGTACTTCAGCGTTTTGCTCAAGATTTTTTGGCATAGGAGTTGGACATGAACGAACAAAACCAAGAAGTTCAGTCTCAAATAAAGATTCCAGCAACCTATATGCGCGGTGGTACAAGCAAAGGAGTCTTTTTTAATCTTGACGATCTACCTGAAGCAGCCCAACAACCGGGCGATTTGAGAGACAAATTATTGCTAAGAGTGATTGGCAGCCCTGACCCGTATACCAAACAAATCGACGGGATGGGTGGAGCAACATCGAGTACGAGCAAGACAGTCATTGTTTCAAAGAGTGCTCGACCCGCTCACGATGTCGATTACCTTTTTGGCCAAGTTTCTATCGATAAGCCTTTTGTCGATTGGAGTGGAAATTGCGGAAACTTGTCTGCCGCTGTAGGTCCATTTGCCATCCATTGTGGTCTGCTCGACCCATTGTCCATACCGCAAAATGGCATTGTGACGGTTAGAGTCTGGCAAGTAAATATCGAGAAAACTATTCTAATCCATGTCCCAATGAGCAACGGTTGCGTACAAGAAATCGGTGATTTCGAACTCGATGGTGTGACATTTCCGGCCGCTGAAATTCAAGTGGATTTCATGAATCCTTCTGCCGGGAGCGGTTCAATGTTTCCAACCGGAAATCTTGTGGATGACCTTGAAGTACCCGATGTTGGCGTGCTTAAAGCGACGATGATTAACGCCGGTATTCCGACTATTTTTATCGATGCAGCAGCGATAAATTATCACGGTGCAGAGCTTCAGGATGACATCAACAATGACGAGAAAGCGTTAAGTATGTTTGAGTCAATTCGGGCCCATGGTGCCGTTAAAATGGGATTGATCAGCCACGTGTCTGAGGCGTCGATGAGGCAACATACGCCTAAAGTCGCGTTTATATCGAGACCTAAAACATACTATTCTTCAAGTGGTAAAGAGGTTAGCTCAACTGAGATTGATGTATTGGTTCGTGCCCTGTCGATGGGGAAATTACATCACGCCATGATGGGGACTGCCGCAGTCGCTATTGCAGCCGCCGCTTGTGTACCGAATACATTAGTTAACATCGCCGCTGGCGGTGGAGAAAAGAATGCGGTCACGTTTGGGCACCCTTCGGGAACCTTAAAGGTTGGCGCAAAGGCCAGCAAAACTGAATACGGTTGGGTAGTAGAAAAGGCAGTAATGAGCAGAAGCGCTCGAGTATTAATGGAAGGATGGGTACGTGTACCCGTTGATACAATCATTTAAACATTAAGACACATTGGAGGAAGCAATATGTCTGCCTACTTAAAAGAATATCAGTGGTCTCAAACGCAACCAGAAAGCTTCTGGAAAGAACAGTCGAAAAGTATAGACTGGTTTGAAGCACCGAATACAATACTTGAAAAAGATGAGAATGGTATCGAGCGTTGGTTCCCTGATGGGAAGTTAAATACAGCTTGGCTGGCTTTAGACTACCACTGTGAACATGGCCGGGGGGGAAAGATCGCCCTTATTTATGATTCTCCAGTAACCCTAACTAAGCGTAAATACACCTATAATCAGCTGCGCGACCAGGTGGCTAAGGTTGCCGGTATGCTCGCTGAAAATGGAGTGACTAAAGGTGACCGCGTTGTCATATACATGCCGATGATTCCAGAAGCGGCAATGGCGATGTTGGCTTGTGCCAGACTCGGTGCGATACACTCGGTCGTTTTTGGGGGTTTTGCTCCTAATGAGCTTGCAGTCAGGATAGAAGACGCAGAACCAAAAGTTATTATGACGGCGTCATGCGGTATCGAAATTGCCAAGATCATCCCCTACAAGCCATTGGTCGATAAAGCGATTATGGACAGCCGTTGGAAACCAGACAAAGTGTTGGTTTTTCAAAGAAGTGAAGCGCTCGCAGAACTCAGTAACGAAAGAGATGTTGATTGGCAACAGGCTGCCGAAAAAGCAACACCACACGGTTGTGTACCTGTACAATCAACGGACCCGCTTTATATTCTTTATACATCGGGAACGACAGGCAAACCCAAAGGGGTAGTACGCGATAATGGTGGGCATGCCGTTGCGATGAAGTACAGCATGAGGACCATCTACAACATCGAGCAAGACGACGTCTTTTGGGCGGCATCAGATGTGGGTTGGGTTGTCGGACACTCTTATATTGTTTATGCGCCATTAATTCACGGCTGCACCACGATATTGTTTGAAGGTAAGCCCGTTAGAACGCCAGATCCCGGTGCTTTTTGGCGCGTTTGCGACGAGTATAATGTAACGGCGCTGTTTTCGGCACCAACGGCTTTCCGAGCAATCAAGAAAGAAGATCCAGACGCTTTATTATTAGAAAAATACGACTTGTCCGCGCTGAAAACCATCTTTATGGCAGGAGAACGCCTTGACCCTCCGACATTGGAATGGGTGGTAGAAAAAACGGCGAAGCCTGTGATTGACCATTGGTGGCAAACTGAGACGGGTTGGGCCATCGCCAGTAACCTGACTGGCATCGAAATGATGAAGGTAAAACCCGGTTCAGCGACAATGCCAGTGCCTGGTTACAATGTCGTGGTACTGAATGAAGTAGGCGAGGAAGTGCCAGCGAACCAACAAGGATTTGTGGCACTGAAACGCCCATTACCTCCGAGTTGTCTTCCTACGGTTTGGCGCAATCACGACCGTTTCGAGTCCGGCTATCTCAGTCAGTTTGAAGGCTATTACGTTTCAGGAGATGGCGGTTACATTGATGAAGATGGGTACCTTTTTATCATGGGTCGTATTGACGATGTGATAAACGTAGCGGGACACCGTTTATCGACAGGTGAAATGGAGGAGATCGTTGGCGGACATCCGGCGGTTGCCGAATGTGCGGTAATTGGGATTCATGATGATCTCAAAGGGCAACTTCCTCTCGGTCTTGTGGTACTTAAAGATGGTGTTAAGTTGGATGAGCATGATCTGGAAGGGGAGCTCATTGGAAAAGTTCGGACCGAAATTGGTGCGGTTGCTTGCTTTAAACACGCACTGGTTGTTGACCGCTTGCCTAAAACGCGTTCAGGCAAAATATTGCGTAGAATTATAAGACAAATTGCCGATGGGGAAGCATATACTGTCCCTTCAACTATCGATGACCCGAGCAGCCTGACAGAGATAGAAAGAGTGCTCAAACACTAAATTCACACCCTAATAAAGACACCGACGTTGGTTGGTGTCTTTTGCTTTGTGTAACGTGAAAAACGACTTATAATGCGGTCAATAACGTCTCTATTTTTCGGTGTTAAAGTGACCAATATTAAAATTCGACCAGCGTGTTTAGACGACCTAGGGCAGCTCAATTCGTTGATGTTTGATCTTCATGATTATCATCATCAATCCATGCCGACGGATATAAAAACGCCCGAAGAAATAGAAAAACAGAAGTCCATTGCGCGATATATGCATGACCCTGAATGCCTTGTGTATGTGGCAGTAGACCCAATTCAAGACAATGTGGTCGGGTTTATTACCGGGCATTTTTGCGAACTTATTTCTGTGGTCAGTAAGCCTATTCAAATGGGCAGTGTTGATGAAGTGTTTGTTTCCCCTGAATACAGAAAGCAATCCGTTGCCAACCAGTTGATGCAACGTTTAGAAAAAACCTTTGAAGAATATGGTGTTAAAAAGATATTTGTTGAGGTGTGGCAGTTTAACCAACATGCCCTTAAATTCTATGAGAAGAGTGGTTTTATTCATCATATTCATTGGCTTTGTAAATCGATTGAATGAGGCGTACTTCTACGCAGTCTCGCCCAATCGAATTCGGTGTCTGTCTGCGTAGAGTATGTAGAGAACGATGAACCCATTTCAAGATGACGAGTTTATTAGACGTTGAGAATAAACCTTTCGATAACCTCAGCAACACCAGAGTTCTCATGGGTATCGGTTATATGATCCGCTAAGGCTTTGGTCGCTTCCGTTGCATTACCCATGGCAACACCAAGTCCAGCGTACTTAATCATATGGTGATCGTTTTGAGCATCACCAATGCTGATCACCTCGGTAGGTTTAATACCTAAGCAGTCTGCCACCACGGCAACACCAATGCCTTTGTTGCTTCCTAGGTGTAGAAATTCCAAAAATATATGCGCGCTTCTGACGATCGTGTAATCAGCATGGAGATCGTCAGCTAAAAGCGGTGTTACTCTATCGAGCGCTTCCGATGAATCAGCAAACATCGCCTTGACAATCGGATGGTCGTCTTCTAACTGCGAGAAATCAAATTCGTTGACGTTAAGGCCATTAATAAAGGCTTCGTGTTCGGTATATTGGTTGTTTTTTGGCGTAATTAGGCCGTGTTCAACACTAAAGGCGTGCATATGTACACCGAGTTCTTCAGCCACCCTTGCCACGCGTTTTGCATCTTTGCCTGTGATGATTTGGCTGTGTATCTGTTTCAAGTCGGAGACACGGTGCACATAAGAACCATTAGAGGAGACCACAAAATCTTTGTCAGACGTAAGTTCCAGTTCTTTAAGTTTTTCTTCCATACCTGCGAGCGGCCGGCCGGAAGCAAGAATAACCGTTACACCACGCGCTCTTGCTTGAGCTATAGCCTCTTTATTGCGTGTTGTGATCTCTTTTTTGCTGTTTAGCAGCGTACCATCCATGTCTAAAGCGACGAGTTTATACATAACCTACCCAAAAAATAAAATTGAAAAACAAAAAGAAGAATACACTAGTTCTAATTGACCTTAAATATGTTGTGAATTAATGTCAGCGGATGCGTTTTAAAAGAGATAGTGAAATGAAGAAAGCCGTTGTGGTTTTTAGTGGAGGCCAAGACTCGACTACTTGTTTAGTAAAAGCGATTCAAGAGTTCGACGAAGTACATGCAATTACCTTCGATTATGGTCAAAGGCACAAGTTGGAAATAGAGGTGGCCAAAAAGCTGGCAAAAGACCTTGGTATCGTGGCTCATAAGGTTATGGATGTCGGGTTATTAAACGAACTTGCTATCAGTTCGCTCACTCGTGATGATATTCCTGTGTCACATGCGCTTCAAGAAAATGGGTTACCCAATTCATTTGTGCCTGGAAGAAACATACTTTTCTTAACCTTAGCGGGTATTTATGCCTATCAAATCGGTGCGGATACTATTATTACGGGTGTGTGCGAAACGGATTTTTCTGGGTATCCAGATTGTCGCGATGAGTTTGTTAAGTCAATAAATGACGCACTGGTAAAAGGCATGGATAGAAAACTGACGATTCAAACGCCTTTAATGTGGTTAAACAAAGCAGAAACATGGGCATTGTCAGACCATTATAATGCGTTATCTCTCGTTAGAAACAATACCTTGACCTGCTATAACGGTATCATAGGTGATGGTTGCGGTGATTGTCCATCCTGTGAATTAAGAAGAGCAGGCTTGGACGAGTACCTTTCTAATCAAGACGGCGTACAGGCGGCGTTACGAAGCAAAACTCATACAGGGTTGTAAAACCTAGATCAAAACAGCCCAACCTAAATTGGTAATGATGTTCACTTAAGATATCTAACTCTGTCATCCTTACGAAAACCGACGTCATCCCCATGAAAATGGGGATCTAAACTCACCAAGATTCCCGTTTTCACGGGAATGACGAAGTATTTAGCACTAACCGAACAGCATTACGTTTGAACGGGAATGACGACGAATACTTTTTCTTAAGTGAACAGCATTAAACCTTAGTTGGGCCTTTTAAAGTCTGCTACTCAGTTATTCCTAGATGCTTAAAGAAATAACTTCGCGAGATCTGAAGGCTCTAATTCTTTGCCTTCTAATGACGCATTCCAGTTAATTCCTGCTAACACGCCATCTTCAGCTAAGGTGATAAGCCAATCTTCAACAAAAACGTCTAATGGGATTTCGCAAATCTCAAATTCAGCCCACTCTTCAACGTTATGTATCGAGGCGTCTTCTTTGTTGGACCAGAATGGCATGACTTCACTGTTTTCAAACTCAGAAGAGTCGCAGGCTAGCCAATCTTCTTCGCTATTTCGTAACCCCCAAACTATTTTAGTCTTCTTAGTATCAGTTATAAATAACTGTAAGTTTGCTTCTATGTCTGATGTTAGCTTTGTCATTAATATGGTCTCAGTAATCGTTAGACGACAAGGTTACCATTAATCACGTTATTTAATAATATTTTATTGTTTATTGCATCAGATGGGATGATATACTGTAAAGATATTGTGCAGATTTTACATTTAATTAATATTCTACAATGATCTTTCGGTCATGTTGACTCGTATCTTGAAGAATTCATTTCGCACTAAATTCCATAGTAGTAGATATCCGTGTTGGGGAACCTCCGTATGAACGAACAAATTTTAAATCAAAATGCCATTATTGAGTCCAGCACTGGTGGCGCGATTTTGATTAGGCCAGGTGAAGCGGCGAAGTTGGCTGAATCCGGTATGCAATTAATTCCCCAAGACATATTAATAACACCTAAAAACGCTGAAGTTATTGTGCAAATCAACGGTCAACAGGTCATTGTGGACAGAAACTGTGTTTCTTGCCTAGCACCTGATGGCCTAAATAATGGTCAAAACCTCGCCATTGCGCCGGTATCTGGTGACATAAACGTTGACCCCACAGCAGTAGCGAGTGAACTTGCGACATTTGAGCTTGACGATATTGCTGATATCCAAGCCGCTATATTGGACGGGATTGACCCGACACTTGCATTAGAAGCAACGGCTGCTGGTGGGCAGGGAGCAACAAGTGCAAATGCCGGCTTTGTCACTATCGATTATACCTATATGGAAACGTTGGCTTCTACGTTCTTCGAAACGCAAGGATTTGAGCGAACACAAGCGACCGAAGATAATGATATTCCTCTCATTCGAGCCGCTGAGGGCGGACAAGTAGGCTCGGCCTCTATTATTGAGGGTATCATCGATTCATCGAGTGCGTTACAAACATCAACGGTTAACAGTACCGTTACGGCAGGAAACCGACCTCTTGATCCGCTAACGTTCACCTTTGAGGAAGTTCAACTTGAGGCACTGCTTTTAGAGCTAAATAGTGAAGTTACTTCATCAGGTGAGCCCGTTGTATTCCGGTTCGACGAGGCAACAAACAGCATTATTGGTGTACAAAATGGCGAGACAGTCATTACGTTTGCTTTAGTCACCACATCCGTTGGCGCTAATGTAGAATTGTCCCTTACCACTACGTTAGAACAGCCTATCGATCACAACACGTCGATTGGTAGCACAGGATTGGTTCGATTTACTGACAATAATCTGTCAATCGATATCGCTATTCAAGGTCAAGACACCAGCAATAACAGTCTTGTTTCTCCAGTCGTGCTCACGTCAACCATTCTTGATGGGCAAGACCAAACGACAGTCGATATTGATATCGATTACACAGAAACAACAGAACTGACGCCTGAAAACCCAGCCATTTTTGAAGGCACAGCCATTAATATTGGTTCTGATTACCTTCAGGACATCCGCTTTGATGAAGCAAGCACGGCATTATTTGATGACGTACTTACAAATAATCAACCACTAGAAGCGGTATTGTCGGACGATGGACGAACGCTATCGGTATTCGTTCTTGGTGAGCCGAATAATCTTGTGCTTGAGGCAACTATTGCTCTTGATGGCACCTATTCGATCACACAATATCAGGTACTTGAACAGTTAAACTCTGACAGTGACGTGATTAATTTGCCACTACCGATCACGTCCGTAGATTTTGATGGAGACGTTGTTACTAACGAGCTCAATTATTCGGTTAATGATGGGGTATTAGCTACGGCTACCGATAGTTCAATCGAATTTGTAGAAACTCAAGCACCACAAACCTTCAATCAAGATAGTCAAGGTTCACCATTGACTGTAGCAGTAGTACAAGGCAGTGACGATGTTGAATCAGTAACCTTTAATACTGCTGTCGAAAGTGATGTAGTCTGGAGTAGTTTAAGGAGCAATAACGAACAGACATCGGTCAAGGTAAGCGATGATGGCAAAACCGTTATCGTCTACACTGGTGATGACAGTACTGACAGCAGTAGCTATGTTCTGTCTGCGACCATCAATATCGATGGCTCCTACAGTATTACTCAGCATCAGGCGATAGAACAAGTTAACGGTGATGGTGATATCAATGGACTAACCATCGGAGTGGATGTTACTGATACCGATGGCGACACCGTATCAAATGCCGCCAATATCAACATCACGATAGCGGATGGTGCGCTCGCAACCGCGACCGACAACAACGTTGCCTTCACGGAAACACAAGGTCCTCAAACGATTACCGGCG
>NZ_JBCDMC010000079.1:0-255 GCF_042465995.1 Vibrio frigidus | reverse complement strand
CCCCCCCCCCCCCCCCCCCCCCCCCCCCCCCCCCCCCCCCCCCCCCCCCCCCCCCCCCCCCCCCCCCCCCCCCCCCCCCCCCCCCCCCCCCCCCCCCCCCCCCCCCCCCCCCCCCCCCCCCCCCCCCCCCCCCCCCCCCCCCCCCCCCCCCCCCCCCCCCCCCCCCCCCCCCCCCCCCCCCCCCCCCCCCCCCCCCCCCCCCCCCCCCCCCCCCCCCCCCCCCCCCCCCCCCCCCCCCCCCCCCCCCCCCCCCCC
>NZ_JBCDMC010000078.1:0-255 GCF_042465995.1 Vibrio frigidus | reverse complement strand
TCTGGTGAATTAAGTGCGACTTCTTTCGCAACAACGGTCGTTGAAAAACTCAACGCTACCGCCAATGCATACAAAACACACAACCATGCTCGATAAGACATAATGACACCTAATTCGAAACGAATAGTGTGCCAACATATCAGTGACAAAAATGGTTAAGTATCATTCAATAGAAACACCGAGATTTGTGCTAAGTTATTAATAACGAACGATATTCTGTATACATAAATTTTTGGAGCAATGATCTTACAATTG
>NZ_JBCDMC010000077.1:0-255 GCF_042465995.1 Vibrio frigidus | reverse complement strand
CAACATCGTCACTGCCTTGAACAACGGCAACGGTTAAGTCCCCGCCGGTAATCGTTTGAACGCCTTGTGTTTCAGTGAAAGTAACATTGCTATCGGTCGCGGTTGCGAGCGCACCATCCGCTATCGTGATGTTGATATTGGCGGCATTTGGTACGGTGTCGCCATCGGTATCAGTAACATCCACTCCGATGGTTAGCTCATTAATATCGCCATCACCGTTAACTTGTTCTATCGCTTGATGTTGAGTAATGCTGT
>NZ_JBCDMC010000076.1:0-255 GCF_042465995.1 Vibrio frigidus | reverse complement strand
CGGCGTGTTGAAAAACGACACGGACGTAGAGCAAGACAGCCTCACAGTTAGCAGTGTTAATGGCGATAGCTCGAAAGTAGGTCAAACCATCACCTTAGAAAGTGGTGCAGCGCTTATCCTTAATGAAAACGGCAGCTATAGCTATGATCCAAACGGAGCGTTTGAATCATTAGGCGTTGATGATAAAGCGACAGACAGTTTCACCTATACGGCGAATGATGGCACTGAAGATTCAGAGCCAGTGACCGTAACCAT
>NZ_JBCDMC010000075.1:0-255 GCF_042465995.1 Vibrio frigidus | reverse complement strand
GGACCCACCTGATCCCATGCCGAACTCAGAAGTGAAACGCAATAGCGCCGATGGTAGTGTGGGGTCTCCCCATGTGAGAGTAGGACATCGCCAGGCTTTAACATCGTTTTATCTTTTTTAGGAAAGAAAAGACAACACTAGATAAAGCGCACAAGTAAGACTTTATGTAGAATGACTATGATTGCCCGTATTACATGCGGGCATTTATTTCGCTCAAAGTTGAGTGAAGTCAACATACCGTTTTTAATGAATAGA
>NZ_JBCDMC010000074.1:0-255 GCF_042465995.1 Vibrio frigidus | reverse complement strand
TGCCCTAAGGCAGAGAATCATCTTCGATTGTCATCAACGAGTGCCCACACAGATTGATATAGGTTTAAATTGTTAAAGAGCGTTCTAACCATCGAATCTTTATCAGTTTCAATCAGTTAGGGATGCGTATTCTACGCGTCCTGACTGTAAAGTCAAGATACAATTTTCAATCTATTCATTAAAAACGGTATGTTGACTTCACTCAACTTTGAGCGAAATAAATGCCCGCATGTAATACGGGCAATCATAGTCATT
>NZ_JBCDMC010000073.1:0-255 GCF_042465995.1 Vibrio frigidus | reverse complement strand
TGCCCTAAGGCAGAGAATCATCTTCGATTGTCATCAACGAGTGCCCACACAGATTGATATAGGTTTAAATTGTTAAAGAGCGTTCTAACCATCGAATCTTTATCAGTTTCAATCAGTTAGGGATGCGCATTCTACGCGTCCTGACTGTAAAGTCAAGATACAATTTTCAATCTATTCATTAAAAACGGTATGTTGACTTCACTCAACTTTGAGCGAAATAAATGCCCGCATGTAATACGGGCAATCATAGTCATT
>NZ_JBCDMC010000072.1:0-255 GCF_042465995.1 Vibrio frigidus | reverse complement strand
GGGCACTCGTTGATGACAATCGAAGATGATTCTCTGCCTTAGGGCACGAAATCAACAACGGTTTCAATGAACTGAGTGACCTAATTTGATGCTTATTTTGTTTTTACTTTTTTAAAGTGAAAGTGGATTAGCTTCGAACACAGTTATAAATAACATTACTCTGTTGGAGTAATGTGAACTTTAAAGAACACTCTACTATTTATAGTAGAAGGCAATTTAAAGTCAGTATTCATTGAGCCAAAAAGAACTTAAATT
>NZ_JBCDMC010000071.1:0-255 GCF_042465995.1 Vibrio frigidus | reverse complement strand
TGATACTGACATTATCGAATTGGTTAACGATATCTTCGGTATGCCATCCTGCACCATCCATTATCACCACTGCATGACGCCCACTTTGGGTCATTTCAGATATCTGTTTCAAGTGTTCAATCATAATGTCTTTATTGACCCAAGGGACGACCATTGCCTCACCTATACCTCTTGCGGGACAAACGGAACCAAACAGATAGGCGTATTCAAATTGCTGCTGTTTCACAACTCGAGGCCGAGTTCCTCGTTCTGCCC
>NZ_JBCDMC010000070.1:0-255 GCF_042465995.1 Vibrio frigidus | reverse complement strand
GCATTTGGTACGGTGTCGCCATCGGTATCAGTAACATCCACTCCGATGGTTAGCTCATTAATATCGCCATCACCGTTAACTTGTTCTATCGCTTGATGTTGAGTAATGCTGTAGGTGCCATCAATATTGATGGTCGCTGACAACACATAGCTAGCGGTGTCGTTGCTATCATTGCCCGTATAAACAAGAACGGTTTTGCCGTCATCGCTCACCTTCACTGAAGTCTGTTCGTTATTGCTGGTTAAACTGTTCCAA